>JAYVUA010000064.1:0-116487 GCA_043788255.1 Anaerolineales bacterium | reverse complement strand
AATCGCAAGTTGGCCTTCACGCTCAAGCATTTTGACACCTTCCCACGAGTCTTGATAAAGCTGGCGTGTACGGCCAATTTGGAATTTCATGAACTGACGCCAATTCTCGGTCACATGGCCTTCGGCGATGTCGGCTTCGTTGATGCCGTAGAAAGCCAGTTCTTCACGGGGGAGATATAAACGTCCATTACGATAGTCCTCACCCACATCACGCAGGATATTGGTCATTTGTAAAGCAACACCAAGTTTGATGGCATACGGCACAGCTTCGTGACTCTTGAAGCCGATTATGTACATACTCATTAGCCCTACTGTAGAAGCAACACCGTAACAATACGTAGCAAGATCATCAAAGGTTTGATAACGAGATTGGGAAAGGTCACGCGCCACGCCATCGATCAACTGCAGAGCGTAGTGATGCGGGATATGGTATCGAGTAAGGGTATCTGCCCAGGCGGAGGCAACCAAGTCATCGGTCGAGGAAGAAGCGTTTTGGACAATATTACGCCAGTATTCCAATTCAAAGTCTCGATCTTTTTTTAATTCAACTTCATCCACAATATCATCTACTGTACGGCAAAAGGCATACAGCGCGCGAACTGCGGAACGTTTTTCTTCGGGAAGCAGCCCGGAGGCAAAGTGAAAGGATTTACTGTGCTCGGCAGTAATGACAGCAGCTTGCTGATAAGCCGCCCGCAAGGATGCATCGCCTGCCCAATACGAGAAAAATGGGCTGGTTGAAGGGTGCTGAATGTTTCCAGCCAGATCAAGAAGTTGGTTTTCCCAGTTTGCTTGTGCTTGCATAATATTCTCCTACATAGTTTCTGGTAGCTTAATTAGTAAGGTCAATAGCGATATTTTACAGGATTTATCATATTTGTCAAGGTTTTGCAAAGAAATTATTGAATAAACCTTGACAAATATTAGACAATGAATATAATGATTGTTATTGATGTTTTGAGAAACTAGGAGATAAAAATGCAAAAACAAACTGCTTTGGTAATTGGCGCGGGAATCGGTGGAATTGCTACTGCCGCCCGCCTCGCAAAAAATGGATATGAAGTAATTGTGTTGGAAAAAAATGACACCCCTGGCGGACGTTGCAACCAGATCATTCAAGATGGTCATCGCTTCGATATTGGCCCGACCCTGTTTCTCATGCCCGAGGTTTGGGAGGAGACTTTTGCATCTCTCGGCGAAAAAATGAGCGATCACATTGACTTGCGCCGCATTGACCCTACGTACAAAGTCCGCTTTGACGATGGCTTGCAGTTGGAGCTGACCTCAGACATCGGCAAAATGCAAACTCAATTGGAGAAAGTGGAAAAGACTGCTTTCACAGGTTTTCTAAATTACATTGCCGAAGGAAGCAAGCACTACAAAATATCGCTTGAAAAATTTGTGGGGCGTAATTTCTATAACATCTTTGAATATTTCAGCTTGTCCAATTTACCTTTGATCTTTCAACTGAAAGCATTAGGCAAGCATTACACGAACACAGGCCGTTTCTTCAAAGATGAACGCTTGAAGGCTGCCTTCACTTTTCAAAACATGTACCTGGGATTAAGCCCCTACGATGCGCCCGCCACCTACTCCCTGCTTCAATACACTGAACTCGCCGAAGGCGTGTGGTATCCGATGGGCGGAATGTATGCAGGTATTCAAGCGTTGACAAAAGTCGCTGAAAAACTGGGCGTGAAGTTTATTTACGATGCGCCAGTGAAGAAAATAAACACAACAAAAGCCAAAGTGGAAAGTGTCATTTTGAAAGATGGCCGCGAATTGACTGCTGATATTTTTGTCGGCAATGCAGACCTGCCATACATCTACGATCAATTACTGCCTGACCGTGCCGAAGCGAAGAAACTCATCGAAGATAAACTCTACACCTGTTCCACGATCATGTTTTATTGGGGCGTGGATAAGGAATATCCACAGATCGCGCATCACAATGTTTTTCTTGGCGGCGATTACAAAGCCTCGTTTGAGAAAATCTTCAACGATCACACTTTGCCTGAAATTCCGTCGTTCTACGTCCATGCTCCCAAGCGGACAGATCCAGCCGCTGGCCCAGAGGGACAAGACACCTTATATGTTCTCATGCCCGTCGGTCATCTTGATGCGCGCAGCGAACAGGATTGGGATGCGATGGTGAAACGTGCGCGTGAAACCGTACTCGCCCGCCTCGCAAACGAATTAGGCGCAACAGACCTCGAGAGTCACATCAAGTTTGAAACCGTGTACCAGCCCAAAACATGGAAGGAACGCTTCAACCTCGTCAATGGCTCCGCGTTTGGTCTCAGTCACAACTTCTGGCAGGTCGGGTATTTACGTCCACACAATCGCCATAAGAAATATAAGAACCTGTACTTCGCGGGCGCATCCACCCATCCAGGCACTGGCCTGCCAATCGTTCTCCTTTCTGCTCGCTTAACAACTGAACGAATTCTCAAAGAAATGGGTACAATATCTGTGCAAAACATGAAGAACGCAGTCTTGGCTGCCACAGATTAATTCATTTCGGAGAATCAAATGTCGCTTAGCAAAAATCCCGCCTACAACTTAAAAGCCGTCCTGCAAGAAACCAATCTGGCAGCAGACACTTTACGCGCCTGGGAAAGACGATATGGTCTACCCATGCCGCAACGGACCGCAGGCGGTCACCGGCTTTATTCGCAATACGATATCGAGACGATTAAATGGTTACTGGCAAGACAAGCCGAGGGACTATCCATTTCACGCGCAGTAGATTCGTGGAATGAACAAACCGCATCGGGCACTGACCCGTTGGCTGGTGTCACTCCTTCAACATTAAGCTCCATCCAAGCATTTCCTGCAATTTACTCACCCAGCACAAACCTGGATACTCTTCGCAAGCAATGGATCGCTGCTTGCATGAATTTTAGTGAATCAAATGCCGAGCAGGTTTTAAACCAAGCTTTTTCCATTTTCCCCGTCGAGGCTGTCTGCATGGATGTTTTACAAAAAGGCATGGCAGAGATTGGCGGACTCTGGTACGAGAACAACGCATCTGTGCAACAGGAACACTTTGCTTCGGGTCTTGCCATGCGCCGACTGGATGCCCTTCTAAGCGCATCGCCTGCTCCATCACGAAATCAAACCGTATTGGTGGGCTGTCCACCCAATGAATGGCACACCTTCACACCCCTACTACTTTCCCTGCTCCTGCGCCGCCGCGGACTCAACGTAATCTACCTTGGGGCAAATGTTCCAGCCGACCGATTTGAAGAAACCATTTCATCTACAAAAGCCAATCTTGTCATTCTTATTTCACAAACGCTGGCAAGCGCAGCCACATTACAACTTACCGCGTTGAATCTCTCAAGCCTGCGCACACCAGTAGGCTTTGGCGGGAGAATTTTCAACCTGCGGCCCAGCATAATAGATCATGTCCCAGGCCATTATTTAGGCACTTCAATCGACTCTTCCCTTGAAGAAATTGAAAAATTATTAAAGGGAAAAGTCAAGGAGCACACCACCAGAGCTGTATCTCGAGAATATCAAGCCGCGCATCATGCTTTCGTTTCAAAACGTGCTCATATCGAAAGCACAATAAAAGAATTGACACCACCTCTTTCTATCAGCCCGGATGGCTTGAACACAGGGATTCAATTCCTTGGCGATAACATCATCGCGGCGCTGCAGCTCGGTGATATGGAACATGTTTCCAATGAAATGGAATGGCTGAAAGTTTTACTGCAAACCCACCAAAGACCTGCACAGGAATTAGTTGACTTTATGAATAACTATTCCCGTGCCGTGGATAAGCACATCAACGGTCAAGGCGAACCGATCAAAGCTTGGTTGAGAGAGCAAGTCATACGAATGCAAACATGAACAAGGATATTCTTTCCACTTTCTATCACAACCTTTTACCGCTTTTTCCTCCGCAAACAGAAGAGTATGTAGAGCGCCTCAAACCGCAGGATATACAAAAGTCTGGTTTTCGCTATATTTTCTCTGTGAAAAACATGATCGCAATCAGCCGCCTGATTGAAGGCTCGGTCATTAATACACCCGGAATTGCAGATACACATGTCTCATTTCAATATTTTTCACGCATCGACGCACAGCTGGAACAATATAAAAAGGTAGCTGTTGCATCGAAAGGTTTGTGGCTGTACGGCATTCCAGATGCTCTCCTGCCAAAACTAGCACGCACAGTAGGCATTAGCACCAGCAATACGCCTCTTGAAAACTACTGGTTCGTGGTTGCCTATGGAGCAGGCCTCTACGAAGGCTTCTTCACCTTTGGGTCTGAAACTGCCTTCCAGGTTACCTCCCTATTACATCAAATGTTTCCCATGCAAACCGCTGAGCCTATTGCGCCGGAAAATCAGGAGAATGCATAAATATGAACATTCACATTGTCACCGACAGCACTTGTGATCTTCCAGTTGAAATTGCAAGTAAATATGGCATCACGGTCATTCCTCTGCATATCAACGTGGGTGAAAAAACCTTCCTAGACGGCGTAGATCTATCACGCGCAGAGTTTTATACACAACTGCCCGCTTACGAACTATCTCCAAAAACAGCCGCGCCCGGGCCTGAGGTCTTTACTCAAGCCTATGAGCGCCTCGCAGACGAAGGTGCCCAGGCTATTCTGTCGATGCATATCTCGGAAACATTAAGTGCCACGGTCAACTCAGCGCGGATCGCCGCCGAACAATTTACCCGCATCCCTGTGACCGTGTTGGATTCAAGTCAACTTAGCCTTGGCACAGGCTTTCTTGTTGAGCAGGCTGCTCAACTCTCACAGGCTGGGAAAAATATTGAGGAAATCGTATCATGCTTACAGGGCGTGATGAAGCGCACGTACGTATTCGCGTCACTCAAAACTCTTGAATACCTACGTCGTAGTGGACGAATGAATTTTGCCATCGCAAAATTTGGTGAAATACTACAGATCAAGCCTTTGCTGCACATGAACATGGGCAAAGCCAGTGCCCATCGCACACGCACACAAAAACGCGCAACGGAACGCCTGCTTGCCTGGCTGGCTGAATATGCACCGTATGAAAAACTGGCGATCCTGCACGCTGGTGTTCAGGAAGAAGCCGAAGCGCTTTACGAACAGGTGCGTTCCTTCTTCCCGCAGGGTGAAGTTTTAATTGTCCAAATCACTCCAGCCCTTGGCGCACATCTGGGCATCGGCGCGCTGGGATTTGCATGTATCGCAAAGGAGTAAATTTATGAAAATCGCAAAAGTAATTTCTGTTCTTGGCATGCTCGCTATGACCGCCGTGTTGATTTACGGCTTCACAATTGGCGATTTTATGAAAGAAGGCAGCCAACTGATGTCCATGCCGTGGGGTATCGTCTCGCTTGTGGACATGTACACCGGCTTCACCCTCTTCTCAATGTGGATTATCTACCGTGAAAAATCCCTGCCCGTCGCCATCTTGTGGACAGTTGCGATGATGACTCTGGGATTCTTCGCTGGCAGTCTCTACGCTTTCATTGCCTTGCAAACCAGTGGAAACGATTGGCGCAAATTCTGGCTCGGAAAACATGCCTGAAAAAGAGTCAACTCCCGTCCAGCCTTCGCCGAATAAATGGGGCGAGTTACTGGAAGAACTTCGCACCGTGTTTACAGGGCGAAACTCTTTTCTGGATGCGATTCTTCCGCCGATCATTTTTCTTATAACTAATGGACTGGCTGGCTTTCAAGCCGCGATGTGGAGCGCACTGATTGTCTCGGTCATCATTGCAGCCGCTCGAATAATTCGCAAACAATCTTTGTTGTATGCATTGGCGGGTGTTGGCTCGGTTGCCGTCGCAATCGGCATTGCGTGGTTTCTGGGAAAGTCGGAGGGATTCTTTCTGCCGGGTCTGATCAGCGGAAGTATGACCTTGCTGCTTGCAATCATCAGCTTGATCATTCGCCGCCCCATGGTGGCATGGACAAGTTACCTCGCCCGCCGCTGGCCAATCGACTGGTATTGGCACCCACAAGTTCGCCCTGCATACAGTGAAGTGACTTTCGCGTGGACTATATTCTTCGCGGCGCGCCTGTTCTTACAATTTTCACTTTTTGAAAACAGCAATGTTAATTCACTGGCAATCACCAACTTTGTCACGGGTTGGCCCGCCACCATTCTACTTTTGATATTTAGTTATTTGTATGGAACGTGGCGGCTCGCGCAGTTACGCGGTCCCAGTGTGGAAGAATTTCGCAACGACAGCCCAGCCCCGTGGCTAGGTCAACGGCGCGGGTTTTAGCCTATATTCGTCTTCACTACCGTACAAATAAGAGTAATTTTCAAAGAAAAAATAATAGTATGTCGTTGCGAGGGCGCTCTTGGTTTTCGCCCGAGGCAACCCCCCTCTAAAATCGAGATTGCTTCGCCGCCCAAGAACAAGATCGGCGGCTCGCAATGACATACGTACGGTAGAAAATATTCGTCAATAGTTAATACAAGGAGAAAATTCCATGAAAAAAACAGATCGCAATTCACTAATCGTTTTTCCTATCTTGATCCTAATTGGACTGGGGGTCGCTTTGGCTGGCAGTCAAGGCGGGGCTTCGATTGCTGGAGTTCCAATATTTGCTTTGTCAGTTGGGCTGGCTTTTGTAATCCAATGGCTGGCATTTATCCCGGCTTATTTTCTGCAGACTGAAAAATTCTTCGATCTGACAGGGAGTATCACCTATATCTCTGTGATCACAATTGCGTTTATTTTCAGTAAAGCTGCCGATGGAAGAACGATCCTTCTGTCGATTCTGGTCGTGATATGGGCAATTCGTCTTGGCACTTTCCTGTTTGGTCGCATACGAAAAGCAGGAAAAGATGATCGTTTTGATGAGATCAAACCATCCTTCATCCGTTTTTTGAATGTTTGGACCATCCAGGGGCTGTGGGTAACATTCACGGTGGCCGCTGCATTGGTTGCCATTACAACAACCATCCGAAAAGAATTGGATTTGTTTGCCATCATTGGTTTCCTAGTGTGGGTTATCGGGCTTGGGATTGAAGTTGTCGCTGACGCCCAAAAAGGTCGCTTCAGTTCCAACCCAGACAACAAAGGCAAGTTTATTCAAACAGGGCTTTGGTCTCGATCCCGCCATCCGAATTACTTTGGTGAGATCATGCTCTGGGTTGGTGTTGCAATTATCGCTTTGCCTGTTTTGCAAGGCTGGCAATGGGTGGCCTTGATCTCTCCAGTTTTCGTCACGCTGCTCCTCACCCGCGTCAGCGGAGTGCCTCTGCTTGAAAAGAAGGCAGATACAAAATGGGGCGGGCAGGAAGAGTATGAGTCCTATAAAAAGCGGACACCTGTACTAATTCCTAAATTGTAATTGGAGAAAAGATGATCATCAAAATCCTACAACTTATTGCGGTCATTGCAACTATTTTGACGGGACTTGTGTCCCTGGTCAACCCGCTCAGCGTGCAAGGTTTCACGGGCTTGACTGCTTCTGGCGGACGCGGCATCACTGAGATTCGTTCCATATTTGGCGGACTTTTCATCGGGTTGGGAATTGCAGTCCTGTTGCTCGGCACACGCGAGACCTATCAGATGCTCGGCATCATGTATCTGGCAATTGGCTTCGTGCGGATCGTCTCCATCTTTATGGATAAATCCTCAGTGCAATCCAACTGGATTAGCGTAGCAGCGGAAATCATCTTCGGCATCATTTTGGTCATTCCACAGTGAGCCGCGCCGAACTTAATCAGCCTGCTCCCAATTTCGCTCTGAAAGATTTCAACGGAAATGAAGTCAGCCTCGCAAGTTTCCAAGGCAATAAGAATGTTTTGCTTGTTTTCAACCGTGGATTTCTCTGACCTTTCTGTCAAAAGCACATGGCGCAGTTGCGCCAAGACTACGACAAATTTACAGCGCTGGATACCGAAGTAATCACAATCGGTCCTGATAATGAAAAAGTCTTCTCAACCTATTGGAAAGAAAACGATCTGCCTTTTATTGGTCTACCGGACCCAACGGGCAAGGTCTTGACACTGTACGGACAGCAAATCAATTTATTCAAATTCGGGCGTATGCCTGCACAGGTGGCAGTGGATAAAAAAGGAATTGCGTGCTTCGCGCACTATGGTCATGACATGACCGATATACCAAAGAACGAAGAAATTCTTGACCTGCTAAAAACAATTAACGAGGAATCCCATGTCAACAATTAAAGAGAAAGTTGTTGTGATTACCGGCTCCACCCGTGGATATGGCTATGCCATCGCAGAATCTCTGCTCGAAGCAGGTGCAACTGTCGCGATTACTGGAAGAAGCCAAAAAGCAGTGAACAACTCATTAACCAGTCTCCAGCCCAAAGGTCGTGTGAGCGGATTTGTGATGGACGTCTGCGAAGAGGCGCAAATCTACAAACTCGTCGAAGATGTCATCAAAGAATTTGGTCGCATTGACATTTGGATTAACAACGCGGGCTATTCCAACGCGGCAGGCTTGATGCTGGATATGGACCCACAGGATGCATTGGATATGTTCATATCGAACGATCTGGGTCTGATGCGTTGTACACAGGCCATCCTGCGTTACATGACGCCACGCAAGCAGGGACTGCTCGTGAACATTTACGGCAATGGAAGTTTCCTGCGCCCCGCATCCCCCACCGGACTTTATGGTGCAACGAAGGCATGGGTCACATCCTTTACACGAAGCCTCGCTGTTGAACTTAAAGGTAGCGGCATACAAATTCTTGGATTTAGCCCGGGCATGATGACAACAGACATGCTGACCAGCCCTACTGTGGTTGGCGAGCACGGCAAGGAAATGTTGAAAAACTTTGGTTTTGTTCTGCGTTTCTTAAGTTGGCCTGCCAAATATGCTGCTGATAAATTGGTAAAAACTATTGACAGCAACCGCAAGGAATTTAGCGAAGTAAAACTATTCAAACCTTGGACTCCCCTGCTGGGCCTGATCCGAGTCGGCTGGGAAAACCTGACCAAAACTGGAAAAATACCTGAGTTCCAAATGCACTATCAGGAAGCATATCAATCAAAATATACAACAGGAAAAAATGAATAACAAACGTCTCTTTTCAATTATTTTAGTGGTATTTATTGACTTACTCGGTTTTAGCTTGATCCTGCCGCTTCTGCCTTACTACGCAAAAACTTTCAATGCGAATCAAACCACCACTGGTTTATTGATCGCTTCATATGCACTCATGCAATTAATTGGCGCCCCCATTCTTGGCCGACTCTCTGATCGTTATGGACGACGCCCTATTTTATTACTCAGTGTTTTTGGAACCTTTCTTGGCTTTTTGTTGCTCGGCTTTGCCAATTCCTTATGGATGTTATTTGCCAGCCGAATCCTGGATGGGCTAACTGGCGGAAACTTAAGCGTAGCGCAAGCCTACATCTCCGATGTTACCGACGAAAAAAGCCGCTCCAAAGGTCTCGGCATGATCGGCGCGGCATTTGGGCTTGGCTTCATTTTCGGCCCACTCACTGGCGGATTGCTTAGTCAATGGGGCTATGCTGTTCCTGCATACGCCGCCGCTGCAATTTCATTAATCAATCTTATTTTGATCTATGCCTGGCTTCCTGAATCCCTTACCGCAGAAAAGCGCAGCAACATGACTGAAAATAAACCAGCCGTTACTATGAATGCTTTGCTGGTTGCGTTTCAACGTCCATTCACCGGATCAATATTAATTACTCGTTTCTTCTTTGGTCTTGCATTCGCAATTCTTCAAACCATCTTCTCGTTATACACACTTGCAAAATTTAACCTATCTCCCCGCGATACTGGTTTCGCATTAACCTACGTGGGTGTCCTTTCGGTCATTGTTCAAGGGTTTCTAGTCGGCCGTCTGACCAATCGCTATCGTGAAGATCTGCTGATCACCTTTTGTGTTGGGCTAATGGCAGTATCTCTGCTTGGCTGGGCACTTGCTCCATCCGTGCTTTGGTTGTATATCATTATGACCCCCATGGCTTTCTCAGGTGGCTTGCTCAACACTCTGCTCTCCAGCACGCTCACCAAAGCAGTTGCTCCGCAGGAAATTGGCGGCATTCTCGGTCTTTCAACTGCCGTTGAAAGTTCCACGCGCATCATCGCTCCCATCCTTGGCGGCGTACTCTTACAACAAGTTGGAACCTGGGCCCCTGGCGCGTTCGGCGCGGTGATTATGGTTGGTGTCAGTATTTACGTTTTCATAAAGATTTATAACCATCCGATTGTTGCAACATTCAAACAGAATCAAGCCACGCCAGTCCCTGCTTCGGATTAACTAACTCAATGAAAAAATACCGCCTCTTTATCTGGACCCTTTGCCTGGCTGCCATCCTATTTGCAGTGCCTACCCCTGCGCAGGCGCACTGTCCGATGTGGGGCGATACTCTCGGCCCAGTTGAAATAGAAGATATTTCCGTATCGTATGCGTTCTATCAGCAGCTCAAAGCCGACGAGATTGATGTCTTCTATTTCGAAGGCAGGCAGGGACAGTCCATTCATGCAGGTATTCAGATCCCTGACCTTGCCAAATACAAAGACTATAGTGTAAATTTGGCTTTATTCGGCCCTAGCCTGCCCCAGCCTGATGAAGCCATGCTGCCATCTGAACATCCCGAAGACCTCGGCGCGTTGATTGCACCCAGTGAAGTGAGTGCAGGTTTTTTTGAACCCTTTACTCAAACAAACTTCCTTGGCCGTCAATCACTGAATACAACCCTGCCTGCGGATGGGCAATACTACATCCTAGTCTGGCATCCAAACGACGAGGCGGGCAAATATGTAATGGATGTTGGCCGTAAAGAAGTATTTAGTTTGATCGACCTTTTTGTATTTCCCATTTGGTGGCTGCGCGTGCATTGGTATTTTGAACATTACATCGCCATCATCACCATCGCAGTGTTGATCGCACTTGTAGCAGCCATTTTGGTTTTTCGTCGTTTACGTTCGATACACAAGGAGTAAACATGTTAATGGATACGCTTCGCTACGAATTGCCCGCTCAGGGCATTTCACTTCTCGGATATGTCGTCCGCAGAATGCATAAGACCGAATGGCTGGCCAAGGTTCCTGAACTGCTAATGCAAAACAAAAGTACAGATGCACTTGAAGCCGCAGCCATTTATGCAGCAGCATCTTCCACATCTTTCGGAAAGGCCTATTACCAGCCGCGATTCAACGCAGTTGGTGAAACCGTTCAGGAACGTGACCCAATCACAGACGCCCTCGTCACAGCCAAACTTGAGAGCAGCTCGCCGCATTATCACATCACCTATTCTGCGACCATGAAAAACGGCGACATATTCAACGGCTCTGAAAAAATTCTTGGCACCACCGTGGGTCTTCGCGGACTCGGCATGCCAGCGCCTTCCATATTTACTTTTACATCAGATACTTATCAAGCTGAATTCACAGGCACACTCACCAGCGAACTTGCACTGGCACTCTTCGGAAACACCAAAATCCGCGGCTATGGCTCTCTGGACATGAAAGATTCACTTGGCAACAGCGGCCATCTTAATTTAAATCGTCAGGGGTTTGCAAACATACAGATCAATGAACAGCCAGCCACATCCCATCCACTTGTGCGCACGATATTTTTGAAGGATTTAATGCCCGCATGACATCAATCTGGTGGATTCGCCGCGACTTAAGATTAACAGATAATCTCACGCTTCATGCCGCACTCGAAGCTGGGAGCGTCATCCCGGTCTTTATCCTCGACCCGGCATTTGCGAATCAATCTTCCAGGCGCAGGAATTTCCTGTATGCAGGCCTTCACACGCTTGATAAAGACTTGCGCAGCCATGGCTCGTATTTGGTAGTCCGCAAAGGCAACCCGATTGACATACTCCGTGGGATATTTGACGAAACCAAGGCAGAAATTATTTTCGCCGAAGAGGATTTCACTCCTTATGCCCGTAAACGGGATTCTCTTATCACCAAATTATTACCGTTACGATTGGTCCACGGGCAAACCGTGCATCATCCAAAAAGCGTACTCAAGCCGAATGGCGGACCCTACACGATATACACGCCTTATTCCAAAACATGGAAAGCGCAGTTATCAAAAATAAAATTGCTTCCCGCGCCAGAAAAAATAAATACTCCCGCCGGTATCAAGTCTGAAGCACTGCCGCAGTTTTCAGCCAATCCCTTATTCCCTGCGGGTGAAGAAGAAGCGCTTACCCGTCTGGAAGAATTTTTGCATAAGAGAATCTATTCCTATGCAGATGACCGCAACCGTATGGACTTGGACGGCACATCTTCCCTCTCGCCGTATCTACGGTTTGGAATGCTTGGACTGAGGCAAGCTGTCAATGCGGCGAAACAGGCACAGGCGCAGGCAAGAAGCGATGAGTCAAAACGCAATGCGGAAATTTGGTTGAATGAATTAATCTGGCGCGAGTTCTACATCCAAATTTTGTATCATTTCCCGCATGTCAGCAAAGGCTCATTCAATCCATCTTTGGCAAATATTCCATGGAGAAATAATCAATCCGATTTCACTGCATGGAAAAATGGACTCACCGGCATGCCGATCGTGGATGCCGCCATGCGTCAACTTAAAGAAACGGGCTGGATGCACAACCGCGCGCGCATGATCGTGGCATCATTTCTGGTCAAAGACCTATTGATCGATTGGCGTTGGGGCGAAGCATGGTTCATGGAAAACTTGTTAGATGGCGACCCCGCCGCGAACAATGGCGGCTGGCAATGGACGGCCGGCACGGGCACCGACGCAGCGCCATATTTTAGAATCTTTAATCCTGTTTTGCAAAGTGCAAAGTTCGACCCGAACGGAGATTACATCCGCAAGTGGGTTCCTGAACTGCGCGAGTTGAGCGCAAAAGAAATTCACGCACCGTGGGAAAAGAATATCAAAGTGATCGGCTATCCTAAAAAACCGATCGTGGATCGCGGCATAGTAAAAGAAAGAACGATGAGCGCTTATAACCTGTCAAAAGCAAAGATGTAAAACATGAACAAAAAAGATGTTTCCATTCCAATGAATGAGGCAACCGGTAAATCATTGTTGATCTCAATTCCAATTGCAGTCATTCAAGCCGCCTTATTCTTTTCGATTCATGATCTTCCTGCATTATCCACGGACATAAAAATGACCACATATGGATTTCTTCTCCTCTTCGGAATCCTTGCACATGAATTGATTCACATGTTTGTCTGGGCACTCTTCGCCAAAAAACCTTTGCGTGTTTTCAAACTTGGCTTTCAATGGAAATCTCTCACGCCCTACGCGCATTGCAAAGAACCCATGGACATTCAGCCTTATCGACTTGGTTCTTTTGCACCTGGTTTATTACTCGGCATTCTCCCATGGCTTATGAGTTTATTCACTGGAAATTTCCTGCTCTTCTTTTTTGGCTTTTTATACACAACTGCTGCGGGTGGAGACTTTCTCATTCTGTGGATCATACGAAATATAAAACCAAACACCCTCGTTGAAGATCATCCTACTCACGCGGGCTGTTATGTTATTGAATCATAAAAAAGATAAATAATTTCCATGAAAAAAGCACTCTCCCCCGAAACAGGCCGCGCCGCAATGCATGCCTTGCTCAAAGAAAAATCCCCACTAGGCCCATTGAAAGTAATGGCAAAACATGTTGGGCATTTCTTTCAAATTCCAATCCCAGGATTTCAGCCTTATGTTGTTTTTGGGCCTGAAGCTGTGCGCAAAGTTTTGGTGACCGAACGCGATAAAGTTTTATGGCGCAATACAGACCCTGTCACTGATTTATTGGATCACGGCGTGCTGATCGTGGACGGTGAAGAACACGACCACTATCGCAAGTTGATGGAACCGCCGCTTCATCCTGCGCGGCTGCCCGATTACACCCAAATAATGATCTCCCAAACAGACAGAGTTTCTTCTCAATGGAAAGACGGCGAAGTTGTGGATATGCTCGTCGAGAGCCGCAAGATCGCCTTGTTGATCATCATGCAAACTTTATTCAGCAAAGATATTTGGGATGACCTTTCAAGAATTTGGAAACCAATCCTCAAAGCCATCGAATATATCTCGCCCGGCGCATGGATCATCTGGCGCAACATCCCGCGTTTTGGATTCCGCAAGCCGTTGAAGGAGTTGGATGAGTATTTATTTGAGATCGTCACCGACCGCAGACAGCAGACAATGGACAATGGTCAATACCCTTCGGGCACGATGACGTCCATTGTCCATCGTCAAAACGATTTACTCCAGCACCTCATAGACGCAAGTCTCACCGACAAGGTCATACGCGACCAAATGTTGACCATGATGATCGCAGGGCATGATACGTCTACGGCATTACTCGCATGGACATTTGCACTTCTGGGTCAACATCCCAAAGTTTATGAACAAGTTATCAGTGAATTAAATCATTCAGAAAAACCGCAATTGCTTGACCATGTCATCAAGGAAAGTCTGCGCCTTTATCCGCCCATTCATATCGGTAATCGCTGCATCGCCGAAGAAATGGATTTTGAAGGGAACAAGGTTCCAAAAGATGAACGCCTGTTTTATTCCATTTACCTCACCCACCGCGACCCTGAAATATGGGAAAACGCCGAAGATTTCTGCCCTGAAAGATTTGCTCATGGGCGCAAGACCCCACCAATGAGCTACATCCCGTTTGGCGGTGGTCCGCGTGCATGCATTGGCGCCGCGTTTGGTCAAGCCGAAGCGCGGATCGTAATGGCGCGTTTACTAAAAACATTTACGTTTGAATTTACAAATCATCCCATCCATGCTCACATGGGCGCGACCCTTGAGCCGCGTCCCGGGGTGATGATGAAGGTGGCAAAAAGACATTAACCACGAAGACCACTAACAAACACAAAGGGAAAACCTTTGTTGAACTTCCTTGGTGCTCTTCGTGTCCTTTGTGGTGAAAAATGACATACTTCGGATTTCTAATACACTTTCTCTTTATCCCCATTATTATCTTCCTTGGCATTACCTGGTGGGATCATAAAAACAACAAACCCACTCCCGGCTTTGCAAACGGCCGCGCGGTGTGGATTGCAATTCTCATCCATGTAATTCTCGCAGTGGTGTACACCACGCCCTGGGATAATTATCTGGTCGCCACAGGCGTTTGGTATTACAACCCCAACCTTGTCACAGGAATTGTTTTTGGCTATGTACCCATTGAGGAATATACTTTCTTTGTGGTTGAAACAATTCTTTCAGGCCTGTGGTGGTGGTTTCTTGCAAGAAGAATTTCGCAACCAACCAGCCCATTTCGGCCATCAAAAACGCTGCGCATCATCTCGTCATCTGTTTTATTTACAGTATGGGTGATTTTCACAATACTATTTTTTAACGATAACAAACCCCTCACCTACTTATCCATCACACTCTTCTGGGCACTCCCCGCCATCTTTCCGCAGATTCTTTACGGGGCCGATATCCTTTGGTATTATCGTAAACTTGTCTTTTGGGCGATCTTTGTCCCGGGTACGTATCTTTCGCTCATGGATATCATTGCGCTCACTGACACCACCTGGTCTATCGCGAAGGATCAAACCACGGGAATTTTATTCTTTGGCATTCTGCCGCTCGAAGAGGTCGTTTTCTTTTTCATCACCAACATACTGATCGCCTTCGGGATCACCCTTCTGCTCGCCAATATCGGCAAACAAAGATTTGCTGATTGGAAAATCAACCACTATAAAGGATTACCATGAAACTAAGTCAATTTGAAAAACAGCAATATCTGAACATCGAAACCTATCGCAAAAATGGACAGGCGGTTAAAACGCCCGTTTGGTTTGCACAGGATGGGGAAACGCTTCATATTTGGACCCAGGCTGATTCTGGTAAAGCCAAACGGATTCGCGCCAACGGCACGGTCCGCGTTGCGCCTGCGACAGCTTCAGGAGAACCCACAGGTGAATGGCTCAACGCCGGCGCACAAGCAGACGAATCGAAAGAGGCCGTTGACTATGTAAAAAAGTTAATGACAGCCAAATATGGCCTGATGTTTCACATCTTCGGCTTTATCGGACGAATGCGGGGCGGTTCGAAATATACAAACATCAGAGTGCAAATTCAATCATAAAAAGAAGCCGCAGGCAAAACCTGCGGCTTCTTTTTATTCTCCAGGAATATTGACCAGATCATGAATCCACTTGCGCGACCGGAAGCGCCAGGCACTGACAAAGGCCTTGGCCAACTCTTCCGACATCACACATAAGTACACAAAATAAACAGGAAGATGGAATACAAACGCGCTTAAATATGCCGCAGGGACACCGATCAGCCAAATCGAACAAATTTCCATAACCAGTGCGAAACGAGTGTCACCTCCAGCCCGTAAGGCGCCAATGAAGGTGGAGAAGTTAAACATGCGAATCCAAAGTGTGCAGGCCATCATTAACATCAACATACGTACGTTATGAATGCCGTTCGGGGAAAGGTCATACAGCCCTGTTACTGCGGTTCGCAACGAAAGGACGATTAATCCCACAACCCAGGCAGCTCCGACACTGAGGATAATCACACGGCGGACAATTTCATAGGCTTCCTCTTTTTTTCCCGCGCCGATGCGGTTGCCCACCATTACCGCACAGGCGTTGCCGAGTCCCATAAAAACCACAAACCCAAGTTCTTCCATTGTTCCGTTGACATTGATGGCTGCAATCGAATCTGTGCCGATATGGGCATAAATGGCGTTGTAGGTGGTAATCCCTACAGACCAAAACAGTTCATTTGCCATGGCGGGTAAAGCCGTGGTTAATACTCGGGTAAAAAATGACATATCAAATGTGAATAATGTTTTGAGGCTGGCAGCAAGCGGAGTCTTTTGAGTGTAGACGAGGATAAGAAGCAGAATCAATTCCAGGGTCCAGCCTGATGCGGTGCCAATTGCGGCGCCGCGCACTCCGAGAGCGGGAAATCCACCATAGCCGAAAATCAACATGTAGCCAAGAATCGTCTTAAAAATAATGGCTGTGGTTGTTGCGATCACAGTTAAGCGAATAAGCTGAATACTGCGTAATACGGCGATGTAGGAAGTTGCGATTGCAACAGGGATATAAGTAAAACCGACAATGCGAAGATATTGTGAGCCGATCTCGATCACTTTCGCATCGTTGGTATATAAGCCAAGCACTTTATGCGGTATCAGAACTGCGGCGAGTGTAAAGAAGAATGCAAATAATGATGTGGCAAGGATGCTCATACCCAACACTTTACGAATGGGCTTGATCTCCTGCTTGCCCCAAAATTGCGCGGTAAAAATTGCCATGCCGCTGGTGGTCCCGAACAACAAAAGGATGAGCACAAAGAAAACCTGATTCGCCAGCCCAAGCGCCGCAATGGAAGATTCGCCTAACTGCCCTACCATGACTACATCGATCATGTTAAGTGACGCATTAATCAACTGTTGAAAGGAGATCGGAAGCGCGATCAACAGCAACTCTTTCATAAAGACATGGTCGCGTAAAAATTTTAGCATGGTCTCATTTCCAAATGAAGAATTTGATCCACAGTATCCCAATAAAAAGAGTTATCAAGGTGATAATGATGCCAGATTTTGTATATTCCTGAAATGTGAGTTTTACACCACGACGTCCCGCGATCTCTGCGACAATCAAATTTGCCACAGAGCCAAGCAGCGTAAGGTTCCCGGCAAGAGTGGATGAAACTGCCAATGTAAGCCAGCCTGCCTTGGGATCGACAATTGCATTGACCGCAGGACGCAATAGTAGAACCGCAGGGACGTTGGAAACAAGATTTGAAAGAACAGCTGCAATCGCAGAAAGCGCGAACACGCCTCCGGCGATATAGGGTTGAAGGAAGAAAAAAATCCCATCAGTCAAATGATTCAATTCAATTACACCTGTTAAAACGAACAGTGCCGCAAAAAAGACGAGCAGATTCCAATCCACCTGATTCATCACTTTTTCAGGATGCACACGGCGGGTAAAAAGAAGAATACAGCCTGCAATAAATGCAGATTCCGCAATGGGGGCGCCGAACATAAAAGCAATCAAGAGACCAAACGTAACAAAAAGCGTCTTATATAAAAGAGGGCGGAAGATGCGCGGTTCCACTATTTCAACATGCTCAAAATGAATGGAAGTAAATTCCTGACGATATAACAGGACGATCACCACCCAAACACACACCATGCCGAGCAGGGCAATTGGGGCAAGTGCGGCAACAAAATCCAGATAGGAAATCCCTGATGCAATTCCGATAATCATATTTTGCGGGTTGCCGGTAAGCGTGGCAACTGAGCCTATGTTTGAAGCAGTTGCCAGCGCGATAAGATATGGTATCGGATTCCGTTTTGCCGAGTCTGTAATATCGAGAATCAAGGGAGTAAGCATAAGACAGACAGTATCATTGAGAAACAACGCGCTTAGAATACCAACGACAAGAATCTCCAAGGCAAGCAATGTACGTGGGGATTTTGTCCAGCGCAAGATGAATGCCCCTGCAAGACGAAAGAAGCCTGCCAGTTGCAAGTTTGAATTGATGATCATCATACCGAAGAGAAGAACGAGTGTATTCATCTCCAGCAGAGAACTGATTTGGTCGAAGTGAAGCAAACCAAGAGCAAGTAGTAAACCAACGCCAATTAAAGCAATCGTTGTACGATTCATCCTCAACAATGGAAAACGCCCTATGGCAATGCCAATGTAAGTGAGGGTAATAATGAATGTTGTGAGCCAAATCGTCATATTTTTTCCAGAAAAGATGAAAGACAGCCGACGATCAAACGCCGACTGTCCATTAATTATTCATATCCGTATTGATTACTGATCTTCAGGCGCATCGCGGACAATATACAATGGCCTGCCTTTGGCTTCATCGTACAAACGGCCGATATATTCGCCCAAAACACCGAGTGAGATTAGTTGCACGCCGCCGAAAAATAATACCGCGATCAAAGTAGACGCCTGTCCAAAGAAAGCACCTGACCCCATGATACGCATATAAATAACAACTGGAATGGCTACAACTGAAATGGCCGCTGATGCAAAACCAAAATAGGTTGCCAACTGCAAAGGAAAATACGAAAACCCTGTAATGGCATTCAAGGCCAGTTTGAGCATTTTGCTGAAAGGATACTTAGTCACGCCTGCTACACGCGCGGCGCGTTTATAGGTCACACCAATTTGCCGAAAGCCCACCCAGGCAGACATGCCGCGTGGAAAGCGGTGACGCTCTTTCATTTGCTTAAGCACATTCACTACTTTACGATCCATCAAACGAAAGTCGCCAGTGTCCACAGGGATTTTTACATCTGTGATGCTGTAAATAATTCTATAGAACATGGCCGCAGTAAATTTCTTAAACCACGACTCGCCTTCACGTTCTCCGCGTACCGCATAAACAACTTCGTAACCTTCCTTCCACTTCTTCGCGAGTTCGAGAATGGTTTCAGGCGGATCCTGTAAATCGGCATCGATAATGACAATTGCATCGCCGCGGGCATAATCCCAGCCTGCGGTAATCGCCACTTGATGTCCAAAGTTGCGGGCAAAAATCACAGGACGTACGGTTTTGTCCTTTTGACCAAGCTCGCGGATTTTATCGGTGGAACCATCGGTGGAGCCATCGTCCACGAGAATAAGTTCCCACGACTCACCCGAGGAATCCATCACTTCT
Organism: Anaerolineales bacterium; assembly: GCA_043788255.1. Taxonomy (GTDB): domain Bacteria; phylum Chloroflexota; class Anaerolineae; order Anaerolineales; family Villigracilaceae; genus Villigracilis. Next base: position 96,899 of record JAYVUA010000064.1, on the reverse strand, counting down.
TTTACACGGCGATAAAGCTCAGGCAGGTTGTCAATTTCGTTATAAATCGGGGCAATAATCGAGTAGGTAACTTTCATATATCCTTTTTCCGTTTATCCTGTATACGAATTGAGAGACGGCGCGGCGGCTTTACATTTTCTGGAGGTATCACGAATTGCTTGCTGCCATCATCACCAAAGGCAGGCAGCCCTAATATGCGGCGGCGAAGATATTCCATAATCACTATGGCAGATGCAAGTACAGGCACGATTAGTAGAGCACCCATGATACCGCCCAAAATCGTGGCGATCATGATGGAAATAAAGATCAAGGCCTCGTTCATGTGGACACTGCGTCCCATGATGTACGGCCGCAGCCAGAAATTCTTCAAGTTGATCAATACCAGATAAACTACAAAAACGATTCCAGCAATCCAAAAATTTTGAAGCGGAATCCAGCTTGACCCTTCCAACAAAGCCACAGCCATGGCAAGAATGGCCGCCAAAAATGGACCCACATCAGGGATGAGTGTGAACAAGCCAGCGACCACACCCAGGACCAATGCGCCCGGAATGCCCATAATCAACCATGCGATCGTGAAGACAATGCCTACAATAATCATCAGAACGATCTGACCCCGCAGATACGCCATCCACACACGACGAAGGCGTTTGAATAACTCGTACATGTCATCCTGATATTCAGGCGGCGCAAGGTGCACGATCCCCTCACGCATGTTCGGCCATTCCGTCATAAACAAATGCACACTGACAATGATCACCAAAATCCACAGCAGGTTGACAGATGTCGTTTCAAGCAAAGCCAGCGCCTGTTCAGGCAAAGGAGTCAGAACCGTATCCTGTAGATGAGTAAGGCTTTGTCCCAGCTGCTCAAAATGAAAGACCATGCCGCCAAATTGAACGGGGTGAGTAAGCACAGTACTAAACTCAATCGAGAGGTCAAGCAGATCTTTCGCGACGATCTTAATTTCGTCAAAAAAGATCGGGGTCAGTGTGGCAGGCAGTCCGATCAATACGATTAAAGCTGAAAAGTACACAAGGTTGACCGCCGCGGTGCGCGAGAGACTCGTCCTCTCCATCAGGAACCTGACGGCTGGACTGATAAGGTATGAAATGAATGCAGCAATCACCAAAGTTTTTACAGCTTCGCGCGCGTAAATCAACAAGGCAACAATTGCAATAAGGAGGATAAGCCCGACAACGTAACGAAAAGAAACGCTCCAGAATTTTTCTGCATCTTTTGTTTTCATAATAATTTTTTCACCGCTGCCAATGTTGGCTCTATGATGGGAGCTTCGACAACCGCCTGCATTGCCGCTTTGATATCTTTCAAGCCGCTGCCAGTATTCAACACGAGGACAGGGTCATCGCTTCGGACTACGCCCGAGCCTGTCGCTTTGACCAGACCCGCATACGCCGCCGCCCCGGCAGGTTCGGCAAAGACTCCCATCGTCCCAAGCTCCGTAATTGACTTGATGATCTCGTCATCTGAGACAGTGATGTATGTGCCTTCTGTTTCCTGCGCAGCACGCACCGCGCGGACTCCGTCACGCGGTAGATCAACTGAAATGCTATCTGCGATGGTCTTCGCTGAAACGGGCGTGATCACTTCTGTATTCGCATGAAACGCATTTGAAATTGCAGCAGAACCTTCTGCCTGTACGCCGATAATGCGCGGCATGTTGGGAATCCAGCTAAGTGCCAGCAGATCTTTAAATCCCTTATGAATACCAGAGATGATATTACCATCGCCTACGGACACAAAAATTGTCAGCGGCGGATGATTATCGAGCGGGCTGTCCTGCTTGTGCCAGTCACGATGCGCTTCCATCCACCATTCCCAAATTTCGAAGGCGGCTGTCTTCTTCCCTTCCGCGGTAAACGGATTGTAGCCTGTGTTGCGGCAGTACCAGCCAAACTCTTGTGAAGCTTTTACCGTGAGATCGAATGCATCGTCGTAGGTACCATCCACCAAAATTACTTTTGCGCCAAAAACAAGCAGTTGTGCCACCTTGGCCGGCGGAGCGGATTTGGGCGCGAAGATGATCGCCTTCTGCCCGATCGCAGCAGACATGCACGCGAGCGCCGCGCCCGCGTTTCCAGTAGACGCAGTCACGATGATCTCAGATTTCAATTCCTGCGCACGCGCCACCACAATGGCCGAGGCGCGGTCTTTGAACGAAGCGGACGGATTGCGCGACTCATCCTTGAGCCAGAGATGATCAAGCCCCAGCTTTTGCGCGAGGCGTGGCAGCTTGAATACCGGCGTCCAACCCGCGAGATGCAGCGGCGTGGCTTCGCCTTTCGGCACATGCACCGGCAGGAGCGGCGCATACCGCCAAAGTGAAGGTTCATCGCGGCTGGTAAGGTCTTCGTAATGATATTTCTTTCGGATGGCTTCGTAGTCGAGTTCAATATCCAAATTGCCCCCGTCTTTGGGGCAGGTATACATGACCTGACCGGGCAGGTATTCCGTACCACAGAGCGAACAGCGATAGCCAGTGAATTTGGACATGATGACTCTTTTCTCTGCTTGATTTTACCCGATATGTACTTCGGTGAATTTAACATACTTGAGGTCTTGAGAGTCTTCTCCATCGAATATCCATTAAGCCCAATGTTTAATGTCCGCGATGCTTTTCCTTCTTCTTTTCCTGCTTGATCTGAAACTTCAAGGCTTTCTCTGCTTCCAGCATTTCACGCGTCGTAACCTGACGTTCCTTTTTATTTAACGCCAAATCCAGCTTCATGGCCTGCTGAGCTTTGGTCCCTACACCCTCTTCATAAATTTCCTTACGGACTTCACGCTGCATTCGTTTGAAATTCTTTTTGCGGATTATTTTTACCTGACCCTTGATCGGTTTGCCAAAATCAAGTTTCTTATATTCATGACGAATATATTCATATAACTCTGCATCCGTCGGTTCGGGGCCGAAAACCACACGTGAGACGCGATAGCCAGTATCATCTTCACGTTCGAATACGCCGACCCAAAACGGATCATCAAAATAAACTGTCAGCTTGCCTTCCATAAGTAAACTCCATTCTTTATGTGGTGACTCTTCGCTATCGCTCAGAATGACACAGTATTGAGAAACACAAATGCTGGCGAATTCTCACGCCAGTGGACACGGATATTAAATTGGTTTGGGTTGGAGGTTGAGGTTAGATAGGCGCGAGTATATCACGTGACATGAGCTGGCCTTCAAAATAAGACTTCCGAGTTCTTAAAGAACTCGGAAGTCTTATTTTCAAAGTTTACTTTTTACTTTGCCGCTCCCACAACGCTCTTGCAATCTTCTCCTGATCGACAGGCAACGTATCAAACCGCACCCCCACCGCATTGTAGATCGCATTCGTGATCGCAGGCGTGGTCGGGATACTGCAAATCTCGCCGACACCCTTCGCGCCATACGGCCCCGTGGAAATGGGATGCTCAACAATAATGGATGTGATCTCCGGCGTGAGCATGATGCCCGGCACACGATAGCGCGCGAGATGGTCTGTGACCACGTTACCGTTATCCATGATGAATTCTTCGGTGAGGCAGTTGCCAAGCCCCATCATCACGCCGCCTTCGACCTGTCCCTGCAAGCCGAGTGGATTGACCGCCATGCCCACGTCGTTGGCAGAGATGACTCTCAATACGCGCACTTCACCTGTCAGCTTGTTGACTTCCACTTCGGCTGCTTGCACACCGAAGGAGAATGCGAAGTGCATATCACCGCCAGTTCCCAATGGTTGAGTCTTGGGCGCTTCATAGGTATAGAGCGCGCGTGGATGCTGTCCCGCCGCCTTCATTTCTGAGGCAACTTCTGCGTAGGTCATCGAATGTCCATTCATGTGGACAATGCCATTCTCGAAACGAATCTGCTCAGGGCGCACATCATATTTTTCAGCCATCACAGCAGTGATCGCTTCGCGCAGAGTCTTGGCCGCATAGCGGGAGGCATTGCCTGTGACGAAAGTCTGGCGGGATGCAGTTGTTGGGCCACCATTGGGAGTTAAGTCTGTGTCCATGACGAGCACACGCACTTGTGATGGTGACACTGCCATTTCTTCAGCAACGATAGTTTGCATCACGGTGACGAGTCCCTGCCCCATTTCGGCGGAGGAACTGCGTACTTCAAATTTTCCATTATCGTACAGCTCAACTTCTGCATTGGAAATATCAGGTGCGCCGCCGCCGAGCCCTGTGTTTTTGTAAGCTGCGGCAAAACCCCATGAACGTACCAGGTGCGGGGTTTCAGATATCAGGCGCGGTTTGAACAGATCCGCTTCTTTCAAACCTGACACCTGACACATGGCACCTGAAACCTTATCAATACATTCCATCAAGCCAACCGACTCGCGTAATTCCTGTCCCGTGTTGGTGATGCTGCCAATGCGCAACGCATTCATGCGGCGCAATTCAACAGGCTCAATATTCAATTTTTCAGCAAGCATATCCATCATCGACTCGACCGCGAAGGCAGATTGCGTGACTCCAAATCCGCGGAAGGCGCCCGCAGGCGGATTATTAGTGTACATGGCATAACAATCCGCGCGCACGTGTTCGATATCATACGGACCTGCGGAATGTGTTGTGGCACGCGTCATTACTTTTTCACCCAGCGAGGCATATGCACCTGTGTCGCCATACAACTCTGTTTCAGATGCAATCAAACGGCCATTTTTCTTCGCACCGATTTTGACTCGAATTTGCGTGGCATGCCGCTTGGGATGTACAAGCAAACTTTCATGACGATCAAATAATAATTTCACAGGGCGCTGCGTCACATTCGCGAGCATGGCGACGTGGATTTGTCCCATAATATCTTCCTTGCCGCCGAAACCGCCGCCCATCAATTGGCCAACAACTCGCACCCGTGACTCATCCCAACCCATTGCGCGCGCCACCTGCGTCCTATCCTGATATGGAATTTGTGAACCGCAATAAATTTCAATTCGTCCATCGGGCAGCGGCACGCCGATACTGCATTCAGGCTCGATGAAGGCATGGTCAGTGGTTGGTGTATGAAAAGTATGTTCAAGAATAATATCGGATTCAGCAAAGCCTTTATCCATATCTCCCTTACGAACTTTGATATGCTTGAGCAAATTCCCTTTTTCGTGGATTTGTGGCACGCCTTCCTGCCTTGCCTGTACTGGATTTGTGATGACAGGCTGGAGGTCAAACTCCGCTTCAATCAACGCCGACGCCTGCTCGGCGATCTCCTGGGTCTCTGCGGCCACGATGGCAATTGCATCGCCTACATATCGCACGCGTTCGCCAATACCTACCATCACAGGCCAATCGTAAATGACCAATCCATGGTTGTGCTCGCCAGGAATATCTTCAGCGGTCAATACTGCAATTACACCTTTCAATGCTTTGGCTTTTGAAATATCCAGCCTCGTCAAGAATCCATGCGGAATCATCGCGCGCTTGGCTTTGGCATATAACATGCCATCGAAAATCAAATCATCGGTATAAATCGCATCTCCAGTGACCTTTTCGATTCCATCTGGCCGCAAATTCGTATGGCCTACAGAATTATGTATGTGAATAGAATCAGGGACATGTGGCTTCTTAACAGGTTCGCCAGTCCGCAAGGATTCTGCTGCTGCGAGAATAGAATTTTCAATCGCAGGATACCCTGCGCAACGACACAGTGTATCCTTGAGAGCAAAACGAATATCATCGCTCTTGGGATTCGGATTGCGTTTGAGCAAGGCATAAGCCGTCATGATCTGCCCAGGGATACAGAATCCACATTGAACTGCGCCATGCACTACAAAGGCTTCTTGCAACGGGTGTAGCTTCATCTCTTTGTGAACTTGCTGCGCAAGTCCCTCAATGGTGACAATATTCTTTCCATCGGCACGCTCAGCAGGATAAATACATGAGACCACCGGCTCACCATCCACAAGGACGGTACATGCACCGCACTCGGCCTCGTCACAGCCAATCTTGGTTCCTGTGAGACGCAATCGCTCTCGGAGAAGCGTGGAGAGAGTTTTCCCTGCAACAGAGTCTATTGAATATTTTTTACCATTAACTAAAAGATTTATGTTTGACATATCAATAATCCTATTTTGCTCTTGACCAAGCAGTTTCCAGCACATCCTTGAACAACCCATCCACAATATGTTGACGATAATCCTCGCTGGCACGGCGGGGACTTGTGCGGAATTGAGCTTGAGAAAGCAGGGCTTCAGTTGCAGATTCAAATGTTGTTTCGTTGAGAGATTTGCTACGCAAAATGTCTTCGGCTTGTGTGGCGCGGAAGGGAGTCCCGCCGCCGGGACCAACTGCAATGTGAATATCTTTGATGAGATCATTATCTCGTTCGAGCCAGACAGCACAATTCAAAATGGGAAGTGCTACGCCTTGTGGTCGCATGATTCTTTGGAAACAGGAGGCTTGATGAGAAGTAGAAAGTGGTAAGTAGAAGCCGACAATTAGTTCTTCCCCATGTTTGAGAGAGGATTTGCCAGGTCCAATGAATAATTCTTTGAATGAGATTCTTCGTGTATCTGATGCGCTTGCGATTTCCGCCTGTGCGTTCAGTGCCAGCAAAGCAATCGTCCCATCGGCGGCGGGAAGGGCGTGCGCGACGTTGCCTCCGAGAGTCGCAACATTGCGGACTTGCGGCCCTGCGATCAAGTCACAGGCTTCGACCAAGGCTTGGGCGTGGCGGGCAACTTCGGGCGTAGTCGCGATGCGATTGACTGAGACGGAGGCTCCGATGAAGAGTTCATCCTCTCTTAATTCGAGCAGAGTCATCTCTTTAATCCCAGTCACATCAATTAAAGTTTGAACAGGAGAATGGCGGCCTTGTTCCAAATCCAATAGAAGATCTGTCCCGCCTGCAATTGGCGCAAGTGGACGCGGCGCATTTGCGAACGCATCCATTGCTTCGGATAAGGTTTTGGGTTGAATGTAATTTTGCCATAGGTTCATTGGTGGTGTCCTTTTTTCTTGAACGGCGGCACTTTTCGATGGGGTTAGCCAACGCCGCTGAATGATTCGCAATCAGCGACCACCGAACCGATGGGTTTATTTTTATGAAAATTATTTACCGCGTTCACCACGAACATACGGATTGCCCAACGCGGCTGGAGCGCCAAGGCGCTTGCGCATGGCTTCACGCGAGCCAATCACCAATACAAAAACAGTAAATAGATACGGAAGCATTTGAAGGAAGAAACCGTAATACGGGTTGTAATAAAACGGATTGTTGAATCCAAATAAAACAAGCGGACCTTGAATATCCAGAATAAGTCGGCGGAGTGCACCGAAAGCATATGCACCCACAGCAGCGCGGATCGGGTCCCACTGCGCGAAGATCACAAGACCAATCGCGATCCAGCCCTGTCCACCTGTGGTCAACTCACTAAACCAGCCTGGTGAAATAGCAAGGCTGATGGTTGCGCCTGCCAGGCCAGCCAACATGCCGCCAACAAAAACATATAAATAGCGCATGCGAAAAACATTAATTCCCAACGCATCTGCTGCCGATGGATACTCACCCACTGCGCGCAAATGCAAACCTGGACGCGTCCGATTTATGTAATACCAGGAAAGTGGAACGAGCAGGTAGCCAACATATACCAAAACACTTTGATCGGTAAAAAATATTTTCCCAAGGATCGGGATTAAGGTAAGCAGCGGGATCGAAAAACTCGGCAATAGCGGAACAGTCCCAGCTTTGCTTAAGCCTTCGCCTAATACGAGACTGATACCTGCTCCCAGAAAAGTGAGCGAGAGGCCGCTGACAACTTGATCGGCCTGCAAAGTGATCACAATAAAAGCGTGGATCTGGCTGATCAGCCCTGCAAAAAACATAGCCGCCAAAACACCAAGCCATGGGTTGCCCGTGGCAATGGTTGTACTAAACGCACTCATCGCGCCGATCAACATCATGCCTTCCACGCCAAGGTTTAGAACACCGGCACGCTCGGAAAATAACTCACCTATGGTTGCAAACAACAATACAGTGCCGCTTGCAATGCCTGCCTGTAAGATAATAGTAAAGTCCATGGTTATTCCTCTCCGCGTGAAATGACAATGCGATAACGCAATAGGAAATCACTGGCGATTAAACACACCAGAATAATTCCCTGGATCATTTTAGGCACACCCGAAGGTTGAATTTCACGGCCCGCAAGGATCAATGCCCCAAATAAAATAGATGCCAATATGATCACCAGCGGATTTAATTTTGCAAGCCATGCCACGATAATACCAGTGAAGCCATACCCCGAAGCAATCGGCGCGGTCTGCAGGCGATGCACAACACCCGTCACTTCAGACATGCCGCCCAAGCCCGCAAGCGCGCCTGAAAGCATCATCACCCAGATAATATTGTTTGTGATATTAATGCCCGCGTACTTCGCAGCCTGCGGGTTATCACCGATCAAACGAATCTCATAACCCCAACGGCTGCGGAATATAACAAACCATAAAATGATCGCAGCCACGATGCCAATCACCAGACCAAAATGAGTGGTTAGCCCGCGAAAGATTGGGAATGTTTTGGAATATTCGAGTAAACGCGGCAAACTGGCCGTGGCAGGGAACTTCGGTGACATTTGAAAACCACCCTCCGTCCACACGCCAAATATCCAGAAGTTTACCCACGCAACCGCCACATAATTCAACATCAATGTGCTGATGATCTCATTCACATTGAAATTTGCTTTTAAATAACCTGGAATAAATCCCCAGACAGCGCCAGCCGTCATGCCTGCCAGCATCATCACAGGGATAAATATAATGCGGGGAGTCTCAACGGGCAACACAGGCGCAAGCACAATCGCGCTAGCCCCAAATGCCCCCATGATGAACTGGCCTTCAGCGCCGATATTCCATAACTTCATTCGGAATGCAACTGAACACGCAAGCGCCGCAAGAATAATCGGCGTGGCTTTTACAATCGTATCTGAAAGCACGCCAATGTCACCAAATGAAGCCTTGGCAATATGTAGATAGGAACGGATGGGGTCGCCGCCAGCAAATGAAATTAAGATGCCGCCCAAAAACAAAGCAACAACGATGGCTCCCAGCGATACTGCAGCCGGGTACCATGCAGGCGGTTCACTTAAACGCGGTTCAACACGAATGCGGAAAGACGTTCTCTTTTTAACAGGTAGCGACTCAGCCATGTGCGGCGACTCCTTCTTTTTGGATTTGAGCGAGCGGAGTGCCCGTCATCATTTGACCAATCGTATCCACCAAACTGTCATCTGATTCAACACCTTCGATCATTACCTCCCCCATAATTTTTCCTTCGTAGATCACGTAAACACGGTCGCACAATGCAAGTAATTCTTCCAACTCTTCAGAGATAAGCAACACCGCCGCTCCCGCCTCACGCTGTGCCAACAGCAATCGGTGGACTCCTTCGATCGCGCCAACATCCAATCCACGGGTAGGTTGAACCGCAACCATGAAAGCGGGCAATCCTGAAATTTCGCGGGCAAGAATCACACGTTGAAGATTTCCACCAGATAACAGTCGAACGGGTGTGGAAACATTTGGAACAATAATATCGTAGGCAATCTTCAACTCATTTGCTAGTTTTGCAGCAGCTTTCATATCCAGCAAACCATTCTTTGAAATCGGCGACTTGCGATAACTCTTCATGATCACGTTATCGGTCACACTTAAATTGGGTGCACTACCAACGTGAGTACGGTCCTCAGGCACATACGCCATGCCATGCTGAATTCCAAATAAAGTATTGCGATTGCTAACCTTGTCCCCGTTCAGCAAAACCTCCCCCTGGGCACATTTACGCATACCCGAAATTACCTGGGAAAGTTCACTCTGTCCATTGCCGGCAACACCGGCCACTCCCACAATTTCACCTGCGCGCACGTTTAAAGAAACACCGCGTAAAGCAGGCAGGCCTTTATCGTTCTCCGCATGAACATCAATGGCTTCCAATACAATCCCCTCTGGTTTGCTGGATTTTTTCTCAAGCGCAAAGATCACATCACGCCCCACCATCAAGCGTGCCAACTCCTGTCGAGACACTCCTTTGGAAGCAACACCGGAAGCTGTGGCAACTCCCTTCCGCAGAACACTTACCCGGTCAGCAATGACGCTGACCTCCTGTAATTTATGACTAATAAAAATAACGGATTTTCCCTGAGCAATCATGGCACGCAAGGTCACAAACAATCCTTCGATCTCCTGCGGCGCAAGGACAGCTGTCGGCTCATCCATAATAAGTACATCAACACCACGATAAAGCATTTTTAGAATTTCAACACGCTGTTGTTCCCCCACTGATAATTGCCAAATCTTTGCCCGCGGATCCACTTTCAAACCAAAACGCTCCCCCAACTCTGCGATCTTATTATCATAATCAGGCAAACGCAGGAAAAAACGCGGTTCATCCAAACCCAGTAAAATATTTTCGGTCACAGTTTGGGAAGGCACCAACATAAAATGCTGATGCACCATACCGATACCGGCTTTGATCGCATCACGAGGAGATGAAAAAACCTTCGGCTCTCCCTTAACCAAAATTGTTCCCGCCTCCTGACGATATAAGCCGGCTAGCACATTCATTAAAGTGCTTTTGCCCGCGCCGTTCTCACCAAGCAAACCATGGATTTCACCGCGCTTCAATTCAAAATTGACATGGTCATTTGCCAACACCCCAGGAAAGCGCTTAACAATGCCGCGCATTTCAACGATCAAAGGTGTTTCCACAGACGAACTTTCGGTCAAGGAAGCTTGATTGGTCACTGGGTTACTCCTGCGATAAAGTCAATATGTTGGAGAACGTCCTACAGGTTTTGTCGAGTAATGGATTTCTTGCGTTAAACCTGCGGAACGCTTATATAGTCATTTTACAAAGAGGGCCAGAACCACAAGAGTCCTGGCCCTTTTATCATATTAACAATTATTTAGGCAGTTCAGCGGTAATGCCTTCAGCCCACCACTTCATACAGACTTTCACAGTACAGGGCAAGCCAAATTCAGGGAAAGCGTCAAGGTCAACTTGTTCCAGAGCCTGACCTGCAGGTAGAACCACATTGCCTTGATTATCATTAATCGGACCAGTGAATACATCAAAACGGGTAAATTCACCAGCGACCATCTTGGCAAGCGTGTCTTTCACCATGGCAATTACCTCAGGGTCAAGATCGGCAACACCTGGCTGTAGTGTTTGGCCTTCCATGAAGCCGTACAAACCTAAAGCGCCAGTATCGGCATCGAAGTAATCGTAGCCCGGAACGTACGTTCCCGCGATCACTTTTTCGGTTATGGCTGAATAAATTGGTCCCCAGACCCAGTAAGGAGCTGTCAGACAAGCGGCCACTTTGCATGAGCCGTACCAATCATAAGTTACGCCCCATTTGCCTTTTTCCTGGGCCACATCGGCATTGGCAGGAGTATCAGCACCAGTGAAAACAACATCGGCGCCAGCATCAAAGAGAGAAGCTGCTGCTTCTTTTTCGAGAACAGGGTCATGCCAGGTATTGATCCAGCGGACATCCAAAGTACATTCGGGGCAGGTCTTCTTCATGCCCAATGCAATTGCATTTCCAAGGCGAATCTCTTCGGGGATTGGGAAGGTAGCCATATAGCCAAGTTTAGGATTGCCATCCTGTTTGGCGCGTGCACCAGCCAGCATACCGGCCAGATATTTCATATCTTCCATGGCACCCATTAGGTTGCCGAAATTTGTGAAATTGGATTTGATGCCGGTTAAGTGAATGAACATAACATCGGGGAATTCTCCGGCAACGGCTTCCATAGAGTCACCAAAGCCAAAAGATGTGCCAAAGATCAGGTTGAATCCTTTGCGTGAAAGGCTGCGGAATACCTGTTCAGAATCTGCGCCTTCAGGAACATTTTCAATATAAGCAACATGCACATTTGGAACATTCTTTTCAATGTATATTAAGCCTTCGTAATGAGCCTGTGACCAGCCACCATCATCATGCGGCCCAATCAAGACCATGGCCACATTGAACTTACCTGCTTCAACTTCGGGGATCTGGAATCCACCAGTATCAGCTGGGGCTTCTGTTGCAACGGGGGCAACTGTAGCCACTGGGGCTTCAGTTACTACCGGTGCTTCTGTAACAACAGCAGGTTTCTCGGTAGCAGGGGCGCCACCGCAGGCAGATAGGACGAGCATGAGTGCCAGCGAAATTATCGCGAGGCGGGAAATATTTTTTTGCATTCTTCTTCTCCTTATGAAATTTGAACTTTACGTACAAGGCTTGCAAAATCATTTTTTACTTTGGGCCTCCTTTTCAATTTATCTGGACAATTTTACCGAAAAGAAACAACCCTGTATAGAATGCTTACATTATAAACTTTTAAGGTAAACACTCAAATTTATTTTGTACTGTCTCCATAGTGACTTTCTGCTCTTCTGTGCCTTCCGTCTCGCGGGCTATTCGAGCCCATAGCTTACAAAGTGGCGGGCCAACATAATTTTTTGATATCTTATATGAGACTTGAGACAATTCTACTGCCTTTTTCCAATCGTCTGCATGAGCATAACCTTCAATAAAAACAAAGTATTCAACCGAATCATTAGGATGATCGCCTAATGCAAAAGCATCATCGCCCAAACGGGTAACTGTCTGCCAATCCCCTTGCTGACGCGCCAGTTCTGCCCGTTCAAAATAATAGCACCAGCCATGCTGCGGCTCATTCGAATAAAACTGATTTGGCATTTCAGCTTTTTGATCAAACCCAATAACACTCTGATTGGAATATTTTGTGATATCTCGTAACGAATCAGGCAGGAGCCGATTCACGGCATCTATTTCAGGGTCGATCACGCGCAAACATCCGGGCGGGTCAAAGTTAAATTCAACAATGTTTGAAGTATTTCCATAAAAGGTTGGGCCAACGTAATATAATTCATGCGGTTGGTTGGGCTCAAGGCTTGGCAATCTTTTCCCAACCCGCACCGAAGCAAAGTATAAAACAACATTCATCTCACCAAGTGGGCTATATATCCAATTCAGCGGACCAGTAAGCGAATTATCAGAATAGTATGTAACGGGGATATCGTTGGAGATAAGAATTGTGCCTTTCTCCAAAGCAGGCATGCGCCAGTACATTTGCCAGAATAAATTCTGTTGGGTAGCCCAATCTGAGCGAAAGACTTCTTCCAGACGAAACTGCCTGCTAACAGCAAAGCCAACTAAAAGCGCCAGCAGAATCATCTGCGAACGTTGATTTTTGATGAGTGCGATAAAACAAGCCATCAAAAGACTCGCTCCAAGCATAAATGGAAGCATAAAGCGATCAAGTGAAAAATTAAGTTGGGGCACAATACCAATGATCCAAACTGAACCACCAGACAAACCCCAAAAGACCAGTCCGATCAAGCCTGCTTTCTGAGCAAAAGTATGGTCGGATAAGTTATCATTTGATTCATATTTGAAAAGAAACAGTCCAACCAGCAAAATGACCGAGAATACCAGAACCAGCATCAAGGTCAATGTGAGCGGGCCGAGGCCGGTCATATCAATTGTTAGAAGGGGATACAGCCAGGCTTCATAGACTGTCCGCCAGAAACTAAGGGCAACATTGTTAATCAGCAACATCAAGCCCGAGAAGAAGTTGCTGCGCAGCGCGTCCAACAAAACATATTTGTAGCTGGCATTCTGGAAAGTAAAGAAGAACATACGCCAGAATGTAACGCCAAGAAAAATAATTAGATAAGGAGAAAAATATGCGACTGTTTTCTGCAAGCGGAATTTATTAGCACCCTTGAGCAAGCTCCAAAATAGAAAGACTCTTGCAAACTCAAGGAAATAAAAGTATTCCATGGTGAGCAAATTAACCGCCGCAAGCAAGTATGAAGCAATAAATAAACCGGCACGGTATTTTTCAGAACGAATGGCTAAAAGCGACAAATAAAGTGAAAACAAATAACATGATAATACAATGTAAAAATGGCTGTACATCATCGAAATAAAATGCTGGCCCATGCCAGGGTAAACAAGAAAAAGCAGGCTAGCCCACAATGCAGGCCGCGGGTGCTCCGGCCACAAAACACGCAAAACCATCCAAAACAAAAGAGCAGTGAACCAGCGCATGAAGATGGCAATCAATTGCCACGCCCAAGGATGAGGCCCAATGATCGGCAGAGTAAGCTGATAAATCATTCCCCAAAATGGACGGCTGGTGGAAAATGTTTTTGTTAATACGTCCGGGCCCAGACGAAAATAGATCCAAGCCCAGGGAAATTCATCCCAATAAAAGCCGCGTTTCCAGAAAAATAATCCATACGTTAGAAAAGCAATAACCAACAGGAATATTGATGGATGGATTCTTCTTTTTGAAAAACCAGTTACAAAATTTTTCAACGTAAATACTCACCAAAGAATTTCAACATTCTCTGCCATGCATCCTTAGATGCTTCAACTTCAAAGGGTGTACGCTGCTGACTGTAGAAAGAATGCTGCGTATTATCATATATCTTTATATCGTGAGGCACATTGTAATTAACCAGGCTGGCTTCCAGGTCGTGGGCGGCCCGGGTTGTAAAATCCTTGTCAGGATAACTTCCCATAATCGGGCAAGCCTGAGCAACTGCATCGAGAGGTTTGGGGTTGGCGCCATAAAAAACAGATGCTGCCTTCATCCCTTTGGCGGTGATCGCCATTTGTAATGCGTAGGCGCCGCCCATGCAAAAACCAACTGAGCCAATCCGATCCGCATCTACTCCCTGCACTTGCTTCAGGACATTAAATGCTGAATTAAGATCTGCAAGCATGGAATTATCTAAAGGCCGAAACATCATCCCGTAAAAAATCTGCATCATGCAAATTGCACGGTTGCGGTTAGAGAATAAATCCACTGCCAGCGCGGCATATCCCTGTTCTGCAAATTGCTCGGTGATCTGACGAATATTATCGTTCAAACCAAAAATTTCGTGGATCACGATCATGCCTGGGAAAGGGCCAGCACCCTCAGGCTTTGCAAAGAATGAGTCCATGGTGCCATTGGAATTCGCTCGCGGAACAGATATAACCAAAGTTTCGATTTGAGACATATTATTTCCTCGCGCAGTAGTATATAAAATACTTTACAGCACTTCGCATAATTTATGAAGTGATCCAGGTGCCCGTTTCACCTTTGAGAGCGCGGCCAATATTCTCGGGGTTGGTAATCAAAGCCAGTTTACCGCCATTCTCAAGATACCAAATCGCAGCCTGAATCTTTGGAGCCATGGATCCTTTCGCAAAATGCCTGCCTTCTTCAAGATAAGTCTTGGCCTCGGCAAGGGTC
Source organism: Anaerolineales bacterium (assembly GCA_043788255.1). Classification (GTDB taxonomy): domain Bacteria; phylum Chloroflexota; class Anaerolineae; order Anaerolineales; family Villigracilaceae; genus Villigracilis. Next base: position 81,635 of record JAYVUA010000064.1, on the reverse strand, counting down.
ATTTTATCCAGCCACTTCTGATCGGGTTTGCCAAAATTTATAGCCACTTTTTCAACAGCCGTCGCAATCAAAAGCAAATCCGCGTGAATACTTTGAGCAAGGAGCGAAGATGCGAAATCCTTATCGATTACAGCGGCCGTACCTACAAGCTCGCCATCACCGCGATCTATCACTGGAATGCCGCCGCCGCCCACTGTGATGACTACCTGCCCGGCATCCAGCAATAATTTGACCGAATCAAACTCGACAATTTCCTTTGGCATGGGAGAGGCAACGACTCTTCGCCAGCCGCGGCCTGCATCTTCGACGACAGACCAACCCATCTCCTTTTCACGATGTTTGGCTTCGGCTTCATCCATGAAAGAACCAATTGGCTTGCTTGGCTTTTGAAAAGCAGGATCATTTTGATCTACCCGCATTTGGGTAATAATTGTCGCGGCTTTTTTATTGATCTTTCGTTTGCGAAATTCGTTTTGTAGAGCCTGCTGCAATTCATAACCAATCGCACCTTGTGAATCTGCGCCGCACACATCCAATGGAACTTCATGCATGCCTTCAGCCTTTGCTGCAATTTCGGAGCGGCGCAGGATGAACCCAACCTGCGGACCGTTGCCATGACCAATCGCCAGATTCCAGCCAGCCTCGATCATATCCACCAAATGCATGGACGTTTCGCGAAGCGCGATCTCCTGGTCTTCCACCGTCACATGCTTATCATCTTTAATAAGTGCATTGCCGCCTATGGCAACGACTGCTAACTTGGTCATGTAGCCTCCTAGTCTTGTAGTCTGTTAGACTAATTAACTCATCGTTAAAGCCATTACAGCTTTCTGCGCGTGTAAACGATTTTCGGCTTCGTCAAAGACCACTGATTGCGGGCCATCCAACACGCTGCTGGTCACTTCCACGTCACGGTCAGCTGGCAGCGGGTGCATATAAATCGCGCCTTCTTTGGCGACTTTAAGCTTGGCATCATCCATGATCCAATTCTTATACATATCCTGTAGTTTCTTGCCTTCAGCATTATCAGTTGTGGTTAACAACGGACCCCAAGACTTGGCATAGACCACATCTGCATCCTTGCAGGCTTCAGTCATACCATCTTTTGTGTCAATTATTTCAAAACTCGTGCCAGCGATTTTTGCCTGCTCCTTAGCCTGAGCAACGATTTCAGGCATCAGAGGAAATTCAGGTGGATATGCAAGGGTTACATCCATGCCGAAACGGGGCATCTGGAGAATCAAAGATTGAGGCACAGAGATCGGCTTGAGATAGGATGCGGCGTATGCCCATGAAACAACGATCTTCTTCTTACGCAGATCCTTGCCCTTCTTTTCCATAATGGTCATCAAATCGGCCAGGCACTGAAAAGGGTGATAAATATCGCATTGCATGTTCAAGACAGGTGCACGTGAATTTTTCGCAACCGCGTTTAAATATTTATTCCCATCACCAAAGTCACAATGACGGATGGCAATGCCGTCGAAATAACGCCCAAAAATCTCGCCAATTTCAACTGGTGTATCACCGTGTGAAATCTGGGTGGTATTACTATCGATAAAAGCGCCGTGACCCCCCAACTGCGCCATGCCTGCTTCGAACGATCCACGTGTGCGTGTGGATGAGAAGAAGAATAACATCGCCAGCGCTTTATCGCGCAAATATGGGTGCGGTTCACCAAGCGCGCGCTTCCGCTTTAAGTCCCAGGCTACATCTAATACTGTTTCGACTTCTTCCCTTGTGAAGTCAAGATCGCCGATAAAATCACGGCCACGAAAATTTGTTTGCATAGTTTAGTCTCCTTGTCTTTTTATTATTAGTTTACTTACTCACGCGCAACACTTCCGCGCGGATAAATTTATCGTCCCAATACAATCTTGCACCTTCACAATAATCCACAGCGTCACCCCAATCAGAGAAATCATCATTAGGCAGACAGCCGATGGTACCCATCTCAACAACGCCGCCGTGATTAATGACCAGCGCAGAGTGTCCTTCTGAAATAAAATCCATGATGCTCGCATAATACTTTGCCAGTTTAGCTGCATATTTAGCAGTTGGGCCATCTTGTTTAATGATCTCTGCGTAAATAGGAAAGGATAACGGCCACGGCGCTTCTCTTTCCACACTGCTTCCTGTAGTACTCATCAATTCATTTTGTTCATCAACAGCGAAGCCCATTGCAATGGCGGTTTCAAACGCGCGAGGAAGTGTGGATGTAACCACACGATCAAACGGACCTATGTTCTGCCCAACACGCCGTGCAAGCGTTACACCTGATTGATTCAAGTGGTCGCCTAGTTTGGAGCGGATGGAATGTCTTCTTATTTCTAATATTTTCATATTCGTCAGGTAGGAATGCAGCGGTGCTATGTCCCTACGGAATCAAACTTGGAAGAATCGCATAAAACTCTGTAGCCTTGACCATATCTTCCAGTAAAACAGAATCAAGAACAGTGTGAGCGGTCTCTTCATCACCAGGGCCAAAGCCAATGGACGGAATACCCGCTTTACCAGCCCAATAGATTCCATTTGTAGAGAAGTTCCATTTGCCGCTTGAGGCTTCGGCCAGGCCAATTGTTTTTCGTGCCAACTGTCCCGCTTGAACGAGGGCGTGGTCTTCATCCAATGCCCAGGCTGGGAAATATTTATCAACGGGGAAGACAAAACCTGTATACGATGGTTCATCATAAAAAAGCTCCTCGAGTTTGACCGAGTCCTTAAATTCAGCGGGGATCAAATCTTCAACCTGCTTCTTGACCATTTCTTTGGTTTCACCAAAGGTCATACGACGGTCAATGAAAATGATGGCTTCATCAGGCACGGCATTAATGGATGGGGTTTTCACGTGCATATCGGAAACCGTGATCTTTCCATGACCTAAAAATTCATGGTCGCCAAGTTTTGGTTCAAGGTCGCGGATACCTGCAATGACTGGCAACAATTTATAGATCGCATTGTCACCGAGATGATTGCTGGCAGCATGAGCTGACTTGCCTTTGGCAGTTACTTTCATTTCAAGGCGACCTTTATGCCCACGATACGTGAGCATTTTGGTTGGCTCGCCGATCACTGCAAAATCAGGTTTGATCTTCGGGTCCACTTCCACAAAGGTATTGGGAGCGATTCCATCACACCATTCTTCCATATTCCCGAAGTAGTAAGCGGTCCAGCCATCGAGCAAACCTAAGTCACGCGCCATCGCCAAGCCGTAGATCATGCCGGGCGTGGAACCTTTTTCATCACATGCGCCGCGCGCATATAAAACTCCATCTTCGATCTTGCCTTTGAACGGATCCCAGCCCCACGAACTCGGGTCACCGACTCCCACTGTGTCGATATGCGAATCGTAGACGATGACGCGTTTTCCATTTCCAATGCGCCCAATGGTGTTGCCCATCTTATCGAAGCGGACTTCGTCGAAGCCAAGCTTTTTCATCTCTGCCTGAATTCGTTCTCCAACAGGCCCGATTTGCGAGTCCATACTTGGGATTTCACAAATCTCCAGCATGAATTGAATAATATCTTCCCGCGCGCTTTGTACACGTTTTTGGATTTCTTTTAATTTATCACTCATTACTTTCTCCTTTTTAGCCACAGAGTTCACACACCTGCCCTGGCGGACGGTGCCAGGGGAGAACACTGAGAGTTTTTTCGAGTCTTACAAAACAAATCGCTTGATACCATCTTTGACCATTTTTGAGTTAAAGTTAATAAGCAAGCCTACCTTCTTGCTAGTTAATTTCATATAAGACAAAATCTGGGCTTCAAAAACAGGGTCATATCTTTCAACGCTTTTCAGTTCCAAAATCACGGTATCTTCAACCAGCAGGTCAATATAATAATCTCCAATTGACTTACCCCTGTATTCGACCTGTATTCGACCTGTATTCGACCTGTATTTGTACATTCTTTTCAACCTTCATTCCAGCAATTTCCAGTTCAATCACCATCGCTTCTTTGTATAGCTTTTCAAGTAAACCAGGGCCAAGCCGTTTATGAACCTCAATAGCGCAAGCAATGATTCTGCGGGTTAAAGGGTCATCCATAACGGATGGTAATTTGGCAGGAAAATTTTTCATAGACATCTTGTTCTCTTCGTAATAAACCTCTTGCTAAAGTCTTTCATTCCACAGAGAAAAAAAGGTTTAAGAGTCTTTTCTCAAAAGTCTCTGTGTACTCTGTGGCTAGGAACTTAACTCCCCACACGCCTCACAACGTGGAAGTGGAAATATCCTGGAATGAAGTAGCTCAATGAATAATCAACGATTTTGCCGTGATCATCAAAAAGCTGGGAATAAAAATGTAACAGCACATCGCCACGTTGAACTTCAAGCGCCTTGGCAACCTCAGCGGTTCCGCCAATCGCGCTGACATTCGCGCGGGAAGATGTTACAGAATCGCCGCGCTCAAGCAAAAAGTCCAGAACAGAACCGTGAAAATCCGCAGGCAGATCGTCAACATGTAAAACCTTCTCAGGCAAAGTATCCACAAGATAGGCAACAGGCCGATGCTCCGCGCGGACCACACGTCGGACGCGCGTCAACGGTGCGCCCAAAGTGACATTCAATGCAGCCGCAAGATCATCATCCGCAGTAACAGACTCAATACTGAGGTTGCTCACGGAGACCTCAAGCCCGAGGCGTTTTGCCATCGTATCGAGGCTCTCAAGAACTTCGAGGCCGCTATCGAGCGCCTGTATTCTGCCAACCACAAATGTGCCTGAACCTTGTCTGCGGCGAATCAAACCTTGTGTTTCAAAAGAACGCATGGCCTCACGCAAGGTGGCGCGCGAAACACCAAGATGTTTCGCCAGTTCAGGTTCTGATTGCAGCCGCTGACCCGCTGGCGTTTTTGCGATCAATGCGGCAAGATCAGCCTGCAATCTTTGGAAAGGAAAATTTGACATGTTACCTCAATCATCCAACACAGAAATAAAATCGAATTGCGTTACATCCACCAAACCTTTATCAGAAATCCTTAATTCAGGAATCACCACCAAAGCCATCAAACTCAATTGCATATTTGGGTTGTTCAATTCGCAGCCGCAAGCCTTGAACCCTTCAAGAACTGTCCCAGCTTTCTTCGCGACAACATCCGCACGCTCGTTCGACATCAAGCCCGCGATCTGCAGATCCACCTGCCCCACCACTTTGCTATTCATCACAACGATCTGCCCGCCGCCGCTTTTGGCCAGTTCATTCGCGGCAATCGCCATGCATTCATCATCCGTTCCCACCACGATCATGTGATGGCTATCATGCGCCACTGTTGAACCGATTGCGCATTTCCTCGTAAATTGAAACCCACTAATCAGACCAACCACTACCTTGCCCGTTGCACGATGCCGCTCCACCAATGCGATCTTTGCGATATCACGTTTCAAATCTGCTTTGACTTCGCCGCCTTCTGCTTTGACCTTCATCTTTAGATGACGAGTCGGCGCCTGATTTTCGATCACACCGATCACGTGCGCATCCACTTCGGACCCGTCAACTGCTCTTGTCCGAAGGGCAAAATCTTCCGCTGTGAGATTCCTCTTCACATGCACAGACTTGGTTGCCCACTTGGGATATTTCACAGATGGCAGTTTGACCAGCAATTCACCCATCTCAGCAATGACCTGACCTTTGGCAATAACCATATCCGCTTTGAAATTCATCAAGTCTTCCACCAACACAATATCAGCCCAGCGGCCTGGAGCGATCATACCCATTTCTTTAGTGAGGCCAAAATGTTCAGCTGAATTGATCGTCATCATTTGAATCGCGGTCATTGGATTCAGTCCTTCTGAAATCGCGTGGCGTAACACCCGATCCATGTGACCATCCTGCGTTAAAGTTTCTGCGTGTGAATCATCTGTGCAAAGGATGAAGCGGCGCGAATCCATTTTCTTTTCTGTAATCGCTTTCACCTGGGCAGACACATCAAACCACGAAGACCCATACCGCAGCATGGACTTCATCCCCTGACGAACGCGTGCGACCGCATCTTCGAGGCGTGTGCCTTCGTGATCGTCTTCCGCACCGCCAGCTACGTAGCCATGAAATGGACGTCCCAGATCGGGTGAAGCATAATGCCCACCAATGGTCTTGCCCGCCGCATGCGTCGCAGACATTTCATCGAGCATCTTTTTATCGCCCATAAATACACCAGGAAAATTCATCATTTCACCCAGACCAATAATGCCTTTCCATTGCATAGCTTGCGCTACTTCTTTTGGCCCAATCGAAGAACCTGGTGTTTCCAACCCGGGAGCTGATGGAACACACGAAGGCATTTGCACCCAAACATGGATCGGCTGTTTCTGCGCTTCATCCACCATTAACTTCACACCTTTGAGGCCAAAAACATTCGCGATCTCATGCGGGTCGATGAACATACCTGTTGTCCCACGGACAGCCACCGCGCGCACAAACTCTGTCACTGTGACCATGCCAGACTCAACATGCATGTGTGCATCCAGCAGACCTGGAACAAGATAACGATCTTTAGCCTCAATTACCTTTGTCTTTTTGCCGATTGTGTGGCTGGCATCTGAGCCAACATAAGCGATATGACCATCTACGATGGCGATATCAGTATTTGAAATCATTTCACCAGATTGGACACAGACCCAGTTACCGCCGCGAATCACAAGGTCGGCATGGGCGCGTCCCATAGCAACATCTACAAGAGAACGAGTCAGTTTTGTGGAAGATGTCATTTCTATCATTCCTGTGCTTATATTTTTGTGACTATCCCTTAAAAATCGGAACTAATAAGCTTAAAAACTGTGTAAACAAGATAGACAAAGGATACAGATGGCAAAATCCATGCCAGCAAAGTTTCATCTTTGCTAATGGCAAACGCAGACAATAACGGGAAGATGGGCAATAAACGTACTAGGAGCGGGAAGCCTGCCCAGGCTCCCATTGCATAAGCCAATGGGATGGTTAACAACGCAGCAAACGTCATTAAGCCTGCCTCTTTTCTAATTAAAGCAAAGAACATAAGGATCATTGCCAGGCCTGCAACAACCATCCCTGGGATTCCTTTGGAAAGCGTAATTAAAATATTGGTCAAAATAGCCATGAAAAATTCTCCTATAGCAACGGTGTAATCAAGTTTTTGGTTTTCTAGTTATGGATTCCCGTAAATTCCGAAAATCATCTGTGATATTTGCCTTGAAACAGTTGAATTTCAGATAGAGGATTTAGTACAACATCTTCTTTCATAATAAAATCCAGCACGTTGGCGAAATTTTGGTCCAGCGGGTTGATCGAGTCAATGAACAGGGCGGTCTGGCCTTCCCATTCACGAAAGTGTTCACGCTGATGCAGCACCTGTTCCCACGTGGCAACATCCTTGTTATTTAATTCGTTATAGCGTGCCGTTACCCGCTCCTCCCAAATGTTTTCATCAGAGACGAAAACATATATTGGAAGAAAACGTACTTGATATTTAAGTGCAAGTTCCTGTGCATGATGGCGATCCATGTTCATGAAAACCGAATCAACGATTACATCCAGTCCTAACTCCAGTTGCGTTTCGACAAGGCCCAGCAAAATCTTCACTTTTGAATCCCAAAACTCAATACCGGAGTTATCAGGCACTTCACCGATCACATCGTCAATTCGCAGAAGCGGCCAGCGCAATTTATACGCCAGTTTATCTGCCAAAGTGGATTTACCTGTACCGGGCAGGCCCGAAAAAATAACAAGAGTTGTTTGCATTTACTCAACTTTATTGTGACATGACGGCATTGAGCAAAAGCCAGATCGACATAAAGTACGGCACCACAAGCAGCCAGGCCAGCATCTGTTGATCACGATACAGGCAATACCCTGAAGCAAATAACAATAACGGTAACAAAAACGCAGGTGAGCGGATGATTGGAAAACCGCTCAGAAACCAGGAGAAAGGCAACGCCAGAATTGCCGCAGCCACCAGAAAGCGAGAGTCATTCCGAAGCAAGCCAGCAATTGCGAGAATGAGTGTGACAACGACAGCAGGCCAACCGAAGAAACTAGCAACGAGAAAATCGATCATGAGCGTAATCAGGTTGGCAGGTTTGAACGTTCTAACCTGCCAACAGTCTCCTCGCAGCTTTATTATGCTTCTCGATCAACTTGCCTGAATCCACTGTCACCAGTTGACCTTCCTTCACAACAAATTTTCCATTCACAACGGTGTAATCTACATTTGCAGATTGACCAAAAACAACAGCCGCAACAGGATCGTGCATGCCTGCGTAGCCAAGTTTGTTTAAATTGACAGCAAAGAAGTCGGCGCATTTACCTGCTTCCAAACTGCCGATGTCTTTGCGGCCCAGAACCACCGCTCCACCACGCGTGCCGAGATGAAGGGCTTCACGTGCAGTCATTAACTTTCGATTCGGGTCAGCGGATAATGAATAACCTGTTATTCCTTCTTTGAGACGTGAAAGCAACATAGCATTGCGAACTTCACCCAACAGATGTGAACCGTCGTTCGAGGCAGAACCATCCACACCGAGTCCCACGTTGACGCCAGCGGCGCGGTATTCTTTGATAGGTGAGATGCCTGAGGCGAGCCGCATGTTGGAAGTAGGGCAATGCGCCACGCCGCAATCATATTTGGCAAAGACTTTAATTTCTTCTTCATTGACCCAAACTGCGTGCGCAAACCACACATCTCCCCCAACCCAATCTACTTCCTGCATATATCCGACGGGACGATGTCCAAACATTTGCATACAAAATTTTTCTTCATCTTCGGTTTCAGCGAGATGCGTATGCAGATGCACACCATATTCACGAGCCAGTTTCGCAGACTGTTTCATTAAGTCTGTTGTTACAGAAAATGGTGAACACGGCGCAAGTACGATCTGAGTCATCGCGCCATGTTTGGAGTCGTGATATTTTTCGATGAGACGCTGTGAATCTTTGAGAATATTTTCTTCGGTGTCGACCACTGAATCGGGTGGGAGTCCGCCTTTGGATTCGCCAAGACTCATTGAGCCGCGCGATGCTTGCAGGCGGACTCCTATTTCGGAAGCCGCAGCAATTTCATCGTCAAGTTTTGATCCGTTCGGAAAAAGGTAGAGATGATCTGCTGCGGTGGTGCATCCCGAAAGGGCAAGTTCTGCCAATGCGGTCTGAGTCGAAATAAAAATATCGTCGGGGGTCAGGCGCGCCCAAATGGGATATAAAGTTTTGAGCCAGTTGAAAAGGTTTGCATCCTGCGCGGCAGGGACGGCGCGCGTGAGGGTTTGATAAAAATGATGATGGGTGTTGACGAGGCCAGGCAGTACGATGTGACCTTTGAGGTCAAGGACTTCATCAGCGGCTTGAGGAAGGTCGCGGGTCAACCTGACCTGTTCAAGGATGCCGTCTCGAATAAAAAGACCACCCTCGGGAATCTCCCGTTGATGGTCGTCCATGGTTACGATGTGTGCGTTTTTTATGAGGAGGGTTGTCATAGGAAGTGATCAGTAATTGGTAATTAGTGATTGTCCAGTTGTCTGACAACTTCTAGTGTAGCAAAAAATGGGGAGGATGTCAAATGAATATTTGGCTTAATGAATCACCTATGCAACTAAAGATCATTTTCTGAGATGTTCACCTTGAAATCTCACGTACTATTTTTCTTCATAAACGACCAAATCCATTCGAAAGCTACTTTTATTCTGTCATTAAATAATCCAATTAATGCAAGACCAATAGCGCCCCACAAAATCCCGAAAAACCTATTCAAGCCTTGTATAGGCACCATGGCAATATGTAGGTCTTTGGGAGTACAAGTACCAACTCTAAAACTTATATACCAAGGACCTGATACTGTACTGGTTGTTCCATCAACAATAAAGGGAATCGTGGTAGGCTGGCTGCGATCAGGGTTTATGTCATTGAGCTCAATTTCATTTGAATGTAACTTGTCAATATATTTGAGATTAGCAGTTCCTATAAATTTAACTTCTACGGGAATATCGTCAATTATGGAATTCCCATCATTTATAAATGTAATTTCTATTTTGTCCTCATCCTTATTAGCAACATAATACGGATAGTCCAATTCTGCGCGTAAACCTGGCATTATCGAGTCACAGTTAACATCTACACTACGGTGTCGAGGATATAAGTAGGTACCCCAAAATATGATCAACAGCATCACACTCGTGGAAAGAATAACCAGCATGAGCCACCGAACAACCATATTCCTATTTCGAAAAACCATGTTTTTATTATTGTATTCACCAAAACGGCGTACAATCTCTTGCCAAAGCGTACTTAGTGTTGTCGTCTCATTTGTAAGGTAGACAATTTCTCGAATCTCCTTAGTCATCTCCGAACGTTTTCTTGTTTTCTCAAAATCTGCTTCAAGACGGTCTAACAAACTTCGAGCTTTAAGCAAACCACGCAAATGTGATAGCAATGTCCCAGCTGCATCATCAGTTGGATCAAACAGGAAGGCTGAATTTAGATCATGCACTGCTCTTGCCCATTGTCCCGCATCTATTTCGTTTAGAGCCTTTGACTTAAGTTCCTCCGCTTTAAGGACATTTTGTATATTTCCCAAGAGATATTGGGCGTTTGTGAAATGTGCCCCGGACTCTTCTGCAACATCAATAGCCTGCCGCAGCAATTTCCTTGCCAAGGTCCAATCGCCAGCAGCAATGAATGACCGTGACCGCATATAAAGTTGTAAGGCCTCGGTCGGCACGGCTTCAGGATTAATGTTTTTTGAAAGACGATTTCTCTCAGATTTTCTTAATTTTTCCTGTACGTAACTATTATTAACATCTAAATCCAATATCTGCTTATATAATAGTATCGCCTTATCATATTCCGCTGCATAATAAGCATTATCCGCTTCTTCAATCCATTTTTTTAGTTCTTCAGTTTTTTGCAAACATTGCTGCGCATGCTTGTTTTCCGGACTCAACACTAGTGCCTGCTTATACAAAGCTATTGCCTTTTCATATTCCAATTCGTAATAAGCATTATCAGCGCTCTTTATCATTTTTTTTATTTCTTCTGTTTTTTGTAAATATTGCTTTACGTGCTCATTTCTTGGACTTAAGACCAAAGCTTGTTTATATAGCTTTAATGCCTTTTCATATTGTGCCGCAGAATAAGCATTATCCGCACTCTCTATTATTTTTTTTACATTAGACATGATAGTTATCCCTTCTACAGCTTGAAGCTTTTTGAGGAGGCGCAAAATAAAATTATTTTTACAATATAGAAATATTAGTTTATGGTGTCGCAGTTGGCGGAGGCCCAAATTGAATATATTTTTCCTGGAACCAACCTTCACTAGTAGTACCGTCAATTTCCCAGTTACATTTATACCAAACAATCAACTGAATAACTTTTCTGTCTATGACAGTAACGGGTTGCCCGGCATCAAGGACAAGTTTTATGTCAATATATTCTCCATTGGGTTCACGAACAGGATATACATATTGAGTAAGTTTTCCATATCCTAGCACTGTGATGGGTGTGATAGAGGGTTCCAATGTATCTGCGGCCATAGGCGGAACTGTTGGCATTAAGCTTGGGGATATCGTCATTGCATGAGGCGTAATGGATGCCATGCGAGTGGGGGTATTAGTCAGTGTAGCTGTTGCGACGGGGAAAATTCCAGAAAAGCCGCTTCCACCAGGCAAAAAAGATAAAGCCAAAATACCTACAAAAAGTGCAGTTGCACTGCCAACACCAATTTGAAAAAATCTGGTTCGCACTGTCTTTATGTAACTCAGCTGTTCCTTAACATAATTTAATAATGGGTTATCGGAACCCACAACATCTTCAGCAGCTTCGACAGTGGTTTGCAATTGTTTGGGAGACATAAATACTTTAAATATATTTTTTCTGCGCAACTTTGATTCTGCATCCAAAAGGCTTTGCAAACCACCCAGCTCATATTTCAATAACATATTTGTGGGGTCAAGAGCAATGGTCTCAGCGTACAAGCCTAAAGCATCGTTCCATTGACCTTTATCCAACACAAGCTTAACTCTTTGTTTAAATTCATTCGCTTTCAACAAATCTTGTACAGTTGTTAAAAGCTGCTCTGCATCTTGATAGCTCGCACCTGCAACTCTAACTGATGCAATTGCACGCTTCAAGGATTTTATCGCAAACGAAAAATCACTTGCGGCAATATAAGATCGTGCGCGGCGATAATGTTGCACTGCTTCATAGGGCACTCCATTAATTAATTCTCCTTCGCCACTCTTACGAAGATCTTCGTTATATTGGACTAACGCACTCTTTAGCTCCTGGGGAGAATTAAAGCCCTGGCTTGGGTCCAAAGCTTTCTTGACAATTTGTTTAATTTCTTCATCCAAAATATCATCACGCTGATAAAAATTAGGATTATCAGTCCAATATCTAGGGGGAATCACAGGCACAAGCGGCTTATCTTTACGTAATGATGGAATGGTTCCGATTGGTCTGGTTAATGCCTCTGGATCTGTTAACGCAAGGCTGCAATACAACGCCGCGCCACAAAACATACGAATGTCTTCACGAATTGTTCGCTTTTCCGCCAAACCGCCATTCAATGGGGTGGTTACGTTCCAATCGATCAACTTTAATTGCCGCGAAGCCTCATTCCAGTAAATATGTTCGGGCTTCCAATCGATGTAAGCAAAATGAAGTTTTTTATGTAAATAATCGATCACATCCAAAATCTGCAGTGCCATTTCGACAATTGTAATAACAGGTAATTCGTAAAGATTTAAAAAGTCCCCGCCAGATTGTGCATGAATTTGACGCAACAAACTGTCATTATAAGGCGCAAGTTCTACAACAAGATATGGCAGCCAACGACCTGGTTCTTTTTCCATCAAAGCAGATTTCACATCAAGAAATTTTTGGAAATTCTTACCTGTAGAAACAATTTCCAAGTTTGGGTTTGGATTCAGATTATGACCCTTCTGTAACTCATGTAGTTTTTTCGATAGCTCTACCGCCACAAATCCACTGTCATAAATACGAGTAATCGCAGAGGGCGCACTTTCATCCTTATCAATTCCAATTAAAATTCTCAACTCGTTTTCAAAGCGTTGCAGCCCTATTTGTTTTCCATCTAATTCATCGCCCAACTCGTGGCGCATAAGCTTAAAGGCGCGATGTGCAGTGCTACCATCTTCTTGGTGCGTAACAACATCGGCTACGCGAGCATATCCGCCGCGAGCATCCAAATCTATTCGGACAAAATCATTATATAAGTCAATTATTTTGGTCATCAGAAACCCTCCTTGTAGGGTTCACAGAATCCTACTTTTCTTCCTCTTTCAATAAAACCAATGGCCAAATCTCAGTCTCGGTCGGTCCGCCATAGCCTATGAGTCCAACTTTCTGACTGTCTCCCAATGTTGAAAGAATTGTCTTATCAAGTACTATCATTTGATTAGGACTAAATTGTTTGATATCAATGGGTTTATCTAGTCGTCCATCTAGTAAGTATAAAATATCCAGCCCTTGGTTATTTATCTCGAAAAATATCTGAACAGGAAATTTATAAGCGATGGGAAGAGTGTCTGCAGACTGTAAATTAAGAGGACTAACAACTAATATTATTTCATCATAAACAATGTTGGTGTCTTCCCGAATCCGAAGGTGCATTGCTTTAACTTGATCAATCCAAAGGGTGTACTCCCTTCTATGACCATTTTTACCTTCAATAAAAAAGCCAAACTCTCTCCCATCTGAAGCTAAAGGCCTTTCTATTTTTGGCTGAAGCCGGGTCACCGCAACATTCAACGCAAAAGCGTCAACCTGTTCTCCACCTAAACACGAACTAAAATCAACCTGAATAACCTCATTAGCCAAATGTTTATCCTGCACCCTAAACCCCCAATAATCATCAGAAGTTCGTCGAAAAAAGCCGTCATTAAGAATTAATTCTGATGGAGGGATCGGTTCATTTTTCCAACAATCTTTATTATCTAACATAATAAATTTATCTTTAGTAAGGGACTTATCAAATGTTAGTATTGGAGAATATGTGCGAGGGGAAGGAATTACAATCGGCGTTGGTGTCACGGTTTCTATTGGAACATCTGTTGGCAATGTAATTTCTGTTATGAAAGGTGTGTTTGAAGGAACAAGTGACGGTGTTTCGGGTAGAAGTATTATTGACGTGGCAGTCACAACAGTTGAAGATGATTGATATTTATAAATTACAAATATTCCCGAAAGCAAAACGCCAAAGATCACAGGTATTATCAATAAATATATTTTGGGCCAGATCGATACTGGGCGCGGTAGTGGTGGTACGTATGGTGCCGAACTACTAATTGCCTCAAGCCACTTCTTCGAAATTTCAAACAATTCCTGTGCTGTATAAGGAGCCTGCGCCCGCTCAGACGGTGTACGAGGCGCCCACTTACACAATTCACGAAATTCCAAGGGCAAATTCCCTAACCCATAAAGTAATGCAGAATCATCGGGTAGCGCAATTGACCCTGTCGCAGGTGGATGCCCTTGCAATGTAACAAGTGAAAAAATAATCTCAGCTGCACGCGCCAAATCATAAGCAAATTCAGTTTTCTTCTTTGGATCCACTTCCAGCTTCGCATTCCCCCAATCGATAACAATCAATTGCTTTTTATCTGTACGCCAAAACAGATGCTTAAGATCAACATCCCCATTCACAATTCCCCTTTGATGCGCCTGTGACAAAACTCCAAAAAACTTGGTGATGATCTTCGCTCGCTCAACAACAGTAAATGATTCAAGGTTTTTCTCTACTCGTATGCCTTCAACATATTCCATAACCATATAGTTGTAGTCTTTTGAACCATATTCAGTCTGTCCAACATCATATACCTCAGGTACACCTAATCCCTTAAGTAACCCTAAGGCATTTACTTCATTTTTTAATCCTTCGGTTGACCTTTTTGATATGGTTTCTGCACGCTTAATAACCCCCAATCTTTCCTTTGTCAAATCGAATACAAGATGTGTAAACCCGCTGCGGCCTCGGTCCCAATCATTACCTACAGGCTCGAAACGATACCGACCAGCAAATACTGGAGCATTTGAGTTAGACACCATAATTACTCTGTGGTTCTTTGGTTGTAGAGAGAATGTTGACAGCGATCTGCATGTTGGCTCTCCCACTAAACGTAGTGGTTATAAAGTTTTCTTACCACTAATAAAAACACTCTGTGTTATTTCAAAAATTATACTACTTAAGTTTGTCAATGGGTGAATTTGAAGATCAGAAAAACCAATCGTTTTTTAGTCTGCTATAAAAAGTCCCCACCATAAGGTGGGGACTTTTTACACTTTCAACCAAGTTATGCTACAGCCTTACTCACAGACGGTGTATGTTTCTTCAGCAACGAGTCAATTTCAAAAACTGCTTCTGAAACCGTTATTTTTTCCACAATCGCCCATTCTTGAGAGAGCACTTCATGTGCCATCCGCAGAAAGGAAACCGTCGAAGTGTTCATCGGTCTGGATGCGCAGTAGGCGGTCAGGTCACGGACAACCTCACACTGCGCGACAATGGTCCCTTTTTTTAAGCGAGTCAATAGGTTGGACTGGCGCAAGCGCGGATCTTCCTCAAGAGTTGCGGGACGAGATGCCAGGATTTCGCGGCAATGGGCAATCTCACGTTTGCCTGTCAATTTACGCAAGCCGAAGGTTGGCAAGTCTAATGACACCCACAAGGTGCTGCCAGAGATAAGAATCTCATAGTATTGCCGTATCACACCCGGCTCGAATTCCCTCTCTTCCAGGTTAACAACCTGCCCCACCCCATGTTGTGGGTGAACCACCTGATCGCCGACTTTGAATGTCATGTTTAACTCCTTTAATCAACACGAAACAGGTTAAAAAAATCCGTCCACCCTATAGGAGTGGACGGTAATATCGACACGAAAACCTGCTCTAAGATACGTTCATTATATCATGACCAATTGTCCCTGCTTTCCATGTATTGTGAGATGTTCTTTGTCAACTTCAAGTGCTAGAATACAAATAGAATTACTCCCTTGCTACTCAGCAAAACCATGGCTTTTGCAAAGTCAGGAAAACCTTAACGCGAACTCCGCGAAAAAGGCGAAAAAACACGAATTTTTATTTATTTGCGAAAATTTACCCTATTTGCGCTTTTCGCGTTAAGCCTGTGCCGTAAAAATAGAAATCCGTCAAACAACTTTGCAAAAGCCATGTCAGCAGAAGACAGAACAACTTGAAAAGGAGTTTTTGGTGAAAAAAAATCTCTTGAAAGAACACTCCAGGTTTGTCATCGCAATCCTTGCATTGACGTTTACATTATCCTGCAAAATATTCACAGCGAATAACGACATTATTGCAACCGATACCCCTGTTCCAATTCCCACACTCACGCCGCCGCCCCTTAACCCAACACCCACCCCTCCGCCCATCGGTTTGAACGTCAGCGGACCCTATGTGCTTTTCAGCAGCACAACAGGAATCTGGATCACCAATCCAGATGGCAGCTTCCCCACCAAGATCTCAGGTATCAATCTCGATATGCAGGATCTGCACCGCGCCATTTCTCCAAGTGGAGACCGCCTCGCGCTGATTGTTCGCAGCGAGCAGAGCATTGACCTGATCGAGGTCAAGATCCCGAGCGGAGAATCAAAACTAATCGCACACTTGCTCACGTTTACATCCGCTGAATTGGTCAGTGATCCGCTCAGCACAAAAGCGTTTGCTTCCTACGCAATCTCAGGCTACTACAATAACGTGGCCTGGCAGCCAGGCACAGGCCAACTGCTGGCATTTGTTGGCGCACTCAACGCTCCCACATCAGATCTGTATGTTTACGATACGCAAACCGAAAAGGTCTCGCAACTGACCGATGGCCCATCGCATGCCATTGATCCGAACTGGTCACCAGATGGGAAATATATTTTGCATTACGGAGTCAGCTGGGTGCCTCCCTTCGGCGGCGCGATTGGCGGTGCAAATCAACTGGATGGCGCCTGGTCAGTACAAATCTCAGATGGAAAAGTAATCAAACTCCCCAAGCCAAAAGGTGTCACTGATAATTTTGTCGGCTGGCAGGACGACTCGCATTACATCACCTTCGATAGCGATGATATTTGTTATGCACAAAACCTGCGCAGTGTGGATGTGGTCAGCGGCAAGTCCACGCCAATTATGGATTCGAGTTTTGATTATCAAATTGTACAGTCTCCTGAGAACAAGTCTATGCTCTTCGCTGGATCAGCTGGATGTGCGACATCGCCCGGCAATGGCATTTTCATACTGCCAGCGGGTCAATCGACTCCGACCCGGCTTGCTGACAAAAAAGCCTATGAAGTCAACTGGCTGATAGAGAGCCGCGTATTCCAAGCCTATCCCGAAGCGCTATTCTCATCTGATGGAAGCATCCGCTATGACCCGCCAGTTTATGACAGCTCCTTTGAACCCGCCATTTCAAAAAATGGATACCAAGCCTGGGAGGTAATTCAGAACCAACAAGGGCAGACCATGCTCATGGTCCCCGGCGGAGAGTGGCAAACGATCCTGAGCGGAATTGTCGACCAATTGATATGGGACCCGATCACAGGGAACACATTATTGATCGCCCTCGAAGATGGTTCCTTATACGCGGCCTCATATCCAGATTTCACCCCACACCTTATTTCAAATATTGGCGCGGGCGTAAGCCAGGCCATTTGGATACCCTAGGTTTTCTCGGCCATGGAGTTATGGTCTTCTCAAAGTCGCTTGACGAGTCTCTGGTTTTATGGCACGGCTTTAACGCGAATTATGCAAATAGGACGAATTTCGCGAAAGTCAAAAGGAAATTCGCGTCTTTTGCTCGTTTTGCGACATTCGCGTTAAGAATTTCCCGACTTTGAGAAAGCCATGGCCATAGAGTCAGACTTTATAGCCGATTTCTTTTTTTGATGATATAGTCAAAATGAAATATAAAAACAAGCTGTTACATTCAGGAGGCAGAAATGCCATCTAACTTTCGAAGAAATCCATTGAAGATCAAAGTACCTAAAGTACTGCTGATTGACTTTCGGCCCCCAGCCGTCCCAGCAGAGTGGAAAAGCGCTTTTACCCTCGCTGAAGAATTCATACACTCCATGATCCAGGTCAGCCATAAAATCGTGATCTATAAGCCTGTGGCAAAACTGGAAATATCAACCTATCCATTTTTAACCAACGGCATGCAGTATAACGATGTCACCTGGATGCAAGCCATGCAGGACGATAAGTCAGCAATTCGCGATTCGCATGGCAACTTTATGCTGGTGGATTATCAACGCGTTATGCAGGAATATAAAATTTTGCAGGGCATTCAAAATAATCAAATTGATGAAGTTTGGGTATTCGGCGCGCCATATTTCGGGTTTTACGAAAGTCACATGGTTGGGAATGGAGCTTTCTGGTGCAACTCACCCGCCATCGAACAAAATGGGAGGCGTTTTGTCATCATGGGTTTCAATTATCAACGCGGCATGTCAGAAATGATCCACAGTTTTGGTCACCGCGCTGAAAGTATTCTTTCCAGGCATTTTAATTCGCAGGATTTCCAAAACAGACTTTATCGTCACCTGCCCACGCCAGCCCCAAAGAACGAATTTGAGCAATGGCTACTTACACATGGAACCGTGCACAGCGCACCTAACGGCATTGAGTATGGACAAAACGAGTCAACCTGGGCATCTGCGCTTAAACCCGAATGGTGGCCGTTGATCGTTGACCCTAACCTGGTTAAATAATAATTTTCTGGCTTATCATTTCCTTCCAAATATCAACCCAGGAATCAGCATGGGAATATTTTGTTTGTACCTCGCATAATCATCACCAAATTCACGCAAAAGTTTTTGTTCCTCGAAATATATCCCTGCCAGGACATACATAGTTGAGCCAATATAAACCGTCAGCGAATTGTGCGAAACTGTTGACGAGAGCCAAATTAAAAGTAAGCTAAATGTATAAAGCGGGTGGCGAACCACCTGGTACAGTCCACGATTGACCAATTGGCCAGGTTTCTCTTCCTCGAACAGTTGGCGCAAACCCACAAAGGAAAGCGAGTCCGTTTGGAAGAAGGCCACCAAAACCAAAAGAGCAGCTAGTCCCTGCCCACCAAGCATAACCAAACTCCACGGGGAAGAAATTGAGTACACAGGTTGGTCGGGCAGGATTTTCATCAAATACAGAATCGACAGAAAACTTATCGCCGCGAAGGCATTATATGCAAGCCGATACAACTGCATAAATCCTTTACCCAGGCTGCTGCGAACCAAATCCTTGGCAAAGTTGGAAGCCAGAATTGAATGAACGGTTCCCCATAACGCCAGCGCCAAAAATAGTATAAAAATACTCATTATATTTTGTCCTTTAAAACACAGTGACGACCTCAGGTCGCCACCGCCTTACATTACATTTATCCTATTTTTGCAGGTGTAGCAAATTACTCTGTTCCAAAAGCAGGCAACTCCATCATTTCACTTCCAGATTGAACTACATAAAATGGCTTCCATGCCACGCCAAATATATTGACATAAATATCAGTTTTCTTGGGCTTGATGCTCACTTCGGTAATCTCATTGACCAGACTACCCCAACGATTATTGATCTCGGTAGTCACGTCTTCGCGTTCCCGCAACAACGCGCTCATATCTTTTTTGTATTGTGCAATGGAGTCTTCTGATTCGCGCACATCTTCCTTGGCGTTTTGTGCCATACGAAATTTCGAAACTGAAGTGGACAGGCTTTTCTTGCGCCCAAAACCAAGAAGCCCTGCTACAGCTTCAGCACCGCTGAGACCCGTCTCAATATTACGGTTTTGCAGGTCTGCCTGATCCTGTTGCAGTTCGCGTTCTTCTCTAAACAACTTATCTTCAAGAGACTTGATCTTCTTTTCAATGGCGGATGTCTTCTTTCCAATTTCCGCATCACGCGCATCTCGGGCTGCTTCTGAACAAGCCGTCATGAATTCCGCCTGGCTGACATCGGGTCCGCCAAAAACTTTCAGCTTGGTATTCGCACGAGCGGTCACTTCTGAATTGCGGAAGAGCCAATCTGTGAAATCTTTTTGAAGAGCAGCCATTAATTTCGAATCATTCAATGGTGCGTCAAGGGTGCCGAAACGCGCAGAGGCAACGGGCATGGTTTCAATTTTATCGAGGGAAGGACCTCCGTAAGAAAAATCTTCCCAGCGGACAATGCCGCGCCGATCCAATGAGTCAACGAGAGCGGCTTTGTTAATTTCTGAGTCCACGCCATATTTGCGATCTAGCAATCTCACTTGCGCGGCTGCAAGAAGCGAAGGACGATACATCACACCCTGGATCATGGCTTGTGAGGGCATGGCTTTTTGCGCATGTTGAAACGCTTCGGGCAGGCTAAAATTCTGCGGAAGGAAATATTCACGAATCCCAGCGGGAAGGGATGGCTTGGTAAGACTGCCATCAACAGTGGACGAAGGACGGCGGACGGCGGACGATGGTTGAGCGACAGGTTGCGGTGCAGGTTGAGCCGCTGATGGAATTGCAACTGGCTGCAGGGATTCGACAGAAGGCTGAGGCGTGGGCATTTGCCTCGAAACTGAAACAGGTGCGGGCGCGGTACGAAGCGTTGTTCCAGCGTCCACCAATTGATTGAGGGCGGGAATCTGCGTTCGTGTCATTGGGCCTGCCAGAAAATTCATCGTCCAACGAGTTTGAATTAACACAGGCATTTTCTCATGGACATTATGCATAACAAAAATACGTTTGCCAAGCGATGAAATTAATTTATCCATCGCCGCGCGCGGGATACCAGCACCTGCGGCACTCTCCAAACCATCGAGCAGACGATTCTTATCTCGTTCAGTTTGCAACTTACCAATAAACCATGTGCCTGTGTTGGAGAGAGCTTTGTAATCCATGTCGACTGGGTTTTGGGTTGCGAGCAATAGGCCAAGGCCAAAAGCGCGGGCTTGCTTCAACATGCGGAGCAGCGGCTGCTTGGATGGCGGGTTTGCAGTAGGAGGAAGATAGCCAAAAATTTCATCCATATATAACAAAGCTCGTAAAGATGATGAGCCGCTTTGGGTGCGCATCCAGGTTTCGACTGCGGAAAATAAAAGTGTGACGAAGAACATGCGCTCGCCATCAGAGAGATGCGCGAGATAGAAAATACTGTGACGCGGCTTGCCTTCTGGCGTGAAAAGCAACGCTTGAATATCAAGTGACTCGCCTTCGCGCCAGGTTTCAAATGCAGGAGCGGCAAGAATATTATTTAAGACCATCGCAAGTTCCATGCGGTCCTTTGGAGGGAAGAATGTATCCACAGAAAACGCGCCAAGGTTTTGGAAAGGCGGCGTTTGTGTTTGCAGAATCAATTCAGTCAGATCGAGGTCTTTGCCTTCGCTCCAATGAAATTCAAAAATATTGGAAAGCAAAATATGTTCACGCGAGCGGATCGGATCAATATCATTCATGCCCACAAGGCCAAGCAAGGCGGTTACTGTGCTTGAAATTCGTTCGCGCAAAACCTCGCGGTTGCTTTCCCAATCCAGTTTCGGTGCGGAAAGTGAGGAAAGCACACTGACTGGGATTCCTGAATCAGAGCCAGGAGTATAGATGGCAAAATTCACTGCGTTTTGCAGTTTAAGGATTCGATCTTCACCAATTCCCCATTCCTTCAATCCATTGCCCCAGGCCGAAGAAGCTTCGTCTGCAATCGCTTCCATTGACTTGCCTGTGCGGCGTTCCATTTCAGGGTCGATCCAGGGTTGAAAATCCTGCGGGAGCAAGTTGGGAAAATGCAAAAGTAAATTGGTCAGGTCGCCTTTGGGGTCAATGATGATAGCGGGCACGTTTTGTAATGCGGCCTCTTCCAACAAGGCAATGCATAAACCTGTTTTGCCTGAGCCCGTCATACCTGTGACGACTGCATGTGTGGTTAAATCTGCGGGGTCATACTCAACATTTTGAGCCGTAACTTTTCCACTTTTTACATCAAACAATCGACCTAGGTAAAAATTTAAATCTGCCATGTTCTCTCCTGAATGAAGGCTTTGGAATTCTTTCGTGGACCCCATTTGGAAAAACTCCCAAAAGATTACGAGCCTGTGTTTAGAACGTACGTGCTAGGGTGTTAATTTAATCGATTTTATTCCAAAAGGCAAATTAATTCCGAGGGAAATAAAAACTGCGAGGGCTGCCTCGCAGTTTTTATGGATCAACCATCTCCTCCGCCGCCGCCATTTCCACTACCTGAGCCGCTAGAATCCTCATTACTATTTGAGCTGCTGGTTGAATTCGAACCGCCGTTATCGTTCGAGTCCGAGCTAGAATTGGTGTTGCCATTATTACTGCCGCCTGAAATAGAATCTTTTACCTTTATTTCAGTAACAATAAAGCGTCCATCTGCCATATAGTAACCTTTAATTTCCACCGTCGCGCCAGGCTTTAATACACCTTCGATTTTTGTGATTTCCAAATAATAAATTTGACCATTAATCATAAGTGTATTTGCGGTCAGAGTTGCAACTGTGCCTTTTACTTCAAAGGATTGCGGATCCAATTCAGGAGTTGCTATGACTTTATTTCCCTGCGTTTCATTAGCGGACCCTGAGCCTGATCCATTTTCCGAACCTGATCCTGAATTCGAGTTTGAGTTTGCACCATCCTCTAAACCAGAGCCAGAATTTGAGTTTGATTCATTGTCCACTTCAATGGGCCTGCCAACAGGAACAACCGCACCATCTGGAAGTATTTCAATGGATGTTATTTCTACAAACCCCTGCGCATTGGTTTGGCCTGTAATGACTACAGCCGCTCCATTGGCGGGCACCTGTAAACCAACAGGGATCAACACCGTCACACCAGATACATACGTTACACCATTCACCTGCATAAACAAGCCTGCGAATTGAATGGGTTCATCACGTCCTTCAGCAAGCAGTTCGTCAACTTCGTCAAGGCGCTCGCTTTCAAACTCGCTTGCTAATAATTCCTTTTGATTCGGGTCAAAGGTAAAGAATAAACGTACATCCTCCCAACTGCGTTTGACAGGATAAAGGTTTTCACCCGGCAAAGCCTTTGAAGATGCACCCACCAGCCCTGTTCCGCTTGCAAGGAAAAATGCAGTTAATGTAAACGAGATGGCTAGTCGTTGAAAAACGGGAATCATTCGCCTGCGTGGCGCGGCTTTTTGTTCACGCAGTTGTGCGGCATGCTGCAACAGCTTCGCACGTCCGCGGCGAATAACTTCTGGTGACGGCACAGGCGCGGCCATTTTCTTCGCCATGATGGCTGCCTTCAAGATCGGGCGAAGCTCACCAGCCATTTCAGGATAACGCGCGAGGACAGATTCCACATCGGCGCCGTTTTCCAATTCTTGCAGACATATTTCTAAAATATCAAATAAGTTATTCATAATCCACCTCACCAACTTCGCGCTGCAATGCAGCCAGCGCACGGAACTGGAGAGCCTTTACCGCGTTGACATTCTTATTCATAAAAGTTGCGGTTTCCTCGAGAGAATATCCCTGCCCAAAACGCAGGGCCAATACATGTTGTTGTTCAGGAGTCAATTGTGCATACGCGTTGTTCACGATCTGATTCTGTTCGCGTTGATCCACTTCGGAAGCGGGACTAGGCGTTAGGTCTGGCAGCGACTCGGATATTTCTTCCTCAGGGCGGCGATATTTCTTCCTCAGGTGATCTGTCACAATGTGAGAAGCTGTACCAATCAACCATCCTTTTAAATTTGACTCAGGTGAACGCCCGCCTTGAACGGCTTCCAGCAAGCGAATGAACACATCGCTGGCAATATCCTCTGCAAGAGTCTGGTCACCGATTCGATACAACACATACCGATAGACCTCGGAAAAATATTGGTCATAGACTGCGCCAATGGACTGCGAATCCAATTCATGCAGTTTCTTTAATTCTTGTTGCTCACCCATAGCAGACATTGTTTTTATCAGCATCCGAATTTCAAAGTTTGTATTCAATAACGGATAATATGTTATCACGGTTCAATGACTTCAAAAATAACAGCCTGACCATCGCGATAGACCTCAACCATGCCAGGATCTTTTGCGGCCTGACTCAGAAATTTCTCATGATTTAAATCTGTATGCACATAATGGGCAGAGAACCGTGTCAAAATAAGCTGGGATGGCTGCGCAATTTCGCCGCGTGTGATCTGTACCCAAAGATCATAGAGGTCTTTGTCATATAACTGGAAATAAGTAGGGTCAAGACCCGCCAGATATGTGTTGTGCGTATTGTAAAAAAACAATCTCGGGAAATCATCCCAATCTGTTTGGAAGACACGTTCACCTTTTGGAGTATTCAACACAAGCCATGTCGATGCGCCTTGATATAAATTATAAGGTTTGGAATTGGTTATGCTCACCTCGGTTGCAGGAATTGTTTTCGCCATTCCAATAGTCACAGCCAATACCAATAAAACAATCTTTATGTTTGCCAACAAACTCGCTGGGATTTTAACAACTTCCTGTGCAGGCTGACTCTCTTCACTAAAAAGAGGCGCCCATGCAAATGCTGAGAATATCAATGCGAAAGGCGGAAAATATTCGATAAATCTACGAGCTTTGAATAACATCAGCCCAAACAACAAAACAATTAGAAAAGACGTTGTTGTTCTCAGGTCCATTTTTCGGTCTGACAATCCCAAAGCCAGAGCGCCGCCTGCAAATGCGATCAAAGCTGGTAATGAATTTTGCAGCAGTTGACCCGTATCATATGGATACCATTCGTTGCCAACACTCACAGAGGTTGCATCCAGCAATTTGGGTAAAAGATGATGATAAGTAAAAATCATGTTGTTGGGAAAATACGGATTAATGATCAATCCCAACCCAATCCCAAGCCCTATCCAAAGCAGCGGCTTAAATTCAAACCTGCGCTCCATCAATAAAACAGCCAGGAAATGCAGCCCCGCAATTGCGATCATGAGCGGAAAAGCATCATACATCCACACATAAAGAAACGACAGCACCGCCAGATGTTTATGTTTTCCTTCCAATATCCACGCCAGCCCAAGAGCCAAAACCGCCAGTGATAAAGACTGCGCGCGGGTAATGGACATGCGATACAGAAAAGCATCTGAAATTCCAAACAACGCGATGGCCCATAACCAGGAAGGGGTGATTTTCTGCCGGTGAAATAAATACCAGACGCTCAAAAAGGCCAATGCAGAAAATGTAACTGCCGCCCATTTTGCTCCCAAACGCAAATCACCAAAAGTAAAGGGAATTAGGGCTACGTGAAAAAGAAAATGGTGATCGTAAAATTCTTTTTGACTCAGAATACTTAAGGGCAGCCAGGGGAAATCAGGTTTCAGGCTTTCTGTCCGCATCAACCAGGCCAGTTTGATATGGTAAAAGCCATCGTTATCAGGCATATTTTCCGTAGAAAACTGGACGATCGCCATGCCAACAAAGAAGAAGATAAATAGAAGAAATGGGATCAGGAAGCGTTTTGACATTGAATTTTCCACAAAAAGGTTGGCGTAAAGTTGGGTCGTCTGGAAATTTCGGTTCATCCAGACGACCCGGGAAATCACTTTCAAAAACAAACTATTGATTAGCCGCTGTTGCCGTTACCATTGGTATTGCTGTTGTTGTTATCATCATTACCATTATGGTCATCGCTGTTTGAATTACTATCATTGCTGTTCGAGTTACTATCATTACTGTTCGTGTTGCTGTCATCACCATTTGAGTTACTGTTATTGCCATTATCATTAATATTGGCGTTTGAATTTTCATTACTGACAAGGGCAGGATCCCAGGTTTCGATTTCAACAATGGTCATCGTGCCATCAGCATTGAGCAGGAAATGTACTTTTACAAAGTCACCAGCCTGGATTTGACTCTTGAAATCTGAACCGTTTGTGATGGTAAAAGTTTGGCCGCCAATCACAACCGTATCCACTGTAATGCTATCCACATTCCCAAAAGCTTCAGTGCTGCTGTGGCCAGCCGTAAGTCCACTATCATTGCTGTTCGTAGTGTTGGAATTGGAGTCGTTTCCATTGCTATCATTGCTATTGGCGTCATTGGAATTACTGCTATTCGAATTATCGCTGGCAGAAGGAGCTTCCACACGTGCGACGACTATGGTGCCATCAGCCTGAACTTCAGCTTTTACTTTGACGGTATCACCAACCACGAAAGGACCATCACCAACGACTGAGGGATCAACGGTTATGGTTTGACCGCCAACCACCCATTGATTGCCATCGATGGATTCGATCACACCTGTGAATTCCACAGGGGCATATTCCACTTTGCTGCCGCTTGTAACAGGTGACGCGGCTGTGCATGCACTAACCAGCAGAGTGGCAAGAACAAACATCGGGATAAAAGTACGGAAAAGTTTTTTCATTTTTACCTCTTTTTTGAATGATTTGGTTATATTTGATTAGTCGAACTGGAGGTAAAAAAGTTACGGCTGCTCCCAAATTCGATTTGAAAACAGCCGTGCTTGCTATAACTATTGCGAACAGGTTTTACTTCGCTTGCGCGTACACTCTTTGGAATTCGGCCATAAATTGCGCAGCGATATTCTTATTGTAGACAACGAGCAAATTCTCATCATTCCTGATCTCGGCGCTATTGGTAAAGTTGTAGGAACCAAAAATGACAATACTCTCATCAATGATCATCACCTTATGGTGCATTTGTCCGTCATTACCATCACGCAACACATCCAAACCAGCCTGCCTGAACCCGTCAAACTCAGTGCCAACATTTGAATTGACCTGCTCCGTTTCCATCACACCTACAACTGTAACGCCATCCTGCGCGCGGGCGCGAACAGCGTCGCCGATCTCGTCAGTCGTGAAGGAGAAAGCCATGAAATAAATACTTTGCTGGGCATTATTCACCAGGTCAATAAAGCTGGCTTGAATATGATCGTCTGGTGAAAAATATACATCGATGGGCGTTCCATCAATCGTCACACGCGGATTTGGCGTCTCGGCAACCACATCGGCGCCGAATTTATCGTCAACGAACATTTCGTTAAATTCCTTGGTGTAATTCTCAGCCATCTTCGTTGAGCGGATTCGCATCATATTGTTGTTGTCTGCATATCCGCCAGAGTCTGTGAAATTCATTGACCCCATCCATACTTCAGAGTTATCGATCACAATAAATTTATCGTGCATCAATCCTTCACGGCGATCACCCAAAATGGGAATGCCCGCATCTTTTAATCTCTGCGGATCTGAACGATCCAAATTATCACTCTCCATCACCATGCGGACTTGCACACCGCGATCATGTGCGCGCAATAATGCATCACGAACGCTGTTCAAACTTAAGCTGTATGCAGCAACATCCACTGACAGACGTGCCTCATCAATAGCAGCCGCAAGCGGGCCATCGGGTCCGCCTGTTTTTTGCGATGCAAGCGGGCTGGTTGGGTCGGTAAAATACAATTCAAACCAGGATCCGCTTACACCATAACCTGCGCCGAGCGGAATCTCTGTCAGTGTAGACGATGATTGGGTGGCTGAATCAGTTTTCGGCGGAGACTGAGGCGCAGAGGTTTGCGTCAGCGCAGTGGATGCGCATGCGGTCGGTAAAAATAAAAGAACGAGAATATATATCAATGTCTTCTTCATAAATAATCTCCAAAAGCGATTATAGCGCGGATGTTATAATCCCGACGCTTATGACAGAATCAACTGCAAATAAACAGATCGCACGCGCCACAGGAATTGTGATGCTCGCCTTCATCGCGAGCAACCTGGTTGGGTTGGTACGGCAAATTCTGGTCTCGCGCGCTTTTGGCACAGACACATCGTTGGATGCATTTTATGCCGCAGCCACATTGCCCGATCTGCTTTTCAACTTGATGGCGGGCGGCGCGCTGGCTTCTGCATTTATTCCGACTTTTACTGGCTTCCTTTCAAAAGAGAATCACGATGGCGCATGGCGGCTCGCTTCTTCGGTGACGAATATTTCTGGATTGGCTCTCGCCTTCTTTAGCGGACTCGCGGCTCTCTTCGCGCCCCAGCTTGTTCAACACGTTTTGTTCGCTCTCAATCACAAACTTGATCCTGCTCTAAAAAACCTGACGACTGACCTGCTGCGAATCATTTTGATCGCGCCCACTATTTATGGCATCAGCGGTTTGTGCATGGCAATTTTGAACACACATCAAAAATTTTTAATGCCTGCGCTTGCGCCTGTTTTCAACTGGATAGGCTGGATCATTGGCATACTTTTTCTGGTCCCAACAATGGGAATTTACGGTTTGGCCTGGGGATATGTACTCGGCGCGCTGATGCATCTCGGCATTCAAATACCAGGTTTATTGAAACTCACTGGACAGCGCTACTTCCCCACTTTTGGATTGAACGACCCAGCAGTTTATGATGTTGCCCGTTTAATGGGACCTCGCCTGCTGGGCGTGATGGCAGTACAGGTCAACTTTGTGATCAATGGCATCATTGCCTTGAGTTTGGGAGAGGGAAGTTTAACTGCCATCAATGTGGCCCGCATGGTGATGACCATGCCGTTATTTGTAATTGCTCAATCCATTGCCACAGCCGCCCTGCCAACTTTCGCCATGCAAGTATCGCGCGGAGAATTGAGCGACATGCGTTCCTCTCTCGCAGCCACCTTACGAGGTATCTTTCTGCTTTCCATTCCATCAACCATAGGATTAATCCTTCTGCGTCAGCCACTCGTCACTGCTTTATTTCAACGCGGCGCATTTGATGCGACCTCCACTGAAATGGTTTCGTGGGCGTTGATGTGGTACACCGCGGGTCTGGTGGGACATTCAGTTGTTGAAATTCTCTCGCGCGCCTTTTACGCACTGCACGATACAAAAACACCAGTCATCGTTGGGACAGTCGCAATGGGCTTGAACGCATTATTCAGCTTTGCTTTTGCCGCCCTCTTCAAACAAATCGGCTGGATGCCGCACGGTGGACTCGCGCTGGCGAATTCATTTGCAACTGCACTTGAAGCAATTGTTTTGTTTGTTGTAATGCGTAAGAGATTAAATGGAATTGAGGGAAGTCATATCATGCGCGGGGTGATGCCCTCCCTATTCGCCGCGCTGGCGATGTCACTTTCGATCTTTGGCTGGCTTTCATTCGCTAAAAATTTCAATGGGTGGATCATCTCGCTCGCTGGCGTGATGATCGGCGGCGGTGTTTATTTCGCCGCATTATGGTTGTTGCGAGTACCTGAACTGCAAATGGTGGTTGATGGAGTGTTAAGAAGATTGAGAAGAAGTTAAGCAAAACTCCGAGTTCTTCTAGAACTCGGAGTTTTTTATGTTACGGCCAAAGCAGCCACTGTGTGATCGCCACAAAGAAACCCAACAAAATTCCGCCGATCACTTCAAGCGGAGTGTGGCCGATCACTTCCTTCAATTCTTTTTCGTCCCACAAGTGACCTTTAAATAGTTCTTCAAAAAGCAGGTTGATCCGTTCTGCGTGCATGCCTGCCTGCCTGCGGACTCCTGACGCATCGTGCGCGACGATCATCGTAATCGCAACCGCAATTCCAAATAATGGATTGTCAAAGCCGTGATACAAACCCACAGCGAGAGTCCCAGAGACTAGAAGCGCAGAATGTGACGAGGGCATGCCGCCCGCCGCAAAAAACATGGCCCACATCCAACGGCGTGAGCGCAAGTATTCAGTGGGAATCTTCAACGCCTGTGCAAGCAGCCAGCCGATCAACACTGCAATCAAAACTTTATTATCGAAAAGAGCCCCAAGATTCATTCGGATTCTTCCTCGAAGGCCACAGCTGTATCTCCGACCAGTTTCTGCACTTTGAGTTGAGCAGACTCAAGTAAAGCGCCGCAGCGCATGACCAGGGCCTGTCCCCGCTCAAAGAGCTTCATCGAATCTTCGAGAGGATTCTGTCCATCTTCCAAAGAGGCGACAATCCCTTCGAGTTCGGTCATGGCTTCTTCATAGGATAATTCTTCAACTGGTATTTCTGATTTTTTTGCAGATGCTTTTGCCATATCTACTCCTTGTGCATTTCATTCTGAGCCACGACAATGGCGAAGAATCTCTTACACAATGGCAGAGACTCTTCGCTACGCTCAGAGTGACATGAATCTTATTTTTTTACTTCAAACTCGCCATCACTCACACGGACTTTCATCTCACCATGTGCTTGCGATACTTTGGATACTACTGTGCCATCGACTATTCGGGTGATGATAGCATATCCGCGGGATAAAACGCCTTGGGGGTTTAGGGATTGTAAACGTTTTGATATGCCATTTACGTTTGAAGTTTGTAATTGGATTCGGTGAGACAACGACGAAAACGAACGGCGGGAAAGTTCGTCGAGGTTTTGATAATCAGATTGGATGCGCCGTTCGGGGGAAACATACCTCAGGCGCGATATCAAGGTGGAGATAAATGTCTTTTGTTCATCAAGCAGGTTGGAGGTTAAGTCAATGATTCGTGAAGCCTGATACGAGAGCTGTGCGTAAAGATCATCCGTCGTCAATCTGGTGGCAAGTTCTGCCGCAGCGGTCGGAGTCGGAGCACGTAAGTCAGCAGCAAAATCACAAAGAGTAAAATCGGTTTCATGACCTATACCGCAAATGATGGGGGCTTTTGAATCTGCAACGGCGCGCACAACACGCTCATCGTTGAAAGCCCACAGGTCTTCAATCGAACCGCCGCCGCGCGCAAGCAGAATGACATCGGGATTTTGTTTGTTTATAGATGCAAGCGCATTGACCAAAGCAGGCGGTGCTTCAAGGCCTTGCACAGGCGAAGCCGCGAGAATCACCTGCGCAAAAGGCAGGCGGCGCCGAAGCGTGTTGAGCATATCGCGTAAAGCCGCACCTGTTTGCGAAGTGACGATTCCAATTTTGCTTGGCAGTTCAGGAATGAGACGTTTTCGTTCGGCGTCAAAGAGACCTTCAGACTCAAGCATGGCCTTGAGACGCAAAAATTCCTGATACAACGCACCTTCGCCTTTTGGCTGAATGAGATTGACCGCGAGTTGATATTGTCCCTGCGGCTCATAAACCGTGATCTTGCCATGCGCCTCGATGGCCATGCCATCCTGCACATTGACTCGCAAGCGCGCGGCATCGGTCTTCCACATCACACAACGTAACGAAGCATTTTTATCTTTGAGTGTGAAATAGACATGCCCTGAATTTGGTCTTGAAAGATTTGAGATCTCACCTTCCACCCACACATCCTGCAAGGTTGGGTCATTCTCCAGTTGCTTGCGGATGTGAAAAGTAAGTTGGGATACGGTGAGATGAACAGAGGAAAATAAGGTCGGTTGCATTGAGGTGAGGATAACTTAAAAAGGATGAATATGGAAGGCAAGGATGAAGGCGGAAGGATGAAAGAGGATTGTCTGATGTTATAGTCAATGATTAAAGTTCGGACATCTGCCTTGACAGCTCCAAATCAAGGGGGTCTGAAAGATGTTCGAAGTCTGAAGTCTGAAGTTTGGTCGGTATTTCATCCTTCATCCTTTATAATTCATCCTTGATAACCCCCATGAAACAACTCTGGTCACCCTGGCGTATGACATACATTGAAAACCACGAAAAAGAAGATGGCTGTGTATTTTGCAACGCTCAAGCCAAAGCGGACAGCGCTGAAAACCTCATCGCCTTCCGTGGAAATAACGCGTACGTAATCCTTAACCGCTATCCCTACACCAGCGGACATTTGATGGCGATCCCATTTGAGCATGTATCCAATTTGGAAGAATTGAATGCAGAGACCCGCGCCGAAATGATGGAACTCACATCACGCTGTACAACTATTTTGCAAAAGATTTACAAAACAAAATCATTCAATGTAGGAATCAACATTGGCGAAGCGGCAGGCGCGGGCGTGCTAGGACATGTCCATATTCACATTGTTCCACGCTGGGCTGGAGACACGAATTTCATGACTTCAATTGGAGAGACGAGAGTCTTGCCTGAGGCGCTGGAAGATACTTACAAGCGTGTGCGCGAGGAGTTTGGAAATAATTTAAAAAGATAACGTCATTGCATGGGGATTGCTTCATCGCCAAAAAGCGGCTCCTCGCAATGACATAACTAAATGGGAGGAAAATTTCTAAACTGAATTGGAGACTGAATGATCTTTCAACGAAGAATAAAAAATATACTCAACACAATCATCACGATAATTTTATTTGTCTTAATCGTCTCATGCAGTAAAAACGCAAATCCTATTGTGCAAATAGCCGAAAATACACCAACAGCTACAAGTACGCCAATCCCCTTACCCACGTTAACTCCCACACCGCAATCATTGTCCACACCAGCATCATTTGGCCCAGAGAAGGAGGTTTTTCCTGCGGGCTACAATCCGCTCTCGGGCTTGCCTGTTGAAAACCCAATTTTTTTGACATACCCCGCCATGTTAATTTCCGTGTCGCACTTTCCCGCAACTGCGCGCCCACAAGCGGGGTTGTCTTTTGCACCATGGGTCTTTGAATTTTACATCACCGAAGGTGCTACCCGTTTTCTTTCCGTTTTTCACGGCGTGTTTCCTGGGCCTGAGATTCCCATCACTGGTGATTGTGAAATTCGCAAAGGTGTCTTCACACAAACTTCAAATATTCTTGGCAATCAAGTCTGGCTCGATAAAAATAAAAATGGTCGGCATGAACCATACGAACCTGGTGTAGGCGGCATCTGTGTGAATCTTTATGATGCGGCAGGACAGCGTATTGAGTCCACAACTACCGACTCAAATGGATACTATGGATTCAACGTCAGCCCTGCGAAATATGCGGTTGAATTTAAATTACCTAAATGGTTACAGTTCACGAGTCAAAATGTCGGGGATGAAAATGCTGATAGTGACGCCAACCCGTTATCGGGTCAGGCGGATGCGGACGTGACGTCCACGCTTCTTTATTTGGACGCAGGCTTGATCCCGTCCGAGGGAGGGATTCTTAATCCGAACGCTCTCACCAAAATGCCCAATGCAGAGATTGGACCTGTCCGCTCGGGGCGTTTGTTATATGCCGATATTGCAGGCTTCTTCCAAAGTTCATGCTTGATCTACGCTTTCGCTTCAGAAGAAGTACTGGAGCTAATTCCACATTGCGCATTTGTCACACATAATTTCGCAGGCGGTGGTTCAATGCTGCAACTTGAGCGGTTCAAAGCACTTGCGGATGATAATAAAAACCACACGCCGAATAATTTTAATTACGCAGGCAATTTATTTTTAGACGAAGCCCCTGCAGGCGGCGCACCTGCAAGCCAGCTGAATATATACGTAGCGTTGCTCAACCAATCAGGCTGGACATATGATCCGTTGTATAGCTCATATCTGCGATTTGTAGATGATGCCGATAAAGCCACCGCGGGTCAACTGCACGCAGAAGTGGACAGGCTGACAGGCCGCCAATTACATTTTGAAAATGTGATTGTCATCTATGCAGAGCATGATGTGGTCACTCCCACCAATTTGGATATTCATTTAGAATTGGGCAGCAGCGGCTTTGCCGCGTTGTTCCGCGATGGAAAAAAATATGACATCCGTTGGAATACGCAGGCTGGTGAGTTTGAAAAGAAAACAGGCCAGGCGCGGCCGATAAAATTTGTCAACGCGGATGGCAGCCCCGTGGCGTTAAAACCTGGCAGCACATGGATCTTTGTCGCAACGCCTTATTCGATTATTTCTGATGAAGGCAACAACGTCTGGAAATTAAGGTATTATCCGCCTGAAGGTGCGAAGTAAATGAATGTCACTGCGAGGGCAAAATGCAAGAACGCCCCCGCAATGACACAGGAGACTTTATGCATCCTTTTACCCTCACCCTAAAAACCCTCTTCGAACAAAACGCAAATCCCGCGCAGGCGGGGCCAATGAAGAAGTATATGCGTGACCAGTTTGAATATCTGGGAATTAAGTCACCGCAAGTGACAACACTATTGCGAGAACATATTAAAGAAAATGGACTTCCCCCTCTCGACAAACTGGATACGATCTCACATGAGCTATGGTCGTTACCACAAAGGGAATTTCAGTATGTCGCAATGAGTTTAATGAGCAGGCTCGAAAAGAAATATGAACCTGCATTCATCACGACCATTGAACATTTACTCGTCACCAAATCCTGGTGGGACACAGTCGATGTGCTCGCCAGTCACGCTGTTGGGACTCAATTCAAGCGTTTCCCAGTTATTAAAGAAAAATATCTAAAGAAGTGGCGCAAGTCCGATAATTTCTGGCTGAGGCGTACTACTTTATTATTTCAACTTGGCTATAAAAAAGAAACGGATTTCGATCTGTTGTGTGAGCTTATCCACGAGAACCTCGGCTCCGACGAATTCTTCATCAACAAAGCCATTGGCTGGGCATTGCGTCAATACGCGCATACCGACCCTGCACCTGTGAGGAAGTTCGTGAAAGCTACAAAGGAATTGCATCCGCTCAGTCGGCGCGAGGCGTTGAAGAATATTGGGGAGCGATGGCGGCCATAGCCAAGTGACCATCAATGAACAGTGTATAATTTCCTAATCAAATTTTGACGGAATCCTTATGCAAAACTATAAACTTCGCGTTTTCCTATGTCATTCTTCTCATGACAAGCCAGCAGTACGAGAGTTGTATCAAAAGCTTAGCTCAGAAGGCTGGATTGACGTCTGGTTCGATGAAAAAAAGCTTTTGCCTGGTCAAGATTGGGAATATGAAATTGAAAAAGCACTAGACAAATCCAATGCAGTGATTGTGTCTATATCCCATAGCTCAGTAAGCAAAGAGGGGTTTATTCAACGAGAGCTAAAATTTGTTGTCGACATTGCCCTTGATAAACCAGATGGTATGATTTTTATTCTCCCAGTACGACTGGAAGATTGTTCGCCGCCCCGCAAATTGCGCCCATATCATTATGTTGATTACTTTGGAGAGAATAAAGCTGAAAGCTACAACAATTTACTCAACGCTTTAAAATTAAAACTTAACGAAATAATCAATAAAGAAACTCAAGAAAAATCTCTTGCAGAAGAATTTAATGAAACCAAAGAAAGGCTTATAACTATTGAAAAAGAAAATGCTGAACTAAAAATAATACTTTCAGCCACAGCGCCAGACCGCTATCAACTCGAACAGGATTTGCAATTAACCCTCAAAGAAGTCGCCCGCTTACAAAACGCACTAGGAAAAGCAGAATCAAAGAACCTTGAAAACAATAATCATCGTCAGATTGAACGCGCAAATGAAACAGCGGAGGTAATCACTTCTATTGCTCAAGAATTACGACAACCTTTATCTTCCATAATGGGCTATACCGATTTGCTGTTGGGGGATTCACCTAGTATTCTTCTTGGTGCTTTCGAGCGGAAATTTGTTGAGCGAATCAGAGCCGCAACCAATCGTGTCGGCAGTCTTACGGATGACCTCATTCAAATACTCACACTTGAAAATGAGTTGAGTAACATCGAACAAAGAGGCTTTGTGGACTTAAACTTAATTATCGATAATGCTATGTCTTACACTGGCGCACAAGTACACGAGAAAAATATATCGATACAGTTGGATATACCTGATAAAATCAAACCCATCAACGCTGACCGCGAGGCTCTTCAACAGATACTAATTCACTTGCTCCAGAATGCTGGTTCAGCCTCCCCTATATCAGGAAATATCATTTTGAAAGTTCAAACAAAAACTGAAAATGAAAAGGAATACATCTTTATCCAAGTCTCTGATTCAGGTGGAGGCATTTCTGCAGAAGATTTATCACATGTGTTTGATCACCTATATCGTGCAGATAATTTGCCCATTCACGGCGTAGGCGACACAGGTGTGGGACTTTCAATTATAAAGACTCTTACCGAAGCTCAAGGTGGACGCATTTGGATAGAAACCCATATGGATACAGGCACTACATTCAACGTGGTACTTCCTGTCATTTCTGCCAATAATTCAAAAAAAGAGTAAATGTAGCATAATTTAAGTTTTAATGAACTAATCGCCCTCAACCTTATTCCGCATAAAATCTGCCACCTCGAAAAAGCGCTTCTTGAGATGCTCCACCACGGAAGGAAGAAATCCGCTTTCATCCAGGGCTTTATTCATACACCACAACCACTGGTCACGCTCGATCTCGCCAATCGAAAATGGATTGTGACGTTGGCGCAAACGCGGATGACCATATTTCTCGATATACAACGCAGGTCCGCCTGACCAGCCAGAGAGGAACATAAATAATTTTTCGCGCGATTGGCTCAAGCTCTTCGCATGATAAGCACGGATATCCCTGGCTTCGGGCGACGAATCCATGATGTCGTAAAAACGGTCAACGAGGGCGCGCAGGTTTGCTTCGCCGCCGATCAGGTCATAGAGGGAGTTCAGTTCATTCATAAATAAATTTTACCTTATCCTATAGGAGCGCGGACTTTAGTCCACGCTTGGAAGTATTTAATAAGCTGGGCTATTGTTAACCACCAAGCCTCAAAGACACGAAGAAACAAAGAAACCTTTAAGACTTGGCGACTTTGTGTCTTTATGGTTAGCCACCTAATTAGCTGCTCCTCAGCAAATTAGGAAAACAGCAGACTGAAGTCTGCACTCCGCATCATCTCACAGGCTTTATAATTACCGCATCACCAAAAGGAGTCTCCATGAGCAAAGAAAACGAAGCGGTTATCTTAGGTGCGGCGCGCACACCGATCGGAAAATTTCAAGGTGCATTAAGCGGCATCAATGCAACCAAACTCGGCGCAGTGGCCGTCAAGGCTGCGGTTGAGCGCGCAGATATTGACCCGCAGGAAATTGAAGAAGTACTCATGGGCAATGTGGTGCAGGCAGGCAATGGGCAGGCTCCTGCACGTCAGGCCGCGATCTTTGCGGGGCTGCCAGCCACGGTCAGCGCGACGACTGTCAACAAAGTTTGCGGATCAGGATTAAAGGCCGCGATGCAAGCCGCTCAAGCCATTCGCGCAGGCGATGCCGATTTATTTGTAGCAGGCGGAATGGAGTCCATGAGCCGCGCTCCATATTTGGTGAGCGGACGTTCGGGCGAACTTAAATTCGGTAATCAACCGTTAAGTGATGCTCTACTAAGTGATGGCTTGTGGGATCCTTTTGAAAATTGGGGCATGGGCAACGCTGCTGAATTTATCGCGGACGAATATGAAGTGACCCGCGAGGCGATGGATGAGTTCGCGCTTCGCTCTCACCTGAAAGCTGTTGAGGCTCAAGAAGCGGGACGTTTCAAGCTGGAAATTGTCCCCGTCCAAATTCCTGGTCGAAAAGGCGAAGTGACCCTCTTCGACAAAGACGAAGGTCCGCGCAAAGACGCATCTCTTGAATCATTGGCAAAACTAAAACCTGCATTCAAAGAAAATGGAAAAGTGACCGCAGGTAACGCATCATCCATGAACGATGGTGCGGCGGCGGTTGTGATTTCATCTCGCGCGTATGCAGAAAGTAAAAATCTAAAACCTATTGCTCAAATTGTTGGGTACGCACAGGCTGCGCTGGAACCGAAATATTTATTTGCCGCACCTGCTTACGCAATCCCCAAGTTATTAAAGAAAATCAACTGGAAACTCAGCGACGTTGACCTGATCGAAATCAATGAAGCCTTCGCCGCGCAAGTCCTCGCAGATGGATACGCCCTCGCCGATCAAGGCTGGGACTGGGACAAGGTCAATGTGAATGGCGGCGCGATTGCACTCGGTCACCCACTCGGCGCAAGCGGCGCACGTGTGTTGACTACTCTTATTTATGCACTAAAAAATCGCGGCCTGAAACGCGGTATCGCAACTTTATGTCTCGGCGGCGGTGAAGCCGTGGCGATGGCTATAGAGTTGGAAGGTTAGCAGGTTTAAACGTTTGAACGTTCAAACCTATCAACTTGTAAACAGAGAGGAATTAACAAATGGACAAAACAGAACGCAACGAAAAAATCGACCTTTACGGGCGCGGATTTGATTTATTGAAAGCCGCACTAATGGAGGTTCCGCAGGAAGCGATGAAGTTCAAGCCAGAACCCAAAGAGTGGAGCGTCTACGAGATTATCATCCACATCGCGGACTCGGAATCTAATGCGGCGTTACGCGCACGAAAATTAATCGTCGAACCAGGCGGCGCATTGATGGGCTATGATCAAGACGCATGGGCAAACACATTGAACTATCACGATCACAACTTTGAAGATGCATTGGAAACAACGAGACTTGTCCGCAAGACAACCTATGAATTGCTCAAGCGACAATCAGACGAAGTTTTTGCTCATTCGGTAAAGCATCCTGAATATGATGAGCCTTACACTTTCGAGAAGTGGATTGATATTTATTCGGCGCACATCCCCGGTCATATTGAGCAGATCCAAAATAATGTAAAGTTGTGGAAAAAACAAAACCATTAACCACAAAGATTTTCCTTCGTGCCTTTGTGGTTAAGAAAGAAAAGGATATTAAATGACTATTAAACATATCTTCGTCATCGGAGCAGGGACCATGGGCAATGGTATCGCACAAGTTGCTGCGACATCGGGCTATCAAGTCACTTGCATGGATGTAATGCCTGCCGCACTGGAAAAAGCCAAGGAGACTATAAACAAGTCAACAGAAAAGCTTTTGGAAAAAGGTCGACTCACTCCAGAACAAAAAGCCTCAGCGAATGCAATTCAATACGTCAGCAATATGAGCACGATGAAAGATGCAGACTTAGTCATCGAGGCTGCAACTGAAAACCCAGACTTGAAATTCAAAATATTCAAAGACATGGATGTCAACGCCCGTGAAGGCGTGATTTTGGCAAGCAATACCTCCTCCATCTCAATTACCAAGATCGCCGCAGTAACCAAGCGCCCTGATAAAGTGATCGGGATGCATTTCATGAATCCCGTGCCGTTGATGAAACTGGTCGAAGTTATCCGCGGATTGGGTACTTCCGATGAAACGACAAAGGCCATTGTAGAATTATGCAAAATCATGGGTAAGGAGCCTGTCGAAGCTAATGACTCGCCTGGGTTTATCTCGAACAGAATCCTCTGCCCGATGATCAACGAAGCGATTTTTGCTTTGCAGGAAAATGTCGGCACACCAGAAGCGATTGACCAGGTAATGAAACTCGGCATGAATCATCCAATGGGTCCGCTCACTTTAGCCGACCTGATCGGCTTGGATGTAGTTTTATTCGTGATGGAAGTTCTGCAACGAGATTTGGGTGAAGATAAATATCGTCCAGCATATCTATTGAGGAAGATGGTCGATGCGGGATATTTAGGGCGAAAGACGGGACGTGGGTTTTATCAGTATTAACTACTTCCTGCTTGAGTTAGGCTTTCTAACCAAAGAATAACCTGAAAAAACACTCCTATTACAGAGGTAAAAAATGTTTACATCCTTCATGCAAACCCTGAGCGCTGATGGCTGAAATCTTTGATTACGTAATTATCGGAAGCGGTTTTGGGGGCAGCGTCTCCGCCATGCGGCTGACGGAAAAAGGCTATTCCGTTCTCGTCCTTGAAAAAGGCAAACGCTTTGAAGATAAAGACTTTGCAAAATCCAATTGGCAGTATTGGAAATATCTTTGGCTGCCTGCGCTGCGCGGACACGGGATTTTGCAGATCAGCCTTCTTAAGGGTGTAATGGTTTTGCACGGAGCAGGTGTGGGCGGTGGAAGTTTGGGATACGCCAATGTGTTGGAAGTGCCCACCAACGAAACCTTTGCTACACCTGCATGGAATCAAACCGAAAAATGGGGCGAGAAATTACGTCCGCATTATGAGATGGCCAAGAAAATGCTTGGGGCAGCACGTAACCCTAAACTATGGAAAGCGGATTTGATCTTGAAAGAAATGGCGGAAGAACGCGGCATGGGCAATACCTTCCGGGCTACGGATGTGGGCGCGTATTTTGGTGAAGAAGGTGTAACTGTGCCCGACCCATTTTTCGGCGGCGAAGGCCCAGACCGCGCGGGTTGTCAACACTGCGGCGGATGCATGGTGGGATGTCGTCATAACGCGAAGAATACATTGCCAAAGAATTATTTATACTTTGCAGAAAAGAATGGGGCAAAGGTAGTTGCGGAAGTGGAAGTGACCGATGTTCAACCTTCGACCTTCAACGGCTCTCGTTACGCAATCACTTACCAAGACTCCATCAAACTCTTCAAGCAAAAGAAAACTGTATACGCCAGGAATGTCATTTTCTCAGCAGGCGTGATGGGAACGATGAAATTATTATTGAACCTGCGCGACGTGAAGAAGTCACTGCCAAAACTGTCAACGAAACTGGGGACGATGGTTAGAACCAATTCCGAAGGTCTGCTTGGAAGCGTGGCTCGTAAATCCAATATCAATTATTCAGAGGGCGTCTCTATTTCATCCATCTACAATCATGATGAGATAACACGTATTGAGCCAGTGCGTTATCCTGATGGATCATCGTTGATGCGTTTCCTCGCCGCGCCATTGATTAATAATGATGTTAGCATCCCGGTGCGGCTCGTGAAATTTACAAGCTGGGCACTGACACATCCTATTGATTTTTTGAAAGCATTATTTTTACCCGGTTGGGCACACAATGTGACTATTCTTCTCGTCATGCAGCACGCAGACAATCGCATGCGCTTCCGTATTGGCCGCAGCCTGTTTACTCTTTTCCGTACCGGTATGGTAGCTGACGAGGAACCCGGTTATGAGATCAACGCACAGGTGAAAGGCTCGCACGAACTGACACGTGAATTCGCAAAACGAACAAACGGCGTAGCATTGGGTTCAATCGGTGAAAACCTTTTAGGGCTGCCAACCACGGCGCATATTTTAGGCGGCGCACCCATTGGGAAAAATGCATATGAAGGTTTAGTGGATGAAAATTTTGCCGTACATAATTACGAAGGTTTGTATATCATAGACGGTTCAATCATGCCTGCAAACCCTGGGGTGAACCCGTCACTGACAATCACTGCGCTGGCAGAATATGCAATGAGTAAAATAAATTCAAAATCATAATAAAATAAATAATTAGAAGAAGCCCCGTCTCAGTGAGACGGGGCTTCTTCTATGGCAATGGATCAAGGAAATCATTCGGGTTGATCAGAGAAGCTTCGGCAGACCAGCCCTCCAGTCCATTTTTCATGCGCACGTTCCACCATAAATAAGCCTTCGGACCGCCCGGTGTACTCCTTAACGTACATATCGGCCCGCCAATCACAGCTAACTCTGTGGCTGGGTTATTTGTCAGTATGACTGGCCAGTTTAACCCAGGGCCTTTACGAAAATTCAAGCGTGAAAGCACGCGGATACTATCCCCAATTTTTATTCGGCTTGGTGCAGATGGGCATGGAACCTCACCCACTGCCTGAGTTGCTGTCTGTGACGGAATAGGTGTAAGGGATGGAGACTGTGTTGCGATTTCAGTAGGCATAGGAGATGGAAGAAGCGTTATTGTTGCAGGAATGGAAGTTGGAACTTCAAGTGTAAAAGAAGCTATCACAGCTACTTCGGTACGTGTTGCTGATACTGTTGGCGGAATTGAAGTGAAGGTTTCAGTAGATGGGACCTTTGTTACATCTGAAAGTGGAAGTCCTTGCTGATGATCGCGAAACAACAAGAAAATCAGAAGTATCACCAATACAATGACAACCAGTAATTTAAAAAGATCATAGCCTGAAGCATATCTCGGCCCGTGGATTTGTGCCATGGAATTAACCCTCTTTCTTTTTATTGGCTAACTCACGAGCTTGCCGCAGAATGGATCTTTCATTGATAAAACGCTCCAACAAATTACCAAGCGCTTCCTCAAATTCATCCAGGGTGAGGTCAGCCAGTTGCTCAAAAGTATAAATTCCTGCCTGATTAAGGCGTTTTGCAATCACCGGGCCAATTCCTTTGATTAGCGTAAGGTTATCCGGGTTGGCAGGAGGCGTTTTAGATCTAACCGTTTTTTGAGTGGATGTGATCGCTGAAATATCAGCGGTCTTATAAACAGGTTCCGGGCGGGCGCGCCGCCAGTAAAACCAATCAATTACCCATTCGATCAACCACCCGATCAATATTCCTAATACAAGCGCGACACCAGTGCTCATAATAGCTCCTTATCAATAAGACAAATCATATCTTAAAGATTATAACTGCGAGGCCGTTTAAATCCAAAAAACGAAGCAAAAGCGAATTAACAAGTTTGCAAAAATGCGAATGCCACATGTAGTAAATAATCAGACACATGGTCGCATTTAATCAAATAGTTACATGAACAATGTCACTTGAAAATCAACGCGCAGAATGCTACATTGAGTATGCAGATATTCACAGTTAATTCATTGACGTTTCCATAATAAAGGAGATGAAATATGTATAAAAAAATTCTTGTCCCGCTCGATGGCTCACCCCTTGCAGAAGCAGCAATACCTCACGCACAAGCCCTGGCCAAATCTGAAGGCGCAGAAATTATCCTGTTGAGAGTGCCAGTTCTGCCAAGCACAACCTTCCTCGCACGAGACCCAGCTTTGGCTTCCATGGTGCTGAAGGAAATGGAAGAAGAAACCAAGGAATATATGCAAGATGAGGTTTTGAAATTAAGAAAAGAAGGTTCCAAAGTAAGAGGAATGACGCGTGAAGGTCCTGTTCCAGACACGATTCTGGATGTAGCCAGGGAAACACACGCCGACTTAATCGCCATGTCTACTCATGGTTACTCAGGAATTCAAAGATGGTTAATGGGTAGTGTTGCAGATAAAGTGGTAAGTCATTCCTCCATCCCTGTCATGCTGATTCACCCGATCAGTCGAAATTAACGGTAACGATATTCGAAAATTGATTTGTATATCAAACAGACTTCTGAAATCGCAGAGATTTAGAGGTCTGTTAAATTATATTGACATCAGTTGATCTCCCATTTTAAAAACTCACCTTACCAGGTTTTCCCGGTACGAACCCATCAACGATGATTGGTGTTAGACCTATCAAACTATTTCATTTAGAGGTGACAACATGGCAAAAGAAATCATCCGTACCGACTCAGCTCCAAAACCATTGGCAGGGTACAGTCAGGCTGTAAAGTCAAACGGATTTAT
The DNA here is from genome assembly GCA_043788255.1 of Anaerolineales bacterium. Taxonomy (GTDB): domain Bacteria; phylum Chloroflexota; class Anaerolineae; order Anaerolineales; family Villigracilaceae; genus Villigracilis. The sequence goes on along the minus strand of JAYVUA010000064.1, from coordinate 38,670 downwards.
TTTCGTAGCTGGACAAGGCCCGTTTGATCCCAATACTGGGGATGTTATCGGCGAGACAATACAGGAACACACAAAGCAATGTCTCAAGAATGTTCAGGCAATCCTCGAAGCAGCTGGGAGTTCGATGGAAAATATCGTCAGCGCAACATTTATCCTTGGCGACTCAAGTGACTTCGCAGGGATGAATGAAGAATGGGGAAAATGGTTTCCTATAGACCCACCTGCCCGACAGGGTGCAAAACTTCCAATCCAATCAAGAGGCATTAAAGTTTCCATAGCAGTAATTGCGGAGGCATAGACAGGACTTCCCGCCTTCGTGTTGTGACGTATTCATTGCTGGCTTTTATAAATTGATAAAAGGAAAATTATTCATGCTGTCTCTAACCATCTCTATCATCTTCGCAGTTCTAGGATTCATTCACGTCTATTGGGCATTTGGCGGTAAAACAGGCTGGGATGCAGCCATCCCGCAAGTGAATGAGGATCTCGCCTTTAAACCTTCTGCTTTAATGACACTGACAGTTGCAATAGCATTAATTGCCTGCGCAGTTTTGGCAGCCCTTGCTGGAAAATTATTTACCCTGCCCCTGTCCTCCAACTTAATCACGTGGCCCGCCTATTTATTAACCCTCGTATTATTCCTGCGCTCCATTGGGGATTTCAACCTAGTGGGCTTCTTCAAACGTGTCAAAGGCTCGCGTTTTGCAAAGCTGGATACACTATATTATTCCCCGCTTTGTCTTGCCTTGTCTATTGGTGTGCTCATAGTTGTACTGGGATATTGATACATCTCTCAACTATGAAGCCGCAACTTTCATACACTATCTGGTTCAGCCAGCGGACAGGGAGTACATTGCTCTGTAAAGCTCTTGAAGCAACAGGAATCGCAGGCGTGCCCAATGAATGGTTCAACTGCAAACCTGATTTACTAAATGAATTCCACCAGACCAGTCATGCCGAACTTCAGGAACATTTATGGAAGGTTGGAAGCACAGTGAATGGTGTGTTTGCGATAAATCATTCATTTTACGAACCACACTTTACTCAACTGGTCGAAACGCTTCGCAAATTTCCAAATTGTCCGCAAGAAGAAACCAACCGAACCGCAATTTGGGAACATGCCTTTCCCAACCACCGCCATATCTTCATGACACGTCGAAACAAAATAAGGCTAGCGGTTTCCTGGTGGAAGGCGATCCAGTCTGGGGAGTGGCATTTGCTGCGCGGGGAACATCCAAAGCCTGTTGACCTGTCAGATCCCTATTCCTACGATGCGATTAATCACTTATATAATGAATGCTCCATGCGCGAAGCAGGGATTCAGGAATTCTTCACCGAAGGGGACATTGTCCCATTAACGATTGTGTACGAAGACTTTGTTAAACAATATGAACAAACCATACGAAACATTTTGGACTATCTTCAACTGGACTCAAACACTATAACGATTGCAGCGCCTCCCCTCGCACCGACAGCTGATACGGTTTCCGAAGAATGGATTCAGCGCTTTCGTGAAGAGCGTCAAAACGGTTGGATGAATCGTGGTTGGTAATTCAATCAAAACAGGAGAAAATATGACTCACCCACTTGTTGACCAATTCCACTTTACCCGCAGTGAATGGCTGCGCGGACTCTCAGGCGTAACTGAAGAAGACGCCGCACGTCACTTTGGGCAGATGAATTGCATCAGCTGGATCGTCGGTCATCTCACCTGGCATGAACAGCGCACGTTTTTACAGCGTCCGCAAAATATTATCTTATTCCCGCAATTGAACGAAGTATTTAGGAACGGCGCGCCGATGAGCACTCCATCCTTGAAGGAAATGATGGAGACCTGGCAAAATGTGACCAGAGCCGCTGGCCCATATATCGATACATTGACTACTGAATTATTGCAGATAGAATTATTAAACAACGGTAAATCATTGGGACAGACCCGCGGCACGGTCTTGCGCCGCATCACATATCATTATTGGTTTCATTTGGGAGAAATTTTATCCATTCGCCAACTGATTGGCGGTACGGATTTGCCTGATTTTGTTGGTGATATTGATAAAGAAGCACCGTATCGGCCTGAGTGAAATCTAATTTTAAAATGGACATCACCAAAACTCTCTACGTCACAGATAGCAAGGTCTGGCGGGCATGGCTCGAACATCATTACCAAACCGAACCCGAGATCTGGCTGGTCTATCCCAAAAAGGACACGGGCAAACCGCGCATCGAATACAATGATGCAGTTGAACAGGCACTGTGTTTCGGCTGGATCGACAGCATCGTCAAGAAATTGGATGACGACCACACTGTCCAGCGTTTTTCGCCAAGGAAACCAAAAGCAAAATATTCGCAAGCCAACATTGAGCGCCTGCGATATTTGGTGGAGAAGAAAACGGTAATCAAAGAGATAAGCGAGACATTGGGTGATGTGCTAAATGAAGAATTCATCATTCCGCCAGATATTTTGAAAGTGATCAAAGCGAATAAGGATGCATGGAAAAATTTCAAAAAATTCTCAGAACCCTACAAACGCATTCGCATCGCTTTCATTGATGGAGCACGTAAACGCCCTGAGGAATTCAAAAAGCGATTGAGGCACTTCATCGAAATGACAGAAAAGAACAAGATGTTTGGGTTTGGGGGAATTAAGAAACATTATTAAAAATCCGCAAGCACCTTGAATGCGAATTCGAAGGCATCCATTTTTCGGTTTTGAAAAAGGCGCAGACGGCCCAAGGCGGCAACATTGTCCCCTCGTTTGCCGTGACAAACCTTGAAAGGTTTCTGGATGAAATGCAAAAAAAGGATATAAAAACCCCTTCAGCCCATTCTTGAGCTTGGACAAGGAAAACGGATCTCATCCATAGTCGACCCTGATGGCAATACGATCAGGTTGATCCAGGTGGATTAAATATAATTTACAGTACCAAAGTCCGTGCCAAAGCGGCGGCGGAAATCCTCGTGTTGATATAGCACATGGACAAGGTCGTCGAAAGTCAGAATACGCTTATGGCAAGCACAACAGGCGCCTTTCGAAAGCGAATCGATTTGCAACTCCGTTTTCATCCATTATGAGGGTAATTAAGACCCAATTCCATATTTCCAAAAATATGCGCAGAATTATGTAATCTTACTTATCAAACAAGTTCACTCCTACCAACATTGTTAGTGGTTCTATTGAATTTGTTAAGGAGTAAACCTCGATAACAAGATACCATATATGGTGATTAATGCTGTCTATATCCAATCATTATCAATGGAAGAGGAGACATGAAACGATCTGTTAACCAAATACTTAATTTCTTTAAAAACCATCAATACGGCAAGATAAGCTTGATCCTTTTAATTCTTGTAACACTTGCTGGCGGCGCATTGCTCATTAACTCAATAATGCAAAAAAAACCGATCGCGTTGAGTGAAGTCGCGGCAGCCATCTCCGCTGGGAGGGTAGTCCGAATCGAAGAGATCCAGGACAGCAACAGCCTGATCATCCACTATAAAGACGGGACGGAAGACACAACGCGGCGGGACAAATCCACCTCCTTTCTGGAGCAAATGCAGTTTCTTGGCGTAAGCCAAAGTCAGCTGGCAAATCTGGAATACCAGGTTGTAGAGTCAGGCCTGGCTGCCAGTGATAAAGTCATCAGTACAGTGGTAAGTATTGCCATGCTTGGCCTGATGGGCTTTGCTGTAACACGGATGGGCGGCGGGGTTATTGGTCGCAAAACATTTATGGAAGGTGCGATCCCGAATATCAATTTTAACGATGTCGCGGGTATGGATGAAAACCGAGAAGAATTAGTCGATATCGTTGCCTTCCTAAAAAATAATCAACTTTATGAAAGCATTGGTGCGCGCATGCCGCATGGTGTGCTTTTGGCAGGCGACCCTGGAACGGGCAAAACGCTGCTGGCCAAGGCCATTGCCGGAGAGGCGGGCGTACCCTTCTTCAGCACCTCCGGTTCTGAATTCGTTGAAATGTTTGTGGGGGTGGGCGCGAGCCGCGTACGCTCGTTGTTCAAGAAAGCCCGCTCCAAGGCCCCGTGTATCATTTTCATCGATGAGATTGACGCGGTTGGACGCAAGCGCCACGGGGGCGGCGGAGGCGGCGGTGAAATGGAACAGGATCAGACTCTAAACCAACTTCTCGTTGAAATGGACGGATTTGCCGCCACGGATGGAGTGGTTGTTCTTGCCGCCACCAACCGTGTGGATGTACTTGACCCGGCCCTGATTCGAGCTGGTCGTTTTGACCGCCATGTGACCATCTCGCACCCCGATGTGAAGGGACGCAAATCCATTCTGGAAGTGCATGTCAAGAATCGAAAACTGGCAAAGAATGTAAACCTGATAGATATTGCCAAATCCACACCGGGTCTGGTCGGAGCGGACCTGGCAAATATTGTCAACGAAGCGGCGATCATCGCAATACGTGGTGGTCGTGATGAGATCACAACGCTCGATTTTCAGGAAGCGGTCGAAAAATCTTTAATAGGCGGCGTCCAGCAAAAGAGCCGCATCATCAGCGAAGACGAGCGCCGCATCATTGCTTATCATGAAGCGGGGCATGCAGTTGTCATGCATGCCACGCCTCACTCCAACCCTGTTTATAAGATCACAATCATTCCAAGGGGACAGTCGGGCGGCTTTACCATGGCGCTCCCCGAACAGGACAGCATCCTCATGTTCCGCAACCAGATCATGGCACGCATTATCGGCCTGATGGGCGGACGTGTTGCAGAGGAAATTTTCTGCAATGACATTACCAGCGGCGCATCCAACGACCTGCATGTCGCCACTCAACTGGCTGAAGATATGGTCATGCGCCTCGGGATGAGCGGCAGCGGATTGCGCGTTTTTCAACGTCAAGAAGCTGGGACATCTCAAGCCGGTCAAAAAACATTTGAAACTCTTGATAATGCAATCAACGAGATCCTCGATGCATGTTATCGGGAAGCCAAGCGCATCGTCACTGAAAAGCAGGAGACGGTTGAGCGAGTTGCACAAGCCTTGCTTGAACAAGAGACGTTGACGCGAGAAGAATTCGTGGCGTTGATGGACGATCCTTTCCCATCGTCTAACCTGCCAAGTGCGGCGTAAAATATTTTGTTTAATCGCAAAACCGACTCTTGAAGTCGGTTTTGTTTTTGTGTATCTCATTGCCAATAACAGGTTTGTCTTAACTCTTTTGTAACAGTACAAACAAATGACCCGCGCCTTCACAGCTTCCATCGGCCACATATTTCGACCAGATCAGTGAAAAGCTGCAACCGTTCAGCATCTTGAGATAAGTATCTGTATCGTAATGACTCCAATACATACGTGTGCCAAGGTAGTTTTCATCAATATCATCTATCAAGTTTTCGGCGCCCAGACACAAAAAGGCAAAACCATTTGGCTTTAGCATTCTTTGAAAATCCATGAGCAACTGTCGATATTCTTCACGAGGAATATGAATAATGGCATAGTAAGAGCAGATGCCATCGAATGAATTTTCGGGGAAATCCAGTTTGGTTATATCCTGACAAATAAAATTTGCGTCCGGCACATTTTTCCTCGCCAGTTCAATTTGAGCTTCGGAGAAGTCCACACCCGTGACTTTGAAATACTTACTCAACATCAAGGCAATCGGAATACCCGCACCACATCCTGCATCCAACACATTTGCATTAACTGACAAACGTTCAATCAATTCGTTAAGCAAATGCACATCTTCCGAGTCACGTGCGCGCTCAGCAAGGTAGCGATTTGCGATGGCGTTATAGCCGGCTTTGACGATTTTCTTGTAATTCATTAAAAAGTTTTTCTGAAAATCAACGGTGAATTACATTCTCTTTTGAACCTGTCGAGAATGGACCATCCTTTTGCCATTTCCCCTCATAGAATGTGGAGATGGTATAACTTCCACTTGGGATGGATAAAGTGAGATTGCCCTTGTCATCTGTGACCCCTTCAGTCACATACTCCCCCCTTGAACCATAAAGCACCACCTGGATTCCTCCAGCCTTCCCATTTCCGCTTGTAACGAGTTTAATTCTTAGCGTTTGCAATTCAACGACTTGTGTAGGTATACTGGTAAATACCAGAGCTGGTCCACCCCGCGTAGGCTCTGGCTCTGATAGTTTTAGCGTGGCTGTAGGAACGACCGGCGAAGAAGTAAATGAAACTGACACCGTTGCGGTGGAATCAACAATAACTGGGTCGGTCTCAAGATTAGCAGCCTTGCAATTATCATCGCCGAATGCAGCACAGACCTTTATCAACCCACCGCGGACGGATCCTCCAAAAAGCACCAGTCCAGCAATTGCGATCAGGCCGACAAGAGTGATCAGGATCGCGTATTCCACCAGGCCCTGACCTTGCATATAATATGGATGGGAAGGGAAACGGAAATTCGATTTGCTCATATCATTCATCCTCTTACACTACTTTTCTAGGGAACCGGGCATTGAGAAGTTAAGCCAATTTGAGGCGTTTCCTGCATACTTGAAAGGGAATCCCCGGAAATAAGCCATTCGCCTTGTGTCGACTCACTTGCGCTTTCAAAATAAAAATTTGCGGTCTGGCAGTCTGCGGCATAATATGATGCCCAGCCTAATGCATTTAAAGCCTGCTCATTCTTTGGGTCGAAATTCAACCAGCGATTAAAGATACTCCGCGCGGCATCGGTATAGCCCTGACGTATTGCGATCCATCCCGATAATGCCAGATACTCGGATTGCAGGTCAGCAAGGTTGTCAGTTTGAATGTTCGCCACCTGTGCTTGCGCTGCAGGGTAGTCTTTAAGCAGGTAGAGTGCTTTCGTTAGCGCCAAAGCTGCATCTGTTCGAGCTGGATAGGCGTCAAAAGCCTTTTGTAGATCACGGAGTGCAGATTCATACTCTCCTGACTGCATTTCAGCAAGGCCACGTGCATATGAAATGGAGCTGGGGTCAAAACCTGCCTTCTCAGCCTGATTAAATTTTTCGACTGCGAGACCGCCCTCTCCATTCAAGGCATGGATACGTCCCAGGTAATATAAAGCGGTTCCATTCTGCGGATTGTATATCCATGCTCTGGTCAAATACTCATATGCATTTTCATACCTTCCAACCCGATATTCGGCCAGACCCAGATATTCATAGGCTGCGGTATAACCTGGTTGTATCCCGATCAGATGGGTAAGATAGGAACTGGATTTTTCATAATCATGAAGTTGATAGGCAGCCAGCCCAGCCCCATATAGACTCAGTATCCGATCTGATGAAAGGGAGAGTGCATCCTCAAAATGTTTCAGCGCATCTGCATCCTGCGCCAATTGATATTCCGACCACGCCAGTCTTTCATAAGGTTCAGGATTTTGCGGGCTAAATTGTACGGCTTGTTGATAATAACGGGCGGCGGAGGCATTATCGCCATCTGAAAGGAAACGGTCTCCGGTTTCAATATAGTAATCACTGGAAAGTCTTTGTACTACAAGGAAACCGTACAGACCCAATGTAACTGTAACGATTAACACTGCCAGGAGAATTGTTTGAGGTCGTAGCAATCTCCTTAATCGTTGACGTGGAAATTCAGGGAACAGATCAACCTGGATCAATTCCTCCAGGGACAGATTGCAATAAGGGCACACATTAGCGGTTGTGTCCACAGATTTCCCACAATGTGGGCAGACTTTCGAAGTGGGTTTTCCTGCCTTGTCTTCAACAACATCTTCCCCAAAATCGCCAGGTTGAAAATTGACCATGTGCGTTCCTTTCTCTATTCAAGCCAATCGCCAGCGTACTGCACTATCACAATCCATTATACATGTCCCGCTCCCAGATTCAATCACAGTTTTGTCACAATAAGAATTAAACAATGGGTCAGCGCCAAAAGCGTAGACATCCGAAGTCTTTGAGACTTCAGATGTCTACGCTTTTACAATCTACTACCAATTATTTACCCGCCATACGGAACCCAAATATTCTTGACCTGCGTGGCATGCCTTAATATTTCATTCATTTCAGGTAACTCACCTGTAACGGGCATGACCCAGGTCTGTTTCATATTCCCAGCGGACGCGGCTTGTACGGCTTTGGCTCCATCTTTTGAGCCTGCGTACCAGACTACATCCACATCATCATGCTCAGACAAGGTTTTAGCTAATTCATCACGCGCGCCGGTGACGATGTTAAACGTCCCAGCAGGCACATCGGAAGTTTCAAGCACTTGATAAAAATCAGTTGCGCTCAACGGTGAATCAGGGGCAGGAACAATAACCAAAACATTTCCCATCGCCAACGCACTCGCGCCCAGTTGACATAATGCCAGCAAAGGTTTGTCATCGGGCAACAAAATGCCCATCACGCCAATCGCTTCTGGTATGGCTAGAGTTACATTTCTAATTGGCGTATTGTGAACCACGCCATCGTATTTATCGGCCCAAGCCGCGGCAGTGAATAAGGCTTCGATACTCGCATCAACCTCCCGTTCGGCTGATACGGCATCTTCATCAGTTTGCTGGCAAATACGCTTCGCAAATTCATCCCTTCGCGCGGCAAGATTTTCACCGAGATAATACAAAATCTGTGCCCGACCGTGACCTGTGGTCTTGGCCCATTTATCCGCAGTTCCACGCGCAGATTCGACGGCGTTGCGAATATCCTTGCGGCTGCCCTGCCCCACTTCTCCGATCAGGTTTTTGTGGACATCAAATATTTCAATCGAATATCCGTTATCGGGGCGGGCTTGCTTGCCGTTGATGAAAAGTTTGGCGGTACGGTCAATTGAAGGGTAATTGATGAACGCTTCGCGTGAAGGATGAATACCATTGCCACTATTTTTCTTTTTAGGCTTGACCTTTTTTTCATCCTTGATCCTTCCGCCTTCATCCTTTGCTCGTTTCACATATTCGTATAAGCCTTCTTTCCCCCCTTCTCTTCCAAATCCAGATTCGCGATAACCACCAAACCCAGAAGCGGCATCAAACAAGTTTGTGGAATTAATCCAGATTGTCCCTGCTTTAATCTGTGTAGCAATATCTAAAGCTAAATTAATATCTTCGCTCCAAATACATGCAGCGAGACCGAAGCGTGTGTTGTTGGCTAACTTGACGGCTTCTTCGGGCGTTCTGAATGTCATTGCAGCAAGCACAGGTCCAAATATTTCAACTTGCGCAATCGTAGATGCAGGTGCGACATTGGTAAATAACGTCGGCGGATAAAAATATCCTTCGGTGGGACAAGACCATGAAGGCTGCCACATGTCCGCACCTTCATCCTTACCTTGCTGAACCAACTGTTCGATTCGTTGTAACTGTACAGGCGCGACGATGGCACCGATATCAACGGCTTTATCGAGCGGGTCGCCCACGCGCAGTTTTTCCATGCGCGCCTTCAACTTGCGATACATCTTTTCGGCAACGCCTTCCTGCACCAGCAAACGCGAACCCGCGCAGCAGACCTGTCCCTGGTTGAACCAGATCGCATCGACCACGCCTTCAACTGCGGAATCTAAATCCGCATCGTCGAAGACGATGAACGGCGACTTTCCTCCCAGCTCAAGCGATAATTTTTTCGCCGTACCAGCCGTCGCCTTGCGAATGATGCGGCCCACATCCGTCGAGCCGGTGAACGCGATCTTGTCCACATCCGCATTGACCAGTGCTGCGCCTGTTCTTCCATCACCCGTAATAATATTTACAACGCCGGGCGGCAGAATCTTTTCGCAGATCTCCGCAAACAACAGCGCAGTCAGTGACGTAAATTCAGCGGGCTTTAACACCACGGTGTTGCCCATTGCCAGCGCGGGCGCGATCTTCCACGAAAGCATCAACAGCGGAAAATTCCACGGGATGATCTGGCCAACGACGCCGAGCGGCTCGTAACCGCGCAGCTCACTGAACATGATCTGCGCCCAGCCCGCGTGGTGATAAAAATGCCGCGCGACGAGCGGGATGTCGATATCGCGCGTTTCGCGGATGGGCTTGCCGTTGTCCATCGTTTCGAGGACGGCGAATAGGCGCGAATATTTCTGGATCTGACGCGCGATGGCATACAAATAGCGCGCTCGTGCGTGACCCGAGAGCTGACTCCATTTTGGAAATGCTTTTCTCGCCGCTTTAACAGCGTCGTTCACATCGGCATCGCTGGCTTGCGCAATCTCTGCAAGTTTATTTTTGTTCGCAGGGTTTATTGAATCGAAATATTTCTTCGGCGATGGCTCACGCCATTCGTTGTTGATGAAGAGTCCGAATTTACGATTGTGTTCAGCAAGCCATTCTTCGGCTGGCTTGGACATTTCAAGCGCAGGGCCGTACGGGAGTGTGTCAAGAATTTCAGAGATTGCCATTTTGATTCCTTTTTACTTTTCAACAAGGAAAAGACGATAGAGAAAATAAAATTTCAGCGTTTGATATATTTGTAGGGACTGATTATTAATGGTACTTCTCATTCTTCGCCAGCATTTCTACAAACCATCCCAGACCTGACAGGTTTTACATGAAGCAAGTCGAGAGTGGATTCTCGGAAACCTGTCATGCCTTATTGAGACTTGCAAGCAATATAAAATTAACCATAAATTTTTTCATTCTTTTCCAGCATTTCGATAAACTGTTTGATACGTCTCTCACGTGTCTCAGCCTTCTTGGCGTTATGAATTCGAAACAAGATCGCATAACGGTTCACGCTGTTAAGCGTGGCAAAGAAAACTTTTGCTTTTTTGTTCTTATCCAATGCCTTCTGAAGATCCGGCGGTACGGTCATAGTTCTCTGTCCATCATATGCCTTGGCCCAACGACCATCTGCCTTGGCAGCTTCGACGACTTTTAGCCCAGCAGGCTTCATCTGCTTGTTTTTGATCAGCCTTTCCACTTTCCCCACGTTAATCTTCGACCAGATGCTTCTTGGTCCGCGTGGCACATATTTTTGTAGATAGTATTTTTCGTCAAAGCTCAACCGCTGACCATCGATCCAGCCATAACACAAGGCAACATCCAAGGCTTCTGTAATGGTGATAGATGCAATGCCACTATCTTTTTTCGCCAGTTTCATCCACACCCCGGCAGATTTATCATGCTGTTGGGCAAGCCAGTCTGCCCATTTGGATTGGGATGCGAATGGAAAAATTGGGTAATCAGGTTTCATGTCAATTGTAGTGTTAGTGACTCTATGGTTAATTCTTTAGGCCGTCGTGAGCGAACCATTCTACAGGAGTTGAATTCTGTTGGGTCTTTGAGGCGCTCATCACTTTTTTGAACATATCAGACATGTGAAAACGCAGCGCCTCAACCATCTCTGCATAGCGCTTATACCCCGAACGGTCTCGAGTGTGATGAGTACTTAATTCTTTATGGATTATTTTTAGCAAAGCCAGGGCCAGGTCCACAGTCAGCTCATCCTTCGCATCCAGCAATTTTTGAAAGAGAGTCAACTTATCCTGTATGGTGGTGTTGCTAAATAATTCCTTGTAGTTTGATGAAATAGTCATTCGACCTTTGCGATAATTTTTTATTTTAATAGCTTGAAAACATGCCAAAGAAATTATACATCAGACCTATTCATTGCCACTCATCTGCAACCCAGAGAAAGTACGCCTCAAAATTCGAAGCCCAATAAGCATAATTATGTCCGCCGTCACCGATGTGAAGCACATGTGGAATCCAAAAATCTTTAAGCAGCGCATCCATGACTTTTGCACTTTCCAACATTAACGGGTCAGCTTGACCTGTATCCATGAAAAAGCGAGTACGCTGATTTAAAGGAAGCGCAGCCAGCCACGCCCGAATCTGCTTCTCTTCACCAGAAATGGCGCCACTCCCAAACATTCCCACCGAAGAAAAGGTTTCGGAATGTTGAAGTCCCAGCCGATAGGAAGTGATGCCGCCAAGCGAGCCGCCCGCTATGGCACGATAATGCCTGTCATCAATCACGCGATATTGACTCTCAACATATGGAACCAGCTCATCATGAATAATCACGCCTTCAAATTCATTGTCGGTATTGTCTGTGGTGACGATGATAAAAGGCGGCATTTTCTCATCTAGAATAAGCTGGTCAGCAATTTTATTGATTCCTGCCGAAAACCAGAGCGAAGGATACCCCCCGCTCCCAGGGATAAAGTAAAAAATTGGATAGCTGGTTTCTGTCTGTTCTGCGTAACAAGGAGGTAAATAAATCTCGAAGCGATATGGATATCCACGCAGGGGGGTTTCGATTTCGTCTTCCAACACTTTTCCCTGTTCAGAACATCCATCTTTCAGGGCTGATAGCGGCGCAGAACGCGGAGCGCAACCCATTGACATAAACAACATCCCCAGCAAAAGGAAGAAACGAGCAGGCTTCATCTTTCCGCTTTGATAATGATTACAGGCGCCGAAACATTCTGTTTTTATAAACTATCCCAACGCCTGATACTGCATCGATGCATAGCGTCCGTAAGCATAATGTTCAAGCTGACGTTCAATGTCATTGAGTAAGGCCGACGCCCCAATACGGAAGAGGTTAGGCTGCATCCATTCGTCACCGAGTTCTTCCTTCATCAGGATCAACCAATCCAATGATTGTTTCGCAGTGCGAACTCCGCCCGCAGGTTTGAATCCAACTTTATGACCCGTCTGCTCATAATAATCACGGATAGCGCGCACCATTACCAAACTCACAGGCAGAGTTGCATTGGTTGGCTCTTTACCTGTGGACGTTTTGATAAAGTCCGCACCGGCTTGCATGCAAATGTAACTGGCGCGCATCACATTTTTTAGCGTACCCAATTCCCCTGTTGCCAAAATAGTCTTCATATGTGCAAGTCCGCAGGCTTCACGGAAAGCTTTCACTTCGTTATACAAAGCCTTCCATTGTTGAGTCAGCACAAGTTGACGCGAAATAACAATATCAATTTCATTGGCACCCGCCTTGACCGAAGCTTCAATTTCCTGAATCTTTTGCTTAAATGGATTTAATCCAGCAGGAAAACCAGTGGATACCGCCGCAACGGGAATCCCAGAGCCAGCCAATGCTTCAACGGCTGTTGAAACCATGGCATGATAAACGCAAACTGCACCCGTAGTTATTGGCTTATCCACATTGAGGGCTTCAAGCAATTCAGCGCGGATTGGCTGACGTGCCTTTACACACAGGCGTTTCACTGTCCCGGGCGTGTCGTCGCCTGAGAGAGTCGTCAGGTCAATGGTTTGTACAGCTTGCAACAACCAAGCTGCCTGCCATTCTTTTTTGACCGTGCGTCGGGTGGAGATAGTGGCGGCACGTCGCTCAACGGCAGAGCGATTTACTTTTACTTCCTCCACAGGTCCCAGGTCAAAAGGGAGAATCGGCACTCGTTCCGCATGATTTATTTGAACACTAACTGGGGTTAACGTCGTCGTCATTTTCATCCTCATTGATAAAAGCCCGGAAGCATCCACGGCTGTACTTTTGTTTTTATTTACTTCGTTTACGAACCAATCAATTTTATCGGGGTCTTTTCCATTTGTGCAGCCATCAATGATGATGAACATCAGGAAAAGATTCCAATCAATTATAGTCTTTAATAACATGGAAAATCGCTCGTTATCATAAGACCCTGTTGCAGAAAATTGCTTCCACAAAGAAAAATTCACATCATGAAGCTGGATCATATTGAGCAGATCAAGGTCATCTGTAAATTCCAAAGCAAACTTTCTTGCCAGTGATGCATGGCTGTTCGGGCTTTCAATTGACGAGTTCGGAACAGCCTGCGCCTTGAAGGTATCGTGAACATGAATTAGGAATTTCAACTTCCAATATTGCTCATCAGAAATACTCGGCGCAAGTTTCTCGAGATTGGATTCCAACTCATCAATATGCAGCCTAACCTTCCCCTCTGGGTGGCCCGAGCGCGGTTTCCCATATTCTATATTTTTTTGATAACGCGGGTCAGAAAGAACCCGCCGTATAATATTTTTCATCCAAAATATTATACAGCAGTATAATCGCTTGAATTATATTGATCGGCAAATGGAGCAGCATGCGAGCACTTCTTAATTTCGATTTTGAAAAGACCTGGGTATAACAATTTGATCCAGGTTGAGGGTGGGATTGGTCAACGGGCAGTAAGTGACCTTGATAATGTCGATAAAATAATAGTTAGCAAAACTTAAATTACTAGAGGATATATGAACCTAACTCTCCCAACTTCTGAAGAATATGCTCCATTTTACGCAGACTACATCCAGCGCGGCGCAGTTCGCGGCGATGTGCTCGCAGCGCTGCCAAAACAAATTGATGAAATCAACACAACGCTGAGTAAATTATCTGATGAACAAGCCCGCTTCAAATTCGGGCCTGCAGAATGGTCTATCAAGGAAGTGATCGGACATCTCAACGACGTGGAGCGCATATTTTCCTATCGTTTACTTCGCATTTCAAGAAACGACAAAACTCCGCTTCCTGGCTTTGAGCAGGAAGATTATGTACGTGAGGCTAGGTTTGATAATTACCCTCTCACTGATTTAATTACCGAATTTGAATTCCTTCGCCTTGCGAACATTTTAGCCATAAACAACATGAACCCTGACGCCGTTGCTTATTTAGGCACTGCCAGCGGATCACCTATCAGTGCACGCGCATTGATCTATATGCTGGTTGGTCATGTTGAACATCATATGGCAAGTCTACGGGAGAAATATCTGCCTGCACTTAATCAAGAGAATATTTAAGGAGAAGTTATGACGAGTTTCCCTGTTGCTCCAAAACGCACCCATTTAATCACCCAGCATGACCAAACACGAAATGATGAATACTTCTGGATGCGTGATCGTGAAAACCCCGAAGTGATGCAACATTTACAGGCAGAGAATGAATATTTTGAAGAGGTTTTACAACACACCAAACGCCTGCGTGAGCAGCTCTTTGAGGAAATGAAAGGCCGCATCCAGGAAACCGACGAAACGGTACCAGAAAAGGTCGGAGATTATCTTTATTACAAACGTAATGAAAAAGGGAAGCAATATTCCATTCATTGCCGCAGGAAAGCTGTTCAAAATGCTCCTGAGGAAATTCTCATTGATCAAAACCAACTTGCAGAAGGGCATGAGTTTTGCAGCGTCAGCGCATTTGCCGTCAGCCCCGATCAAACCAAACTCGCCTTTTCCGTAGACCTGGAAGGTTCAGAGGTTTACACGATCTTCATCAAAAATTTAGAAACAGGCTCACTGTATCCAGAATCCATTCAAAGAACGTTCGGAAGCGTGTATTTTGCAGTTGGTGTAGAGTGGGCAAATGACAGCCAGACTTTGTATTATGTAACCCTCGACGAATATCATCGAGCACATAAGCTATTCAGTCATTTGCTGGGCACCAACCCCAGCGAAGATATCCTTTTATTTAATGAAAACGACGATACCTACTCGCTCTCAATATTCAAAACTCGAAGCGAGAAATTTATCATGACTTTTCACTACAACACTCTCTCACAGGAAATTCGTTTTATTTCTACAGATAAGCCCGAATTAGGTTTGAAAGTTTTACAGTATCGCGAATCTGAACTTGAGTATTACGCAACTCATCATGGAGATTCATTTTATATCGTCACTAATGACAAAGCGCCAAATTTCAGGCTCATGAAAACACCTATTTCTTCGCCGGGAAAAGAAAACTGGCAGGAAGTGATCGGTCATCGTGAAGATACACTATTGGAGCATGTCGACTCGTTCGAAAATTATATTGTCCTGCACGAACGTAAAAACGGACTTAAACAGCTTCGTGTGAGCAAGCCAGATGGGGTTACCGATGTTCGTTACATACCTTTCCCCGACCCAACCTATGAAGTGTACGTTGAGACCAATCCCGAATTCAGCACGAACCTTTTACGCATCAAGTATTCATCTCTGGTTACACCCAGTTCAACTGTTAATATTCACATGGACAGCGGCGAATGGGAATTGCTCAAAGAAGATTCAATCCCCAGCGGATATGACAAGTCGCAATACGTAACTGAATATATCCATGCAACTGCACAGGATGGCAGGCAGGTTCCGCTATCTATTTCTTACAAGAAAGGATTGAATCGCGACGGAAGCAATCCTGTCATGTTATATGGATATGGCGCATATGGCGCATCCAGTGAAGCATCCTTTAATACTAATTTGTTTAGCATCCTTGATCGCGGTTTCGTTTTTGCAATCGGTCATATTCGCGGCGGCTCGGAGTTAGGCAGAGATTGGTACGAAGAGGGCAAGCTCTTTAACAAGAAGAACTCCTTTAATGATTTTATTGCCTGCGCCGAGCATTTGATCAAGGAAAAATATACATCGCCAGAGAAGCTAGCTATTATCGGCGGCTCAGCTGGCGGCTTATTAGTTGGGGCATGTATGGTCATGAGGCCAGAGTTATTCAAGGCAGTCATTTGCAAAGTCCCATTTTTGGATGTAATTACCAGCATGAGCGATCCAACCATCCCGTTGACTACTCTGGAGTACGATCAATGGGGCAACCCAGACGAAAAGAATTCCTTTGACTATATGATGACCTACTCTCCATACGACAATATCCATCCCACCAAATATCCCAATTTACTTCTTACCACAGGTTTCAACGATCCGCGCGTGGCATACTGGGAGCCTGCAAAATTCGCTTCACGATTGCGGGATGTAAAAACAGGAGATGAACTAGTATTGCTTCAAACAAATTTCAGCGCAGGGCACGCAGGCGCCAGCGGACGGTATGATTTCCTAAAAGAAAACGTGCTCGATTTTGCCTTTCTAATTGACAGATTGACCTCAGCCTAAATATAAATAATTCCGATTGTTGTTTCATAAAAAAAGACATATAATAAATTTACATTTACCAATAAGGAGAAAACTCATGGAAAGATTTATTATTGAATCACCTCACACTGCAGAGAATTGCAAACAAGCCGTTCAGGATATACATGCTGCGGGGTATTTACACCACTTTGAATGGGGCTGCAAAGACACCGATCATACAGCCTGGGCAATCGTTGAAGCAGAAACCGCCGACGATGCCCGCCAAATGGTCCCCTGGTATTTACGAGACCAGGCGCGTATTGTCCGCCTTGTGAAATTTGACCTGGCAAAAGACAAACTTGACCTTGAATAATAAAAAGCTCCCGAACTGGTCGGGAGCTTTTTAGTTAAGATTTTATTTACGCAGGCTGGGCAGCTTTCGCAACTACGTCTTCCAACATCTTGGTTGTTAAAGACTTCGGGCGCTCCAGTGGCTGACCAAGGGCACGTGCCCACACATAGTTAGCAGTCACACCAAGAGCACGGCCTACGCCGAATAACACAGTGTAGAAATCAAAATCACGTACGCCATAATAGTATTGCAAAGTACCCGAGATCGCATCCACATTGGGGGCGGGATTCTTGGCTTTACCCTGTTCCTTGAGAACGATCGGTACAACATCAAATACCATATCTGCCAGGCGGACCAGTTCATCATCGGGGAAACGTGCTTTCGCAAATTCCAACTGGGCCATGTAGCGAGGATCAGGGACACGCAAGACAGCATGTCCATAACCTGGAATTACGTGACCATCATTTAGCGTATCCCAGGCGAATTTATACAGATCGTCACGGGTCGGCACACCACCAAATTTCTTGTGTACTTCAAGCAACCAGCCGAGACACTCTTGATTTGCCAGACCATGTAAAGGTCCAGCGAGACCGTTAAGCGCGGCGGAGAAGGAAAGGTATGGGTCGGAGAGAGCGGATCCA
This sequence comes from Anaerolineales bacterium, assembly GCA_043788255.1. Classification (GTDB taxonomy): domain Bacteria; phylum Chloroflexota; class Anaerolineae; order Anaerolineales; family Villigracilaceae; genus Villigracilis. Next base: position 21,002 of record JAYVUA010000064.1, on the reverse strand, counting down.
ACGAGGTGCATGGTATGAGCTGAGACATTTCCAGACTCATGATCTGAGTGCAAAATGAAATATAAGCGGGCAAGTTCGGAATATCCCTTCCTGTCGGCAACGCCCATCATGCGGGCAAAGTTTGCACCGTAATCAAGTTTGGGGTTGTATTTCGGCTTCTTGCTTTCGCCAAAATATTTCATACGGTAAATATACGCGGCGATGATGGGAAGTTTAGCGGTCAAATCAAGGCTGTCTTCCAGGGCAGCTTCCCAATAAGCATCCTTCTTCGTCGTATGATATTTGTGTGCGAAGACTGAGCCATTTTGCAAAGCGAGAACAGCCTGCGAAAAGAGAGTCATGGGGTGCGTCTCTTTTGGCATGGTCTTGAGCATCTTATACACATAATCAGGGACGATAGCACGTTTTGCCCATTCAGCTTCCACTTCCTGTGCCTGTTCTTTGGTTGGCAATTCACCGATCATGAGCAGATAATAAAAGCCGCCCACCAACGGCATCTTGCCGCCGCGAGCCTTGGGCAGTTTCTTTAAAACTTCAGGAATGGGCATGCCACGGAAAAGAATACCGTGTGCAGGGTCTACAAAAGAAACATCGGTCAACAGGGATTTGATGTCACGCATCCCGCCAACGATCTGACCGATGGTAACTTCATCCACTTTAACTTCAGCATGCTCTTTAGCAAGGGACTTAATACGTTCGCGCCACGCGGGCAACTGAGCAGAAATTTTTTCATGAAGAATCATTATGAACTCCAATTCTATTTAGTAGAAAGGCCGAAAGTTGGTCTTATGACCTTTGACCGATTTTATAATGTCACAAGGCTCTTAAGCGCTTCGTGTGTCTCTTTTACTGACGCAGCAGATTTTTCAAACATGGCTTTTTCTTCAGCATCGAACTTATATTCAATGATTTTTTCCATGCCGCCCGCACCGAGCATCACGGGAACACCAAAATACATATCATTTAATCCGTATTCGCCTTCCATGTGAGTCGCGCAGGGCACGATCAGTTTCTTATCTTTCAAGATCGCTTCAGCCATTTGCACACAAGCCATCGAAGGAGCATAATATGCAGAACCAGTCTTGAGCAAATTCACGATCTCACCACCGCCTTTGCGTGTGCGGTTGACAATGGCTTCAAGTTTGTCAGCTGGGAAATAATCGCGCAAAGGAATACCTGCGATATTCGAGTGGCGAGTGAGAGGAACCATCTCGTCGCCATGCCCACCCAGCACATAACAATCCACATTTTCAACACTCACACCAGCTTCCATTGCAACAAAAGCACGCATACGGGCCGAGTCTAAAATGCCAGCCTGACCGATCACTCTTGCACGCGGAAGTTTGGTCATCTTCATGGTGAGATAAGCCATCGTGTCAAGCGGATTGGTCAACACAATGAAGATAGCATCAGGTGAGTGCTTCAAGGTCTCGGTTGCAGCCTTGCCAACGATCTCGGCGTTTGTCTTAAGCAGGTCATCGCGGCTCATTCCAGGCTTGCGCGCAATCCCAGCAGTAATGATGATGATATCGGAACCCTTGGTTTCAGCGTAATCATTTGTGCCGATAATCTTCGAGTCCTTTCCAATGATCGGCATGGCCTCCAACAAGTCCAGGCTTTTTCCCTGCGGCATACCTTCGACTACATCCAACAAAACGACATTCGCCAACTCACGCTCAGCAAACCAATGCGCTGCAGTTGCGCCTGTGTTGCCTGCGCCGACAATAGAGATTTTCTTCATGGGGTTCCTCCAAATAGTAATCAGCGTATTCAACGCTGTAAATTATTAATAATTTTATCCGAAAGTGTCACAGACCAAAAGTACAAAATGTCACATCTTTAGATACACATTATAGGCAAAATGGACAAAAAGAAGGACTCCGTTTTACCGATTCGGCAAAGGAGTCCTTCTCACGAGTCTTTCTTAACTTTATTCTGACTCAGCCTCGAGGAAGCGAGTCGCCTGAATGGCTGCTGCGGCGCCCATCCCAGCCGAGGTAATTACCTGACGGAAGTGCGGGTCGGCAATCTCGCCTGCAGCATACACACCTGCAACATTGGTTTCCATTTTGTCATTAACAATGACATAACCCAGATTACTCATTTCAAGCTGACCTTTGAACATCTGCGAGTTGGGCGTATGACCAATAAAAATAAACAAGCCATCCGTTTCAAATACAGACTCTTCAGCAGTATTTACATTTTTCAATTTCAAAGTCTTAAGCTGATCTGTACCCACAACTTCAGTGACCACTGTATTCAAAATAAAATTCATCTTGGGGTGCTGCTTCGCACGGTTCTGCAAAATTGCACCCGCACGAAATTCTTCACGACGATGGATAAGTGTGACAGAGGAAGCATAACGAGTAATGAAAAGCGCCTCTTCAAACGCGCTGTCACCGCCGCCCACAACCACAACTTTTTTATCCTTGAAAAACCAACCATCACAGGTGGCACAATAAGAAACGCCGCGGCCAGTTAATTCCACTTCGCCGGGAACCTCCAAATGCATGGGATTCGCGCCCGTGGAAATGACCAAAATGTCAGCCTTGTATCCGCCGCTATCCGTTGTGACCGTGAACGGGCGCTGCGACAAATCGACCTCGTGCGCCATATCAAATTCAACTTTCGCACCAAAATGCTCAGCTTGTTTTTGAAACAACTCGCCCAACTGCGGCCCGCCAACGCCTTCGGGAAAACCAGGGTAATTTTCAATTGTGTGAGTCAACGCGGCCTGACCACCCAACTGCATACCTGTTAGAACAACAGGCTCCAACTCTGCGCGTGCCGCATATAAGGCTGCTGCCAACCCTGCAGGGCCAGATCCTAGAATTAAAACCTTCACATGCTTTTCATTACCATTTGTAGACATTTAACCATCTCTTCGCAATATATTTTGCTTTTGTACTATAAAGACAACATCAACCCGTTAATTTTTACAGCACAGCATTTTATCATCTGACCATGCATGTGAACAGTTACAAACCAGTTGAGAATGTTTATATTTCTCATATGCAACCTCCACAATCCCTGCCACACTCATCCACAATCCCTCCACAATGAATTGATAAATTTAGCGCGTAAGAACAAACCAAATTAATCACCTATTGGAGGTAACAATGTTTCGCAATGGTTTAGTTTTTCGTGTAATTGGAGCTCTGCTCCTGGTCGGGCTGGTCGCAGTTGGCGGCTTCATGGCTTTCAAAGCTGGTGAAGTCAATGGTATTTCGCAGGCTCCTGCTGTGGCAACCGCCATCGCCAAATCCGCTGAAAGCGGACAACCCGCCAACATCCCGCCCATGATGTATGGTCATGAATATGGCGGCTACGGATATGGCCCGGGCTATCCGATGATGTACGGCCATCACTTCGGCTTCTTCCCGCTCGGAGGAATCTGCTTCTCGATCTTCTTCCTCTTTCTATTCTTCGGTTTATTGAGGATGATCTTCTTCCGCAGAATGGGACACGGCTGGGGTCACCACCGTCATCACGGTCCTTGGGGCAAAGATTGGGAAGGCGGCGTTCCACCCATGTTCAACGACTGGCACAAACGTGCTCATGGAGAACAGCCAAAAGAAGAAGACGGCAAAAAAGAATAAAGTAACAACCTATTATCCAGCCAGCCCTGCATGCAGAGTTGGCTGGATAAGTAAGCCAAACAAATTTATCAGGAGATTCATCTCATGGAAGCCGCAGTTTACAGATCCTATGGTCCGCCCGATGTTTTGAAAATTGAAGATGTTGAAAAACCATCCCTTCAAGAAGGGGATGAAGATAAAGTGCTGATCAAAGTGCATAGCGCGTCAGTCAACCCATACGATTATCTATTTAGAAAAGGATTCCTGCCTACCCGATTGGATAATGGCTTTCTAAAGCCCAAACAGCAAATATTGGGCATAGATGTTGCAGGGACTGTTGAAGCCGCCGGCAAAAACGTAAGCAAGTTCAAAATCGGCGACCGTGTCTTCGGAAGCTGCCTTGGGTCACATGGAGAGTATGTGATCGTTCAGGAAAAAAAGATCAGTTTGATGCCCAACAACTTAACGTTTAACGAAGCGGCAGCAGTACCCTGCACTGCTTTGACAGCATTGCAGGCATTGAAAGATGCGGCTCAAATCAAGAAGGGACAAAAGGTATTGATCATCGGCGCATCTGGTGGCATTGGTCATTTTGCCGTGCAACTTGCAAGACATTACGAAGCAGAAGTAACCGCTGTTTGCAGCACATCCAATCTTGCATGGGTGAAAGAACTTGGCGCACAGCATGTGATCGACTACACCAAAGAAGACTTTACCAAAAATGGCGAACGATATGATCTTATTTTGGATGCATCTGCCGCGCGAACTTTTTTCAGTTGCAAGCGTTCTTTAACTGAAACGGGGTTTTATATAACAGAAAACCCTACAAAGCCAGGCTTTCAACTTGTTCAAGTTCTACTTGGCTCTCTGACAAGCGACAAAAAGATGAAAGGAGCGGGCATCACAAAAACAGGCGGCGAAAATCTGGAGTACATAAGAGACCTTCTCGAGGCTGGGAAAATAAAACCAGTAATCGAAAAAATCTATCCCCTGAGCCAGATCGCCGCCGCACATCGCCATGTTGAAAACGGACACACCAAGGGCAAGATCGTAATTGAAGTGATTAAGGACAAATAATGAGTAGGGAGTGGAAAGTAGAAAAACTGCCACTCCCTACCCACCATTCCCTCTTCTCTATTCTCTACTCTCTTTTTCCTTTATACTTTCTCCATGACTGAACTCATTCTCGTTGTTGACGACGAACCCAAGATCGCCCGCCTCGCGCGGGATTATCTTGAAAAGAACGGTTACCGCGTCCTGACAGCAGGAGACGGTCAATCCGCGCTGACAACTGCCCGCCGCGAAAAACCCGATCTCATCATCCTCGACCTCATGCTGCCCAATATTGACGGGCGCGAAGTGTGTAAAATCTTGCGCCGCGAAAGTGATGTGCCGATCATCATGCTCACTGCCCTCGCTGAAGAAGTTGACCAGATCACAGGCCTCGAAATCGGCGCGGACGATTACATCACCAAGCCTTTCTCACCGCGTGCCCTCGTGGCACGCGTACGCGCGTTGCTCCGCAGAACCCGAGGCGATATCAAAGCGCCGTCCATCATCCGCCTCGGCGCACTCGAGATTGACTCGGAAAAATATTCCGTCACCTTCAACGGCGTTCCGCTCAGGTTGACACCAAACGAATTCAAATTGCTTTTCATTCTCGCGAGTCGCCCGGGTCAAACCCTGACCCGCGAGCAGTTGCTTGAAGACCTGCACGGAGCCGCATCCAGCATAGACCGCAGCGTGGATTCGCATATTAAAAATCTGCGCAAAAAACTCGAAATCGATTCGAACAGCCCATCGATTGAAACTGTATACGGAATCGGGTATCGTTTCATGGAACATAAATAACCATGCCGCATCACGATCACGAAAATCGCCGCCGCCCATTCCGCTTTGAATCTCGTCACCGGGGCGGCCGCCGATTTTTTCCATTTGCGTTTTTCCTCCTTGGTATCCTCACGCTTTTTATCGGAGGCACTGCCGCCCTTATCTATTGGGTATTTACAGAATACGCCGGGGTCAGAAATATTTGGCTCCTGCTTTGTGGCGCGCCAGTCATTGTAATTTTTCTGGCAATCTTCACTGTCGCCAGGTTGTATATCCGTTTCGGTAAACCATTGGAGGAAATGTTCAACGCCATCGACTCGATTGCTGAAGGCAACCTCTCCGTGCGCGTGTCGGAAAACAAATCCGATATGTTCAGCGAATTGTTCAAACGCTTCAATAAAATGGTCGGTGAACTGGAACGCTCCGATCAACAGCGCCGTAATTTAACTTCAGATATCGCCCATGAACTGCGCACGCCGCTGCACATTATTCAAGGCAATCTGGAAGGGGTCATCGACGGCGTATATGAGCCAACGCCCGAACATATCAACAACACATTGGATGAAACCAAACTGCTCGCGCGCCTCGTGAATGACTTACAGACTCTTTCTTTGGCAGAAGCAGGGCAGTTACCGCTTCATCCCACCCGCTTCCTGCTCGCTGACCTGATTCATGATCTCACCACAAGTTTTTCCTCTCAAGCCGCAGCCCTCGGCATTGACCTGCAATCCAACATCACCGCGCCTGACAAAGAACTCACCGCCGATTATGACCGCTTGAATCAGGTACTCTCCAATTTAATATCCAATGCCATCCGTCACACACCACAGGGCGGGATCATTTCTCTCGAAGCAGAATCAATTATCAGCGGGGTGCGAATCGCTGTCAGGGATACAGGAACAGGCATTCCCGCGGAAGATATCCCATTTATCTTCGATAGATTCTGGCGCGGGGATAAATCCAGAACGGAACGAGTTAACAGCGGCCTCGGCCTCGCCATCGCCAAGCAACTTATCCTCGCCCATCATGGAACGATTGAAGTGCAAAGCAAAATAGATCAAGGCACGGTCTTTATTATTGAATTACCTGAAGTTGGAAAATAGATATCAAAAATTGAAAACCGATAAATAAACAACCGCTTCTCCAATCGAGAGGCGGCTGTTTATTTATAAAATTTTCAAAAATATCATGGGTTAATATTTTTGAATACGTTGCCAATCATCGGTCCCATTAGCATTGCGCCGCCAAAAATCACACAAGCACAAACCAGGAATATGGCGCAACCCGGCATCAAGACAGAGCCTGCCGCCTGCCCCCAGCCGAAACGATTAACTCCCTTAACAGCCATCACTTGCAGAACAAGCACGTAAACGCTCAAGGCAAGTGAAATCACGCCTGTGCATATTCCAACAAATGGAATCAGACTCAAAAACACAAAAATGGATGAGACGATTGTAAAAGGCACGGTAATGGCTGCAATGGCATACAGCAATTTATCATAGGTGCCTGTACCGCCGAACATCTTGGCAATCCACTGAATGATCGCAATAAAAAGGGCAAAGAATATAACTGAGAACAAGCCTGCCAGCGGAGATGCACAAAGCCCGCTAATCAGGGTGACCCCAACGCCTCTGCCTGCACCAACGGATTTAGGCAAGTACTGCGCGAGACCAGGGAATTGATAATTAAGCCCCATTGCAATTCGGACCGTGGATGCAAATGCCTGGATAATTCCCGAGATCGTCCCAGCAATGAAGACCCAAAGATAAGCTGTCTTCGCGCTCATGTCTGGATGTTCGGTGATATCTACAAAAGTCTGCTCATTCGGTTGAGTGACGGCTTTAATCCAAACCGAAAACCAACCTGCAGGGCCTGATGGGCCAGTGGAAGAGGGCATAATGGGTGTATTATCAAATTGACTCATGGTACATTCTCCTTTTAGTAAAGTTTAGAGTCATTGTATATCCAAAACAATAAAAGTCAAGCGAAAAATAAAGATTTGCATTTAACTTTGAAACCTGTTTCACAAGATAAGCGACCTGCCGATTTTCTAATTTATAATTGCAGCCCATGGAACTTTCGGAGAAATTACAAGGGATTCTTGCCACACTGCCTGCCAAACCAGGTTGTTATATTTACCATAACGCCGAGGGGACGATTATTTACGTTGGCAAGGCCATCAGCCTGAAGAACCGCGTGCGTTCCTATTTCCATTCTGATGCAAGCCACGATGCAAAGACACGCCGCCTCGTGCGCGACATTGTGGATATCGAATGGATCGTTGTTGGCTCGGAGCTTGAAGCGTTAATTCTTGAGATGAATCTGATCAAGAAGCATCGCCCCAAATATAATATTCGGCTCAAAGACGACAAGCGTTATCCTTATATAAAAATCCACTGGAATGAGCCGTTTCCGCACGTGACCGTCACACGGCAAATGGACGAAGACGGATCGCGCTATTTTGGTCCATACACCTCGGCGTGGGCTGTTTACCAAACCCTGGATGTGCTGCGCAAAATATTCCCCTACTTAACTTGTGACCGTGAAATTACAGGACTCGATAAACGCGCGTGTCTTTACTATGACATCAAGCTGTGCATCGCCCCCTGTATCGGAGCCGTCGACCAGGCAAACTACCGCCAAATGATCTCTGACTTAATGGATTTTCTAGGCGGACATAGCGAAGGAGTTCTTAAGCATTTGCAAGAGCAAATGCTTAAGGCTGCCGACGAAATGCGTTTCGAGAAAGCCGCTGCATTGCGCGATCAATTGAAAGCTCTGCAATTCATTATTGAGCGGCAAAAAATTGTCTTCGCAACTGATTACCTCGACTCAGACGTATTGGCCATGGCACGCACAGACGGAGAAGCCTGCGTACAGATTTTCTTCATCCGCGGCGGAAAACTGATCGGGCGGGAATATTTTATTCTCGAAGGCACCGAAGATACAGCAGACCAGGAAGTAATGTCGGAATTCGTCAAACAGTTCTATACTGAGGCAGCAAATATTCCTGAGCAGGTGATGCTCCCTGAGGAAATTGAAGAGGCAAAAATCATTGCACAGTGGCTCAGGTCCAAGCGCGGCGGCAAGAAAGTTGAATTATTCGTACCAAAAGAAGGCCAGCCGCATGATCTCGTTAAAATGGCTGCCGAGAACGCATCTGAGACTTTACAATCTTTGCGTGCACAATGGCAGGCAGATGCTCATAAGCAGGAACAGGCGCTCGCTGAATTACAAACTGCGTTGAAATTATCCGTGCCGCCCAACCGCATTGAATGTTATGATGTCAGCCATACACAAGGCGTAGCCACAGTTGGCGCAATGATCGTTTTTGAGCAGGGCGTGCCATCAAAAAGCTTATATCGTAAATTTAATATTGACAGCACCAGCATCGGCGCTCCTGATGATTTTGCTTCCATGGAAGAAATGCTCACGCGTAGATTCCGAAGGTGGAGAGGCTCTCAGGAAACCGAGTCAGGTCCGGGGTCCAAGCCTGATGCGTCTTTTTCCTTCCTTCCAGATCTAATTATCATTGATGGCGGTAAGGGTCAGCTTGGGCGTGTGGTCAAAGTTTTGGAGCAGTTTGAGTTATTCGACAAGGTACCAGTAGTCGGTTTGGCAAAACAGGAAGAGGAAATTTTCTTTCCGCATAACAGCCAACCCTTATTACTTCCGCGCCATTCACAAGGTTTATATCTTGTGCAAAGAATCCGTGACGAAGCCCACAGATATGGTATAACCGCTCACCGTGCCAGAAGATCAAAACAGGGATTGGCTTCGCAACTGGACTCCATCCCCGGGATTGGCCCCGCACGCAGAAAAGCCCTCTTGAAATATTTTGGTTCTATGGATAAGATTAAGGAAGCACCCATCGAAGAGTTAGCCGCAGTTAAAGGAATGAACACCGCTGCAGCAGAAAGCATTAAGGCACACCTGGAATGAAATTAGTCTGGATCGTTGACGATGACGCAGAAATGGGGCACGCTGTCAGCTTAATGCTGCAGCTGCTCGAATGTGAAACCAAGCATTTTTTCCACCCACGGCTGGCCGCACAGGCTTTGCTCGCAGGCGGACAGCCTGATTTAATGATCCTTGATATCAATATGCCAGAGGTAAGCGGACTGGATATGCTGGAATTCATGCGCCGCCGCAAAGAGTGGAAGGACCTGCCCATCATTATGCTTTCCTCAGAAGCAGCCGATATCACTGTAGATAAAGCCATGAAACTGGGCGCAGATGGGTACGTAATGAAGCCTGTTACAATTGAAGAACTGGAAAAGGTAATGTCACAAGCCTTTTACAGACATTTAGCAAAGTGAGAAAAAGATGGCTGGAAAAACACCCAAAAACAAGAAACAAACCAAATCCTCAGAAACAGAGCATGCAGCAAAAAGGAAAATCAATGCAGCTCAAATATTTTTTGCGATATTCGCAATAATTTTGATTCTTTCCATGGTGCTCTCTGCAGTTTCAAAGTTTTAGGTTGAATTTCAACTGATATAATATCGCCCGCGCGGCTTCCAGCCGCGCTTTATTTCGTAATTATTCGGCGGGATTTACTCATCCCCCACATAAATGGACAAGCTATGCTCGATAAATTACAGGCAATTGAAGAACGCTACGAACAACTGGGCGGCGAACTGCTCGATGTGGGCAGTGACTATCAACGCGCCGGGGAGATCAACAAGGAGCGCGTGGATCTGGAACCCATCTATATCAAGGTACGCGAGTATCGTCAGGCATTGAAAAGCCTCGAAGAAGCCAAAGCCCTCATCATCTCAGAAAATGATGCGGAGTTAATCGCGCTTGCAAAAACAGATGTCGATGATCTCAACCCAAAGATCGAAGCGCTTGAAAAAGAAATTCGGGGACTGCTCGTCCCTAAAGACCCGCGCGATGATCGCAACGTTATCTTTGAAATTCGCGCAGGCGCAGGCGGTGACGAAGCCGCCATCTTCGCGGCCGATCTATTCCGCATGTACACACGTTACGTGGAAGGCAAACGCTGGAAGGTTGAGTTAATGTCAGAGAGCGCCATTGGCATTGGCGGCTTTAAGGAAGTTATCTTTGAGGTCAAAGGCAAAGGCGCGTACTCAAAATTAAAATATGAATCGGGGGTACATCGTGTGCAACGTGTGCCTGCGACTGAATCACAAGGACGCATTCATACATCCACAGCCACCGTGACCGTGCTTGCAGAAGTGGACGATGTGGAAGTGGATATTCCCGAAAGCGATATCATCATCGAAGTTTATCGTTCCTCTGGCGCGGGCGGACAAAACGTGCAAAAGAATTCCACCGCGGTGCGTTTGTATCACAAACCCACAGGCATGATCGTCACCTGTCAGGACGAACGCTCGCAATTACAGAATAAATTACGCGCCCTCAGTATCTTGCGCGCACGTCTGTATGAAATTGAAGAACAGAAGCGACGCGCAGAACTGGAAGCAGACCGTCGTTCACAAGTCGGCTCGGGCGAGCGTTCGGAAAAAATTCGCACTTATAATTACCCGCAAAGCCGCGTTACAGACCATCGCATCGGGTATTCAAGTTACAACCTGTCTGTTGTGATGGATGGAGCAATAGATCAATTTATCGATCAACTCTCCACCCAGGATGAATCAGAACGTCTTGCCGCCACAGGCGTGGATGACGACGAATAAATAAAATGTGGCGGCCTGTTGGCCGCCACATTTTATTTGAGACAGCGCATATGAATCGAATCAAAAAAACCTTATACATTCTCACGATCGTATTTGTTATTTGTACCGCATGGGCATTACGCGCACGCGCCGTGTCCATGCTCTCCATTGATTATGATGAGGATGATTATCTGCGTGCCGGACAGGAATACACGCATCTGATCCGGACCTCAGATTGGCACGGCTTTTTAGAGACAAATTATCGTCCCGAGCATCCTCCGCTGGCAAAAATTCTCATGGGGCTTAGCTTGTTATCCACACCAGAGAAAGAGCTGACCCCCGATGCAGCGACTACAGCAGAACCCAACAAATATCTGCCCAGAACCCTCGTTAAACCAGCACGCACTCTTAATGCCATCCTCGGCACATTGACAGTTCTTACGCTGGCATTAATCGATCCGCTGGCAGGATTGCTCCTGGCAACGCATACCTTCACCATCAAATACGTTTCCCAAATCATGCTCGAAGCACTGCCCGCATTGACAAGCCTGGTCACCGTGCTTGCATATCTTCAAAGCAAAAAACAACAAGCAAAAATAAGCTGGCTAATTACTTCAGCTATTTTTCTCGGATTAACCGCAGCTTCGAAATATCTTTATTGTCTCGTGGCTATTGCTATTCTGATCGACTGGTTTCTGGAAGAAAAACAAAAAGGCAACCTTCGTCAATTTTATAAGCAGGCTTTGTTATGGGGATTAATTTCAGTCGCCCTCTTCGTCGCTGCTGACCCTTATCTTTGGCCAGACCCAGTTGGCAGGTTGAAGGAATCGGTTCTTTATCATACGGCTTACTCTACAGGCGCAAGCGAAGTCCAATCTGCAAACTTTCCGTTTTGGCAGCCTTTTGTTTGGATCAGCATGTCGCCCGCAAGCTGGCATCCAGGTGTATTTCTGATCGCACCTGATTTTTTAATCACACTTTTTGCATTCTTCGGCATAACCCGCTTATGGAAAAAAGAAAGAGTGTACGTACTTTGGCTTGGCATTGCATTATTCTTCCTGCTTCTTTGGCCTACCAAATGGCCGCAATATATTCTTATGCTCACAGTTCCACTTTCACTTTCAGCCAGTGAGGGAATAAGACAAGTATGGCAAAACCTGCTTGAATGGCGGCATAACCGAAGCTCGAGAGAAAAAATAAAATACAATCCAAAAGAAAGCCGACAGGCCATCCCCTGGCTCATCCCGGGACTAATCGCTTTTACATTGCTTACGTTGCTCCCTTTTATTTTTCAAATTGCCGTTTCCCTGACAGACTTCAACAGGCTGTCCATTCGTGATGGCTTTCAAGGCGGAATCTGGCGTGAAATCCTTGGAGGCATCACCGGTCGAATAGCAGCTGTCAACCCGGATTTCCCATTCAGATCAAATAAAGTTCAATTTACAGGCTTCGCTAATTATTTACCTATATTTGGGTACATTACAGAAAGCGGAACCCTCGTCTTCAATATTATTTGGGCGGCTGTGTCCATCGCCTTACAATCAACACTCGGATTAGGGCTGGCCTTATTACTTCAGCAAAATGGAATTCGTTTTGGGAAGTTCTGGCAAGCGATCTTCATCCTGCCCTGGGCAATTCCAGAAATGATCGGTGCGCTGCTTTGGCTGAATATTTTCGTACCTGATATCGGTTTCCTCAGCCTGGCTGCACAAAAATACGGCGCAAGCTTCCCGCTTAATTTTTTGATTGGCTGGGAAAGAACTCCGAATTTATGGTTTCTGGTATTACTAATTCCTGCGGTCTGGTATGGCTTCCCCTTGATCATGCTCGCATCCAGTGCAGGGTTAAAGATGATCCCAAAGGATGTGTATGAAGCCGCCGCGATTGACGGTGCCACATTTTGGCAAACCTTCAAGTTCATTACCCTGCCGCTTCTGCTTCCACTGCTTCTGCCGGCCATTATTATCCGCGCCATCTTTGCCTTCAACCAATTCTACCTATTCCAGGTCTTTCAATATTCGGTCAACCAGACCACACTAGCATCCTTGTCCTACAGCTTATTCAATCCAACTTCTGGCGGGCAGTTCTCTGCATCGGCCATTGTCAACATCATCACCGTTATCTTCCTGATCGGGTTCGTGGCATTATTCAATCGCGAAACCCAATCTAAAGTGGAGATCGTAAATGCGTAAAATACCGTTCGTTAGACAGTTCATCACCCAGATCATTTTTCTACTCGTTGCTTTGTTTATCTTCATCCCGATATGGGGCACACTCCGCCTCGCTTTTGATGGTTCACTGATAGGCCGACCCACAAAATTCAGCTTCCTGCCAAAAGTATTTTCGCTTGCCCCAATCCTAAAAGTATTGGACAGGCCTTATCAATCTGTTCAATTTGCGACATTGTTAAAAAACAGCATGATCGTTTCACTTGGAGCAGCAATACTCGCTCTGATTTTGGGAACGAGCCTGGCGTACGCGTTTGCACGGTTTCGATTCCCTGGGCAAAAAGCAGGACTTTTCATTCTCCTGCTTGCTGCACTTCTTCCGCCGATTGGATTCGCAACACCGCTCTATATTATTTTGAGTTTATTGAAAATCCGCACAACCTTGTTTGGCTTAGTCATCGTCTATGCGGCCTTTGCAATGCCATTCGGCATCTGGAATTTGCGTGCAGCATTTCAAGCAGTTCCAAAGGAAGTGGAAGAAGCCGCCTATTTGGATGGAGCAGGTCACTTAAGAACCTTCTACTTAATCAGCCTGCCAATTGCGCTTCCCGCCATTGCTGTGACCGCATTGATCGCGTTTCTCATGGGATATACCGAATTCGCCATCGGTTGGCTCTTCGTTGACAAAGCCGATAATGTGACCCTCTCCATGGCAACCTACGCCCTAGTCAATGGACAATTCAGCGGCGCACAACCCTGGAGCGATCTCGGGGCACTCGCGATAATAATGTCTGTTCCAGTCATTATTATCTTTATCATTTTCCAACGCACACTTATGGAGCGCATGCTCTTCGAAGACACACAATCATGATGAAAAATATCAACGACCTGATCGATCAATCTACAGACGAACTACCCCAACTGGATGCGCAGCTCATCATCGCCCATGTAATGGACAAAACACGCACATGGATCGCCGCACATGGAGATGCGCCTCTTACTGACCCGCAAATTGATTCTGCTCAAAAAGCATTCGCACGCCTGAAAGCTGGCGAACCGCTTCCTTACATTCTCGGTCACTGGGAATTTTTCGGCCTCAACTTTGATATTACAAAAGATGTACTTATCCCGCGCCCCGAAACTGAACTGCTCGTCGAAAAAGCACTTGCCTGGCTTCAAGCTTCATCGGAACGCAGAACCGTTGCGGATATTGGCACAGGCTCAGGCGCGATTGCTACATCCATTGCTATGCATATGCCAGATGCTCATATCCTGGCAACAGACGTTTCATTCGACGCATTGAAGATCGCACAGCACAACGCACGCAAGTTTCATGTCCATCATCGCATAAATTTTTTACAATGTGACCTGCTCCCACAACACATTGACCCTCTTCCAACAAACAGACATTTTGATTTGATCTGTGCAAATCTTCCATATATCCCCACCAAAAAATTACACAAGCTCCCCATCTTTGGCCGCGAACCCACTCTTGCTCTTGACGGCGGCGAAGACGGTCTTGAGCTTTATCGCCGCTTATTCACACTCGCACCCGATTGGCTTGCTCCGCATGGCATGCTGCTGCTTGAGATCGAATCCACATTGGGCGTGCAAGCCCTTGGTTTAGCCTTCGATACTTTCTCAGATGCAACCATACATTTGCATCAAGATCTTGCAGGTCATGATCGTTTATTGGAAATCATGTTTATATGAAAACTGAGATTGTCCCAGTAAGTGAAATTAAATTTGCGTTAGATATTTTGCAAAACGGCGGCATTGTCGCCTTTCCAACCGATACGGTCTACGGCCTCGGCGCGCTAGCATTTAATAACACCGCCATCGAAAGCATTTATATAGCAAAAGACCGCCCCATAGAAAAAGCAATTCCTATTTTGATCGCAGATGTGGATGACCTGGAAATGGTTGCTGTGGATATCCCAATGATGGCGCGAATCTTCGCCTCCCGCTTCTGGCCCGGACCTTTGACCTGCGTTGTCCCCAAGAAACAAACTCTCCCATTAGCTGTTTCAGCCACATCCACGGTTGCAGTTCGCATCCCCAACCACAATGATGCACGCGCCATATTACATGCAGTTGGCCCGATGGCAGTCACATCTGCGAATATCTCAGGCAAGGCAAGTCCTTCCACAGCGCAGGAAGTATATGATCAACTCAATGGTCGCATCTCATTAATTTTGGATGGTGGAAAAACACCAGGCGGAATCCCGTCCACGTTAGTGGATTGCACAGGAAAATCGCCAGTAATATTACGAGATGGGCCAATTACGATCGCAGAGTTACTGGCAGTTTTATAAAACTGCCAGAGTTTGGATAAATAATACTCTCATCCACCACTTAAGTATTCTTCAGGTTACGTTTATCTCGGGGAATATAATTGTAATTACATTCTCCCTTCTACAAATCCCGTTCAGACTTGGGCAAGTCTTGGCGGGATTTGTAGTTTAAAATCTCTTATCGTATTCTTAATCAAACTTCAGGTTCACCTTAAGTCGCGGAATATAATATAGGTACATTCTCCTACACAAAGTGCTGACCGACTTGGGCAAGTTGATCAGCACTTTGGTTTTAAGTTAGCTTTCAATTATTCTAAGGCAAAGGCCAGGTTGGCATCACGTCAATATCCAACAGCGAGGCATACCCAAGCGCGTAACGATAATAGCCTGCCGAAGCGATCATGGCAGCATTATCTGTGCATAATGATAACGGGGGAATATGAACTGGAAATTCAGTCTGTGACCTGAATACCTGTCGCAATGGACGGTTGGCAGAAACGCCGCCAGCGATTAATATTTCCTTTACCCCATGCTCACGCGCAGCATTCATGGTTTTCTTGAAGAGCACATCGATCACAGCCTGCTGGAAAGATGCCGCCAGGTCTGCTATGGGCAATGTGGAACTTCTCTTTTTCAATTCACGGACTTCATACAAAACAGAAGTTTTCAACCCACTAAAAGAAAAATCCGATGTGCCTTCGAGCCAGGCACGCGGAAATTTAAATCGATGCGGGTCACCCTCTTCAGCGGATTTTTGGATGGCAGGTCCGCCGGGGTAGCCAAGCTCCAACAAGCGGGCAACTTTGTCGAAGGCTTCACCAGCTGCATCGTCAAGAGTTGAACCGAGCCTTTGATAAGTCAAATGATCGGTCATGAGATTCAATTCAGTATGTCCGCCTGAAACGAGCAAGACCATCAAAGGAAATTGCGGCTCAGGAGGAACAAGCTCGCCCGCATCATGCACCCAGGCAGAGTAAAGATGCCCTTCAAGGTGATTGACGCCAATCAGCGGCAGACCCGAACCGAGGGCAAGCCCCTTTGCCATATTCACTCCAACAACAAGAGAACCAGCCAAACCGGGGCCTTGGGTAACAGCGATGGCATCAATATCTTTGAGAGTGAGATGCGCCTGCGCGAGCGCCTGCGCTACAACAGGTGTGATGCTCAATACATGCTGGCGTGAAGCTACTTCAGGAAAAACACCGCCATAACGCGCATGAATTTCCATTTGCGAAGCAACAACAGATGAAAGAAGCGCGCGTCCATTTTCAATGATGGCGCAGGCAGTTTCATCACAGGAGGTTTCAACAGCGAGGATGCGGGCGGGTTTTAATTCCATTATTTCTTCTTCCACTTTTTCATTGGCAAAACAAAATCATAAGGATACTCTGCAAGCGTTTCCATCTTCCCATCCGGGCGGACCCAAAGCGTATCTTCAATGCGGAAGCCCATGCCCTTCTCTGGATAATACAACCCAGGCTCAGAGGTGATTACAACGCCGGGCGCAAGTCGATGTTCATCGTTTGCTGTTAGGCCGCTAAACGGACGTTCATGAATGTTCAACCCCACGCCATGCCCAAGGCTGTGGACATATCCTTCCACAGGAGCTTTGGTATGCAGCGGCGATTGATGCCCTTTGGATTCAAAATATTCGCAGGTCATGATGTTGTAATTTGCAAAGGGTGTATTTAAATCAAAGTTATCATTCAGTGTATCAAAGATTTCCTTGACTTGATCATAAAGTTCCTGCGCTTCTGGTGCGGCATAGCCTAAACTCCATGTACGTGTGAAATCATAATAGTATCCGCCGCCCGCTTCAGCAGGATAAATATCAAAAACGATCGTCTGGCCTAATTTCATTAAATCTGTTGGAGTTCCAGCAGAATGCGGCACACCTGCATCACGGCCGATCGCGAAGATAAAACCAGATGGCAACTCAGCTCCTTGTTCGGCAACCCATAAACGAATCTTTGAATGGACATCTCCAACAGTTAACGCAGTCCCATTTTCATTTAGAAGAACTTCATCATCACGCACATCGCACGAAGTGAGAAAATCTCTCACCTTGCCAACCACCGAAGTGGTGATCTTGCCCATATTACGAATACGGGCAACTTCGGTCTCATCTTTTGTTTCCATGGTACGCATAAAAATTGAGTCTTCGCGCCCTTCGCCAACGAACTCGATATTTGGTATTATTTTTTGCACGTTAGTGAGCATACCAAATATCGCGCCCAAATCATAAGTGCCGTATATACCCACGCGGCCCGAGGTGACTCCCGCATCTTTAAGCATTAACTGTGTACGTAAGGCAGCAGCCAACAGGGAATCACCATTCGCCTGTTTATGCAGAGCCATTCCATCATAATTGCTATAGGAGATCAATTTCAGTCCGCTTTTTGCAGCTTCATCGCGTTCCATATCTCCATGAAAAAGAATGGCTGCTTCACCGCGTTTTTTGATCAACGTGGCGTGGCTGATATGTCCACCGCCTGTCATATATCTCATCGGGGGGTTATGCTCGGCGTTTCCGAATACTATGATCGCATCCAAATTTTTGCCCTGCATAATTGCATCAAGATCTGATTTCATTGAATCTCCTCAAATACATTTTTTAGCCCAACCAATAACGCGCCTTCCTGTTCTGGCAGAACGGTGCGCGGGTCCAGCAATATTTTATCGTTTTCGGTGCGTGCGATAATGGGTGGATTTTGATTTCGTAATTTTTTCAAAAATTTATCAGGCGACTTAACTTCCAAAGACAATAAATATGTCTTGAATGACTCGCCTGGTAAGCTCCCGCCGCCCACCGTGGACTCACCTTCCGCCACTTCGCCTTGACCTAACTCCAGTGCCCACGCTTCAGCCCGACCTTTGACCTGCTTCAGCGAAAGTGACATCATCTTCAAAATGGGGATTTCACGCTCCGCTTCATCTTTGAGATAATGCAAAAGAGTGGCAGTTATACCTGCGAGACAGGCTTTGTCTGCGCGGACGGCTCTTGCGAGGGGGTGTTTTTTTATTTTGTCGATCAAATCTTTTTTGCCAGCGATGATTCCCGCCTGTGGACCACCGAGCAGTTTATCGCCAGAGAAGCAAACCACATCCACGCCTGCGGCGAGGGATTCCTGCACGGTAGGCTCATGAGCCAGCCCGTACTTTGCAGTGTCAAGCAACGCGCCTGAACCAAGGTCATCGACAACATAAGAACCCGCACTGTGTGCAAATTCAACGATATCTTTTAATTCTGGTTCCTCAGTGAAACCAATCACTTTAAAGTTGGAAGGGTGCACGTGCATGATAAGTGCAGTCGGATCTTCGGCAGCGGATTGGTAATCGGATAAGCGGACTTTATTGGTTGTGCCCACTTCCACCAATTTCGCGCCCGATTGTTTCATCACATCTGGTATGCGAAAGCCGCCGCCGATCTCGACAAGCTGCGAGCGTGAAATGATGACACGCTTTTTATTCGCCAGCGCGGACAAGACAAGCAACACTGCCGATGCATTGTTATTGACAATGATCGCAGACTCAACGCCTGTCAATTTTTGTAAAATGGATTCGGCGTGAGTAAGGCGTGAGCCGCGTGCGCCTTTTTCGAGATCATATTCAAGGTTGGAATATCCACGCGAGACCGAGTCCATGGCGCGGATGGTGGCATCACTCAAAGGGGCACGTCCCAGGTTTGTGTGCAGGATGACGCCTGTGGCGTTAATAACTGAGACAAGAGTGGGCTTCGTCCAGGTGAATAGATGAGATTCTGCCTGGGTGAGGATTATGTCAATTGAAGGCAGAGCAGACTCAGGGTCCAGTTTGAAGCGCGTACGGGTTTCATCCAAAACAGAGCGGATGGCGATCAATGTCAAAGGCCTGCCGAATTTCGCGATCAATTCTGCAGCAGTTTGGGTTTGTAAAATTTGTTCAACAGCGGGGAGTTCACGAAGAGTCGTCATCGGTCATCATCACAGGGGGGCGTCGATTTGCTTTCTCACGTAAGCGCAGAAAATATTCAACTGCAATTAAACCCCCAGCGAGGCCGAGCATTACGTATAAAGAAACGAGGCGGCCTAATTGCAGCCACGCAAGCATGGCGCCATATACGCCGACCCAGGTTGCCTGGCGGATAAGAACATTTGATTCTGCAGGAGGGTCACTTGGAAAACGGACATGCAGAAAATATATGATCGGCAGAGATATACCTGTCAGAGCCATGATGCCGAACACATAAAAACTCCAACGAGCCCAAACGAAGGGCGAGGAAAAATATAGGAGTGCGGCCAGCCCGCTTGAGCCAACAAGAAACAATATCAAGGTTGACGGTAAATAATCACGAAAGGATTGTTGCGGTGAAGTCATTAAGCGAATTATACTCGGAGAATATATTCGGCATTGACCAAGGATGTTACTGCTACACGGAGGAACAAATGAACGTATCTGATGCTATTCGATTAAAGCGCGCTGTGAGAAAGTTTCAAGATAAACCCCTGCCTGATGAAATAATTCAAGACATTCTCAATGCGGGGCGCAGGTCACAATCTTCGAAGAATACGCAGGCATGGCAATTCGTTGCCATTCGAGACAAGGATGTACTGAAAGCGTTGTCGCAATGCGGTGAGTGGGCGGGACATATCGCAGGGGCAGCTTTGTGTGTTGCGATTCTGACTCCCGACCCCGAAGGTAAATTTCAGATCATGTTTGATGCAGGCCAGGCGGCTGCATTTATGCAGTTGGCTGCATGGGAATTGGGAGTCGGCTCTGTGCCAGCTTCTCTTTATGAATTTGATAAAACTCGTGAGATTCTAAAATTCCCAGCCGAGTGGCATTTGCGAATCGCATTGTCATTTGGGTATGCATTGGAAGAAGAAAAGCTATCCGCGCCACCGAAGAAGGGCGGACGGATATCACTTGATGAAATTGTGCATTGGGAGAAGTGGTAACATCAGTTCGGGATAATCACTAAAAGGCGTTTTTGACGCTGATTAACACAGATTAATTCTTTTGAATCAGCGAAAATCAGCGTTAATCTGCGTCCAATTTCCTTATCCCGAATTCAGGCTAGTATTTTATTTTGAAGCGCGCGCTGGCATTAGCAGGTAGACACCCATTCCCAATAAAATAAACGGCGTGGCGACAATGATATAACCAAAAGGTGTCGGGGGTTGGACGCTGGCGGATTCAAGAATGAGCGTTAGGATGCCCGCTGCTCCAAAGGTGCACATTCCAACTGCAGGGACTCTGACCTGCCGCCAGTAAGATGACAAGTAGAGGCCCTTCGCTCCGCTCAGGGAATCACGTTATATTGAAAGAGGGACTCCATGACCAATCACAGTTTCATCAGCTACTCCAACTGCGACACAGGCGGCCTGTGCCACTACCTATACCAATCAACCTGATGCAGCTAACGGTGTGGATATGTACATGTCCAGTGGCAGCTATAGTTCAGCGCATGAGACCAGTACTACCCTGTTAATTGGTGAAGACAATACAGCC
>JAYVUA010000063.1:0-28386 GCA_043788255.1 Anaerolineales bacterium | reverse complement strand
ATAACCGTCAACGGAACCGCAGGCGGTACATCAGTCGCGAACATATTGACCAACGACAGCTTGAATGGAACAACCCCTGTTTTGATAGCGAATGTGAACTTGACGACAGTGGGTGTTGTGCCAGCAGGCATCAGCCTCAACACCGCCACAGGAGCAGTGACCGTGGCTGCTGGAACCGCATCTGGTTCATATGCCTTTGATTATCAGATCTGCGACAAACTGAATCCAGCCATCTGCGATACCGCCACCGTGACCGTTCCTGTCGTGACCATCAATGCAGTCAACGACACAGGCACAACCGTCAACGGGACCGCAGGCGGTACATCGGTCGTGAATGTTCTGACTAACGACAGCTTGAATGGAACAACCCCTGTTTTGATAGCGAATGTGAACCTGACGACAGTAGGTGTTGTGCCAGCAGGCATCAGCCTCAACACCGCCACAGGAGCAGTGACCGTGGCTGCTGGAACCGCATCTGGTTCATATACCTTTGATTATCAGATCTGCGACAAACTGAATCCAGCCATCTGCGACACCGCCACCGTGACCGTTCCTGTCGTGGTGACGCCCTTCCCAAGCATAGGGTTGGTCAAGACGGATGGTGTAGCTTCTGTAATTGCCGGGGGCACAACAACTTATACTTTGACAGTAAGTAATCTCGGCAATGCTGCGACGAGCGGAGCCACTACTGTAGTGGATGTGTTACCAACTGGTTTGAGTGTGTCAGATGGAACATTGACGCTTGCTGGAACAAATGCAGCTGATTGGGGCTGTAATTCGGTCAGCAACATAATTACTTGTACTAGCAGTACGGCAATTGCAGCAACGAATGGAACAAGTGTATTTAGCTTCACAGTGAGCGTGGCAGCGAATGCAAGTGGAACATTATTGAACAAAGCACAAGTGGGTGGTGGTGGTGATCCATTAACCAGCACCCCAACCTCTATAACGGCAGGAAACTGTACAGCAACAGACGTCCCGACGAAGGGTTGTGCAATAGATAGCGACACTTGGACACCTCAGGCCGAGCTAAGTTTGACCAAGACGGTCAATAACCCATCGCCGAAAATTGGTGACAATGTTATTTTCACCATTACGTTGACGAATAATGGCCCATCAACCGCTACGAATGTGACAGTAACCGATATCTTGCCAGCAGGATTGACTTTAGTTTCTGCAAGCCCAAGCCTTGGAACATCTTTTACTGCTCCGTTATGGACAATTCCATCCCTGGCGGCTAGTTCCAGTGCTACTGTGCAATTGACTGTTACAGTTACGAAAGCTGGTGCTATTTCGAACTTTGCCGAAGTTACTGCCTCTGACCAGCCTGATCCGAATTCAACTCCGAATAATGGCCCGCAGTTGCCAAGTGAAAATGATGAAGCCAGTGCTGCCATTGGAGGTATTTTTGATCCGCCTTCAGCGATTAAGACCTTTAATGACCTTGGCTTGCCTGAGTTGGAATTTCGCATGGTCTGGATAAATAGCGGCAATGCATTCGCAATTGATACTCAGGTAACAGATAGTATTCCGGTTGGTACAACCTACGTGCCAGGTAGTATTATTTGTGCGCCGCAAGGTTTTTCCACGAATGCAGCAGCTGCTTCTTTGCCATTGAGTGCTGCTGCTGTTCCAAAATCATTCTGCGGTTTTGACTCAGTAAGTAATTTGATTCAATGGCAGGGCAATATCGGAGCTGATAATGGCAATTTAACCGAAGCTTCTGCCGCGAATGAAGTTGTGATCACATTCCGTGTTACTGTAAACGGTGGCGTGAATCAGGTACTAAATGCTGGCTTCTCACGCACAGATGTGAATGCAAACGGAAACTTTGTTGAAGAAACTGTCCTGGGATCTTCTGTTGTTTTATCAAACCAGGTCATTTGGAATCGCAGTGTGCCCGGCGGAGGAAATAACCCTGATGTGGATGTGACCCTGCCAAAGAAGTTACCCGCTACGGGTTTTGCTCCAGATATGACCACTATATTGCCTGAGCAACCGGCTTCGAGAATGTACATAGCTACAGATACCTGGCTGGAGATTCCGAGTTTGAAGGTGAAAATGCTGATCGTGGGCGTGCCTCTGGTGGATGGTAAATGGGATGTGTCCTGGTTGGATAAGAGTGCTGGCTGGCTAAATGGAACGGCGTTCCCTGGTTGGAACGGAAATAGTGTGCTTACCGGACATGTTGGCTTGTCTACCGGGAAGCCAGGACCATTCGCAAACCTGAGCAGCCTTAAATATGACGACCAGATCATCGTCCACTTTGGCGGCCAGAAATATATTTATGAGGTACGCACAAATAAACAAGTCAACCCGTCCTCAGTTTCCAGTGTTATTAAACATGAGGAATTGCCGTGGCTTACACTCATTACCTGTAAATCCTACAGTGAAAGAACGGAAGAGTATACATACCGAACGGCAGTCCGCGCGGTATTGGTCAAGGTTGTTGATGAGTAGCAGCTAAAAGGCAGGAAAGATGCGTAGCCGTTATTTATCAGCTACGCATCTTATGCAAAGCTTCTCGTCTGATTTTTCCGAGGCAACAACGAGCTTTAGTAATACATAAAAGGCGTCACACTGTTGAGTGTGACGCCTTTTATGTAAGTTCAACTTTATAAGAACTGGTTCGTGTTTTTAGCTGGGTTCCACCACTGCAAGGAATACATCAACCAGCCTGGATTCAAAAAGTGTGCCCGATTTTTCACGCAGATAACTGATTACTTCTTCTCTTGGCATAGACTTTCTATAAGGGCGGTCACTGCGCAAGGCATCCCATACATCAATGATCGCAAATAATCTTGCCACCAAAGGAATTTCCTCGCCTTTCAAACCACGTGGATATCCGCTTCCATCCCAGCGTTCATGATGACAATATGGAATATCCAGGGCTGGGTGCAAATAGGAAATCGGCGATAGCATTTCATATGCATAGATCGGGTGAAGGCGCATCTTTATCCATTCTGTCTCATCCAAAGGTCCACGTTTTTGCAGAATATTATCGGGGATGGCCATTTTTCCCATATCGTGCAGCAAAGCGCCGCGGCGGATATGGGTAAGTTCTTCTTCAGAGAAGCCAAGAGTTTCGGCTACTATAATAGTTAATTCGGTGACGCGTTGGGTGTGACCTTCTGTTTCCTGGTCGCGTAGATCGAGCGCGCGTACCCAGCCTTCGATGGTCCTTTGATAAGCTTCCTGCAAGTTTTCATGCGCATCCTGCAATTCTTTTTCTGCTTTTTTTCTTTCGGAAATATCGCGGGATGCAGTTTGTATTTCCAAAATAGAATCATCTTTACGATCCAAAATGGCACGGGCTGACGATTCCAGCCAAACATAATGACCTTTTTTATGTAAAGCCCGGTAGGTCACTGTATACGTCGTGTCATATCTATTCCCCTTAAGTAAATTGGAAACAAAAGAGCGTTCATCATCATGGATAACATCAAAGCTAACTGTGCCGGTAAGTTCTTCAGGTGTATAACCAAGGATGGTTTCGCAGGCGGGAGAGACATATAAAATACAGCCGTCTGTTGAGAGACGCGATATCATGTCGCTGGCGTTTTCTGCAAGCAGACGGAATTGGGCTTCTCTTTCGGCCAGCTCTTTTTCTATTCTGTCTTTTTCAGCACGTGCATTCCATTGCTCAATGGCACGCGCTGCCAGATGAGGCATATCCAGCATGGCTTCCGGTGATTTGACAACATAATCCAACGCACCGGATTTGAGCGCTTCCACGGCGATGCGCTCATTTCCGTAACTTGTCATTAAAATAATGGGAGTGGCAAGAGGGTCATGATGGTTTGGAAGCAATTCCATACTTTCACCATCCGGTAATCGCCAGTCTGCAATAATGAGATCAGGTTCTTTGATCAGGATTTGAGCGCGTGCTTCGGCAAGTGATCTTACTCTTTGGATACGAATCTGTGGATTCTCATCTTCAAAAGCGCGTTGAATTAATTCCGCATGCGGATCTTCATCTTCGATTAAAAGAATATTGATCGTCTTATTATCCATGATTATGCATTAATTAAAGAGTTGCTGCTAAATACGCGGGTGCGTGTTCCAGCCAAGCCAGTAAAAACCAAGATCGTTCATGAGTTTGCTAAATTCCTCAAACCCCACTGGCTTTACAAGATAACTGTTTACATGATTGCTGTAAGCACGTGCAACATCTTTTTCCGCTTCAGAGGTGGTCAGAATGATCACTGGAATATTTTTTAGTTCATCCTGTTCTTTTATTTGACGCAAAACCTCAAGGCCGTCTACGCGGGGAAGGCGCAGGTCCAGCAGAATCAAATGAGGGCGGGGGCTAAACTCAGGGTTGGCATATTCATCGCGTCTAAGCAGGTAATCCAATGCAATTTGACCATCTGCAAAGTGTTGAATCTTATTTGCGATACGATGATCTTCCAAAGTTCTAATAACCAACTCGGCATGGTCTGCATTATCTTCCACCAACATTACAAAGACAGGTTCACCCATCATTATTTTTCTCCTTATTTCTAAAGCATATTCCAATTGTAAACGATTTACTAAAAATTCGAGAGATTATTTAAAAAAAACATCCTGTTTGTCTGGATTATGGGTTATGAGAACGTGATATAATTTTGCAAATCAATTAAAGAAATTATCTTGCAGATGGAGGCACACCATGGAAATCACAACTCAGGAATTCAAGCACTGCGACTTAATCAAAGTAAAGGGCCGCGTAGATAGTTCCACAGCACCTGATTTTTCAAAAGTACTTGAGAAGGCTAATAATGACGGCCATTTCAAACTTGCTGTAGATATGAGCGAACTTGAATACATGTCCAGTGCCGGGTTTCGTGCATTGCTTGCCACACAAAGAAATTGCAAAAGGTATAACCGCGGAGAATTGGTGCTTGTGTGCGTCCCTGAACGAATCCGCGAGGCGCTTGAGTTGGCAGGTTTTACCGAACTCTTTAAAACCTTCGATGACACCATTGCAGCGGTTGGCAGTTTCTAACATCCACTTGGCGGGTTCTTAAGGATAAACCAGGAAGAAATGCCGCCTCTTCTTTTATTTTGAGATGGAGGCGGCTTTCAATTTTACCTATGCCAAATAAATCTTTCCCAGCTAAATTTGATTTCCTGGACGAAATCCGTGAACTTGTTGCACAAGTGGCCAGTAAAGGCGGCTTTAGTGATAAAGCCATATATTCTTTACAGTTGGCCGCAGATGAAGCAGCTTCCAACATCATTGAACATGCATATGCAGGTGTCTTAAATGGCACACTGGATATCGCCTGCGACATGAAAGGGGATACCATTGTCATTACCATGCGTGACACCGGCAAACCTTTTGATCCATCCCTGGTGAAGCAGCCTAATTTAAAAGCAGATCTATCTGACCGCCAGATCGGGGGACTTGGCGTCTATCTTATGCGGAAACTGATGGATGATGTTTCCTATCAATCCAATTCAAAAACAGGCAATTTACTTACAATGACAAAGCGGAGGGGATAAACCGCATGAGCCCCGCAAAACAAGTGGAGCATCCTGAAACATCATGGGACTGGCGTCAACTTGCCAGCCTTGGGGAGCAGCTCCGTAACGAAGATTCTCTCAGCGCACAACGCGACCGCCTTGTATCAATCACCAACCATCTGATCGAAGGTTCGGTGGATGTTTGGTTAAATGAGAAAGTTTTCCGCCTGCCAGATTGGGGTAACCAACTTGCATTTCCTCTGCAGCCATCAAAAGGCGGGATGCGCCTCGCCATCAAAGCAGGCAAGATCACCACACAGAAGACGAAAAGAAAAATAAAAACCGCATCACGCCTGACCTTTGCCTCGGTCCCGCTTGAAGATCAAGGGATTACCCTTGGAGCACTTCAAATTACCCGTTCCAAAGGGCCTGTTTTTTCCAGCGAAGAATTAAACCTGCTGCAAGGTCTCGCCCAGATCGTTGCAATGAATTTGTTTGCTTCGCACCGCGCTGAAGTGGAGCAATTTCGTCTTCGGCAATTAAATCTTGTCCGAGATGTGAGCGCGCAAATTGGAAAAATATTGCATGTGGATGAACTTTCCAAACGCGTGACTGAATTGATCCAAACAACCTTTAATTTTTATTATGTTGCCATCTTTACACTTGACCCCAGTTCAACCGCGCTTCGTTTTCGCTCCAGTGCCGTAGCGCCGCGCAAAGGGAAAAAGAAAGCGGCGATTGCCCTCGAAGTTGAGATCGGACAGGGACTGATCGGCGAAGCTGCGCTGCATGGACAGCAGATCGTTTGCGATAATGTGCATACCGATGCCCGTTATCGCTTTATTGACAGCCTGCCTGAAACAGAGTCAGAAGTTGTTATTCCACTAAAACTTGAAGACCGTGTGCTGGGCGTTCTGGATATACAAAGCAACCAGCCGCATGCCTTTCACCCCAACGACTTGCTCATCCTTCATGCGCTTGCGGATAATATTGCCCGCGCTGTTGAAGGCGCGCGCTTATACACCAGCCTGCGCCGCCGTGCAGACCAGCTTACTCTTGTTTCAGAAGTAAGCAAAAGTGTTACATCCACACTTGAGCTTTCTGAGATCATGCGTGATGCGGCCAACCTGATCCATGAAAAATTTGGATATCCACATGTGTCGTTGTTCACAGTGCATCCCAATCGTCGTTTGATCAATTATGAAGCAGGCAGCGGCAAACGCAGTAAGAAGCTTGAGGGCTTTGCAATTCCATTGGATGACCCAGATGGCATCATGCCCTGGGTGGCGCGCCACGGCAAAACGGTAATTGCTAACGATGTCTCGAAGGATAAGCGTTATATTCCTTCGCCATTGCCCCCCAAAAATACCCAATCTGAATTATGTGTTCCGTTACTCTTCAATGAAGGCGTGGTTGGTTTGTTGGATATTCAATCTGACAAATTGAATGCGTTCACAGAAGATGACAAGATCATGTTTGAAGCTGTGGCAGATACGATGGCTGCGGCAATTCGCAACGCGGATTTATATCGCTCCGAACAATGGCGCCGACAGGTATCAGATAGTTTGCGCGAAGTGGCAGGCTTGATCTCTGATAATGTAGGCGTGGACGAGGTGCTGGAAACGATCCTCTCTGAGCTGGATCGCAATTTGCCGATTGATATTTCAGCCATCTGGCTTTTGGAAGATGATGAACTTTGTCTCTCCGCTGTGCATGGCTGTGATGCGAGCGAACTTGAAAGTGTATGTCTTTCCAATCCAGATGCGATTTATGCCATGGCCGAAGCTTTGATGTCGGATGTGCCTATTATTCGTCGCTCCGATGAGCCGCTATGGCCTTCAGGCTTGACAGCTGGTTATGAAAATAATTACTCGTCGATCGCTGCGCCATTGAGAGTAGGTGACCGTTCGCTAGGTGTGTTGACTCTCGCGCATCACACCTCAGGTCGTTATGGGCATGAGGCGCAAGCGGTGACCACAACTTTTGCGAGTTATGCTTCTGTTGCGATTGAAAATGCGCGCTTGTATGATTCCGCGCAGGAACAGGCGTATGCCTCGGCGGCGTTATTGCAGGTGGCTCAGGCGGTTGTAAGTTTGAATGACCTTGATGAGATACTGGGCTCAATCACGCGCATCCTGCCAATTCTTGTGGGCGTGCATCGTGTGGCGCTGTATCGCTGGGATGCGGAGAAGGAATCTTTCACGGCTTCACGCGCGCAGGCGTATGGTTATTCGGAAGATGAAGAATCAATGCTGACTGAAAAAGAATTCAAGCTGGGAACATTTCCTTTGCTTGATTTTGCGCGCGAACAAAACCATATGATCACACATCCGATCTTGCCAAAGGCTGAACCAATTTCGTGGTTGAGTATCAGCCCACAGATTGACGCGGAGCGTGAGGCGGATGTGATGACTGCGAGTCGCTTGTTGATGGCGGTGCCGTTGTCAATCAAAAATGATCTGTTCGGCGTAATGGTCATCGAAGAAGCAGAGAATGGACGCCGTTTTCGCGCACGCCGCATTGAGATTATCACTGGAATTGCACAACAGGCTGCGCTTGCAATCCAGAATGACCTGTTGCAACAAGAGATGGTTGTGCGCGAACGCCTTGAGACTGAAGTGCAATTGGCACGCCAGATCCAGCAGACTTTTATTCCGCATACTTTACCGAAACATGCTGGATGGCAGATGGCGGCACGTTGGCGTACTGCACGTCAGGTGGGCGGTGACTTTTATGATGTGATCGTTTTGCCGAATGGAAAATTGGGACTCTTCATCGCGGACGTAGCCGACAAGGGCATGCCCGCTGCGTTGTTCATGGCGCTCACGCGGACCCTGATACGGGCCGCTGTGATCGAGATGGATTCTCCAGCTGAGGTATTGCGCCGCGTGAATGACCAGTTGTTGCCTGATACGCAGCAGGGCATGTTTGTAACGGCGGTATATGGTGTGCTGGACCCTGAGAATGGTGATTTTACTTTTGTGAACGCGGGGCATAACCCGCCGTTTTGGGTCAAGGGAAATAGCGTAATTGAGAAGCTCACACGTACGGCTATTGCGCTGGGTGTGTTGGAACAACCTAATATGAAGGAACGGACGATTTCGCTCGCAGAAGGGGATACCTTATTGCTTTACACTGACGGCCTGACGGAAGCCTTCAACGAAGCTGGTGAGTTGTTTGGCGATTCGCGTTTGATGAGCGCGCTTGAAGCGATCCAGGCTAATACTGCGGATGAAGTGCTTGTGCTGGTGGAGCATCGTTTGAATGAATTTATCGAATCTGTCCCCCTGGGCGATGACTTGACTATGCTGGCAGTGAGAAGGGTTTAAGGGGTAAGGATTTGGTATTATTTTGAATGAGATGGTTTTTATCCGTTGCCGCGTAAAGCCCCAAATGAATTTAGGCGTTTCGCCTAATGAGGTTCCCCAGTTTTGGCGGGGCTAGCAAAGCATGAGTCCGTCCTTTGAAAAATCACCAAGGGGTGTTCTATATCGAAATTAAGGATAATTATCATGAACATGAAAGATCACATCCTGACAGCGCTAAGTGAGCAATTCAATCATTGGGAAGGATTGCTCGCAAACTTAAGTGACGAACAACTCGTCAATCCAAATTTTGATTTAGACTGGTCTATCAAAGATGTAATTAATCATCTGTGGGGGTGGCAACAGATTTCGGTTGCAAGAGTCAATGCTGCCATGCTTAATCGAGAGCCCGAATTTCCAAAATGGCTTACAAGTTTTCCAGGAAACCGGGATGAAAATGCAGGCCAAACCAATGCTTGGATTTATAACAATTTCCACAACCAATCATGGTCAGAATCAAATAAAAATTGGAGAGAAGGATTTCTTCAACTTCTTGATTTTGGGAAGATGGTTTCAGAAAGAGATTTACTGGATGGAGACAGATACCCATGGTTGAAAGGATATTCTCTCGCCGCTATTTTAGTGGCATCTTACGAACATCATCAAGAGCATTTGGAAAAAATGATAAATTGGCTGCAGAAACAAGAGAGTAAGCTGTAGTCACAAATATGGTTTTCTTCAGCAAACGCCTCAGGCAAAAAGACGCCCAATAAGGCCTGCACCCGATAAGTAGAACGCTTTGCGGAGCTGCGGAGTATTTTTCTGCTTCCAGGCAAACTTCGTGCTCGCCCACTTGTATGCTAACATAAACCATTTGACATTATCAGAGAACTGAATAGATGAAGAATACTCTTATAGATAAGATACTAGTTCGCTTTATAAATGTAGTGCTTGCCTTTCTCGCAGCCACCCTCTTGCTGAAAGCCGCAAGCACTCTTAATTGGCGAATGGAACACGATTTCCCATTCTCGCATTATGTCGCTTTTATGATGGACAAGTATCGTGCTGTTCCATACCGCGATATTTTCGAGACGGTTATGCCAGGTACCTATGCTTTCCATTATGCAATCGTCAAGCTGTTCGGATATAGCGATTTCGCATTTCGCTGCGTTGACCTGTCGCTCCTCGCGATTCTCCTGACGGCAACATACATATTTGTATCGCGGTTCGGGAGAATGGCTGCGATCTGGTCAAGTGTTGTCTTTGGCCTTATTTACCTGTCCTATGGTCAATCCATGAGTCTCCAGAGAGACTACGTTGGGATTATCCCCATTGCACTGGCCTTGTTGTTCATTCCAGCGAAGACAGATACGACTGTGGGCATGTTGCGATTTGCTTTTGTTGGATTCCTGTTTGGCATGTCTGTTCTGATAAAGCCCCAACTTGGAATTGCCTTGCCCATTGTTCTTGGGGCGCTTCTCGCAATGCGTTGGAGTACGGTGAAGCGATCTGTCCGTGATTTTATCCAATGTGTAACAGTTCTAGGTTTGGCGTTTGCGCTACCAGTAATGATTACGGTATTGTGGCTGGCTGCCAACTCGGCGCTAATCCCATTTGCTAACATCTTTTTTAAGTATCTACCCCTTTACAGTGCTCTTACAGGAGAGCACGAAAACCTTTCGAATTTAAATCATCTGTTTTACCTTATCCGTTCGTCTCTCACACTTGGCGGATACAGCACTTTGTTTCTGTGTTCCTTGTTTGCCTACTCTCGAGTCTTGGCATATTCGAACCTCAATCGGTCAACCATTGTATCGCTCACGTGTCTATTACTGTGTACTCTTTCATGTGCTGTTTACCCCACTTTGGCTGGCAAATTTTGGGACTATCACTATATGCCCTTTGTATATTTTTGCTCGATTTCAACAGGGCTCTGTTTCACTATGTGGCCAAGCTTTCCTGATGCACAAAAAAGGTGGAGGCTTAAAGAATCTCTTGTGATCCTCACACTTCTTGTTGCAATTACAGCCCAATTGAATCCCTCCCAATTTTTTCCCTATCTTTATCATGACCTCCGGGGGTCTGAGTCGCATTCACCAAAAGATGGCCGCGTTGATGAAATGGCCGCATGGCTAAAGAGCAGATTGCGCCCCGGTGATACTGTACAGCCACTTGACTGGACAGGGGGGAGTATTCAAGCCATGCTTTTGGCTGAAGCTAAACTGTCAACGAATTTTATGTATGATGCCCAGTTTTATCACCATGTGTCCTCATCCTATATCCAGGGCCTAAGAAAAGAATTTATTAGCCAGCTTGTCACAGCGCCGCCACGGTTTATCATAGAGGTTCAAAAACACAAGCCCTGGGTTTCTGGGATAGACACAACGCGTAAATTCCCTGAGTTAAGTAAATTTCTGAATGATCACTACTCAGTAGTTCATGAAGGGGATGGTTATATCATCTATGAGCGAACAAGCTATCCATAGTTATAGGAGGCTCGTGCCTCACTGATAAAATCCTTGTGCTGGTTGAACACCGTTATTGAATTACCCCCTTGGCGATGATCTGACTATGCTGTCGGTGAGAAGAGTGTAGATGTAAGTGAAGTGAAAGTTTTGCCCTGAACTCTCCATATGAATAGGAGTTGTTATTGATGCCTATAATTGATTCTCAAACTGTGGCAAATTTCTCTTTCAAACTGAGAAAGGGTTTCTCGAACCAGCGGTAGGATATCTCAGCAATCAGCCAGGTACTTGCGATGGTGCCAATTAAAACCCCTGTCGGGTAGAAGGGCTTTCCGAAGAGTGTAAAGTGAGGCGTTATTCTCAAGAACACGAACAATATTGGAAAATGATATAAATAAAGACCGTAGCTGATTTGTCCTAGTCGCTCTAAAAATGGATGCTTGAGTTTGATCAGTGGGCGTGGGTTTGTAGCTACATTTAAAATAACCACAATAAAAGCAACGGACATGCCTGTTGCAACGAATGGATTGACTTGCATTTGTCTGCCAGCCATATAAACACATAATCCCAATGCTAGCAATTGAACGCCCGGATGATACATCCATTTCAGAAAGGGAAATTTCTCGTAATAAACATAAGCACCAAGCGCTCCTACGGCCATACACTCAAAGCGTAATTCACCAAAAATATTCATCATTCCATTAATAGGGAGAAAAGGAATAACGCCAGCCACTATAAATTTAATGATCAAGACACCAATGCAAACTCGCACAATGTCCAGTTTTTTGCGAATCACCCAGGGCCAGAGAGCATAAAATTGTTCCTCCACTCCAATGCTCCATAAATGTTCCATTGGGGCTGAAATACTGGCAAAATTCGGTAAGAGGCAAAAAACCAAAATGAGCTTTACAGAGATCGGGGCTGTCATGATCGGGTATTCTGGATAGAACATGTGCAGAGAATATTCCGAACCAAAGATTAAGGGGAAAATAAGAAGTCCGATTATTGCGATGAGATAGTAAAGCGGCCAAATTCGAAGTGCACGCCTAAGATAGAATTTGCCAACGGCTACTTCCCCGGTTGAAGTTGACTCGTGCAGAAGCAAATAAGTGATCAGAAAGCCACTCAAAACAAAAAAGAGATTGACAGCACTGTCTGCATCAATAAGCAAATGTTTGAGTAGTATGGACAAAAAAGGACGCGGCTCAATGTTTTGATCAATATGCGAAACGATAACTGCTAGAGCTGCATAGCAGCGCAGTGTATTTAAGCCTGGAAAGTGGACACGGTTTATTGTAGGTGAAAGTGATTGGTTTATCATGAATTTGGCTCGAAGCTGGTGGGAAAAATGATGCAATTATGGTTGCACGAAAATCTGAATGAGATGGTAAAAGCAAGACAGTTCCAATTACTTTCATTTCACAAGTGATTATACAAGAGTTTCGCACAGGTTTGGATAAAATAGTTGAAAAGGTTGAGAGGATATCTGTAGATCTAGACTAGGCGTGTACGAATATACAGCTTAATAAGGGAAATATATCCAATCAAGTACTTTCACAAAATTTACAATCATTTTACATCCCTGCCATACCCCCATAACCTTCTAAATCTAAAATTAGCCTTATAACCTAAAGGAGGTTTACTATGAAAAACATATTCAAGAAAACAATAATGATGGCTTTGGCCGCAACCCTCGTCTTCGCGGCACTCCCGATGACCAGTGCTTTTGCCCAGGGAGTCACCCCGCCCAAAGGCGAAATCTCTAATGAAAAGCTTGAACAAGCCTGGGCGAAGCAGTTGAAGAATTACGAAAAGATCGGCAAGGGTTTTGAAGATATCGATGCCCAAATTGCAAAATTCCAGGCCAGGATCGATAAAGCTGCCGCAAACGGCAAGGATGTCACCGCGTTGCAAGCCGCGCTGGATGCATTTGCAGCCGCGTTGAAAAGTGCCAAGCCGATTTATGATAGCACTGGCAGCATCGTTGCAACTCATGCTGGGTTTGATGCCAACGGAAAAGTTACCGACGCCGCACAAGCCAAGTCCACCGTGGAGTCAATGCGTACTAAGATGCAGGAACTCAAGTCTGCGATGAATGGAACAGGCAAAGCTTTGCGTGATGCAATGAAAGCCTTCCGCGAAGCCAACAAGCCCGCAGATTCCTCAGGCAAAGATTCTTAGCTCGAAGTTCATGCTTCAAGAACAACGGTACGGGTAACCTGTACCGTTGTTTGTTTTATTATGTTGTTGCGAAGAGGGTCCTCAATGACAGGCACTTTTACTGTAAAATCATTTCTGTATTAAAATGAAATCATCAGTTTCCATTTTTGAATTACAAAGTCTATTCAGCACAGAGAGGTAATCATGAAAAAGAAAGTCATCCAAACTGAAAAAGCTCCAAAGGCAATTGGTCCATACTCACAGGCGATCTGTACTGACACGATGGTGTTCACTGCAGGTCAGATTGGGCTGGATCCCGTTTCAGGTGAGTTGATTGCAGGCGCGGTCGAAGAGCAGACACGTCAGGCGCTCACGAATTTACAAAATGTAATCGAAGCGGCTGGCTCCACAATTGAGAATGTAGTTAAGACAACGGTTTTCCTCAAAGATATGAATGACTTCCCCAAAATGAACGCCATATATGCCGAATTCTTCGGTGAGAATCCGCCCGCGCGCAGCACTATCGCAGTGGCTGGGTTGCCCAAGGGCGGTCTAGTTGAGATCGAAGCTGTGGCTTTGCTCGTATAAATAATAGCTAGACCCTAAAGGTTTCAATAAACCTTTAGGGTCTCATTTCTTATGACATCCGAGCTGATCCTTCTTGTCGATGATGAACCATCCATCATAAAACTCGCGCGAATGTATTTCGAGCGGGATGGCTTTCGTGTGCTCGAAGTTGCAGATGGAGAAGCTGCATTGGAAGCTGTTGCGAAACATCACCCTGCTTTGATCGTGTTGGATGTGATGCTCCCCAAGCTGGATGGCTTTGAAGTCTGCCGCAAACTGCGTGCAGGTGGAGACCAAACGCCCATCATTATGCTGACTGCGCGTGACGAAGATATTGATAAGATCCTTGGCCTTGAGCTTGGTGCAGATGATTATCTGACCAAGCCTTTTAATCCGCGCGAATTGACTGCACGTGTAAAAGCAGTTTTACGTAGAAGCGATAACAAGAAACAAGGGGATGATAAGCCGATCCATCGCGGCGACTTGACCATTGACCCTGCCTCACGTGAAGCACGCATCGCTTCGCGGACCCTCGACCTGCGTACCCAGGAATTTGATCTTTTACTCACTTTGGCAGAGCAACCAGGCCGAGTGTTTACGCGTGAGCAATTGCTTCAGCTCGCCTGGGGTTTTGACTTTTACGGCCAAACCCGCACCGTGGATGTTCACATCGCACATCTTCGCAGGAAAATGGAAGGCGGCAGCGTGGTGATTGAAACCGTCACAGGGGTTGGATATAAGTTGGTCGTTTAATGTTTTCATCCATTCGTTCGCGTTTATGGTTAAGCTATGCATTTCTGGTTGTCACTGCCTTGGGCGTTGTAGCGATTGTTCTGCTTGTATATCTGATCCGTAACCCGCTTTTATACCGCCAGTCTTTGGAACAGTTACGGGTTGTTCAATCGGTATTAATTAAAGAAGATAAAATATCCCTTGATGCTGCCGCTTCGCAAGCTGCGCTTAACTTTGATGTTCGCGTTGTCTTATTCTCTAAAAATAAGCAGATTCTTTTGGATACATCTGCTGGGAAGGAAGCCCCGATTCCGTTTCCTAGAAATAAGATATTGCTTCGCAGTAACCCTGTGATAAGAGATGCCAAAAATACACCCTGGCTTTATTCGATGCAAAGACGCGCAGATAATACTTATCTTATGGTGGCAACGCCGCGTCCGCGCTTTTCGTTCACCAATTTATTAGCAGACGAGTTCCTGCCTCCGTTTTTGGAAAGCGGCTTGATTGCTTTATTCCTCTCGCTTGTGGCTGCTTATTTTTTTGCACGGTGGATCGCAGACCCATTACAAAGCGTGATCGCAGCAGCGCGTGCGCCGTGGTTGGGCGAACCGTCAGCGGAGGCAAAGCCTGTGGAAGTGCGCGGCCCGCTCGAGGTCCAGGAGTTGACGCGTGCATTTAATTCGATGACCACCCGCATTCAGGCGAGTCAAAAATCACAGCGCGAATTTGTGGCAAATGTGTCCCATGAATTAAAGACGCCGCTTACATCCGTTCAGGGATTTGCGCAGGCCATTCTTGATGGAACAGCGGATTCAAACGAAGCGCGCCAGCAGGCAGCCCAGATCATCTATGATGAATCTGCCCGCATGCACCGCATGGTACTCGATTTGCTTGACCTCGCCCGCCTCGATGGAGGCACAGCGGATATAACCATGGCTCCTGTAAATCTAGCCGCATTAATGAATGCGGTTGCTGAGAAATTCACGCCTCAATTACAAAGAGCAAAGGTAGAAATAACAGTAAGTGTTGCTGAAGATTTGCCAGCCATTGTTGCTGATGGCGACCGCCTTGCCCAGGTATTTGTTATTCTTGTGGATAATGCGCTTAAATTTACGCCGAGCGGCGGGCTGATTTCTCTGCGCGCATCGCTTACAAATGGAGAAGTTCTCGCTTCTGTATTGGACACTGGATCTGGGATTCCTGAAGAAGCGCTCGCGCATATCTTTGACCGTTTTTATCAAGCCGACCCTGCCAGAATGGGCGGCGAAAAGCATGGCGCGGGGTTGGGGTTGGCCATTGCGCACGAAATTGTGCTGGCGCATGGTGGTAGAATTAGCGTCCGCAGCAGGTTAGGAAAGGGGACATCGTTTGATGTGTTCCTGCCGCTGACTCAAAAATCAAAGGCTAAAGTTGTGAAGAAAAAATTGCCTTCATAGATGGAAGCTAATTTTTGTCGTCAGATAAGTTATGCAACCTTTTGTTTCCATTATTATCCCCTGTTATAACGAAGAGAAAACCATTCTATATTTGTTATCTGCCGTATTCGCGCAGACTTATCTGCACGCCCAAATGGAACTGGTTATTGCAGATGGAATGTCTACGGATAAGACGCGTGAGTTGATTGCAAAATTTCAAAAAGAACATTCCGATTTTAGTATTATGGTTGTAGATAACGAAGTTAAGAATATTCCCTCGGCGCTGAATCAGGCTATTCGTCATGCGCGAGGCGAGATCATTGTCCGCCTGGATGCGCATTCCATGCCGATTCCAGAGTATGTCGAACGCTGCGTTGCTGCACATCAAGCTGGCAAAGGTGAGAACGTGGGCGGCGTTTGGGAAATTCACCCTGGTGCTGAGACCTGGATCGCGGAATCAATTTCTTTTGCGGCTGCACATCCACTCGGAGTGGGGGATGCGATGTATCGGTTGAAAGCCAATGCGGGCGCAGTGGATACTGTCCCATTTGGCTCATTTCTCCGAACCCTGATCGATAAAATCGGTTACTTTGACGAGACATTACTAGCTAATGAAGATTACGAATTCAACACCCGGGTGCGCGAATCTGGCGGTGTGGTCTGGCTTGACCCATCCATTCGATCGGTTTATTTTTCACGCAGTACTTTGAGAACACTTGCGGTTCAATACTGGCGCTATGGTTTTTGGAAGTGGCGCATGCTGAAGCGTTATCCTCATACACTCCGCTGGCGGCAGGCTCTTCCTCCGTTATTTGTGCTGAGCTTGATTATCTTGATTGTGTTATCCTTATGGATTATGCCAGTGGTTTATCTTTTAATTGCGCAGATTTTTTTATATTATGCGGTTCTCGGGCTGGCTGGCTTGAAATTAGCTTATGAAAAAGGAAAGCTGTATCATATAGTGGGGTTACCGCTTGCGATTTCCAGCATGCACCTGGCGTGGGGCTCTGGCTTTTTATGGAGTGCTTTGACATCCCTCTTTGCGGTTCGAAAAAATGGCTGATTTCTTTAAACCCTCTTTACGATTAAGGCCGAGCGAACAACGCACGATCCTTGTTGTGGGCGACCTTGTCGCTTCTGCAGGCGCAATGTTTTTGTCGCTATATATTTGGTATGAACTTTCCTTATATAGATTGATTCAAAGCGGGCTTTCACCCGGCAAGGCGGCTCGTGCGCTTGAGGCCAACACTATAAATTATCCGATATGGTTTTATCTGCTTCCTCTCGCATGGCTTTTATTAATGGTGGATTCGTATGAAGTTCATACTGCTGGAAGTTGGAGGAAGACACTTCGAGCCATAGCTGTTGCGCCCATTGTTGGTTTACTTGGATATTCCCTGCTTTTTACAATTAATCAGGAACCAA
The DNA here is from genome assembly GCA_043788255.1 of Anaerolineales bacterium. Classification (GTDB taxonomy): domain Bacteria; phylum Chloroflexota; class Anaerolineae; order Anaerolineales; family Villigracilaceae; genus Villigracilis. The sequence goes on along the minus strand of JAYVUA010000063.1, from coordinate 10,869 downwards.
ATTCACTACCTCGAGTGGGAGTAGGCGCCTTTCTGGTTCTCGCTTCTGTCTTAACCTTAGCCTGGCGCGGCATCTATATTCGACTCTACACTTCATCAGGGTTAATGCGTCGTGTATTAATTATTGGCGCAGGCAAAGCAGGCTACTTGCTAGTGGATATTTATCTAAAACTGTATCCGCCTCCTTATAAGCTTGTCGGTTTTGTGGATGATGATCCTGGAAAGCAAAAAAAGTTTTACCGTGGTTTTGAGGTTCTGGGTACGAGCGAGAAAATGCTCGACCTTCTTGAAGAACATCAAGTCTCTGATGTTGTGATCGCCATCAATGGCGAGATCAAAGGTGAAACTTTTCAGACTATTTTAGATACCCAGGAACGCGGAATTGAAATTGTTCGCATGCCCATTATGTATGAAGAAATGACCCAGCGTGTGCCCGTTGAGCACCTTGAATCAGATTGGGTTATTCGCTCGTTTGTTGACCAGGTTCGGGTAAGTGGTGTCTACGAGCTGTTCAAGCGTTTGATGGATATTCTTGGGGGGTTGGTCGGTGTGCTGATCTTTGCCATCACTTTCCCAATTACAGCAATTGCTGTGGTTCTGGAAAGCGGCTTCCCAATTTTTTATTCGCAGGAAAGGTTGGGAAAAGGCGGCCATATTTTCAGGATTTATAAATACCGGTCCATGCTGCAGGATGCTGAAGAAAATGGCGAGGCCAAGCCGACCATCATTAATGATCCGCGTGTTACAAAAGTAGGTAATTTTTTGAGGCGTTCCCGCCTTGATGAAATGCCGCAGTTTTGGAGCGTATTGACCGGTGAAATGAGTTTGGTAGGTCCGCGGGCAGAACGCCCTGAGCTTGTGACTCAATTTCAAAAGCAAATTCCTTTTTATCGTGCGCGTTTGTTGGTAAAACCTGGCCTTACAGGCTGGGCTCAAATCAACTACGGTTACGTTGTGAGTGTAAAGGAAACGGTGGTCAAGATCGAATATGACCTTTACTATATTAAGCATCGCACATTGGGTATGGATTTCAGCATTGTATTACGTACGATTGGCACGGTGTTACGCAGAACAGGAAGATAGTCTGTCAACTTCTTGCAGGGTTATCCGAAGACCTGTGAGATGATTTTTAAATTAATGGAGAAAAAGGAACATGAAATATCTCATCACTGGTGGCGCGGGTTTTATCGGCTCTCATATTACACATGCCTTGCTTGCTCAAGGCGCAGATGTGCGTATCCTGGATAACTTTTCCTCAGGCAAGCGTGAGAACCTGAAAGGCCTTGAGGTGGAACTTATTGAAGGTGACCTGCGCGATTCAAGCAAGGTTACCCAAGCTGTAAAAGGCATGGATATTATTTTCCATGAAGCAGCTTTCGTATCAGTCCCTGAGTCCATGGAAAAACCGCAGGAATGCCTTGATGTAAACGTGACAGGTACATCTCTTCTCTTTGAAGCCGCGCGCAAGGCTGGTGTGAAACGTGTCGTTATTGCATCCAGTGCAGCAGTCTATGGCGACTCAACTGCCATGCCTCTTGTGGAGAATACTCCGCTGAAGCAGCTTTCCCCATATGCCACATCAAAACGTATTGATGAAATGTATGCCGAATTGTTTACAAATCAATTCGGGCTGGAAGTTGCTGCGCTTCGCTATTTCAATGTTTACGGCCCCCGCCAGCGGCCTGACTCGATGTATGCTGCCGCAGTGCCGATCTTCATCCGCCGCATACTGGATAATAAGCCCATCACCATCTTCGGTGACGGCGGACAAAGCCGTGATCTGGTCAACGTTCGAGATGTTGTGCAGGCTAACTTGCTGGCATCTCAGCATCCAGCCGCACCGGGTCAAATCTTTAACGTTTGTACAGGTATTGAGACTCGCCTTCTGGATCTGCTCGATATTCTCTACGAAATTTTCCCCGACGCTCCCAAGCATGTCCATGCCGAACCGCGTGCAGGTGATATTTACCGCTCGATTGGCACGCCCAAGAAGGCAATGGACACTCTCGGTTTCAAACCGCAAGTCACTTTAGCTGAAGGCGTAAAAGAAGCTGTTGAAGAAATGAGAAACGCATAAACGTTCAAACGTTATAACGTTCTTCTCCCTATGTTCTCATCCCGTACGCACATTCGTAACCGCTTCGTCTTAATTGGCGACCTCGCCCTCATCATTGTTTCAGTGTTGGGTAGTTTTGCGTTGCGTCTGGATGTGAGGCAACTCCCGTTTTATTTCCCTGCAGCATTGATCATGTGTGCCGTGGCTTTGATCGTAAAAATCCCCGTTTATTATTTCTTTGGCTTATATCGCCGCCTGTGGATCTATGCCAGCACCAGCGAGCTGCGTCTCATCACAGTTGCCGTGACAACTGCATCTGTATTGACTTCGGGGATAATGCTTTTGTTTATCAATTTCAGCTTGATCCAGCCTGGCATGCCTCGTTCCGCGCTAGGTATTGATTGGTTAATCTCGCTCATCCTCATCGGTGGTTCACGTTTTGCATTACGTATCCTCGCCGAACAATCCAATGTGCCGCGCAATGCGCTGCGCGAAGCCAAACGCGTGCTCATCATCGGAGCAGGTGATGCGGGCGCGCTTGTCGTGCGTGAATTACAAAAGCCATCGCAATTGAATCTCATTCCTGTGGGCTTTCTCGATGATGATCCTGCCAAACAAAATCACCAAATTTACGGTGTCTCTGTCCTTGGCAAGGTGAATAAACTTTCGAACATTCTCGACACTCATCAAGTGGATGAAGTCATCTTCGCCATTCCTTCCGCACCTGGCAATATCATTCGTCTGGTCAACGATGCATGTCGCAACAAAGGCATCGCTTCGCGTACCATGCCGGGTATCTATGAACTCATCGGCGGCAAGGTCAGTGTCAACCGTTTGCGTGAAGTGGATATCACCGATCTTCTGCGTCGCGAGCCTGTGCGGATCAATGATGAGAAAGTTGGTCTGACTCTCGAAGGTAAGCGTGTACTTGTTACAGGTGCAGGCGGCTCCATCGGAAGCGAACTCAGCCGCCAGATTGCGCGCCGCAATCCCGCCGAACTTGTTTTACTGGGTCATGGTGAAAACTCCATCTTTGAAATCCTGCTCGAACTGCAAAGCAATTATCCAAATCTAAAACTCGTCCCCGTTATTGCCGACATTCGCAATGCGCAAAGAATCGATTCGGTTTTCAAAACACATCAGCCGCAAATTGTCTTTCATGCAGCCGCGCACAAACACGTTTCGCTCATGGAAGCCAATCCCGTTGAAGCCGTCACCAACAATATCATTGGCACGCGCAATCTTGTACAAACTTCACTCGGTCACAATGTCGAACGCTTCGTACTTATTTCCACCGATAAAGCCGTGCGCCCTTCGAGTATTTATGGCGCAACCAAACGCCTCGCCGAAATGATCGTCCTCGACGCCGCCAGAAAACACAAACGCGCCTTTACCGTTGTCCGTTTTGGTAATGTGCTTGGCTCGCGCGGAAGCATCATTCCCATTTTCAAAAATCAAATCGCAAACGGCGGACCCATTACCATCACGCATCCCGACATGGTCCGCTTTTTTATGACCATCCCCGAAGCTGTGTATCTTGTTCTGCAAGCCTCGTCCATGCAAAACGGCGGCGAAGTTTTTGTGCTCAACATGGGTCAACCTGTTCGCATCCTTGATCTTGCCGAAGACCTCATTAAACTTTCTGGTCTCGAACCGCAAAAGGATATCGAAATCACCTTTACAGGAATTCGTCCTGGCGAAAAACTTGCGGAAGAACTTTGGGATGAAGGCACACCTCTCATGCAGACTCCACATCCCGACATCTTCCGCCTCGATCAAAACGCATCACCCTTAATCCCCAACCTGCCTCTAGCCATCGAGCAGTTATCCACCCTCAGCCTCTCTGCAAACCGCGAAGCTATCACTAAACTTCTCGATGAATTAATTCCAGGTTCAACTGTCAGCGAAACTCAACCTTCCGACCTTCGACCTTTGACCTTCGACTTATAAAACTCATGCCTGAAGTTAATCTCACTAACTGGAATCGTTTTCTGGAATCTCATCCCAATACGCATTTACTGCAAATGGGTGAGTGGGGTGAACTTAAAAAAGATTTTGGTTGGAAACCAGTCCGCATCGTTCTTAACAATGAAACTGGCTGCCAAATCCTTTTCCGCCGCCTCCCTTTAGGGCTGACTCTCGGCTACATGCCAAAACCAGTTTTCAGTGGACAGTGGACAATGGTCAGTGAGCAGTTTTGGAAAGAAGTTGACTTCCTCTGCAAAAAGAATCACACCATCTTCCTCAAAATCGAATCCGACGCATGGGTTGAAGAATTCCTCATTCCTCATTCCTCATTCCTCATTTCCCCCCATAACATCCAACCTCCACGTACTATCGTTATCGATATTAAGGATAGCGAAGAAATTATCCTGGCGAGAATGAAACCCAAATGCCGCTACAATATTCGCCTCGCAGAGAAAAAAGGAATCACCATCCGTACATGGGAAGATATCTCCGCCTTCCATGAAATGATGACCGTCACAGGCGGGCGTGATAACTTCGGCGTACATTCAAAAGAATATTATCAACGCGCTTATGAGTTATTTCATCCAAAAGGGACATGCGAGTTATTGGTTGCCGAATACGAAGGCAAACCTCTTGCCGCGTTAATGATTTTTTCAAATGCAAAACGTGCATGGTATGTGTATGGCGCATCTAATGATCAGGAACGTAACCGCATGCCAACATACCTACTTCAATGGGAGGCCATCCGCTGGGCAAAGGCGCACGGCTGTGAAGAATATGATCTCTGGGGTGTTCCCGATGAAAACGAGGAAACACTTGAGGCTAACTTCGAATCCCGCCACGATGGACTCTGGGGCGTCTACCGTTTCAAACGCGGCTTTGGCGGTGAGGTGAAACGTGCAGCGCAGGCATTTGATCGAGTTTATAATCCATTGTTGTATTGGGCATATTTGAAGTTTATTGGGAATAGGGCATAGTGGCTGACAATATTTGGAACCAGACTATTTCAAAACTTCCGAACCCGCACTTTCTCCAAACTTATGAGTGGGGACAGGTCAAGGCGAAATATGGTTGGATTCCATACTTTGCTGTTTGGGGTGCTAATGGCGAGTTTAAAATTGAGAAAGATGTAACCCGTCTTTATTCTTTCGTCTTTCCTGTTGTCGCTGCAACATTGATCTTAAAGAAGCAAGTACTCAATAGCGGATTTGCTGCACGCTTGTCCATTCTCTATGCGCCGAAAGGTCCGCTATTGGATTGGGACAATGAATCGTTACGAACTCGTGTTTTGAATGATTTGCAAACCTACGCGCGAAAACAAGGTGCCATCTTCCTGAAAATTGATCCCGATGTTGTGCTTGGGCGCGGAGTCCCTGACAGCGAGGGAGATGTTCTCGATACCGGCGGACAGGCTGTGAGGTCCGAATTTACGCGCAGGGGCTGGGTCTATTCGTCGGATCAAATCCAATTTCAAAATACTGTCCTTATTGATTTATTCGCCACTACTGAAGAAGAAATGCTCGCACGCATGAAACCGAAGACGCGTTACAACGTCCGCCTCGCAGAAAAAAGAGGTGTGAAATTGCGTGTAGGCACGGTCAGCGACTTGCCCATGCTTTACAAAATGTACGCCGAAACATCCGTGCGCGATGGCTTTGTGATCCGTGATGAAAATTATTACATGACCGTCTGGAAGTTATTTATGCAGTCAGCTGTTAGCAGCCAGCCCTCAGCAATTCCCTTGATCGCTGAAGTTGACAACGAGCCTGTTGCCGCCATCTTCCTTTTTATGTTCGCGGGGCGCGCGTATTATGTGTACGGTATGTCGCGTAATCTACACCGTGAAAAAATGCCGACTTATCTTTTGCAATGGGAAGCCATGAAGCATGCCAGGGCGAATGAATGCACTGGATATGATTTATGGGGTGCGCCTGATGTCTTTGACGAAAGCGACTCGATGTGGGGTGTTTATCGCTTCAAGGAAGGCCTGGGCGGAGAAGTGATCCGTACGTTGGGCGCGTATGATTTCGCGCCGAATAAACTTTGGTATAAACTTTACACCGAGATTGTGCCGCGTGTGTTGGATGTGATGCGGTCGCGCGGGAAAGAGAAAACGAAGCAAGGCTTGGAATAGAATCCACAACACTAGCATCGCACGCTAGTGTTGTGGATAGTAAAGGATTGATATGAAACCAATTTCTCGTCTCAATTTTGCCCACCTGCCAACTCCCATTGAAGAACTTCCTCGATTGACCAATGCTCTCGGCGGGCCGCGGATTCTCGTCAAGCGCGATGACCAAACGGGACTTGCCTTCGGTGGAAATAAAACCCGTAAACTGGAATTCCTCGTTGCGGAAGCGCGCGAACAGGGCGCGAAGATGTTGATCTCTGCAGGCGCTATTCAATCCAATCATTGCCGTCAGACTGTTGCTGCCGCGGCGCGCTTTGGTTTTGACTGCACACTTGTATTGACGGGCGAAAAGCCGAATCAACCTTCTGCAAATTTTCTGCTTGACCAACTCTTCGGCGCGGAAATCATAACTGTAGCAGATCGCAAAGACCGTGACCGTATTTTGCAAGAGACGTTTGACAATGCTGTCGCCGCAGGGAAGAAACCCTATCTTGTGCCTTATGGTGGTTCAAGCCCCACGGGTGCACTGGGATATGCCTTCGCGATGGAAGAATTGATGCATCAGAATGTCAATGCGGATTGGATCGTCTTCGGCACCTCCTCGGGCGGGACTCATGCTGGGTTGGTTCTGGGTCAAAGAGTATTTGGCTACACTGGAAAAGTTCTCGGTATCAGTATTGATGAACCAGAAGCGCAACTTAAGTCACATGTCTCCGAGCTTGCTTCACAAGCCAGCGAAAAACTCGGCGAGCGAATTGAATTTACAGGCGATGACGTTCTGGCGAATGAAGATTATTGTCAGGCTGGCTATGGAGTTTTTGGGGAAGGGGAACGCGAAGCGATTAAATTATTTGCCAGTAACGAAGGTCTGCTGCTTGACCCCGTCTACACGGGCCGCGCCGCTGCTGGGATGATCGATCTTATCCGCAAGGGATTCTTCAAGAAGAATGAGTCTGTTTTATTTTGGCACACAGGCGGACAGCCTGCTTTGTTTGCGGATAAGTATTCGCAGAAATTGCTTTGAGCAGTGCGTCGCACCAGACGGGTGGACTTATCTTATTATCAATGTTGCGCAGTGTCGTTCTGAGCACCTCTACGATTGTCTCAGAGACCCTTCGCTACCGCTCACATCGTCCCGATGTCTTTCGGGAGGGAATCACGGCTGGGGTGCGTAAGATGAGAATAATGCAAATCTACTCGAGTTGATCTATCCAATTAATACAGGTACGACGCGCTCTGCTATTCTAAAACTTCCACACTCATGCCAACTTTGATCTCGCCTTCATTCAACGGAATGGTATTCATGCCGAAAATGGCTCCCAGTTCGTGTTTGCGGAAGCGGGCCAATGTCTTAAGCGGTTCCTTATTTCTTTCAAGTGTTTCCTTGTCGATCGTAGTCACCTCGCAGCGTGCACAAGGCTTGACGAGTGCCATTTCGATATCGCCAATTCTGATTCGCTTCCATGTGTCTTCTGCAAATGGTTCACAGCCTTTGACCACAATGTTCGGGCGGAATCGATTCATCGGGAGAGCGGAATCCAGCCGTGAGTTTAAGTCCTGAAGCGATGCTTCAGAGATGATCAGGATCGGGTAGCCGTCTGCAAATCCAGTGTGGTCATCTGCGTGGACGGCGAAGTCAAGATTCAATTTGCGTTGGATTCCACTGGCGATGTGCACGAGACGAACCGAAGTGCCGAGCCAATCGGAAAACCATTGCGCGGATTCATCACCCTGGTCAATGGCGCTCACGCCTTTGCTTTTCCAAATATTCACAGGCCAGGTTGTGCCCATTTTTTGAATTGCAAACTGGATCGAATCAAAATTTGGCGCGGAAAGTGTGAGCGATCCGTTGCTCAATGTTGGAATCACCCATGCCAGTTTTGCATACTCACGCTGGGTGACCTGTTCGCCTTCGAGTGTAACCACCATCATGCGGCGGTCATTGGCAAGGCCCATGCGTTCCACGCGCAATTCAGTTACATCAAATCCGCGGCAGGCTTTGATAGGGTAGTAGGTGAGATTGGATAATGTAATCATACAGAGAATTTTACTCGAATATCCACGGCCACTGCGCCCATACTCAGAACACGCAACGGGTTGATCTCGATCTCTTCCACCTCTGGATGTTCATATGCGAGAAAAGATAATTTGATCAAAACATCGATGACAGATTCTTCGTCTACGGGGGGGATGCTGCGAAAGCCTTTTAACTTCCTCCCTGCCCATGTCTTGCGGATCATTTCCCGCGCCTCGGCCTGATTCAGCGGTGCTAAAGCAAACGCCACATCCTTGAGTCCCTCCACTTCGATGCCGCCAGAACCAAACATCATGAGCGGACCAAACAGCGGATCTCGCACTGCGCCGATAATGACTTCCTGTCCTTCAGGGATTTGATGCTGCAGATGCACACCCTCGATCCTCGCATTCAGCATAGACTTGGTAACGCGTTCCATCAACAGCGCGTAGCCACTTTGAACTTCTTTCTCAGACTTGATATTCAACAACACACCGCCGAGATCTGATTTATGCAAAATATCAGGTGACGCGATCTTCATCACAACAGGAAATCCGAGTTCATTTGCAATGGTGACTGCTTCGTTTTCACCCCGTGCGAGTTTGGTGGGTGCAGTGGGGATTTGGTATGCGCTCATTAAATCGTCTGGAGAAATGACTGTGGATGGTGGACGGTTGACCGTAATACGGTCTACGGTCTGTGGTCTACTGTCTAAGTACTCCGCTCGCTTTGCTAACGCACTCAGCGCTGATGCCGCACGTTCGGGGAATGGGTAGGTTGGAATATGTGCGCGTTGAAATACTTTGTTTGCTTCTTCAACAAGCGTGGAACCCATCAATGCGATCACAACGGGTTTTTTGGAGTCGGACAGCTTGCTGTCCGCAAGCAGCAAGCTGCTTGACTCCAGAGTTTGGACAATCTTTTCCGCCACTTCCTCAGTCTTGAACATCGGCGGCGGAGGGAGAATGACCATCACGCCGTCTACGTTTTCATCTGTGAGCAAAATTTTCAAGCAGGCGGCGTAAGCATCAGGTGATGCAGAGGCGAGCATGTCAACGGGGTTGTGGATGCTTGCGGAAGGGGGCAGGTAGGAAGATAAAGCCTTCAGCGTTGACTCTGTCAATTGAGACAGAAACAGGCCGTTCGTTTCGAGTGAATCGGCGGCGATGACGCCAGGTCCGCCTGCGTTGGTTAATATCGCCATGTGTTTCCCCTTCGGCAGCGGACAATTTTCCAATGCCCGCGCCCAGTCAAACATTTGCTCGGCGGTGTCGGCGCGCAGAATGCCAGCCTTGGCAAAAGCCGCGTTGAATGCCGCTTCGGAGCCAGCCAGCGCACCCGTATGAGATGCCGCGGCTTTTTGTCCCGCTTCAAAGCGACCGACTTTCAGCGCAATGACAGGTTTATGTTTTGTGACTTCACTGGCGGCCTGAACAAACTTTTGTCCATTTGAAACGCTTTCCATGTAAAGCACGATGACGCGTGAGTGCTTATCTTTTGCAACTTCGGACAGCACATCCGTCTCGTTGACATCGGCCTGATTGCCGAGGCTGATGATCTGCGAGAAACCAAATCCCTGCCTACGCGCCCAGTCAATGACCGCGGCGACGAATGCGCCCGAATGGGAAATGAAACCGATACTGCCCTGTGCGGGCATCGGCGGCTGGAGAAAGGTGGTGTCGAGGGGAAGATGCGTATCAAGTGTGCCGATGCAATTGGGACCCAACAAACGCACGCCATGCTTGCGCGCGACTTCCACACATTGCAATTCAAGCGTCGCGCCTTCCCCGCCGACTTCGCGAAATCCAGAGGAGACAATAATTGCGGCTTTGATTCCACGCTTCGCGCAATCTTCAATGGTCTGCGGTGTGGACTGGGTTGGGACGATAAGAATCGCAAGGTCAACGGGATCGGGTACGGCGCTCAAGTTTGTATATAACGTATGCTCAAATAACTCGCCTTGTTTTTGACTCACAAAATGAATCGCACCTTGATATCCGCTGGCGATGAGATTGCGCGCCACGCCATAGCCGAGTTTTTCAGGTGATGTGGATGCGCCGATGACAACGACACCTTTGGGAGAGAAGAAGGGGGTGAGAGATGAGTTCATGTGGCGATTATCCTGTCAAAAAATGTAGGGGGGAGCATCCCACAAGGGGACGATGTTGCTCCGCCCCTACGAAATTCATTCTTTTCCTTCGATGGCATTTCTCACATCCTTTAACACACCCGTCTCATCGCACTTGACCAACTCATCAAACAACCTCAACACGAGTACCTAACTCGGTGGTTGAGTAGCCGCGCTCTTGCTCTTTGCGGCGTATCGAAACCGCCCGTAACAAGTGAACAGAAGATTTCTTTGCAACATGTTGGTTTCGATACGGGCTCGAAAAGTACTCGCCCTACTCAACCAACGGTGTATATATTATTCCATGCCCTCCACTGCCTTCCTCACATCCTTCAAAACCTCCGTCTCATCGCACTTGACCAACTCATCAAACAACCTCAACACGAGTCATACCAGCGTGCGTTATAGAATGACAATCCAAAATCTGCGGCGTAGTTACATTAAGTTGGGGGCATTGTCTCGATAAGCTCCTGGTGATACTCTGGAACTCGAAACCGGACAGTTTCATTTCCAAATTCATCACCAGGAGGCAGTTCCCATGGTACCAGAAATCGAATCGTTTGTGAGTTGGCT
>JAYVUA010000062.1:0-13348 GCA_043788255.1 Anaerolineales bacterium | reverse complement strand
TGCGCTGGAATGACTCTGGCGTGGCATTCTCCCGTCCGATTCGCTGGTATGTGGCGTTGCTCGGCGATATGGTCATCCCGTTTGAATATGCGGGCGTTGCATCTGGCAACATCTCGCGTGGACTTCGCCCTTACGATTCTCCCGAAATCAAAATCCCTTCAGCAGATAAATATTTTGACGTGATCCGCGAAGCAGGTATCGTACTTGATCGAAACGAACGCAGAGAAGCCATCAATGCAGATGTATTTATGTGTGCAAAAGTGATAGGCGGTGAAGCTGTAATCGAGGTTGACCTTCTAGATGAGGTAACCAATTTGGTTGAAATGCCTACCGCCGTGATGGGTGGCTTCAACGAAGAGTTCCTATCATTGCCACGCGATGTGCTGATCTCAGTGATGAAGAAACATCAACGTTACTTTCCTGTCCAAAAAAGCGGAAAATTGTTGCCTCATTTCATCGCCATTCGCAATGGCGACGATATTGGTATTAATACTGTCCGAGAAGGAAACGAACATGTTCTCGGCGCAAGATTTGCGGACGCGAACTTCTTTGTTCGTGAAGATGTGAAGAATCCTCTTGACTATTATCGCGCACAGCTTTCTGGCCTCACCTTTCACACCAAACTTGGTTCCATGTTGGATAAGTCCACGCGCATTGAGAAATTGGTCAACGAATTGATTCCCATGCTGGGGCTTGAAGCAGACGAGGCTATTTATGCTCACCGCGCCGCGCATTTGATGAAGGCTGACCTTGTCACACAAATGGTCACCGAAATGACATCCTTGCAGGGAATCATAGGCGGCGAATATGCACTTCGTTCCGGAGAGAATCAGGTTGTAGCCGACGCGATTGGCGATCAATATCAGCCCGTTCCAAAAACAAAAATTGGGCTGGTGATAGCCCTTGCTGATCGCCTTGATTCTCTTGTTGGTTTATTTGCCATAGGTCTCCATCCCACGGGCACAAAAGATCCATTCGCCTTGCGAAGGGCGGCAATTGGTTTGGTACAGTCTCTCTATAATCATGATATCCCCTTTGATTTACGAGAAGGAATAAACAAAGCTGCAAACCTGCAACCTATCAAAGTTAGTGATGAGGTTAAAACCCAAATTTTTGAATTTGTCGTTGGGCGATTCAGTGTATTACTAAAAGAAACCTATAAATATCCAAACGATGTCGTTGATGCTGTTCTTGCGGCACAGTCAAATAATCCCGCAGGGGCTGTCCGTGCGGTGAAGCAATTACAGGTGTGGGTCATACGTGAAGATTGGTCATCTATTTTGGATGGTTTCGCTCGCTGTGTCCGCATCACCCGTGACCAGAAAACCCAGTTCAAGGTGAGTGAAAAGCTGTTCGTTGAAGAATCAGAAAAGGGGTTATATGAAGCGCTCAGTCGCTTGCCGTCTGCTGTTGAAGGCAATGTCGATTCCTTCCTAAAAAATGTTTTATCGTTGATCCCGTCCATTACAGTATTTTTTGAAAAGATCCTAGTCATGGCTGAAGACAAAACCGTCAAAGAAAATCGGCTTGGACTCTTGCAAAAAATCGCATCACTCTCCAACGGAGTCGTGGATTTAAGCAAGTTGGAAGGTTTTTAGGCTGAATCCACCTTTCTTAGTGTTTTTGTCTGAATTGCGAAATGTGATGAATTTGATATAAAACTGTTGTAAAATAAAGCTATACTGATAACGGATTGAAATTCAAGGTTTTATGCCTTGTTATTAGTTTTTAATTGGTTTGTGTATTGCTTGGAACCTTATGATTAATTCCAGTTATGCCAATCGACTTGTAGAAATGCTCCCGGAAGAAATTCGCCTCATTCAACAGGCGAAATCGGGTGACACGAATGCATTCGTTAAACTTTACGATGCATATGTGGAGCGTATCTATCGCTATGTCTATTTTCAGGCGGCGGACGATCAGGTTGCCGAAGGGATTACCTTCCAGATATTTTTCAGTGCCTGGAAACAACTGGGTGGATATAATGGATTAGGTTCGTCTTTTGGCTCCTGGCTTTATTTGATCGCACGTGATCAGATCATTACATATTATCGTACGCATAAAAAATCTGCGTCATCTGAATATGATTTCTTAATTTCAAAGGCGCATAATTTTGGGAAAGAAGTTGAGGGTATCCATAATCCGCAAGCTTTACGCAAGGCCTTGCAAACTTTAACCAAAGAAGAACAACAAATTTTAATACTGAAATTTATTGTTGATGTGCCTAATAAGTACGTTGGACGCTTGATGAACCAGTATGGTGGAAATGTTCGCGTATTACAATTTCGTGCTTTGCTGTTACTGGCAGGATATTTGGAAGAAAAAGAACTAAAAATTGACCCATTAAAAACCCGTTATATCATTGAAGAATGCCAGCCCAGGCTTTTAGATGGCACATCTACATTGAAGGAATGTCTGGCTCGTTACCCGGAGAATGCCTCTCAGGTGGAGCCGCTCTTGAAGACTGTGCAATCTCTGAATTTTGCGCGCGGGATAAGGCCTTCTCCTACTTTTAAAGAATATACCCGCGCTACTTTGCTTCATTATGCATTATCACACCCGCGCCTGCCAAAAAGCAGTATGGTATCTTCCTGGCGAATGTCAACTGCCTTTGCAGCACTGATTGCCGCCCTTCTTTTTACTGGAACAGTTTATGCTCAGTCTGCTTTGCCGGGTGAATCGTTCTACCCCTGGAAGCGAACGAGTGAACAGATCTGGCGTTCTGTCTCACTGAATCAGGTTGCTACAGATATTACTCTTGCCAATCGCCGTCTCAATGAATGGGTGGCAGTTTCAAATGACCCATTGCTTAGCGCCAATGCTCGGAATGGTTATTTGGATGCATTATCCCAGGTAGAGTCCCATGATAATGTTGAAACTCTGGCAGTGATTGTCCCCGCGCTCCAAATACAACAACAGACTTTAGTCGACGCCGGGCTAGTTGCCCCTGGGTTGGATAATTACTTAAGTGTGGCCGTACTTCTTGTTCCTGTGGAACTGATAACTCAGATTCCCCCTACACCAACAGTCGCTTTTACATTTACATTGATTCCGTCAGCAACAGACGCCCCGACCGATATCCCAACATTTACGGATGTCCCAACCGATATTCCAACTGAAACGGCAATTCCAACCTTGTTTATCCCAACAGCTACTTCAACGGATATCGAGTTGACGGCAACAGATGTTCCAACCGAAACACCTACTCTTGAACCGACAGCAACGGACGTTCCAACAGAAACGCCGACTGCTGAGCCGACAGCAACGGATATTCCTACAGAAACCCCAACGCTGGAGCCTACCCCAACTCCGTAAAGTTTTTTGGACAACGACAAAGTTTTGCAGTTACAAGGCACTAAGACTTAAAAATCTTAGTGCCTTTGATTTATGCTGTTGCGTTCATCTCAAACCAAGTCTATAATCAACCTGTGACGTTCTGATTTGTGAACGTGCCAACCTAACCGATCCTATGTCCACCATTGATGAAGTCAAATCCAAGATCGATATCGTTGACCTCGTATCTGAGGCCGGTGTAAAGCTGCGCCATGCAGGCAAAAACTATACGGGATTCTGTCCATTCCATGAGAATAAGCATACGCCCGCTTTTGTAGTCTGGCCTGAGTCTGGGACGTGGCGCTGTTTTGGTCAGTGCAATGAGGGCGGGGATATTTTTAAGTTCATCATGAAGCGCGAAGGACTTGACTTCAAGGATGCCCTGCAAAAACTGGCTGACCGTGCGGGTGTGAAGGTTGAGTCGTTCGTTGCCGAGAAACCAGAATCAAAAGAAGCCAATGAACACTTGCGGACTTTGCTTGAGGATGCGATTATTTTTTATCGCACCCATCTTTTTAATAATAAAGAGATACTAACATATCTACGTGAGAAGCGTGGATTGACCGACTCAACCATTGAAACTTTTGGGCTGGGGTATGCGCCGCACGGTTACGATAATCTAATAAAGCATTTCATGTCCAAAGGTTATAAAGAGCAGGAATTAATTGACGCAGGTATGCTCTCTGTCCGCGATGAAGACAGCAAACATTTTGATAAATTCCGTAATCGCATCATGATTCCCATTCGTGATGAAAATGGGAAAATGGCTGGTTTTGGCGCGCGCATTGTAGACCCGAACGATATTCCTAAATTTTTGAATTCACCTGAAACGCCGATCTTTTCAAAAGGACGCTTGCTATATGGACTCGATCGCGCGCGTAAACCCATCCGCGTGGCAGACCAGGTTGTGATCGTCGAAGGATATTTGGATGTGATCGCTTTGCATCAGGCAGGGTATGAGAATGTGGTCTCGCCAATGGGGACGGCTTTAACTGAAGATCAGTTGCGTTTGCTTAAGAAATCTACAAAGCGGATCGTGCTGGCGCTTGACCCGGATGTGGCGGGACAAAAAGCTGTCTTGCGTGGGTTGGATGCTGCCCGCTCAGCAATGGATCGCGAAGGGGAGTTGGGTTTTGATGCGCGTGGATTGCTGCGCAATGAAGCACGCCTACAAGCGGATCTGCGAGTCGCATCCATGCCTGATGACATGGATCCTGATGAGATCGTGGCGCGTGATAAAGAAGAGTGGAAGCGGCTGATCGAGAATGCCAAGCCAATTGTCACACATGTGATGGATGCTCTTGCAGCGGGACAGAACCTAAATGATGCGAAGGTAAAGAATCAAATTGCTGCTCAAGTGCTTCCATTAATAGAAGACCTGCCCAGCCCAATGGAGCGCGATACTTATCGTCAGGCGTTGGCGCGAATGCTGCGGGTAGATGAACGCTCATTGACCAGCACGCAGGTTCAGGGTCCAGTAGTGAGGCGGAAGCCGCGCCTGGCAGTCGGTCAAAGTCAAAAGGCTGACTTGTCTGTTGTGGCGGTTAATCCCACTTTGAGAATTGAATCCTATTGTTTGGGCGTTTTATTTCGCAAACCTGAAATGTTGTATCGCCTGGATAGAACACTGCAAGAGTTTGGTTTGAGCGCGCTGGCTGTGGATGACTTCGAGTATACTGACCATCAGTTGTTGTTTGGTGTAATTCGCATGGCTGTGGAGCAGGATGAGAAAGACCACCATCATTATGTGATGACTCATTTGCCCGAAGCAGTGACCGACCTTTCAAAAGAACTGCTTGTAAAAACCGAATCGCTGGACTTGCTGGACGACAAGTTGATGGAGGAATTGCTTGCGCGTTTTATGGATTTGCGCCGCGCGAATGCAATGGCTAATAATAATCAACTGCGTTTTTTGCAAGAGGAGGAGCAACAACAGGGAGGCGAAAATATGAAGATGTATCAGGAACAAACAATGCAGCTTTCGAAACTGATTCATAATTTGGATCAGGCCAAGCGAAAGTTATCATCAAAGCGGCAGGTATGATGTTTTTGAGTTTTGGGAGCTTTAAACACAATCATTAAGGGAAAGGAAAACCGATGCCCGCAAAAAACAAACCAAACAAAAGTAAACCTGAACAAGAAAATACGGTCTTGAATGCGAAGGGAAAAATGGGGAAGCTTGAACCTTCTGTGAATATTGTTTTGGAATCACTGGTGGATGACAACCTTCCGCTGGATATTACAGAAGATGAGATCATCGAGTCAGACGAATCCTTGCTGGCCGTGCCTGATGAAGATGTTGATGAAATTTTGCCTTCACGTTCACATGAACTTGCTGCCGAACTTTCTGAAGACCCCGTGCGATTGTATTTGCGTGAGATTGGCCTTGTAAAACTGCTCGATTCAGACAGCGAGTTTCGCCTTGCCACACTCAGCGAAGCTGACCGCCATATTACAACACTTCGTAAATTGAAACAACGCAAAGGGGTTTCGCTGGCCGCTTCCATATATCATTCCCTGCTTTTGGAAATGATTACATCCTGGGATCGTCTCATTGAAGATACCGAACAGCTTGACCACGAACTTCCCAACCTTGGCTTGATGATCGCCGAAGCCCAGTCGCTTCATTCGGGCTGGCAGTTTGATTCTCCCTCTTATTTCCGCGCTTATTTGGATAACGGCCATTGGGGAGTGGATCATCTTTGGGATAACTTTGCCCGACATGCCTACAGTGTCTTTCTTAACCTGAGCCTGCTTCCGTTTAAATATGCAGAGTGGCTGCTGACGTATGTCCGCGAGCAAAATGCTTTTCCTGCCCAGCGGACTCTTAACCGCAATCTCCCTTCCGATGAAGAACTGCTCAACGAAATGGATTCCATTCACGCCCGCGCAGTTGATGGCAATCAGGCATTGATCCGCGCGAACTTGCGTTTGGTGGTGAGCGTTGCCAAACGTTATCTGGGACGCGGCATGTCCCTGCTGGACTTGATCCAGGAAGGCAATATGGGTTTACTGCGCGCGATTAATAAATTTGACCCGCGCCGTGGTTTTAAATTCAGCACGTATGCCACGTGGTGGATTCGCCAGTCTATTAATCGTTCGATTGCAGAGCAGGCTCGCACGATACGTATTCCAGTACATTTATTTGAATCCGTCTCGCGTATTTTGCGCGCGCAACGGCATCTTACCCAGGTGTTGGGCCGAACTCCGAATAATGCAGAGCTTGCTTTGGAAGTAGGTTATCTTTCCGCTTCAGATATGCAAGCCATTATGCGGGTGCAAACTGAAAATAAGCCGATCAATTCAGATATACAAGAGCGACTTAATATCGCGGCTCTAAAAATAAATCGCATTTTACGTTCAGCGGAAGAACCTGTTTCCATTGATGGCCCGGTAGGGGATGAAGATTCCAGCTCGTTGGGTGATTTCATTGAAGATGAAGATGCGCCCTCTCCCATGGATTCGGCCGCGCGTGAAATGCTGCGTGAACAGGTACAACATGCGCTTGAGTCATTATCAGAACGTGAACGTGAAGTCCTTGAGCTGCGTTTTGGTTTATGCGATGGCAAGGAACATACCCTGGAAGAAGTCAGCCGCTATTTCAATGTGACTCGCGAACGCATCCGCCAGATCGAAGCGAAGGCGCTGCGGAAGTTACGTCACCCTGCGAGGAGCCGTGAGTTGAGGGATTATTTGGGGGATTAGGATAACTACGAAGTGGCAGTCTGCGAAGTAGGGACACAGCGGAACGATTTATCGTCAAAACCATAATTTACTCGCTGTGTCCCTACAATAATTTGTAAACCGAGGCACATATGAAAAAGTTTTTGATTTCTTCCATTATTTTCTCGATTTTAATTCTCACCGCTGGCGCGTGCGCACCTGCGCCTACTCCGACAAGCGAGCCAAGTGAAACACCCAGGCCACCTGCAAACCCTGCACCAACAGAAGCACAACCCACAGCTATTCCACCCACACCCACAAGAGAAGCATCTCCAACCCCAGAGGTAAGTTATAAATTAGTAACTGACCCAACAGCCGAAAATTTAGCAGGGGTAACCCCAATTACACCATTGGATATATCAACTGGCTCATTTGCAGACTGGTCACAGAAAACGTGCCCAGCCCCAAATTCTCCAAATGTAGTTTTTAGTTCGCGTAGGTTACCAAGTACGGGAGCAATAGTTCTTTCTGGCGTTGTAAATGGAAATCAAGCATTAAACCTAATTCAATGTACAGTAGCTCCTTTAGAAAAAGGTATTTATGGTCTACCCAGCGATGAAAAAATGTATGTAGTTACTGAAACCGAAAAGGATGCAAATGGTATTGAAATAATATTTCAATTTCCAATAGGACAACGAGGGTTAGATAAAATTATTAAGAATGGATTTTTCTGGCCAGATAGAAAGGGTGTATCCAGAATAAGCCCATCTAGTATATATAATAACGATCAAAAACATCAATTTATTTCTGGGTCACCTGTTGACATTGAAGCCTTTTACAAAGCGCAAGGAACTTCAATAGCAGAAGTTGAAATGTACATTGAAGCAATATCCGCAAATAATGGTTTCGAAAATAAATTAAACATTAAAGATAACGCCAGCAATGTGCTTGATATTAAGGCATTCTTTAAATTGCATGTTATTTTTGGAATGTACGGAATCCCAATAGGTACTTCTAACTGAGAGGTACTTAATATTGAAATAGTACACCAATTGATATAAGCTGAAATTGTGGCAATTTATATAAACTATAAAAGACATTTATTACTACTTTTATCATCAATAATAGTTTTATTACTCTTTGTATCCTCAGTATTCTCAAAATTTATAGTCACAAATGCTTTTGCAGATAATTGCGGTGACCCGTGTACCCAAACCATAGACTGTGTCCCAAGATCTGGAGGTACTGCGACTTGTGCAGGACAATGTGGAAACGATTATTGTGTGGGGGCTGGAAATTGTGCGTGTACAACTTCAACATCCGCAAACTGTACGACAAAAAACCCACCCGATGCTTGGGGGCCCTGGGGAGCGTGTAGTGGGGGGTTTCAGATTCGTTTTTGTAGTACAAATGGGGCTGATTCACAAGTTCAGGCCTGTTCTGTAACCCCACCTCCTGTGCCAACTAGCCCACCTGCACCAACAGCTTCACCGATCCCTGCTTGTGCAGTAACAACATCACCCGCCTCTCTTAACTTAGTATTAGGTGGAACTGCTGGAATAGTCACAGCCAGCGTAACCAGTGGATTAGGGAGCGCTACTGTTACTTCCATGGCATTTGGGTCTTACGATACAAGTAAAGTAACTGTTAGCCCAACTAGTGATATCAGTAACCCTTATTCTACAAACGTAACCGCAGTAGCGCTTGGGTCTGCGTCTGTTTGGGCAACTGCAACTTTATCTGATGGGCGACTGTGTCCAGCAGCAGGAGTAGCCGATACAGACATTACAGTTAGTGCACCAACTTGTACTATAACTTTAAGTCCTGCTACAACAAATTTAACACTTAGTGGAATAGATGGAACTATTACAGCTACACCTGTTTGTACTGCACCAGTAGATAATGTTTCATTTAGCACTTCTAACGCAGGTGTTGTTAGTATCGTTTCGGTAAGCCCTGACACAACTTCGCCTTATACTGTAACTGTTCATGGAGTTGCCACAGGAGGTGTGATAATTACAGGAACTGTTAATATTGGCGGTGTGGCAATCCAGAGTGGAACTGCAGTTGTTAACGCTGCACCTCTCAATGCCTGGTTCCAAGTCAAAGATGGCGATGTATATAGTGGTAATGACTTAACAACAAATGTAACCCTACCTCAGGTTTTTGAATTACCAGGGACAGGTACATTCCCAGGAATCCCGTCTTACCAAGTCACAACGGATTTAAATAATGCCAAAACTTCTGCTCTCGGTTGGCTTGCAAATAATACTGCAACAAATCAAAAGGTTTTGGATTACCAGGCATTAGCTAACCAAACCCCCATCCACTACAACTATTAACTCTTATATTTTCCCAATATGACTAATATCACCATTTTTGTGAAAAGAGACACTTTCACTAGCCCTCAAAAGTCTCTTATGATATACTACGCCGAACGTGCAAGATTTCACGCACTAATTTTAGACAGCAATTCTCAATATGTCTTGCGAGGAGGGCACTTGCTCTTTCCGACGAAGCAATCCCCTAATATCAGGAGACTGCTTCGGCTAAAAACAAGAGCGCCTCGCAGCGACATCATTTATATGGAGAATTTGTTGGATACTACACACCAAAGAGGTGTTTTATGTTGCTGGAGTATATTGCCATTGGAGTGATGATCGCGGTTGCTACGCTGATTGCGTTCATCGCGATCGGTTTGGGGGAATTATTTGGTCCACGGAAAAATACAGAAGCAAAAAATATGCCTTATGAATCAGGCATGGATCCATACGGCGAAGGCACCCGCCGTATGCCTGTCCGCTTCTATTTGATTGCCGTATTGTTCATCCTATTTGATATTGAAGTCGTTTTCTTTTTGCCCTGGGCGATTGCGTTTCGCAGCCTGGGCATTTTCGGTTTATTCGAAATGATCGTCTTTATCGTTATCTTACTCGTAGGTTATGTATACGCGTGGAAAAAAGGAGCTTTGGAATGGGAGTAGAACAAAAACTTGGAAATATGGGCGTGGTCACCACCACGCTTGAAGGCATGGTCAACTGGTCGCGAACGAATGCGATGTGGCCGATGTTGTTCGGGCTTGCTTGCTGTGCGATCGAGATGATGTCTGCCCAGGCTGCAAATTATGATATGAGCCGCTTTGGAATGGAACTCATGCGTGCCAGCCCGCGCCAATCGGACCTGATGATCGTGGCGGGGCGTGTCTCAAAGAAAATGGGTCCAGTGTTGCGCCGTTTGTATGATCAGATGCCAGAGCCGAAGTGGGTAATTGCCATGGGTGATTGCGCTTCGTGCGGTGGTGTCTTCAATAATTATGCCATTTTTCAGGGGGTTGATGAAGTTGTCCCTGTGGATGTATATGTGGCGGGTTGCCCGCCGCGCCCCGAGGCTTTGATCCATGGTGTACTCACTGTGTATGAAAAAGTGAAGGGTGAGAAGTTCAAGGACTTGGCTAAAAGTTAAATACCTATCGAGACCTGACAGGTCTTATCAGAAATCACGGCATTCATAACTTTTATACGAAAATGGGCAATTGTCAATTAAGGCCATGTGAAGACCTGTCAGGTCTTTAGGAATACTATGGATAAAAAATTAGAACCCCTTGTAAAAAACATTCAGGACAAATTCGGCGCAACGGTTGAAGAGTTTCGCGATGAAGTACATTTGTTCGTGAAGCCTGAACAGATCGTTGAAGCGTTGACCATTTTGCGCGATGAGTTTAATTTCGAATTGCTCTCCGCAATGACCGCAACTGATTATTGGCCGCAGAGCACTCCGCGCTTTCATGTGATCTATCAACTCACTTCGATCGAAAAAAATCTTTCGGTGCAGATCAGAGTTCCAGTAAACGGAGACAGTCCAAAGGTCCCGACTGCGACCGGTGTGTATGCGGTGGCGAATTGGCGTGAGCGTGAACTTCTCGATATGTTCGGTATCGAGATCGATGGTCATCCCGATCCACGCAGGATATTAATGCCTGAAGATCACGAAGGGCATCCGCTGCGCAAGGATTATCCGCTGGGTTATGAAGAACCACAATTTACTTTTAATTTTGATGAAATTGATCTGCGCAAGCCGTACGCAAAGGAATAGTTATGAGTCAGATTGAAGAAGTCAGCATAGAGAAATTCAAACATCTTGTTTCAGAGCGGGCGCTTACCGGCGAAACCATGCTCTTGAACATGGGGCCGCAGCACCCATCCACGCATGGCGTGCTGCGCCTGTTGCTTGAACTGGACGGCGAGATCGTGGTCAACTGTATTCCCGATATTGGTTATTTGCATACGGGTATTGAAAAGAACATGGAAGCCAAGACCTATCAAAAGGCTGAAGTGATGACCGACCGCTTAGATTATATGAACACGATGGGAAACAACCTCGCGTATGTAATGGCGGTTGAAAAACTTGTTGATCTGGATGTGCCAGTACGCGCGCAGGGCTTGCGCGTGATCCTCACTGAGCTTCAACGTGTCGCTTCGCATCTTGTATGGCTTGGAACCTCGGGGCTTGATCTGGCTGCCATGTCCATGTTCCTGTATTGTTTCCGTGAGCGCGAACAGATCCTCGATATCTTTGAGCTGGTCTCAGGTCAGCGTATGATGACGACCTACTTCCGTCCCGGCGGCGTGTGGCGCGATGTGCCTGTTGAATTTGAAAAAGCCGTACGCGATTTTATTAAAATATTCCCCAAGCGCATTGATGAATACGAAGCTTTGTTGACGAAGAACCCGCTCTTTATTGATCGTATGGTGGATATTGGCTACCTTAGCAAAGAAGTTGCCTTGCAATATGGTGTAACAGGACCAACACTCCGCGCTTCCGGTGTGGACTGGGATTTGCGCAAGGCGCGTCCATACTGTGGATATGAACAATACGATTTCAATGTGCCGATCCGTACAGAAGGCGATACATATGCTCGTTATCTGGTGCGTATCGATGAATTACGCGAGTCACTGAAGATCATTGAACAGGCTTTGAACAAATTACCGCTTGGACCTGTTCGCTCTGAGAATCGCAAATTTGTCCCACCGCCGCGCTCGGAGATCGGTGTCAGCATGGAATCTCTCATCCACCACTTCAAGTTGTGGACGGAAGGCTTCCCTGCGCCCAAGGCTTCTATCTATAGCGCAGTTGAATCACCGCGCGGTGAACTGGGACTTATGCTGGAAGGCGACGGCGGCCCGAAACCATATCGCGTACATTTACGCACGCCTTCATTTGATAATTTGGCTGTGCTTTCACAGATCGTTAAGGGGCATTTGGTGGCAGACCTGGTTGCCATTCTTGCTTCCATTGACATTGTCCTCGGAGATATTGACAGATGAGCCTTGAGAAAACTTATCCGAAGGAAGTAAAACAAATCCTTTCGAAATACCCGCCAGAGTTTAAGCGCTCGGCGGTAATGCCGCTTCTTTTTCTTGCACAACGCGAGGAAGGATATGTTAATAAGGCCTCGATGCAGGATATTGCAAAAATTCTCGACATCACCGAAACCGACGTGGCCTCGATTGTTGGGTTCTACACACTTTATCATGATGAGAAAGCCGGCAAGTATCGCATGCAAGTCTGTACAGATTTGCCATGTGCCTTGCGCGGCGCGGATGAGTTCATGCAGAACCTATGCGGAAATCTTGGAATTAAAGTTGGCGAGACCACACTTGACGGAATCGTGACTCTCGAAGCTGTAACCTGTCTCGCCGCCTGTGACAAAGCCCCCATGTTCCAGACACAAGGTCCGGATGGCATTAAATATCACGAGAATATGACTGTGGACAGGACCATGGAATTAGTTGAAGTGCTCAAACATGCTGACAAGGAGGTGAAGTAATGACTCACATCCTTTTACGTCACCGTGATATTCCAGATTTCAATAAATTTGATGTTTATAAAAAGAACGGCGGTTTTGCGGCTTTCAAAAAAGCTGTGACCAAAATGCAGCCCACCGAAGTGACTGATGTAGTCAAGAACTCCGGGCTGCGTGGCCGCGGTGGAGCTGGGTTTCCCACTGGGATGAAATGGTCTTTCATTGATAACAAGAATTGGCCGCATTATGTGGTGGCCAATGCCGACGAATCCGAGCCTGGCACTTTCAAGGATCGCGAGATCATGGAAAGTAATCCATTTCAGTTTTTGGAAGGCCTTGCCCTTGCAAGTTATGCAGTTGGTGCGACAGCGGCGTATGTATATCTTCGTGGTGAGTTCTGGGAACTGGCTGCTTTCCTTGATGAAAAGATCGCAGAGATGGAAGAAGCAGGGTTCCTTGGCGATAAACTCTTCGGCACGGAATATTCTTTAAAAATATATACTCATCTTGGCGCAGGTGCTTACATTTGCGGCGAAGAGACTGCTTTGC
>JAYVUA010000061.1:0-109867 GCA_043788255.1 Anaerolineales bacterium | reverse complement strand
AGTTTATTATGGCGTTTTATCGTTCGCATGTGTTGGTATGTGTTGACCCTGAGTGTCTTGCAAAAGGCGCGCATGAAATTGTGGATGCGCTGCAGGATGAGTTTGTAGCCCAGGGATTAATAGACGAAATTCAAGTACTCGAAACTTCGCGCATCGGAGGTTGTTCGGGCGGACCTGAAATGATGGTCTACCCGGAAGGCGTTCACTATCACGGCATGACCGCCGATGACATTCCTTTTTTGGTGGAAGAACATTTTCTAAAAGGCCGCATTGTTGAACGCTTTCGTGAAGTGGTCAAACCGGTTGTAGATGAAGAACTCGGCCCATTGCGCCCGAAGGAAGTACGTATTGTATTAAGAAACTGCGGTCAGATCGACCCGAACAATATCGAAGACTATCTTGCAATTGATGGCTATCAGGCGCTAGGCAAAGCGTTGTTTGAAATGACTCCTGAAACAGTCATTGATGAAGTGATTAATTCAGGTTTGCGTGGGCGCGGCGGCGCGGGCTTCCCTGCCGGCAAAAAATGGTCCATCACCCGTCAGGTGGCAGACAGCCCGAAGTATATGGTCTGCAACGCAGATGAAGGCGACCCGGGCGCATTTATGAATCGACGTGTGCTCGAAGGCGATCCGCATTCTGTGATCGAAGGCATGATCATCGGCGCGTATGCGATCGGCGCGAGTTACGGCTATATTTATTGCCGCGCTGAATATCCCGTGGCAGTTGAAACGCTTAATATTGCGATTGAGCAGGCGCGTGAATTTGGCTTTTTAGGAAATAATATTTTCGGCACCGATTTCAACTTTGATCTTGAAGTGCGTGTGGGCGCGGGCGCATTCGTCTGCGGTGAAGAAACAGCTTTGATGGCTTCGATCATGGGCAAACGCGGCGAGCCAAGTCCACGCCCGCCGTTTCCATCGGTCAAGGGTGTGTGGGGCAAACCAAGCAACAACAACAATGTGGAAACATATTCCAACATTCCACAGATCCTTACAAAAGGCGCGGCCTGGTATTCCAGTATGGGGACGGAACGCTCGAAAGGCACAAAGACTTTCGCAGTCGGCGGAAACGTGGTCAAGCCGGGGCTGATCGAAGTTCCGATGGGCATTACTTTGCGTGAGATCATTTTTGAAGTGGCAGGCGGAATCAAGGATGGCAAGAAATTCAAAGCCGTGCAAACAGGCGGCCCGATGGGCGGATGTTTGACCGAGGAACATCTTGACCTGCCGCTGGATTACGAAGCGCTGAGTCAAGCCGGCTCGATGATGGGTTCGGGCGGTTTGGTGGTCATGGACGAAAGCTCCTGCATGGTGGATATTGCGCGCTTCTTCATGGACTTCACGCAAGCTGAATCCTGCGGAAAGTGTACGCCCTGCCGTGTCGGCACACGCCGCCTGCTTGAACTGTTACAAAAAATTTGCGATGGTCTCGGCGAAGAAGGCGACATCGAAAAACTTGAACACCTATGCCATGAAGTTTCACGCAACAGCTTATGCGGACTGGGTCAGGGTGCGCCGAACCCCGTACTTAGCACGCTCAAGCATTTCCGTCATGAATATGAAGCCCATATTTATGAAAAGCGCTGTCCCGCGAAAGTGTGTCGGCCATTGATCCGCTTTGAGATTCAAGCGCCAGCCTGCACAGGTTGTACCGTCTGCGCGAGAAATTGTCCCGTGGAAGCCATCAGCGGCGAGCGGCGTCAGGCGCATTACATTGACCCTGAAACCTGCATCCACTGCGGAATTTGTATGCAAGTCTGTAACTTTAATGCCATTGCCGTTGAGTCATAAAATCTTCGATGCTCGGAGGAATGATGATTGCCCTAGTTGTTGAAAGTGAAGTCACTGCCATTGTACAAGATGCAATAGACAAACACGGAAAAAAACATGATGCGCTCATTCCGATTCTCAGCGAAGTGAACAGCAAACTTGGATATATTCCCGCTGAAGCCTTTCATGAAATACGCCGACAGCTGCATGACCCAAGCGAACAAGTATATGTTGCAGAAAGTCAGTTGTATGCCCTCGCCAGTTTCTACGACATGCTCTCCACCAAACCGCGCGGAGAACACGTGATCAAGTTCTGCGAAAATGCCCCTTGCCATGTTGTTGGCGGCAAAGCCGTTTGGGATGCGCTCAAAGAAAAACTTGAATTGAACAATGGCGAAACAACTCCAGATTCAAAATGGACACTCGTTACAACTTCCTGCCTCGGGCTGTGCAGTGTAGGGCCAGTTTTATTAATCGACGACGATATGTACGGCAATGTCACCGTGGAACAAATCCCCGATATTTTAGGGCGTTATGAATAGGAGCCGATAATGAAAACCAAACGTGCCATGATCCTGGTTTCCAACGACCCTGAAAGCATCCGCCTTGGGGCAAACGAACTGATCTATAACTTGAATGAAGCTCTTGCAACCTACAACCTGCAAGACGAAGTGGATGTTTCCACGATTACCGATGTCAACCGTTCGAACGTTTTGCCTTTGGTGATTGTCTATCCCGAAGCCACCGTGTACGGACCTGTCGCACCGTCAGAAGCGCGCTATCTTGTTGAAGAACATCTTTACAAAGGACGTGTGGCTGCCAATTTAGTGGCTCCCCCCAAACAATTAACGGGGCAGATCGGTTCACTGCGAACTCATAGAGGCTACAACCCTGCCGAACAGCGCATTGTGTTGGAACGCGCAGGTCGCATTGACCCAGAAAATATTGAAGAATGCATTTCATCCAACGGCTACGAAGCCTTGGGAAAAGCGCTGACTGAGATGACTCCTGACGGCGTGATTGATGTGATCGAAAAATCAGGGCTGCAGGGACGTGGCGGCGCAGGCTTCCCCGCTGGGCGTAAGTGGCATTTCGTCCGCGCTGCCAAGGGGAAGAAAAAGTATGTAGTTTGCAACGCAGATGAAAGTGAGCCCGGAACGTTCAAAGATCGCATTGTGCTTGAAGGCGATCCGCATGTCATCCTCGAAGCCATGACAATCGCCGCCTACGCAGTCGGCGCGGATGAAGGATATATTTACATTCGCGGCGAATACGGGCTGGCATTTCGAAGGATTGAAAAGGCCATCTTGCAAGCGAAAGAGTTTGGCTTTCTTGGCAATAACATTTTTGGAACGGATTTCAATTTCAATATCCACATTCATGCGGGCGCGGGCGCATATGTTTGTGGAGAAGAAACAGCGTTACTTGAGTCGCTGGAAGGCAAACGCGGCGAGCCACGTGCAAGGCCGCCTTACCCCGTGACACGCGGATTGTGGAACAAACCAACAGCCGTGAATAATGTTGAAACGCTGGCGAACATTCCTGCGATTTTGCGAAATGGCGCGGAATGGTACCGATCATTCGGGACACCGTCCAGCCCGGGCACGAAAGTTTATACGATCATGGGCAATGTCAATTTCAGCGGCGTGATCGAAGTGCCGATGGGAATCACTTTGCGCGAAGTTATCAACATTTATGCAAAGGGAATGAAGCCCGGCAGCACGCTCAAACTCGCGCAAACAGGCGGAAGCAGCGGCTCGATCATTCCCGCCGTTTTGCAGGATACTCCCATGGATTTTGAATCTTTTCGTAAAGCGGGCGTATCACTTGGCTCTGGCGCATTGTTGATCTGCGACCAACATACTTGTATCGTTGACCTTGTCAAAGTACTTTTGCAATTCTTCCGCTTTGAATCCTGTGGAAAATGCACGCCCTGCCGCGTGGGTACACAGAAAGCATACGAGATCGTGGAGCGCATTTCGCAAGGGCAAGGCAAGTTTGAAGATTTGGATACGCTGTTGAATCTCGCGCATGAAATGGAACGCGCTTCCAATTGCGGGCTTGGTCAAACTGCATCGGTTCCGATTCGTGACATGCTCAAGCATTTCAGAACAGAAGTGGAAGCGCATATTCGACTCAGCACATGCCCGACAGGTGTTTGCCAAATAAAAGAAGAGTTTGAAAAAGCGTAGAAAGTTTTCAGCTCTTATTACTTTATAAAAATAGTTACCAGAACATTAAGCAATAAATTACAGAGGATACTATGGTGCAACTAACGATAAATGGAAAACAGGTGGAAGCTCTCGAAGGAACAACGGTTTTACGCGCCGCACAAATGGCGGGGATACACATCCCAACCCTGTGCGATCATAAAGAACTGACTCCCTATGGCGGATGCCGTCTGTGCATTGTGGATGTGGAAGGCGCGCGCGTGCCGATGGCATCCTGCACACTGCCTGTGAACAACGGGATGGTAGTCCACACGAATACTGACGCGATCAAGAAATCACGTGAGTTCATTCTTTCAATGCTGTTCAGTGAACGCAATCATTTCTGCCCCTTCTGTCAGGTCAGCGGCGGCGATTGTGAATTGCAAAACGCAGCCTACCATGAAGAGATGACACACTGGCCCATTCAACCGGGCTGGAGCGATTTCACAGTCGACACCACACATCCGTATTTTATTCTGGATAACAATCGCTGCATCTTATGCCGGCGTTGTGTGCGTGCCTGCGGTGACCTGGTCGGAAACTTCACACTTTCAGTTGCAGAACGCGGCGCGGCCAGCATGGTTGTCGCCGATACAGATGTGCCTTTGGGCGAAAGCTCCTGCATCAAATGCGGTACCTGCGTTCAAGTTTGTCCCACGGGCGCATTGATCGACCGCGCCAGTGTCTATCAGGCGCATGACAGCCAGCTTGAGGAAATCAAATCTGTCTGCGTTGGCTGCTCCGTTGGATGCTCCACAAAGATCATGGTCCGCAATAATCGCATCGTGCGCATTGAAGGCGATTGGGACGGCGCAGTAAATCACGGATTGCTTTGCGAACACGGACGATATGATCCCGCCAATGAATCACGCAAGCGCATCACTACTCCTCAAATCCGCAAAAACGGCAAGCTCGAACCTGTTACGTGGGAAGAAGCCTTAAGCACTGTTGCCAATAAATTACAGCCGCTTGCTGGCGATAAAAACGGCATCACCGCCATCGCATCCACAAGATTATCAGCGGAGACCTTAACCGCTTTCAAGGAATTATTTGCAGATAATCTCCGTGGCTCACTGGTCACCAGTATTGAAGAAGGCATCCCAACAGCTTCTGTCACGCGCTTTGCGGAAAAGCACGAAGCCTTCGAAGGCAAGCTCGATGTCCTTCGCAATGCAGACACGGTGCTTTGTATCGGCACGAACATCCATCGCAGCCACATGGTCGCTGGTTTCCTGTTCAAACGCAACCTGCCAAAAGGAACGCGCTTGATCACTATCGATCCTGAATCCAGTGAATTGGATGATATGGCAAATGTCGCGCTCAAAACCAAACGTGGTTCGGATTTGGCGCTCATCAGAGGATTACAAGCCGTCATCGTCAAGGAAAATTTGGGACGCGCACCTCTTAACTTAACCGACGCAGGCAGCCTCATCGAACAAGCCGTCAGCGCCGCTGGTGTTTCTTACGAAGAACTCAGCCAGACAGCGCAGTTGTTGGCGCGTTCCATTTCGCCAGTGATTCTATTTGGCAAAGGCATTACTGCCCAACGCGATGAAATACTCGTCGAAGAACTATATCGCCTGGCCGTTCTGGTGGGCGCCGTCGATAGTGAACGTCATGGACTGCTTTCCATCAAAGGCGAAGCAAACAGTCTGGTCGCATCCTTGCTTGGGCTGGATACAGCCTTCGAGCTAAACGGACAACAAGTGGTATACGTGGCGCTCGGCGATGATTACGCTTCCAAATCACTGATCGAACGAGTTTCCAAAGCGCCTTATGTGGTGGCGCAGGCTTGTTACGAATCCAAACTCACCGAGCAGGCGGATGTGGTTCTGCCAGTCACCATGTGGGCAGAGCAGGAAGGTCACTACATCAATCTGGATGGACGAACGCAATCAGCGCAAAAAGCGATAACCGCGCCTGACAATGTGCGCGACAATCTGCTTGTGTTGAATGAAATTGCGACACGCACAAATATGACGATGGCCGCCGATTGGCAAAAAGCCATCCTGACACGCAAATCAAGCGTGACATTAAATTAAAGGTCAAAGAGAGAATCCCATGAGCAAACCTAAAATTTCCACTGACTGGATGTGCGGCTGTGCGGGATGTCATATGTCCCTGCTGGATATGGACGAGCGCATTTTGAAAATTGTCGAACTGGCGGATCTGCGTTCCACCCCGATCACTGACCTGAAAGAACCCGATGCAGACGGCGTGGATGTTGGCGTGCTGGAAGGCGGCATCAACAACACTGCCAATGAAGAAGTGGCTCACAAAATGCGTGACCGAGCCAAAATCCTTGTAGCGCTGGGCGATTGTGCCGTATTCGGCGGTATACCCGCCATGCGAAATTTCTGCGGCGCAGAAGCAGCGCTTAAGCGCGCCTACGTGGAAGCTGAGAGCAACGAACCTGGCAGCCAAGTCCCCAATGACCCCGAACTGGCGACCATGACCAAAACACGCGCCATCCATGAAGTGGTACCCGTGGATTTCAACGTCCCCGGCTGCCCGCCAGATGCAGATGTCATCTTCCATGTTCTTTCAGAACTTGCACAGGGACGCAAGCCCGATCTAAAAGATGATCTATTGCACTGGCACTAAGAGAATTTTGGGAATGCAGAATATTTTATTCATCATTCCTCATTTTGCATTCTGCATTCATTATCGGAGATAAAAAATGACCACACAAAAAATCACGATCGAACCAGTTACCCGTATCGAAGGACACGCGAAAGTCACCATTCACATGAAGGAAGATAATACCGTTGACCATGCTTATATGCATGTCAACGAGTTTCGTGGTTTCGAAAAATTCTGCGAGGGACGTTTATATTTTGAAATGCCCCAGATCACAGCCCGCATTTGCGGCATTTGCCCGGTCAGCCATCATCTTGCAGCGGCAAAAGCAGGCGACGCGCTAATGGGACAAACCCCGCCCCGCCCTGCCAACCTTCTGCGTGAACTGATGCACATGGGACAAGTGATACAAAGCCATGGAATGCATTTCTTCGAACTGGCAGGCCCTGATCTATTGCTCGGCTTCGACGCCTCGCCTGAAATCCGAAGTGTGGTCGGCTTGATCGGCGCAAACCCTGAATTAACTGTCAAAGCCGTTCAACTGCGCAAGTTTGGGCAGGAAATCATCAAGACTCTGGGCGGACGAAAACTCCATCCCATTTTTGCCATTCCCGGCGGTGTAAACAAAGCCTTAACTATTGACGAACGCGATAGCATCTTAAAAGGTGCAGATGCGGCAATTGAAACCCTGCAGCTCGGCCTGAAGATCATGAAAGAATGGGCTGAAAAAAATATAGAGGATGTCAATAAGTTCGCCGTGTTCCCAACGGGCTATTTTGGATTGGTCACACCCGAAAACGGATTGGAACTTTATGATGGCGACATCCGCCTGATCAGCCGCGAAGGCGTGGAAATGGAACGCTTTCAGGTTGCAAATTATCTGGACTATATTTCGGAACATGTTGAACCCTGGTCATATCTCAAATTCCCATACTATAAGAAGTTGGGATATCCTGACGGTGTGTATCGCGTCGGTCCGCTCGGACGCCTGAACACTGTCAACAAGATTGATACTCCGCTGGCAAATGCAGAACTTAAAATCTTCAAAGCCTTGAACAATGGCAAGCCCGTGGAAAACACGCTCTATTATCATTACGCGCGCCTGATTGAAGCCTTATTCGCAGTCGAACGCGCCGTTGTGTTATGCAATGAAGCAGATATTCTCAGCACAGATATTCTCAACACCCGCAAAGATTTCAAAGGGCGCGGCGTAGGAGTTCTTGAAGCCCCGCGCGGCACACTCATCCACGATTACACTGCGGATGAAAACGGCAAATTGCTCAAAGTGAATCTGATCGTCTCCACGGGTCACAACAACTGGGCCATGAGCAACGCAGTAGACAGTGTGGCAAAAACCTACGTCAAAGGACCAGATATTCAGGAAGGCATGTTGAATCGCGTCGAAGCAGCTATCCGCGCGTATGATCCGTGTTTATCCTGCTCCACTCATGCCGTTGGGCAAATGCCCATCCAAGTCGACATCATCGCCGCAGATGGTGTGCTGGTCAGGACCTTGAAACGAGACTAGAATATTTATATACACATTCAAAGTTGTAATCACTTTAGCAATGCAGTCGTTCATCGTTTTCCATCATTAATAAAAAGGAGTTCAACCATGGCGACAGTTCGAAAGTTGGTTTACGAGAAAGTCGAAACAAAGATTCATACCATATCATCCGATGCGACCGTTTTAGACGCCCTGCAAGTTATGGCCGAGGCCAACACCGGCGCAGTGCTTGTAACAGAAAATGAAAAGATCATCGGTATTTTCACCGAAAGAGATTATGCCCGTCAGGTCGAAGTCAAAGGCAAGACTGCAAAAGACACCATTGTCAGCGACGTGATGACCAAACAAATCGTCATGATTAAACCTGAAACCAACTTGCAGGATTGCGCTGAATTGATGCGCAAATATCATGTGCGCCACCTGCCTATTCTCGAAAAAGATCGCGTGGTCGGCATGGTCTCCATCCGCGGACTCGCTGAGGCGCTGCTCCAACAACAGCAAGGCACAATTGTTGAATTGGAAAACTACATCCTCGGAACTGGTTACGGCGAGTAAGTTTTCGAGTCTCGAAAAGCAAAGATTGAGAGTCAGAGACAAGACCAAACTGACTCCCTCTTTATATGTAGGGTCTGTTTCTTTATTAGGTATACAACTTGAAAAAACTATTGATAATTGGCTACGGGAATCCAGACCGGGAAGATGACGGCATCGCCTGGCATATTCTGCGCGCGCTTACCATAAGGTTGGGACTGCCCGCCCCAGATTCCTATGAGGATGAATTCCCACAAAATACGCAGGTTGATTTTGCGTTTTACCTGCAATTAACTCCGGAGATGGCGGAAGATATTTCTGCCTATGAGTACGTCTGCTTTATAGACGCGCATACTGGCAGCATTCCAGAATCAGTACGCTTGATTGATGTAGAAAATGAGTTTCAACGCTCACCGTTCACACATCATCTTACTCCGCAATCCCTTCTCTCATTATGTGAAACAATTTATAAAAAAAAGCCAGACTCCGCACTGCTTTCTGTACTCGGGCACCGCTTCCTTTTTTCACGCGAGCTTTCCGAAGAAACCAAGGCGCTTGTTCCTGAAGCCGTTGATTTGGTATGGGGCTGGATGAACACCAAAGTAGTTTTCGAACAACTATCAAATCAATAAAGTACAATACAATTCATGCATGAATTATCCATCACAGAGTCCTTACTAAAAATTTCCCTGCAGCACGCAGAAAAAGTAAACGCAAAACGCATCACAGACTTGCATATTGTGATTGGGGAACTCGCCAGCATGGTGGATGACTCGATCCAATTTTATTGGGAGATCATCGCCAAAGATACGATTGCTGAAAAAGCCACACTGCACTTCTGCCGTGTTCCCGCCGAATTACAGTGTATGACCTGCTTCGAAAAATATCATCCCACCGACAAGGAATTGATTTGTCCAAAGTGTCACGGTGTGGGCGCAAAGATCATCAAAGGCGAAGAGTTTTCATTGGAATCAATTGACGTGGAATAATCACCAATCTCCAATCACCAATTACAAATCACGTAATTAGTAATTGGTGATTAGTAACTAGTAATTAGTAACTGGTAATTAGTAAGGATAATCATGACCCAAAACATCTCCGTAGTTGAAAACATCCTGAATGCCAACGACCGTTTGGCTGAACAGAATCGCGCCCGTCTCGATGCGGCTGGAATATTTTCATTCAACATCCTTGCTTCGCCTGGCGCGGGCAAGACCTCGCTCATCGAGAAAACTCTGCCATTGCTCAAAGGCAAACTGCGTGTGGCCGCTATCGATGGCGACATCGCAACCTCCATCGATGCTGACCGCGCCGCTGCCGCTGGCGCTGGAGCCGCCATCCAAATTAACACAGGCGGCGACTGTCACCTTGACGCAGTCATGCTGCGCGGTGCACTCGATCAACTAGACCTGACTCAATTCGATCTGCTTGTCGTTGAAAATGTCGGCAATCTCGTTTGCCCCGCCAACTTCAAACTTGGCACGCACAAGACCGTCCTCGTGGCATCCGTCCCCGAAGGCGACGACAAACCCTACAAATATCCTGGCACCTATCGCGGCGTGGATGCGCTGGTCATCAACAAAATTGATCTGCTGCCCTACGTCAACTTCCGTATGGATTACTTCGAGCGCGGCGTGCAAGTTCTCAACCCGGGCGTCACCACCTTCCCCATCTCCTGCACCACAGGCGAAGGGCTGGATGCGTGGGTGGAATGGTTGATTACAAATTCACAAAAGGCATAATTGGTAAATAGTAATTACCAATTACTATTTACCAATCCCCACATGCAAGGATTACACATCCACATCACAGGCATCGTTCAAGGCGTCGGTTTCCGACCCTTTGTTTATAACCTTGCTACGCGCCTTGAACTCAAAGGTTGGGTGAATAACACATCTGCGGGGGTTGATATTCACATTGAGGGGAATCAAGAAAGCCTAAACTCCTTCATCGAAAAATTAACGGGTGAAAAACCGCCGCTTGCCAAAATTGATGAAATAAATATCAAAGAAGTTCCGTCAGAAAACTTTACAACCTTTGACATTCAACATTCAACCGCCATTGAGGGCGCGTTCCAGCCCATCTCACCTGATGTCTCCATTTGTCCAGATTGTCTGCGCGAAATGCTTGACCCCAATGACCGCCGCTATCACTATCCATTCATCAACTGCACCAACTGCGGACCACGCTTCACCATCATCAAAGATATTCCGTACGACCGCCCAAAGACAACAATGGTAAGTTTTCCAATGTGTCCCGATTGCGAACGCGAATACAAAGACCCAACTGATCGAAGATTCCATGCGCAACCTGTTGCGTGTCCCGTTTGCGGGCCGCATGTCTGGCTGGAAATGCAGAATGCAGAATACAGAATGCAGAACGGTGCGGCAATTACAGAAACACGTCGCCTACTTGCCAAAGGAAAAATTCTCGCCATCAAAGGCTTGGGTGGATTTCACCTAGCATGCAATGCAACCAACGCACAAGCCGTAACCGAACTCCGCAACCGCAAACTGCGCGTGGACAAGCCCTTCGCATTGATGATGCCTGATATCAAAACAATAGAACAACATTGCTTCGTCAGCGACGACGAGCGCGAGCTACTTTTATCCACCGCCCGCCCTATTGTTTTATTGAAACGAAAACCAGAAACAACCATCGTCGAAGAAGTCTCACCCAGACAAAACTGGCTCGGCATAATGCTGCCTTACACTCCGTTGCATTACTTACTCTTTTCAAACTCTCTTCATCCTTCATCCCGCGAAGCAATCCTTCATCCTTTGGTGATGACCAGCGGCAATCTCTCCGAAGAACCTATCGCAACCGATAATGATGATGCACGCAAAAGACTCTCCAAACTCGCGGATGCGTTTTTGATGCATGATCGCGATATTCATATTCGCTGTGATGATTCGGTGGTAAGGGTATTGGAAATTGGTAACTTGGGTAAGGATAAATTGGTTTCCAATTCCCAATCTACCAATCTACCAATTTACCCAATAAGAAGATCACGCGGCTACTCCCCTTTCCCAGTCAAACTTCCATTCGATGTTCCGCAAATCCTTGCGGCGGGGTCAGAATTGAAAAATACATTTTGCGTCACAAATAAAAATTATGCCTTTTTGAGTCACCACATTGGGGACATGGAAAATTACGAAACGCTGAAATCTTTTGAGCAAGGTGTGGAGCATTTCGAGAAGTTGTTTCGTGTGAAGCCAGAAGCCTTTGCATGTGACATGCATCCTAATTATCTGGCTACGCGCTACGCACTTGAAAGAGCAGAACGTGAAAACCTGCCAACTTTCAACATCCAACACCATCACGCGCATATTGCTTCTTGCATGGCTGAGCATGGACTGGATGGCGCGCATCCTATAATTGGTGTCTCATTTGATGGGACAGGTTATGGCGATGACGGCGCAATCTGGGGCGGAGAGATTTTGATTGCAGATTACAAATCCTATCAGCGGGCATATCATCTTGAATATTTTCCATTGCCTGGCGGAGATGCCGCAATCAAGAAACCTGCGCGGACTGCGCTGGCTTTGTTGTGGAGTCTCGGTTTGGAATGGGATGAGCGGCTCGACTCAGTAACTGAGTTCTGCGCTGAAGATCAAGTGATACTGCACATGCAATTGGAAAGAAAAATCAACACACCGATGACTTCTTCGATGGGACGGTTATTCGATGCGGCGGCGGCGTTGGCTGGTGTGCGGCAAAAGGTCAACTACGAAGGACAGGCGGCGATTGAGTTCGAGTCTTTGGTGGATGAAACTGAAAGAGGGAGTTATTCGTTCGGACTGAATCAGGATAAAGTCGAGGTGCGAAGCGTAATTGAGGCGTTGATAAAAGATGTGATGGCGGGAGTCCACATCTCGAAAATATCCGCCCGCTTCCATAACGGTCTGGCTGAGTCTGTACGCGAAGTTTGTATGAAAATAAAATCAGAAACTGGAATTAATGAGGTGGCTTTGTCTGGCGGAGTCTGGCAGAATATCACCCTATTAAGACGAACTTTATCACTTTTTGAGAATACTGGTTTCAGGGTATATATTCATAGAGAAGTTCCGACAAATGATGGCGGCTTATCTTTAGGACAAGCTGTGATCGCGGCAACAAAAATGCGAGGATAAAATGTGTTTAGGTGTACCTGGAAAAATTGTTGAGCTATACGGAAAAGATGGACTGCAAATGGCAAAAGTGGACTTCGGTGGAATTTTCCGCGAAGCCTGTTTGGAATACGTGCCCGAAGCACGGGTTGGCGAATATTGCATTATCCACGTGGGATTTGCGATCAGCCTATTGAGCGAATCAGATGCCTTGGAAACGCTTGAGTTGTTGAGGCAGATGGGCGCAATCGAAGAAGAATTGGGACCTGAGCGAACGCCATGAAATACGTCACTGAATATCGCGACGCTGCGCTTGTGAAAGGCGTGATCGAAGAAATCTGCCGCACTGTGACACGCCCATGGGTGTTGATGGAAATCTGCGGCGGACAGACTCATGCGATTGTGCGTCATGGCATTGATCAACTACTACCGCCTGAAATTGAATTAGTGCATGGACCTGGCTGCCCCGTGTGTGTCACTCCGCTGGAGTTGATTGATAAGGCGCTGGCAATTGCGTCCCAACCCAATGTGATCTTCTGCTCTTATGGCGACATGCTGCGCGTGCCTGGTTCTGGGCAAGATCTGTTTTCGGTTAAGGCGCAAGGCGGAGATGTGCGCGTGGTTTATTCTCCGCTGGATGCTGTGACATTGGCAGAGAAAAATCCCGACAAGCAGGTTGTGTTTTTTGCAATTGGATTTGAAACCACCGCTCCGCCCAACGTAATGAGCGTGATCCACGCACAGCGACTTGGATTTAAAAATTATTCCGTATTGGTTTCGCATGTGCGCGTGCCGCCTGCCATGAAAGCAATTTTAGGTTCGCCGCATAATCGTGTGCAGGGATTTTTATTGGCGGGTCATGTCAACGCGGTCATGGGCTATCACGAATATCCAGCATTGCTGGAAGAGTTCAAAATTCCGATGGCAATTACTGGCTTTGAGCCGCTCGACATTGTGCAAGGAATTTTGGCTGTTGTTCAATTGCTTGAAGCAGGCAAAATTGAAATTGCCAACGCATATTCCCGCGCCGTGACGTTTGATGGACTAAAACCCGCACAGGATGCAATCCATAAAGTTTTTCTGGAATGTGACCGAACCTGGCGCGGCATCGGCATGATCCCCATGAGCGGCTGGGGTCTACGCCCCGAGTTTGACCAGTTCAACGCTGAGAAGCGTTTTGATGTGGGCGATATCCACACGAAAGAATCATCGTTGTGCATTGCAGGTCAAATTTTGCAGGGACTTAAGAAGCCGCATGATTGTCCCGCGTTTGGAAAAGAATGCACCACTGAAAATCCGCTCGGCGCAACGATGGTTTCCTCTGAAGGGGCTTGCGCGGCGTATTATAAATACGGACGATGAATACAGAAGTCAGAATGATGAATAAAAAAATCCAATATTCTGCACTCTTCATTCATCATTCTGCATTTACAAATGAGGTTTTATGACTGACGAAACAATTAATATTGAGGGCGCGGTTTGTGCGCCGCCATTGACTCACAATGAGCAAATTGTAATGGGACACGGCGCGGGCGGGCGTATGAGTCACCAGCTAATTCAGAAGGCGTTTATGTCTGCGTTTGATAACCCTGCCTTGAATGCGGGTGACGATGCAGCGCGGCTTGAATCAAACTTGCATGCGAATCTCGCCATCAGCACGGATGCGCATGTGGTCTTTCCGCTGTTTTTCCCTGGCGGAGATATTGGCAAATTGGCAGTCTGCGGCACGGTCAACGATGTGGCGATGCTCGGCGCGAAGCCGCTCTACCTGACTGCGGGATTTATTCTTGAAGAAGGCTTGCCGATTGAAACACTAAAACTTGTAGTGGCTTCGATGAAAGCCTCCGCTGATGAAGCGGGCGTACAGATCGTGGCTGGCGATACAAAGGTTGTGCAAAAAGGCAAAGCCGACGGGCTTTATATCACCACCGCAGGCGTGGGCGTGGTGCGCGAAGGAGTCAATATCAGCGGGGCGAATGCCAAAGTTGGCGATGCAGTCATCCTGTCTGGTTCGATCGGCGATCACGGCATTGCGGTTCTTGGCGCACGCGGCGAGCTGGGATTTCAATCCAGCCTGCAAAGCGATGTCGCTCCGCTCAATCATTTGATTGACGCAATGCTGGATGCGAGCAACAACGTCCACGTGCTGCGCGATCCCACACGCGGCGGATTGGCGACCACATTGAATGAAATTGCGACTCAATCCAACGTGGGCATTTTACTTGACGAAGAAACGATTCCTGTCCACCCCGAAGTGGGTGCGGCTTGCGAGATGCTTGGATTCGACCCGTTATATGTTGCCAACGAAGGCAAGCTTGTTGCAATCGTGGCAAAAGAAGATGTTGAGAAAATCCTGACGGTGATGAAACAGACTCGCTACGGTGAAGATGCGGTCATCATTGGCGAAGTCACCGCCAATCCGCGCGGACGGGTGCTACTCAAAACTGCACTTGGCAGTACCCGCATCGTAGATATGTTGGCAGGCGAAATGCTGCCGAGGATTTGCTAGATATCCTCAATGCATCAGCCGATGATCTGACGCATATCTCGCTTGACCCAGTTACAAAGATTCCTAAATACCAACAAGAAAAAAGATACAGAGGTACTCTGTATCTTTTTTCTTGTTAATCCAGTCACTCACCCGCTTCCAATTTGGTACAATCTTATCCATGTGTTTTCGAAAATCTGCTCTTCTAATCTTACTTGCCATCTCCATTTCAGCCTGTGCTCCGTCCACAAATGAGACAGTTTCATTTCCCACTTATGATCCGTTTTTGCCAATTGTGCAAAATACACAAACTCTATCCCCTGGCGTTGCTACAGCTACATTGACCAACACTCCAATACCTCCTACAAATACTCGCGAACCAACTCCAACTCGCGTGCCTGTCTCAATTTCACCTGTATACACGCCTATAAATCTAGAAGTTGCTTTCACTCCAACTCCTGACAGCCTACGTGTACTTCCCACGCCAAGACAGGATTCAACTCAATACACGGTTCAAAGCGGAGACACGCTAGGCGATATTGCGATGACATACGACATCAGCCTGGACAGCTTAATGACGGCGAATAATATCACCGAAGCAAATCAGCTTGAGGTTGGACAGGTATTAAACGTCCCTGCCCCTAACCCGGTTGGCGATGCGCCCGCCTTCAAAATTATCCCTGATTCAGAATTAGTATATGGACCAGCTTCAATTTATTTTGATATTAATAATTTTATTCAAGGTCAAAATGGGTATCTGGCAAATTATGTACAGGAAGTAAATGGCGTCACACTATCTGGAGCTGAAATAGTTACGCTCGTTGCCCGCAACTATTCGATAAATCCGCGCCTGCTGCTGGCCCTCCTTGAATATCAAAGCGGCTGGGTCACAAATCCCCAGCCTTTTAACGACTCCTATCCAATGGGATTGCTAAATGAAAGTCACTACGGTTTGTATCGCCAATTAACGTGGACAGCGAATGATCTAAATCGAGGTTATTATTTATGGAAGGCAAATGCCATTTCCACCGTAGTTCTTAATGATGGGACAATCGCTCCACTTGATCCAACCATCAACGCGGGCACAGCCGCTTTACAATATTTCTTTTCAGACCTGGATGACCGCTCAACCTGGGAAACTGACTCAGGGCCAACAGGTTTACTCCTCACCTATTATGTTTTCTTTGGGAATCCATTCGATTATGCGATTGAACCGCTTGTACCAAGCACACTCCAGCAGCCTGAATTAACATTACCATTTGATAAAAACCAAACCTGGTATTTTACCGGCGGTCCACACGGGGGCTGGGATGCAGGCTCCGCATGGGCGGCATTGGACTTTGCGCCGCCAGGAGATAACGGAGGCTGCGCCGCAAGTCCATTCTGGGCAAAGGCCATGGCCGATGGACTGGTGGTGCGCGCCTCAAATGGTGCGCTCATTCTAGATCTTGATAATGACGGCTATGAACAAACTGGATGGGTAATTCTTTATATGCATATGGCAGCAGATGGCCGCGCCCAACCCGGCGATTATCTTTTTGCAGGTGAAAATGTGGGGCATCCATCCTGCGAAGGCGGTGTTTCGAATGCAACTCATGTTCATATCGCACGCAAATATAACGGCGAGTGGATTGCCGCCGATGGGCCGCTCCCGTTCAACCTGGATGGGTGGATTTCAAGCGGGGATGGAAAAGAATATGATGGCTATCTTAAACGGGGATTCCAAACCATTGAAGCATGGGATAGTGCCAGTGATATTAATCAGATCACACGTTAATTCATCCAAACTTAATCTACATAGATATAATTCAACCACTTTATGAATCGAATCCTTGCACTTCTTATTGCCTCATCATTGGTATTGACAGCTTGCAGCGCCTCGGCCCCGTCAATTTGGGGAATTCCCCCAACGCCCACTCCAGATTTACTAAATCCATACCCGCCTCCCATCGACCCGTTTGCGGTTCAGGATGACCCGGTCATTTTTCCAACTTCAACGACTCCTGCGTCTGTCAAAACAGAAACTGCCTACACGCCCACTCCATTTGAAACACCAGACGGTTCGTCCCCTATTGTTGAACCAACTTATACGGCCTCTGTAGACTCAGCGCCGTTTTTATACTATGCCCAAAGCGGTGATATGCTTTCTGCAGTAGCAAACCGCTTTGGTGTGGACGCGTCTGAGATCATCTCAGACGCCGACCTAACCAAAACCACTCTCATAGACCCTGGCACCCTTCTCGTCATTCCAAACCGCATCACAGAAGCGACCACACCCAATATCCAGATCATGCCAGATGCCGAAGTTATATTTTCACGAACTGCTGTCGATTTTGATGTGGAGGAATATATCCAGCAGGCGCATGGTTATCTAAGTACCTTCAATGATTACCTTGGGTCGACAGGCTTAATATCCGGCGGGAAAGCTATCGAACGGCTTGCAATTGAAAACTCGATCAACCCACGTTTGATCCTTGGGCTATTGGAATTTGAAAGCCGCTGGGTGCGTGGTCAACCTGTGGATATACTTCACAAAGATTATCCAATGGGGTTCAATGATTTTCATTACAAAGGTATGACCGTGCAAATGGTATGGGCTATTAACAATATGTCCATTGCCTATTATGGCTGGCGTGCAGGAACATTGAATTATCTTGTATTCCCTGATGGAACAAAACTTAGAATTGATCCGCGCTTGAATGCCGGCACAGTTGCAATTCAATATTTGTTCTCCAAAGTCCACAGTCTTTCCCAATGGTCACAAATCATCAATCCAGATTCTGGATTTCCAACCATGTACACAGAAATGTTCGGGGATGCCTGGTCGCGTGCCGATGCAGTTAACCCAATCTTTCCGCCCGCATTAAACCAACCAACAATGGTGCTGCCTTTCGAACCCAACACAAAATGGAACCTTACCGGCGGGCCTCACAATGGCTGGGGGCAGATCAGTACAAAGATCTACGGTCAATCACATAGCGTGTTTGCAGCGATTGATTTTGCCCCGGTCAATAATCGAAGCGGTTGTGATATATCTCCATACTGGGTCGTAGCCTCTGCACCCGGTCTTGTAGTCCGTTCGGATAAAGGAGCGGTGATGGTTGACCTGGATGGTGATGGCTACGAACAAACTGGCTGGGACTTACTTTACATGCACATCAGCTCCAAAGAGCGTGTTGCTGTTGGAACCTGGCTTGAAGTAAATGATCATATCGGGCATGCATCATGTGAAGGCGGCGTATCAACCGGCACACATCTACATTTTGCCAGAAAATATAACGGCGAATGGGTCACAGCCGACGGCCCCATTCCCTTTATTCTAAGTGGATGGCGAGTTGTCGCTGGCGCGAAAGCGTATGAAGGCAAGCTTGTAAAAGACGACAAGGTTGTCACCGCAGACCCAGTTGGCCAAAGCTGGTCAAGTATTATCCGCGAGCCAGATGAATAAAACAAAGACCGTCTTTCATAATCTATACATAACAGTTCTTATTACCGCTTTATTTATCACATCTTGCACTAAGCAATTTGCTTCTGCAAATCCACTTCCAACATCAGCTGCTCTATCAGGAGGCAGTGCGCTTCCCCCTACAAAACAAACACCTCTACCCACGCGCACCACATTTATCCCAGGTGAATTGGTGGATTACACAGCACAAACCGGCGACACCCTCCGTTCGCTTGCCGCCCGGTTTCACACAACTGTTGACGAAATACTCCAGGCCAATTCTCAAATTCCACGCGAAGCGACAACCATGCCGCCAGGCATGCCCATGAAAATACCGATCTATTATGTCGCTTTATGGGCAAGTCCATTTGAAATTCTTCCCGATCACGCCTTTGTCGACAGCCCCACAAGTATTGGATTCAATACAGCCGCATTTGTTGAAGCCCAGCCTGGTTGGTTAAAAAATTATCGAGTATACGCCAGCGGAGAGTGGCGCTCAGGCGCAGAGATGGTGGATTATATTTCGATCAACTACAGCATCAATCCCCGCCTTTTGCTTGCCGTTCTTGAATATCAAGCTGGCGCGCTGACACAACCCAGC
Organism: Anaerolineales bacterium; assembly: GCA_043788255.1. GTDB lineage: Bacteria > Chloroflexota > Anaerolineae > Anaerolineales > Villigracilaceae > Villigracilis. Next base: position 90,624 of record JAYVUA010000061.1, on the reverse strand, counting down.
CTGCCCGTCAAAAAAAATATTTTGGGCATCAAACGTCAATATTGGGAAACTCCCTACCTTCAACTTGTCCTCGCCGCTAACATATTAAACAATGGATACTACGGCTGGCGAACAGGCGACCTGCTTGAGTTTGAAGATACAAAAGGTATTCTGATCAGACCTGACCCCTGGCAAAATGCAGCTTCAGCTGCGATACATTATTATTACTCAAGAATTTTTTCAGGCGATAAATACACGGTCGCCGCCGGACCTGACGGCCTGATTCAGACATACGAGAGTTTTTTCGGCAACCCGTGGACAGACTCATTTGTTCTCATCCCCGGCAGTTTACAACAACCCGGGTTTTTTCTTCCTTTCCCAAAAGGCCAGTCTTGGACATATACTGGCGGGCCGCACACAGGTTGGGGCAGCGGAGAACCTTTTGCCGCAGTGGACTTTGCCCCTCCGTCAGAAAAATCTGGGTGCGTTCCGCCCGGCAAGGATAATTTCGTTACCGCCATGGCAAGCGGTCTCATCGTTCGCTCTGGCATCGATGGGGTTGCGCTTGACCTTGATAGAGATGGCGACGAACGAACTGGCTGGGTAATTTTTTATCTGCATCTTGCCATTGACCAACGCATCCCCCTCGGCTCTGATGTTCAAGTTGGGCAATTTATGGGCTATCCATCTTGCGCGGGCGGACATGCAACAGGGACACACGTGCACATTGCGCGAAAATACAACGGCGAATGGGTTGTTGCTGACAGCGCGGTCCCTTTCAACATGGAGGGCTGGGTTACCCACAACGGCAGCAAAGTTTATCTGGGAACTCTTACCAAAGGAAACTCAACAATCACTGCATGTGACTGCTCAAATATATACAGCTCAATAAGGTCGGGAGATCCGTAAGACTCTATACAAATATCAAAGGGGAAATGAACAGACTATTCTAGAATCAAATCGGGAACAAATTTCTCAAGGTTTCTTTTTGAAATTCCGCCAATCCACATCAAACGGACTCTGCCAGTGCGGTCAATCACATATGAACTTGGCAGGTTCATCGTGTTAAATGCACGTTGAGCTTGGTAATCTTCGTCAAGCCAAACAGGGAATGATAAGCCGAATTTTTTCACGAAAGGCATCACCACTTCAAGAGTCTCTTCCTGATCAATTGCCAGCAGCGTAAAGCCGTCTTCTTTATATTTTTGATAAAAGGTCTCAAGCGTGGGCATTTCTTCCTGACAAGGAGGACACCAGGTAGCCCATAGGTTTACCAAGACCACGCTGCCAAGGTAATCCTTCAACGATACAGATTTCCCAGCAAGGTCGACGAGAGTCAGCTCGGGGGCGGGATAATTCACTTTAGCAGGAACAGCTGAAAATTCCTGTGTGGATGCGGATGAATTATTCAAAACAATATAAAGCAGTAATCCGATCATAATTAGACCGGTACCGATCATGAACATTGCATAAAACCGTAACGGGAAGAGTCTGGTTGAGTTATTCATTATTTATTTGAAGTGTCAATTGGCTGAAAAATTACCATTTCACAAAGTATAACCGAGAGAAATGGGTATATATTTGAATAAAGGAATAAAGGAATAATGTCATTGAGTTTAGGATATTTGGTACTGGAAAGTTGTCCAGACGTTGATTAGTATTCAACTAAATGCTGGATACACTACCTTCCATTCCGCTCTTTCTAAATCTTACACCCTCTCAAATAGAGTTACTTAAAACTCTATTTGAGCAACATAACTGCCCCCTTGAAACTGTAATTCTCAAACAAGGCGACTCCGCAAATTATTTATACATCCTTCTGAAAGGCGAAGTTGCAATTCATTACAAACCTTACGATGGGCCTTCAATTGTCTTGACCCGTCTTCGCAGCGGCGATGTTTTCGGTTGGTCTGCAGTTGTTGGAAGTGCAAAATACACTTCCAGCATAATCAGTGAATCAACAATCGAATCGGTGCGGATCAAGAGAAGCGACCTGCGAGCTTTGATTCAAAATCATCCAGAAACAGGGAAAATATTTATAGACCGTCTCGCGACAATCGTATCCACACGCTGGAAGGATGCACACGCACAGGTTCAATCTATCTTGAATTCTGATGAGGGAACCCAATAGGAGAGACCCATGGTTACAAAAGAAACGCTCAGCCAGGAGGAGCAATTGCGCGGCTTGCTTGATAAATTAAGCGCGTATGTTGAACAGTTCCACGGCGGCACAGTTGAATTTGTTTCATTTGATGGAAATAATCTAAAGGTGCGGTTAGGCGGCGCATGTCTTAATTGTCCTCTTTTGCCTTCCACTTTGCACGGCTGGGTGGCAGGGACTGTGCATCAATTCTTTCCAGGTATCAATGTAATTGAAGAAAAATAAATACTTGCTGAGGGCAAGTGATTTAAAATAAATACCCCCATTGATATTGGGGGTGTTTATTTTAAATTTCAAAAGCAATTAACTTCTATTCGCTTTTGGTGAAATATCTGAAAAGCATGAAACCGCCAGCGGCCATAAGGACAATTGCCCAAATGTAATTCGCATATTCCAAAAGCGAAGCAATTCCCAACAATCCCATTACACCTAATACAAACGCAGGCCAATACGCCCACTTCATGCCTGCTAATAAAGCCACAAGCAAAAAGGTAATTGCGAGCCCAAAGAAGAAAAAGCCCGCCGTTTGAAATTCACCAAAACGTTCTGCCGCAATGGTTACACCAGCTAATGTAACCAACACACCTGCAGGGATCAGTGCCCACCACCTTTCGGCGCGGTCTGTAAGGAATACGATTAAGAAAGCCAGCCCAATGCCGCCAAGGAAAATCGCTCCGCCCAAATCCTCATAACGCTGGGATGCAACGATCATCACGGCAAGAGCTGTCAACACACAGGCGGGAATGATTGCCCACCAACGTTCAATACGGCTGGAAAAATAAACATACCAAAACGAAAGTCCAATACCGCCAAGAAAAAGTGCACCGCCGAAATCTTCAAGGGTCTTGGGCAGTAATATCAAGGCGCCGAGGGCAACAAGAGTAAAACCTGGAAATGCGCTCCACCAATGTCCACCAAAAAGCAGGGTTAGGAATATCAACCCAATCGCAAGGAACAAACCACCCCAAAATATACTTGGGGCATTTTCAAGATAGCCCATCGCTTGAGCCAACGCAAGAGCGCCGCCCACCAAAAGTAAAAAGCCAAACACAATTCGCGGGTCAAATCGTTTCATTTCGAGCTCCTTTTAGTTCACCTTAATCGAAGCTGCGCCAGCATCAATCGTCATGTCGACAGAATTTACTGCAGTATCAAAATCGAGTGATTGATAGATATTGCCGTTTCGAGGAAAACGAGATTGATCGATCTTCAAATCTGCAGCGCCAAGCGAGACATGGATTCGAGCAGAGAGTCCCACAGGGATGGTCACTTCCAATGAGGCCGCACCAAGATCAAGGTCCGCACGGAAGCGGCCGCGTGAAGGCAGAATTATTTTTGTTTCGCTGGCACCCGTATCCAAATCCAGGTTTGTGATGTTCATATCCCGCAGATCCAATTCAGATTTATTGGCTCCAAGGTTTAATTTCAAAGAAATTGGAATTTCAGCATTCAGGGCAATATCCCAATTTATCTGATTACGAGGACCCCAAAATAAAAAATCCGAAAAATCATGGGCGGGTCTCATGCGGACCTCAAGCCTGTCTCCGTCTCGATTGACTTTTTGATCCAGCCCGCCCGCGAAAGAGCCGCGTGCGATTTCATTCGCATTCGCGCCGCCGTGAATTTTCAATTCGCCTGCACCATGACTGATATTAATATCTGCGGTCTTAGCCGCTTGCAGATCAATGGATGCGTTTTCAACTTCAACATTTTTACCAGTGAACACACCGAAGAGCACCCAAATGCCGCCCAGGATAAGAATGAACGGCCAAAACAAATCCATAAGCAATGTGCCGTTTGGAAGTTTAATTCCCATTGCATTGGCAAGCATCAAACCGCCAATAAGAAGCAGGATAACACCCCAAACCAATTGATTGCGGCGCATGATCATTCTCCTTTATTGCGGAATGAACGATAGAGTCCGCTGCCGAGCACCCACAAGCCAAGCAGGATCAAAAGAATGGCAGGAGCAAAATTTCCAAGTATCGCCCATCCGCCAAAAAATGAAGAAAATACAAGGAACAATACAACGCTGACCACCATCAAATTGAGTCCGCGCTTGATGTTATGGCCTGTGTTATCTCCTAGAATACCAGCCAGGATTGAACCCACTCCCACAAAACCAGGGACAAGGAACCACATATACCAATCGTTATAGCCGCCGATCTTTTCAAAATAGTAGAAGATGCCGCCAATTCCTGCAACAACTGCCGCGGGCACGGACAACCCTGGCTGACCAGTTACGAGGCCAACAATGAAAATAACAGCACCAATCAATAACATATTGAATGGAAACACCGTATATTTTTCAAATATCGAATGGAATGCGGGCACGCTCTTATCAAGCAGGAACCATGCGCCAAGCAAAATCAAAATGAGACCGAGCACAAGTTGGGTACGACCATTTCTTTTCATAGTACATTCTCCTTTGAATGTGATTTGAATTCAGTTTATTCCTTTTTGGGCTAAAAGAAAAGTCCATGAGGATATACGCAAAATTCCAGGGTTGGTTTCATAAACTACCGACCCACAGACCAAATTCTGCTGGTTCACGGTGACCACGCAAGCGCGCCAGCCACGGGCGGGCAGTCCATCGGATTCCATAAAATGGGCGGATGTGCTGCCAGCGAATCCCGAGCGATTTGCCAAGCTGTTTCATCTGATCATAGGTCAAATAGCTTTTACTTTGAATTGAGTCAGATGCAAATCCATATCTTGAGAGGAAACTGGTCTTTCTTTCTACAACCATTTTCTCGCCTGACTCGGTGTGGTGATAGACAGGCGAATCCATGATAACGATCTTTCCAGCAGGTTGAATAACGCGCATGGCTTCGGAGAGCGTCCCTTCATAATTTTCAGAGTAATGAAACGAAGCATTGTAAATCACCAAGTCAACAGATTGACTTGAAATTGGCAGGTGCATAAACTCTGCCTGAATCGGAGTAAAGATGTTTTCATAATTCTTCCAAGCCCCGAGTCCGTCTTCTGGATTCACCAACAAGTCAACGGCCATCACTTTATGCCCAAGCGCGGACAATCTGTTCGAGAGCCAGCCATTGCCCGCACCGATATCCATGATTAATTGGGGAGAATGTAGCAGGGGCTTCAGTCGTTTATAACTCACCGCACGGATTTTCCAATCTGCCATGAAATTTCCGCTTAAGTCTTTGAATGGCAAAGCGCGATAATATTCCAAATCGGGAGAGCCGCGTCCTTCGAAACGGCGAACAGCTTCATAGTCCAAAATGAAACGGGCGTAATGCGATTCTCTTTCAGGGAGAAGAAATCTCCAAACTCCATTTTCCCGTTGGAATATTAATCCATCCTGCGGGCAACAGAACTCACTCGGCGCGGACTCTTCAAGTTTTGATTTGCAGCGAGGGCATACAAATGAAATCATTTTCATTTTCCCAGTACATCAATACACGCTGCGTAAACAATTTCAAGCGAATGCATGATGTCATCCAGCTTATCAGGGACTTGCCACTTGTAATCAGCGAGGCTGTCCATTCCAATCACGACGGAAGCGGTTTGAATATTCCGAACCTTGCCTATCGTGAAAAGGCCCGCCGATTCCATTTCAACAGTTTTTACACCTTCAGATTGATACTGCATGATTTCCCCCAGCGTTTCTCGATACGGCGCGTCAGTTGTCCATGTAGTTCCAATTGTGCAGGAAGCGCCGCGCGCACGAATAGCTTCCGCGATCTGTTGAACGAGTCGTTCATTCGCATCGATATATTTTTCAGGAGGAAGATAATGATGCGATGTTCCATCATCGCGAATGGCACGATTACAAACTACGATATCACCTGCTTTGATATCAGGTTGAAGAATGCCACCCCACGTCATCGTGATCATACGGCGCGCGCCCATCACAACCAGTTCCTCCGCAAGCTCGGCGAGGATAGGGCTGCCGCCGCCAAAGTTCGTCAATATAGCGACGCCATTTTTTTTCACTTCATCTACATCCGCATTCATACCACCCACGCGCCGCACAGGAATACGCCAGCGCATTCGACGCGGCAATCCGCGTTCAAGGCAAAATAAAACGCCATTGAGTCTTTGAAATTTCGGCATTCGCCCAAGATGTTTGCGATAGCCAACAATATCTTCGGCAGTGAGCAATGACTCAGAATCTTGTTTGTTTTGATAATTTGGAAAACTCATTTTTTTCTCCACTGCCAAAGTAATAACACAGCCTGTGCAGACTCAGCAGCCAGTGCAGAACCGCTCGCACCTATTAAGCCCGCATGCGGAATCCACCATAAACTCAGCGAAATCAACAAGACAAGGCTCGTCAAAGATGCAAGCAAGACGGGTATTTCCTGATTTGAAGCAACAAACTTTAAGACAAGGAAAGTGCTGACTGTGTACGGGATCAATATCCACGCAAGGATTTGCAACGCAGGGACAGACGCCTCATACTCGACCCCAAACAGGATGCGCGTCAACGGCATTGCCAACGCTGATAAAAACGCAGCCCCACCACTTGCGCCAACGAGAAGGAGAATCCACGGCAAACGAAAAGTTTCATCCTTGTTTTTCACCATCGCTGGGTAAAGCGCAGTAAAAACTGCGCCGTGCCCAGTTTTCGCGGCCTCCACCATCCGCTGCGCCACAGCAAAAAAACCTGTCATTGCTGAACCGCCAACAGATGAAACCATCAATACACCTGCCTTTTGATAAAGCATCGCAATCACAGACAAGACTGCCAAAGGGGAACTGATCTTTACGAGAGTAGAAATATCTTTTGATGTAAAATGCCAGCCTCGCCAGAAACCTTGAACAAGTTGGTTGCTGATAACAGCCCCAACCAAAGAGACAATTATCTGTGTGAGTAAAAGCATCCAGGCCAATATCACCACACTTGCGCCAGGATTTATAAAAAACCAAACGACAGCAAGTTGTACAAATGCACTAATCAAATTTAACCAGGTGTATGCTTCCATGAACTGCTTGCCGCGCAATACACTGGTAAAGACCGTAAAAAAGGAGAGCGGGATTAACGCAAAGCTGTAAATTCGTAACGCAATAATACTTTCCATGCTTTGACGCGACAAAAGAAAGGGCGAACCAAACCAGAGCAACAAAATAAACAAAAGCGATAAAACAAGCTGTATCAATAACGCGGCAGGCATCCATGATAGGTCATCACGCGCAGCGATCTCGCGGATTAGTGACATATCTGTTCCAAATGTTGTCAACATGTTGCCAACAAAAAGTATTGCAGCAATGACCGCGTATTCGCCAAACCCAATGCTTCCAAGTCGTCGCGCAAGAATGATGGTAAATAAAGCTGCCATCCCTTGTGTTCCTATGCGTGCAAACAACAACCATAGGCTATTTTTTACAACTCGCATAGTCTTTATCTGCGCGGCTGATAGCGAACTGACAAAATATAGAAATCTCCCCAACCCAGCCACGGTGGCAGAACAGACAATCGATCATCGAACCAGGCTAAGGCCCGATAGAGACGCGGATATTGTTTGGCAAGATTTTTGCTCTCAGCAGTCGGAGTGATGACGGAGAGTCCCTCCAGCGCAACGAGTGAATAGTCCGCACCAAACCATTGGGTCGCTTTGCGCGGCGTAAAATAATAGACATCAAAATACAATCCTTCAAGATGTGAGCGCGCGCCATTCTTTGAGAGACGGCGAAAGGCAAGCCGAAAATTTCCGCGAAAGATTTCCGCCATTTCCCATAAACAAGCAGGCGGCATCAGCACCCATGTGACAAGCCCGCCAGGCTTCAAAATGTGCGGCAAATTTTTTATGACAGGCGTTAGGTTTGGTATACAGTTCAAACCGCCCAAATCAGAAAAGACTGCGTCAAACGGCCCGCCTTGCACTTCGTTCAAATTTGTAAATGAACATTGTTGAAAAGTAATCTGGTTTTCCAGCCTCAATTTTTTTACTTTATCCTGCAAGCGCTCCAACATGCCTGGCGCAATATCTGTCGCATGAATACGATAGCCGCGTTGGGCTAGTGCAACAGCATCTGTACCGGTACCCGCATTCAACTCAAGAATGCGCGCGCCGCGAGGTAGATGTCTGCTGATGTGACTATAAACTTTTTCGCGCATACGCGTTAAATGCGGATGATCGTCTGCAAAAGAATCATATTTCTCTGCAGTACGCGAAAAAGCATCAGCTATCACTGGGAGCTGCGAATCATTCATAAGTATGACTTCTTATTTTCTTCAATTTCATTTCGCTTTGAACCATGCCTAGCAAATAATATGGCGTACGGATAATGCCTCTGATATCCATTTTGCGCCATGCGCGCCTCATGCGAAATTCGTGATGGACTCGTCCATGCAAAATTCGATAGAACTCCTGTGGGAATGGCCCGTCATACAACATCGCAAGGTCATTTGAATCCACCCAGTTTTGCTTCTCGCCCAATTCCATTTTTACACGCTCGAAAAATTTTGTGCCTGGTAATGGATATGATACCGAAATACCAACGTCATCCGGCGCACACTCGCGCACCATTTTCAACGTCTTTTGCACGTCGTCCCATGTCTCACCTGGATAACCAAATTGCAAAAAGAAACCGACTTCTATTTTATTTTTACGCAGCAACTCTGCGGCGCGATAAATATCTTCCACTTTATCGCCTTTGTCCATTACATCTAAAATTTTCTGCGAGCCTGATTCCGCGCCGAGCCAAACAGTTTTACAGCCTGCCTTTGCAAGGGCCGATGCAGTTTTCTCTGTGACCAAATCTGCGCGCTGTAGACACTTGAATGAAATTACTGCATCGTGTTCTCGCAACAACTCTGAAAATTTTTCAGTCCAATTCGGTTTCAATCCGAAAATGTCATCGGCGAACCAAATATGATCGGGAGCAAATTTTTCCTTCAGCCATTTCATTTCCGCCGCAACTTTTTCAGGCGAGCGCGAGTTGTAACGCTGTCCCCAGATCGGCTTGGCACACCAATTGCAATGATACGGACAGCCGCGCGTGGTGACCATATTCATCGAATAATATCCATGATGTTCACGCCAGATATTCTTATATTTTTGGATATTGATTAAGTCCCATGCTGGGAATGGCAAAGAATCCAAATTGGAAATATCAGGCCTTCGCGAAGGATGAAGAGTCAATTTGGATGCCAGACCAATGACCTGACTCGCATCCTCCCCTGCTGATAATTGATCCAGCAATTCTCCAAGTGTTTCCTCCCCTTCGCCGAGGATCACGTAGTCAGCGCCTTGTTCCAAATATTCGCCATAATGGTCAGTTGCATCTGCCCCGCACATGATAACGACACATCCGCACTGCTTCGCCACCTCGATCATTGTAAAGGCAGCTTCGCGCATTCTCAATAAACACATCTTGGATAAATAATTAAAGTTATCTTCAAAAATTATTGCGTATTGCGGCTTATGCTCGTCAAGTGACTTTGCCCACTCATCTTCCGAGTCAGCCAGCATCGCATCGAACAAAGCGACATCATATCCTTTCGCGCGGATATAACTCGCCGCGTACATCGTCCCAAGTGGCGGATAAGGCATCATCGCATCCCATAGTTTTGGGTCGAAGCGCAGGTAATAGGATTGGCCGAAGAGGATTTGCGTCATAATTTTATTTCACATGGAGCGCAGGTTTCAATCTGCCTTTTCCAACACGGCGGACTGAAGTCCGCGCTCCATAATTTCTGAAAGACGTTCCTGATATGTATCATGAGTCCATTTGCGGTGATGATTGAAATTTCCCTGACAGATTTCAGCTGTGAAGATTGTCTCGGCACCGTAGCCAGACTGTGCTGAGAATTTCTTGATCTTGCGAGCCATTTCCCAGGATTCTAATTTGTCTCCGAGAATTCCTAGCAAGAGAAGTTCGCTCATTTTCCAGACCTCGGAGATCTGGAAAACCTCGGAGGTCTTGGGGCCGGCGTTTGGCAAAAACAACTCAACCCATGAATTTACAGCAAAAAGTTGAAAATAAATATCATTGCCTGTAATCGGAATCATCTGACACAGCTCTCTTGCAGAATATAGATCATGGAGCGGCCATTCCAATGCGCGCTCGGAGATGATAAGGTTGGGGCAAATAGTGTCACCAAACAAACGCGTAATTTTCCCAAAGAGAATCGCAAAAGCACGCGCGGTCCATACACGACCAGGTTTAACAATTAGCATAAAATCCATGTCGGGGTTCTTGGAGAGGTTAAGCATCGCCAGCGAACCTGTCAACGCCGCCATGCGGATAAATGGCAACGCACCGAGGATACGCCCATAAAACATGGCGCGCTTGAAAATTTTACTGGAAGCAGCCTCGCGACTTTTACGGATGTCAACGATTTCATTGCGGCCTGTGAGATAATAATATTCATCTTTAAAAGACACGTCACTCATAAGCGCCGCACATTGACCAACAAGCTCTTTTGATGATGGCTCACCAAGAAACCGATACAATTCATCAAGAGTCAGCGGATAATCAAATATATCCGAGTAGGCAAGCGTTTGAAGAATTGCATTCTCCAGCATCATATGGAAAGAAACTATACTTTGCGCACATCTATCTGTCAACTTAATACAAGTTATTTTTATTTTCAGTTACTCTTTACTGTAAGGGAATAATTTACCGCCATGCATCTTGCCATCGTCAGTCCTTTTCCACCTGCCATTACAGGTATTGGACAATATGGATATCACATTACACGCACGATCGTAAATACAGGGGCATTCTCGCGTATTACAGTATTGGCAGGCGGAAACGCAGATTCCAACCACATCCCTAATCACTTAGGCAACACTGAACTGGACTATTGCTGGCAACCAGACCAGTTGAAAGCTGGGCAGGCTATTCTTTCCCGTTTGAAGCGATTAAATCCCGACCTGGTCTGGTTCAACCTCGGCGCAAGCATCTTTGGCAAATCACCTTTGGCGAATCTGTCTGGTATGTTCACACCTATGTTGACTCGACGAATGGGTTACCCAACCGTGGTCACACTTCACGAATTGATCGCCCTCGCTGATTTACGCGCGCTAAATGCGCCAGGCGGCGTGCTTGCTCCATTGGGCGCTCACTTATTAACCAAACTAGCTGCTCAAGCTGACGTGGTTTGCCTGACCATGAATCACTATGTTGACTGGCTTTCGGCCCGCAACGTGAATTGCATGCACATCCCTATTGGCGCATATCACGAGCCAGAGTTTTTGCAGGAAGCAGATTCGCCTGAATTTTTATTTTTCACGACTCTTGCTCCTTTTAAAGGATTGGAAATATTACTAACAGCATTTGATAATTTGAGACTGGAATTTCCAAAAATAAAATTAAGTATTGCGGGTGTTGAACACATCCGCTTCCCGAATTATGCGCACGATTTGAAAACCCGCTTCAATGGAACGCACAATATTCAATGGCATGGACAGGTAGCCGAAGAAAATGTGGCAAATCTTTTTCAACAAGCTCAAATCGTCGTACTCCCTTATACAGCCTCAACGGGCTCTTCCAGTGTTTTATACCAGGCAGCCACCTGGGGACGCCCAATTGTTGCCTCAAACTTAAGTGAAAACATAAAACTGGCCCGCGAAAACGATCTACATCTTCAATTCTTTGAAAGCGGAAACGTAGAAAGTTTACAAAATTCACTTCGAATTCTACTCACTTCTGCCGAGCTGCGACGCGCCCAGGTAAAGCACAATTTCAATTCCATACAGCGCGTTCGTCCAACTGCAACAGGTCAGCATTATTTGGAAGCCTTCAACCTTGCACTTGAAAAACACAAGAGCAGGAAATAAAAACCGTATTACGAAGAATATTCCTAATGATTCCAAATCGTGTTCGTAATGCAGTTCTGCTCGCCTTTCTTTTCCATGGTTTATTCATTCTGACTGCACGTTATCGCCTTAGCTATGACGCCTACACTCACATGCTTTTTGCGGATCACTACGCAAAAGACTGGTTCTCTCTTTGGGAAACCCGCTGGTATACAGGTTTCGACATCGTCTCCTACCCGCCGTTGATTCATCAACTCATTGCCCTCCTCATACCCATTTTTGGCTTCGACGCCGCCTACGCTGTCATTTTGTGGGTCATCACAACTTTATATCCACTTGGCATTTACGCATTCAGCAGGATATTCTCAGGGAAAACTGCATCTTCTTATGCAGCGCTTGCATCAGCAGTTCTATTTCCAATTTATGTAGCAGCACATATATTCGGTCAGCTGCCCTTTTTATCCGCTACACTATTTGCCTTGTTCGGTGCAGCTGCAACTGCCAGATTTCTTCGTGAAGGCGGGCTTCCTAATTTTCTTCTTGCAGTTTCCATCTTCGCCACAACAATGGCCGCACATCATGCCACGCTATTATTTCAACCATTCATCATATTGGCTGTGACCATCCATCAACTCAACAAATATAACTGGAAAAACATATTATTAAGGCTTGCCATTCTTCTTACTTTCACAATCCCTGCAGGCTTCATCGTCATTTGGCCTTTTTGGCAATGGGGCTTGCATCAGCAATTACAAACACCAATAGATCATCTCTCACGTCACAACTTCTTTATCGATCCGCTTGCCTTCGCCATCTTTTTCCTGCCTTTTTATTTTCCCATTGGGGCAGTTATTCCATTTCTCTTTTACAAGTGGCCTTATAAATTTCTTGGTTTGCAATTCGCGTTCGTCATCCTTTTCATTCTCGGCCTGGGCGGCACAACTCCACTTCCCAGCCTGCTCTTCGGTAAAAGTTGGGAGTGGCTTACCTACGACCGCTTTGCCTTTTGGGCAAGCCTATTCCTCACCCCTTTCTTTGGGATTCTTTTTATTCGCTTTCGGAAATGGATGAAAACCCGCCCCATTCTTAAACCGATACCTGCCTCGCTTCGAGGGATATTTATCTCAGCCTCAATATTTTTCGTCTTCACTTGTTCTGCTGTTGGATCCTGGTTAGCTCCCATACTTTTCCCCACCCAACCCAAGCCAGTGGACATGCAGCCAATCGTTAATTTTCTCGAATCAAAAGATCATTATTACTGGCGCTACCTCACCTTCGGCTTTGGCGACCAATTCGCATACCTCAGCCTGCTAACAGATAAAACCACCACCCTGGATGGAAGTTATCACACAGCCCGCACCATCCCAGAATTACGCGAAAGCGGAATTGGCCAAATTGACACAGCATATTGGACACTCAAAGGAATTCCAGCGATTGGTCCCATATTAAAAGTGTCTGGTGAGTACGGCGTCCGTTGGGGATTTGTCAACTTGAGAAAGTTTGTGCCAGAGCTAAAAAAGAATGGATGGATCTTTGTCAAATATTTAAAAAATGGAATTCAAGTCTGGGAAAACCCGCAATTCACATTCAAGCCCTCAGTCATTCCGCCTGCTCAACCATTCGAGTCTTTTTCATGGGGAATATTTCCCCTTCTTTCGCTTGTGACAACTTTAACCTTGGGGGCAACCAACCTCTTCCAATCAACTGGCGAATCCATACTTCGCAAGGCTTATACAATCGTCATGGGCCTGCTGCCGCTTAGCCTTGGATTATGGTATTACAAAACAATTTTTGAATTCAATCACCCGCAGGTTTATTTCACCTATGACAACGCATTATTTTTCTTGAGTGACGGACTTGCGCTAACTGCTGTTATTTTTTGGGCCACTACTAAAGTAACAAGAAAATCTTTACCCAAACTCTCTCCCACACTCAAGGTGATTTTTGCTCTCTGCACCTGGATGAGTTTCAGCGCCGCCTGGTCTTTAGACTGGCGCAACTCGTTGTACATTTCACTTCATTTCTGGTTGGTCTTTTTGTTGATCCTGTCCATGGTTGATTGGAACGAATCATGGAACGGCATAATGCTCGGGTTTTGTGCAGGCATAATATTTCAAGCCCTGATCGGAATCGCCGAGCTAATCACTCAATCAATGGATTTTCTTAAACCTTTACACCTGCACTGGCCTGGGCTGATCAATGCGAGCTCGCAGAGCGCAAGCATTCTTAAATTCGCAAATAGTGAAAATTTCCTGCGAGTCTATGGGACATTTCCTCATCCAAACATTTTGTCGGGATTTATTTTGATCTGTATCGCATCAGCAACAAGTATATTTCTTCGTAATCAGAAAACAAACTGGCTCCCAGGTATACTACTTGCAATAGCCACATCCCTGCTCGTCGTCACTTTCTCCCGCTCCGCATGGCTCGGATTGTTCACATTCTTGCTGATAATTTTCCTAAAAGCAAAGCTGCTCAACAGGAAAAGGATGTGGCTTGCACTTTCCATTATCGTATTCTCATTTGCAATAACTTTAATTCCCCTCCGAGAACTCTTCCTGAGCCGAACTGCTCCTCCAACAAGTACCACAGAAGAATTTTCGCTCACCGGCCGAGTTTGGCTTGCCCAACGGGCATCTGAATATATCAAAGAAAAACCGTTGACTGGTATTGGTCAGGGCTCATTTGTCATTCAACTCGCAGAGCGTGATGGCAGCCTCAATTATGTTGAACCTGTACATAATATACCGATATTAATTTTTGCCGAACTTGGGGCAGTGGGATTTGTCTTATTACTGGCGATAATTTATACAATTGCCAAAGAATTAATAATCACTAGAAACTCAAACGCTGTATTGATCGGGGCCTTGCTTACAGGTCTGGGGGCTATTGCGCTCTTCGACCATTATCTTTGGAGCCTTGCCCCGGGGCGCACGATGCTCGGTATTGCTCTTGGCTTATGGCTGGGACAAGTCAAAGCTGATGACAAATAACATTGCAATCAACGGTAGATGCCTTACCCGCCGCATTACAGGCGTGGAACGATATGCTCACGAAATCAGTCAACACTTCTCCCTGCCTGCCAGAATTCTTCAGCCAGATCAGCCATTAGGACAAATAACAGGTCATTTATGGGAGCAATTTATTTTACCCATGCAAACACACAAGCATGATGTGCTTTGGTCGCCTGCCAATGCTGGCCCGTGGGTGGTTTCGAATCAGATAGTCACTATTCATGACGCAAGTGTCTTTGACCACCCCGAATGGTTTCGTCCCTCCTTCGCCGCATGGACAAGAATCTCATGGAAAATTCTGGCAAAGCGTGTACAGGCCATCATTACTGTTTCTGAGTTTTCCAGCAAAAGACTGCAACACTATCTAAAAATTCCAAATCACAAATTCCATATCATTCCAAACGGCGTCGGCAAACCATTTGAGCCACAGTCGAAACAAAGTGTTGAAGTCGTTCAAAAAAAATATAATCTAAACAAACCTTATTTCCTTTTCGTTGGCACTCTCGAACCGAGAAAGAATCTGACAAAACTACTGGATGCATTTCAACAATCAAACAGTTCAAGTCATTTACTCGTAATTGCGGGAGGAAAAGGAAAAGTATTCGCCGAATCCACAAATCGAGTTGGTAATTCAAATCGCACATTTTTTCTGGGCTATGTTCCAGATTCTGATTTACCTACTTTATATTCAGGCGCGAGCGCGGCACTGACCATCTCACTTTATGAAGGCTCTGGTTTGACTGCGCTTGAAGCCATGGCCTGCGGTGCGCCAGTCATCGCGTCAAACACCACTTCTTTTCCAGAAGTGACAGAAGAGGCAGCACTCCTCATAAACCCAAGTCGCACTGAAGATATCGCCAGCGCCATAACAAAACTTATTGAAAACCCAAACCTCGCCAACACACTGCGCGAACGCGGGCTTAAACGAGCTGCACAATTTACCTGGGACGAGTCTGCGCGCAGGACGCAAGCCCTGCTTGAGAGTATCTAATGAATGTAGCGATCATCCATGAATGGTTGAATATCTACGGAGGGTCTGAACGTTTGTTGGCCGAAATTCTAAAGCTATATCCACAGGCCGATTTGCATGCACTGATTCATAATAAAAAGAATCTTATTGATACTCCATTGGAAAAGCAAAGTGTTAAAACATCTTTCATGCAAAAAATTCCGCGCGTCGAGCATCTTTATCGCGGACTTCTTCCGCTTATGCCTTTTGCAATCGAAAGCATGCATGTTCAAAATTATGATGTCGTGCTTTCCATCTCTCATGCTGTGGCGCATGGAATCAAAACGCGCAAGGATCAAATTCATATTTCATATATCTGCACACCGATGCGCTACGCATGGCACTTACAGGATGACTATTTACACCTGCATCATTTGGATAAACCCATCATCGGCTCCGCAGCACGCTTAACCCTGAGCCTGCTGCGCCGTTGGGACAGAGAATCAGCATCCCGGGCAGATCACTTGCTGGCCATCTCACACTGGACAGCCCAGAAGATTCAACAAGCTTGGGGACGTGAGTCACAAGTCATCTACCCACCCGTGGATGTGAATAGGTTTTCACCCTCAAAGGAACGTGGTGATTTTTACCTGCATGTCTCAAGGCTTGTGCCATACAAAATGACCGCCGAAATTATTATGGCATTTAACGAGTTACAACTTCCACTCGTTGTCGTTGGTGATGGGCCAGAAATGCAGAAATTGCAAAAACTTGTGAAAGATAACGTGAAGTTATTAGGGTATCAGCCTGATGAAGTAGTAACTGACCTGATGAACCATGCCAAAGCATTCGTGTACATGGCCATTGAGGACTTCGGCATTGCGATGGTTGAGGCGCAGGCGGCGGGCTGTCCTGTTATCGCCTACGAGAAAGGCGGCGCGGCAGAGATTGTGCTGAACGGCGAAACAGGCTTATTGTTTCAGGAGCAATCGTCCCATAGTTTAATCGAGGCGGTTCTTCAGTCTGAAAAGAAACCATTAAATAGCAAGGCTGCGCACGCTTCGCGAAACGCAGCCCGCTTTTCATACGAAAGATTCAGAGATGAGTTTTCGGCTTACATGAATTCTGTTACGGCATCCCGATTCCGCGCGCTATCATCGGAGCAGCAAGCAAAATTAGCGCAATACAAGTGAGTTCAAGATGCAGCAACAGGCGGGTGCGTTTGAATTCATCATCAGGAATTTCTGGCAATTTATTTTCAGCAAGAGTCGCGTTCCACTTAATAAAACGAATGGTGGGGTAAATGGAAAGTAAACCAACGATTACAAAAAGTGCCATCTTGATCCAAAACGCATAATTATGAAAATAGTAATTCGAGCCTTTTTCGAAAAAGAAAACGCGCAGTAAACCAACAGCAATTAATAAACCTGCGGAAATTCCGTACCAAAGGTCAACACGCTGAATACGGCGCGCTTCTTCAACTGTAAGGTCTTTGCGATAGGCGAGAAATTCAAAGACGAGACAGGCTGTTACAGCAAAGGCAAGTAAGTGATGCAAAGTTGCCATTAATGAATTTATTATTATCATGATGATTTCCTGTTTTTAATGTTTTTCTGGATGGTTTTTGCACCATTCAATCGTTTCGCGCATGGCGTCTTTCAAGGAAGTGGCTTGTAAGCCGAATGTCTTTTGCGCTTTACTAGAATCCATGACGAAAGGTTTATCCCATTCGTAAAGCAGCTCTACAGATTCGCGCATGGCGGGTATGAACAAACCAAGCATGCTCATCATCATTTTGCCCGCAGCCATGTATTTCACTTTACGACCGAGCACATCCCCCATTATTTGTACCAACTCAACCTGTGTAATAGGCGCGGGTGATGGCGTAAACCAAATTTGACCCAGTGATTTTTCGCGTGTGCCGAGCGTTGCCAGTAATTTTCCGAAATCTGCAACATAAGAAAATGTGTGCGGCTGATCTGTTCTGCCAAGTAAATTTACTGATTTCCCTGCGAGCGCAGGACGAATGGCATAGGAAGTGACAGCGGTATCATCCGGGCCGAAGAAATTGGAAGCACGCCCAATCGCAGCACGGACGTTGCCAGCGCGATGCGCTTCCATTACAGCGGTTGCCATTTCAGCGCGAACCTTTCCTTTTTTGGTATGGGGTTGATAAGGCATGTCTTCAACAAGAGGCTGACCCTCTGTATCACCGTACATATAAAGGTTATCGCCGACAATAAATTTCGCACCATTGGCTGAGACAGCATCAAGGATGGCTTTTTGCATCGGTGGAAATTTCTCTACCCATTCATGATATTGCGGCTGGGCGCATTGATAGACTGCCGCCGCGCCTTTAGTAATTTCAATATTATGCTGTGTATCATAAGCATCACCCTGAACAATCTCAACTTCAGCAGGGATGCGCGCATCCGCTTTGCCTGAATGACTAACCATGCGGACTGGCTTGCCCAATCTGACCAATTCACGCGCCGTCCATTTGCTGAGTGCGCCTGTTCCAAAAATTACATGTAATTCATTTTCTGACATTTTCTTTTTCCTTTTTATTTTTATATAGTTTGAGTTTGAGTGTTATTTTTCGCAGAGTATGAAACGATCTGCGGCTTGCGGTGGCGTTGAAGGATCATTTCTGCAACAATCAAGTTCGGCACCCAGGAAATCCACATCACCACACGATAGACTTCAACGAACAAAGTATCAAAATCGCCATTGTATTTTGTTTGCAAAAACGGGAGCTGCGTAGCAATCAATGATCCAAGCCAGAGACGCAAAGTAGCGGCGGCGAAAGTAAGCGCATAGTTGCGGGTCATCCATTCGCGATGGGCATCCACATTGCCAGCGCGGATACTTGCATAAGCCATGAAACCTGTCGAAAGCCAGAGGACCGCGAGCGTGATCAAGCCAAATTCACCGACCAAGCCCGAGATCATGCCTGGGGCGATGATAAAAGCCGATAGACCACCGAACAGGACCCCGAGTAGATAGATGCGTCCCATCCAACGGTGGAGAGTCGGTCTGCGATCACGAAGTTTGCTGAGGAATTGAAACGGGCCAAGGATCAGGGCAATTCCGCCAGAAAAGATGTGGGCAAAAAGCCCGACATAACGCAAAGTGGATTCTGTTGCGAAGCGCGCTGTGGCATTGTTGAAATTTGCAGAGTTGAGAGTTGTATACGGCGCGATGGCGGCGATAGCGACACCGATGGCAAGGAAAGCCATCAAACCCCAGGGGAAATTCTTTTTGAACGAGCTGATTTTATTCATTTTTTCTCCAAAATATTTTATTTAGCAGACAGCATAAACTAGTAAAGGTTTCTCAAATAAACGATGAGCGCATGAGACAAATGAAAGCCAAGAAAGATAATTGACAAAATAACGTACATCCACGAACGATATGGTGAGGAGAAGTAGAGTGTCCTACCGATCAATCCAATGCCTATTAACCAAATCAAGGGTGTGAAAGCTGGCGCCAAAAACCCAAAGACACTCAAGCTCCATGCGCTTTGTGGAAAATATATCTGCAATAACCATGAGCCAAAATAGATTACTGTCCCAATTATGTAGAGCCACATACCAAGTTTCTGGCTTTGCGATTCGATCTTTATTGGCATCAAGATTGGAAGAATAAAGACAATTGATCTGAAAATGTTTTCACCATTCGCAATAAAGGATGGGATATCCTTCGAGAAAACTCCATCTGAATATGCCCGCGGCAATTTGCTGGCGAAAATCAAATTCCATACCATGATCGGCAGAAGCAGCAGCAGGCAATTCAACAGATAGTCAAAAAGCGAAGTCGCTTTCATTTTATTCACCGATATATTGATTTACCATCGTGGCGATCTCACGGCGAAAGATTTCACTTGGATCGGTAAAAAACGGAGGTAACTGGCCGCCGAGTTCAAGCATCACCAGCCCATGAACACGACTCCAAATCACATATCCCATGTAAAGCACTTCGATATCAGTTGAACGACCCGTAAATTGACACCATGTTTCAAGCATGGACTTTAATTTCGGCGAAAGTTTAGCCAGCCTTTCCAATCTTAATTTCCCTTCAGTATTAAGGATGTGGATCACCCCAATCAATGGAGTCAAGGCCCAGGCAGCGGCTGGAGTTGTAGTTTGTTCGGGCGCGTGATAATTGGCAATGGGAGTACCGAAGATGAGTTGATATCGTTGTGGATATGTAAGCGCCCAATCACGATATCCGATTCCAAGTACCGAAAAGCGTGAAACGCTATCCTTTTTTGAAAAATTTTCTGAAATCACCTTTTGAGAATCCCCCAGGGATGTATAAGCGTCAATAATCAATGCAGTGACTAATGCATCGCGGTCTGGGAAATAGTTATAGATGGCTGGTGCGGTAATCTCCAACTCACGCGCGATTGCCCGCAGAGACAAGGCGGAAGCCCCATGCTCCGCAGCTTGTTTCCAGGCTGTTTCCTTGATGGCTTCCTGCAAATTTGGGATTTGTTTTTTGAGTGTCGGTCTGGCCATTTTCTGCTCCTGATTTACTTTACAGTGTAAATATACAGCGTTTATTTATTTAAGTCAAGGGGAAATAAAACTCTCGGAGTTCTGGAGAACGCCGAGAGTTTGGTCTACTTATTGACTCCCCCAACCTCAAATGATAAACTCGCATTATCTTATTTACGAAAGGAGGTACGCAAAAATGAAAGCCAAGTTATCCACATATATTGTATTGAGCGCGCCTCCCAAAGGTAAACTGTAATCGCGGATTAATTCCGTTTAGATTGACTTGTCACCGCAGGCGCAACTCGTCTGCGGTTTTTGTTTAATATTTGAGGAAATTTTATGAATTCTCGAAGCAAGAAATTCCTGTCTTACTACAAACCCTATCTGAGATTGTTATTCGCCGACCTGGCCTGTGCATTTATTGTATCGGGGACCACACTGCTGCTCCCATTATGCACAAGATACATTACCAAGAATGTGTTGGAAGGAAATACGCCCAATGCGCTCAACCAAATCTATACAATGGGCGCTGTTATGCTTGTACTGGTTGTCATTCATATTCTGTGCAACATGTTTGTTGACTATCAGGGGCATATGATGGGAGCCATGATGGAAAGTGACATGCGTACTGAATTATTTGAACATTATCAAAAACTGTCATTTGGTTTTTACGATGAGCAAAAAACGGGGCAGCTGCTAACGCGGATCACAAACGATTCGTTTAATATTTCAGAGCTATATCATCATGGCCCTGAAGACATTGTCATTTCGCTTCTGAATTTTGTCGGGGCATTCGTGATTCTGGTCAGTATCAATTTCCAGCTGGCGTTGATCGTGTTTCTCTTTTTTCCGATCATGGCGGTTTTTGCGTTCCATTTCAATAAGAAGATGTATGCCGCATTAAGAAGAAGCGCAGATCGGATCGGTGATATCAACGCGCAGGTTGAAGATACGCTTTCAGGCATCCGCGTTGTAAAGTCATTCACCAATGAAGAAATTGAGAAAAAGAAGTTTGCTTACGAAAACAACCGTTTTCTACTGAGTAGAAAAGAAGGCTACAAAAGTGAGGGGTACTTCTCTGCAGGGATGATCGGGTTCACACAACTGATGATCATTGCCGCTGTTATCTTTGGCAGCGCCAGAATTGCCACAGGTGCGTCGCTGGATTTATCTGATTTGGTGACATTCTTATTATGCATTGGCATCCTAATTGAACCCATCAATAGATTCAGTAATTTCACAAGGTTATACCAGGAAGGCATCAGCGGCTTTGATCGATTCATGGAAGTTTTAGAAGTGCAGCCAGATATCCAAGACTCAACAAGTGCAATTGAATTCACGCATGTTCAGGGAAATGTTGAATTTAGAGAGGTAAGTTTCAAATACAAAGAAGAGCATGACTATGTTTTAAAGAACATATCCTTGAATATAAAGGCTGGAGAACACATTGCACTGGTGGGGTCTTCAGGTGTGGGCAAGACAACTTTATGTTCTTTGATTCCCCGCTTTTATGAAGTTAGTGAAGGGAAAATATTACTCGATGGTACAAACATCAAAGATATTAGCGTGCGCTCACTAAGGAGAAATACAGGTGTTGTTCAGCAGGATGTATATTTGTTTGCGGGCACAGTTGCGGACAATATCCGCTACGGCAAACTGGACGCAACCAAAGAGGAAATTGTGGAGGCAGCCCAAAAGGCAAATGCCCACAATTTCATTATGAGCTTGCCTGACGGATACAATACGAGCATCGGTCAACGCGGCATCAAACTCTCAGGCGGACAAAAGCAAAGGCTGAGCATCGCGCGCGTATTCCTAAAAAATCCGCCCGTTATCATTTTTGACGAGGCGACCAGCGCGTTAGATAACGAGAGCGAAAGAGCAATTCAAGATTCACTGGAAAAGTTAACTGAGAAGCGCACCATGCTTGTCATCGCTCATCGTTTATCAACGGTTAGGAATGCGCAGAGAATTATTGTATTAACTGACAGTGGGATTGACGAGCAAGGCACACACGAGGAGTTAATCGCATTGGATGGAGTTTATGCAAATTTATATAATATGCAATTAAGCATATAAGTGAATTGGACACTTCTACTACATCTTGGACTTCTTGTTGTAAAAAGTGGTTGATATAAGGCGAAATAAAATGAAACCATCTGCACACTATTTTAGGGTGTAAAGTTTACCGAATTATTAAAGTGTTAAAAATCGTAAACGATAGCGCTACTTCGCCAACTCAACCATCACCACCCACTCCCCTGTGGACTTGGGATGTTCAGCCTTCACCAGACTTCCACTTTCCACCAACTTCCCAACAACTTTCTTCACCACCTCATTCCCCCAGCCAAACAATTTATTCGCATCGCGCAAGTCAGCCGCACCGAGCATTTCAAAATAAAGCTCCAGTAATTTCGCACGCGCCTGAGACTCTTTAATTCCACGCGCCTGTTCGGCGAGGTCAGGGAAATGACGGGTGACGATTTGGTAAATGTGTGAATACTTCCATGCGCCCGCTTGTGCCACACCAACCGGCAAAATCTTGAAGTCTCTTTGTAATTGCTCTAAGGCTTTGTTGAATTCAGAATCTTTCGCGTTGGATAGTTTTGCATGCTTACGCAAGTCCAGTGTGTTCAATGCGCCATGATCAAGTAATGTTTCATAGACTTGTTTCGAGGCTTGATTTAATCGTCCTTCATGATAGGCAATTAAATAATCCTCTTCTGGCGAGCCGTAATTTTCAGAGAGTGCATAAAAATACGGTGCGATCTCCAGCGAGATCATCGTGGCTTTGCCGCGTAATATTTTGCCGTAATACCATATCTTTTTATCGAGCGCACCATCCTTCCAACCCCACGTGATGTGACCTGGATCATCGTGTCTGTCGGCCACGGGTCTATCGCCAGCAACGGCTGTCCACAGCGAGGGTAGGTCAATGCCTTTGATCGGCCAGAAATATGTGAAGCCGCGTTTGTTGACGAAGGTCAATGCCTGGGACGGAGTCGAAACCCGTTTGGCGGGAGGCAGGTTGAAGGTCCGCGCTTGATGCGCTTGTAGTTTCTTTAAATTAATCATCATCATTTAATTTCGTAGGGGTGACCCGCCCATCTCCTCAAAGCCCATGATTTTCATTGAAGGGTCGCCCCTACAATATGCAAATTTTACATCGTATCGCATAATTTACAAATCAAAATGTGCTTTTTGCTCGGAATTTTCGCCAAATTTTTATGTACGAAATAAGCCACGCGATGGCTCACATCGGTTACAATCGCCAACTATGAAATCAAATACATCGGTCAAAACATTCTCAAATCTCGACGAATTAAGCGAAGGTGCAAAGCAGTGCTTTATCGAGATTGCAAATGAAGCCATTCAACTACGCGGGCGTTTTCTGGTTTCACTTTCAGGCGGCAACACCCCGATGAAGTTGTACGAAAAACTCGCGACGGAAAAATTGGATTGGTCACATATTCATTTCTTTTGGGGTGATGAGCGCTGCGTGCCTGTGGATGATGCAGGCAACAGTTACGGACAGGCGAAAAAAGTTTTGATTGACAAGGTTAATGCGACAAATATTCACCGCGTCAATTCGGACCTTGAGCCTGCTCAAGCCACAAAAGAATACGCCAGCACTTTGAAAGGATTCTCCGAAGCGCCGCTCGATTGGCCGCGTTTTGACCTGGTGCTGCTCGGCATGGGAGATGATGGTCACACCGCCTCGTTGTTCCCAGGCTCCCCCGTTGACGTGGACTCAGCTACATTAGCCGTGGTTGCCAATTACCAAGACAGGCCTGCCAACCGAGTCACCCTCACGCAAAATGTGATCAACGATGCAAGGAACATTTTTTTTCTCGCAGTCGGCGCCAGCAAAGCTGAGACATTGAAGAAAATATTAAGCAACACATACACACCCACTGAATTACCCGCACAACGCATTGACCCGAAAGATGGGAAGATTATCTGGTTTGTGGATGAGGCAGCAGCAAGTCTTTTATAACAACAAGACCTCCGAAGTCTTAAAGACTTCAGAAGTCTAATCACAAAGGAGATGTATAAAATGGAGTTAGCATTAGTAGGTTTAGGAAAAATGGGTTTGAACATGGCTACGCGTTTAGTACGTGGTAGTCACCGCGTGGTTGGATACGCCCGCACAAAAGAGACTGTTGAATCGGCAATTCAGCTTGGCGCAGAAGGCGCGTTCTCTTTGGAAGAAGCAGTCGGCAAGTTGACCCAATCGCCAAAGGTTGTTTGGGTGATGGTGCCTTCAGGTAAGACCACCACTGAGACAATCGAAAAGGTCGCATCGATGTTAAAGAAGGGCGATATCATCATCGATGGCGGAAACTCAAATTACAAAGATACTATCGCTCATGCAGCCATGCTCGAAGCCAAAGGTATTGACTTTGTTGACTGCGGAACCAGCGGCGGCATTTGGGGTCTCACCGAAGGCTACAGCTTGATGATTGGCGGCAAGCTCGAAGTGACCGAAAAACTGCGCCCGATCTTTGAAACTCTCGCCCCCGGAAAAGAACTTGGTTGGGGACGCGTCGGTCCACATGGTGCTGGTCATTATGTAAAGATGATCCACAATGGAATTGAATACGGCATGATGCAGGCTTTCGCCGAAGGCTTCGGTATTTTGAAAGCCAAGGAAGAATTCGGCATGGATCTTTCCCAAATCTCCCACATTTGGCAGCATGGCAGCGTTGTCCGTTCGTGGCTGTTAGATCTGGCCGCGAACGCTCTTGACGAAGACACAGAATTGAAAGACATCAAACCCTGGGTGGCTGACTCAGGCGAAGGCCGCTGGACAGTCTTTGAATCCATTGATCTCGACGTGCCCGCCCCAATCATCACTCTTGCGCTGCAAATGCGCTTCGCCAGCCGTGACGAAGTAAACTACCCTGCGCGTATGCTGGCCGCTTTGAGAAATCAATTCGGCGGACATGCGATCAAAAAAGCTGAGTAAAACGGGAATACGGACTTCACGCGTACCCGCTAGGGCAGTCCGCCTCATTGCAAAAAGCAGACTAAAGTCTGCAATCCTTTATCAATAGGTAATTCATGAATAATCCTTCTAATAACGGTTTATTGACAACGATCATTATCTTCGGCGCATCTGGCGACCTAACGCTGCGCAAGTTGATGCCTTCGTTGTTTAATTTGTTCCGAAAGCGACGTACTCCCAAGAAATTCCAGATCATTGGTTTCGGCGGAACTGCCTTTACCGACGAACAGTTCCGCGAGCATTTGCATGTTGGTATAAAGGAACATGCAAATTACGCATTTACCGATGAAGAATGGAACATCTTCGCGCCAAACTTATTTTATTTATCCGGTAAATATACAGAACAAAGTGATTTCGTCAAACTCGCAGACTACCTAACCCAAAAGGAAAACGGAGATGCGAATCGTCTTTTCTACATGGCTCTACCGCCTACTCTTTTCCCTGCCATCATTGACAATCTCGATGCATCAGGCCAAATCAAGGAAACTGTCGGCTGGCGGCGTGTGGTATTGGAAAAGCCCTTTGGCACCGACCTGGCCTCAGCGGTCAAACTTAACGAACAAGTCCACAAGGCTTTGAACGAAAATCAGATCTATCGCATTGATCATTACCTTGGCAAGGAAACCGTGCAGAATATTTTATTCACACGTTTTGCCAATACTATTTACGAACCGATCTGGAACCGCACCTATATTGATCATGTACAGATTACAGTGGCTGAAAAGGTCGGCCTCGAACATCGCGCAGGGTTTTACGATAGCGTGGGTGTTCTACGCGATATGTTTCAAAATCATCTCTTGCAATTGCTCACTCTGGTTGCCATGGAACCACCGTCTTCCTTTAGCGCGCAGCACCTTCGTAATGAAAAGGTAAAAGTGCTTAATGCCATCCAACCGATGACACCCGAACAGGTGGCAGCGAACACGGTCCGCGCGCAGTATAAAGGCTATCGCGATGAGGCTGAAGTCAAATCGAATTCCACCACGCCCACATACGCCGCGCTCCGTTTATTTATTAATAACTGGCGCTGGAAGGGTGTTCCATTCTACCTGCGCTCTGGCAAGAATCTTTCCGAAAAACAATCGCAGATCATTATTCAATTCAAAGAACCGCCGCTTGCGATGTTCCCCATGCAAACCACGAAACCTAATATTTTGGTTCTTTTTTTGCAGCCCGATGAAGGCGTTCACATTCGCTTCGAAGCCAAAGCTCCCGATACGGTTTCTGAAACCCGCTCCGTGGATATGGAATTTCATTACGCCGAAGCCTTTGGCCAAACCGCGATTCCTGAATCCTATGAACGTCTCTTGCTTGATGCCCTTCAAGGTGACGCAGCTCTCTTCACCCGTGCAGATGAAGTGGAAACAGCCTGGTCGCTGATCGATCCGATTCTCCACACCTGGGAAACGCATCAGACTCCGCCGTTGGCTGTATACAAACCCGGCAGCTGGGGTCCCCCTGAAGGGTACGATCTTCTTTCCCGCGACGGTCGCCGCTGGCTGAATGAAGAAACCAGCATGATGCTGGAAAAATAAGCAGTCATTTGACAAATTCAAACCAAAAAAGAGCATAGCCCATGGGCTATGCTCTTTTTTGCAACCAAATTTTATTTTGCTCGTAAGTCAACCAGACAATAACTCTTTACAAAGGAAATCAAGATGAAGCATATAAAATTATTACCCCTGATCGTTCTTGCTCTAATCACGGCCGCCTGCGGTTCAGCTCACGCCGCCGCCGCAGCCACTCCCATCCCCACCGTCATAGCAGATGACACCATTATTTCCGAAGGACAGCTTGAACCCATCCATTTTACAGAGCTGGCACTTAATGCCAGCGGACTGGTTACTGAGGTATTAATAACTGAAGGAGACTCGGTTATGGCAGGAGATGTGATCGCCCGCCTCGAATCCAGCGAAGCCCAGACTCTTGAAACCGCACAGGCAAAAGCTGCGCAAGAATTAACCGCCGCCTACCAGGATGTCAGCGATGCACAAATCCATCTCGACAACTTTGACCCTCCCTCAAATTTCGCGGGCATGACACCCTCAGAAGCTGTAGTGGCCATGCAAGTTAAGTTAAATAAAGCACGCGCAGATTTCGTGCCCTATGAAAATATTGGTGACAAGAAATTGCAATTAACCGAAGCCGAGAGAAAAGGCGACGAAGTCATTAGAGGCGCAGCCAAAATTTACAAAAAAGCGCTTGATAATGCCTGGGCTTATTATCGCCTTGCCATTCAATGGCTTGAGCTTGAATCAAATCTCCAAAACGCCAACTCACACCTGGTTCTTGCCCAAAGAGATTACAACGCCTTGCAAGACTCGTCATTCTCGAAAGATACAGCCGGCATACGTGCCGTACTCGCCAACGCAGAGATCCGCGCACCGTTCCCGGGTGTAGTCACAGACTTGAGCCTCAAGGCTGGCGAATTCAAAGCCTCTGGTCAGCCCGTTGTGACAATTGCCGACACAACCAACTGGGTTGTCAAGACCAAAGATCTCACTGAAATAGACGTGGTCAACATCAAAGAAGGTCAGCCCGTGACCGTTAAATTTGACGCATTGCCCGGCTTGAAATTCAAAGGCAACGTGCTTTCTATAGGTGATAACTTCTCTGAAAATCAAGGCGATGTGGTCTACGAAGTTACCATTCTGCTCACCGACAAGAATGCCGCCATGCGCTGGGGCATGACTGCTGTTGTTACCTTTGAATAATAAAGTTTCCATTGAGTAGGGCGGGCTTATAGCCCGCCGCCTTGGTTAATAAAATCTTCACGCTAAAAGCGTGACCTACTGAAAGAAGATTCGTCATGGCTATATCATTTTTCAAACCAAAAACCGAAGATGGGCAGGTTGAAAATCACCCCATCATTGACCTGCGTGAGGTGACAAAATATTACAAAACTGCCGTGGGCGATTATCACGCCCTGGAGAATGTGGGTCTGCAAATCAACGCAGGCGAGTTTGTCAGCATTATCGGCAAATCAGGCAGCGGCAAGACCACCCTGCTCAACATGATCACCGGTATCGACCGTCCTACCACAGGCGAAGTTTGGGTCAACGGAACGGCTGTGCACGAGTTAAATGAAAATAAAATGGCACGCTGGCGCGGAAAGAATCTCGGCATTGTTTTTCAATTCTTTCAACTGCTTCCAATGATTTCCGTGCTTGAGAATATCATGCTGCCGATGGATTTTTGCCGAACCTACCCGATGAACGAACGCCGTAAACGTGCAATGGATTTGTTGGAATTGGTGGAACTTGCAGATCATGCACACAAACTTCCCACGGCATTATCAGGCGGTCAGCAGCAGCGCGTGGCGATTGCGCGCGCACTTGCCAATGATCCTCCGCTTATCATTGCAGATGAACCCACAGGCAATCTTGATTCAAAAACCGCAGAATCAGTATTTACTTTATTTAACGACCTCGTTGCCAAAGGCAAGACCATCATCATCGTTACGCATGACAGCACACTTGCAAAACGAACCCATCGTATTGAACCTATCGTCGATGGAAGTATGGTCAAAGAATCGCTGAATCAGGCCGAGGGGTTGATTGAAGCGGAAAGAGTTCCATCATGATGAGCAGTCGCTGGAAAAAAGTCTGGGCTGATTTTTGGAGCAATCGCGGACGCACATTCTTAACGATTGCCACCATAGCTGTCGGTGCATTTGCAGTAGGCTTCAACAGCAATCTTGGTTTGTATATGAACCAAAGCATGGATGACGATTATCTTTCTGCGAATCCATCGGAAGCGCAGGTGTATACCTCACCGTTAAATGACGATCAGGTAAAAATTGCGCGGTCGGTGAAAGGTGTGGATAGCGTGGAAGGTTTTTCAACATTGAGCGCGCGCATCCTGCGACTTGATGGAACTTATATACCTATCAATTTAACTGCGGTAGAAGACCCTGCAAAACTTACACTAAATTTATTGAAGCCATATAAAGGCGAAACCAGCATTCCCAAATACGGGAGCAAGGAAGTTCTTTTTGACGGCAGCGCTTTTTCAATGGGATATAAACCCGGAGATACAGTCATTGTGGAGTTGAGCAACGGCAAACGCCGTGAACTAAAACTGGCAGGATATGCTCACGATGTAACGGGCATTCCATACAACCTTGCCAACATGGTGGGCGCCTATGTAACACCCGACACCATGGACTGGCTCGGAGGAAGCCGCAGTTACAACATGCTGGCGGTGAGTGTTTCAGAAAAACAAACAGATAAAACAGCAGTTACTGAAGTGGCACAAGCTGTTGCCGACCGCATGAAAGCCACAGGCGCGGAAGTTTATTTTGTAAATGTTTATGAACCGGGCCATCACTTTGCATACAGCATCACCCAGGGTGTGTTCTTTGTATTAGGAATCCTCGGCTACCTGACCGTTTTCCTAAGCGGATTTTTGATCGTCAACACCATCACTGCGTTGATGACCCAGCAAACCAGACAGATCGGCATTATGAAAGCAATTGGCGGGGGCACTTCGCAAGTGGTTGGCATGTACATGGTTTTGATGCTTGGCTTTGGCATCGGCTCCTTACTGATCGCTATTCCGTTGGCAGACTTTGTCGGTGAAAAATTGGGCGGCGGCATGGCGGCTTATTTAAATTTTTATCCATCTCCCTTTCCAGGATATTCAGCCACTTATATTCAACAGGTATTCGTTGCCATCTTTGTACCTTTGCTGGCAGCCGCCCTGCCCATTTACAACTCAGTCCGCGTGACCGTACGAGAGGCATTAAGTGATTACGGGCTTGGCGGCAATGCGAAACCGAGAAAAGATTCAGTACATCAGAATTCGACTTTGATTCCGAGGCCGATTCAAATTTCACTGCGTAATACGTTCAGACGCAAGGTCAGGCTGGGGATTACACTATTTACATTGGTCTTGGCTGGAGCAGTTTTTATCGCCGTCTACAATTTGTGGTCTTCGTTTGATAAAGTGATGGAAGATATTCAAGGATACTTTCTCGCAGATATCAATATTTCCTTTGACCGTGGCTATCGTTTTGACAAAGTCGCAGGTATTGCAAAAGGCGTGCCTGATGTAGAGAGCGTGGAAGGCTGGCTCGAATATCCCGGCACACTCAAGATGGGCGAAGACACGGCAGGGACGCAGATATTGTTTGTCGCGCCACCCTCCACATCCACACTGATCGACCCGATCATCACCTCTGGTCGCTGGCTAAAAACAGGCGATGAAAATGCCATCGTGATCGGCAACCATTTACTGAATATTTTTCCCGACTTAAAGATTGGTGACTGGCTGACCATCGAAGCGAACGGCAAGGAATCAAAATGGCAGATCGTCGGCACGTATAGCATCGCAGGGAATGTCAACCCGCCGCTTTTATATGTCAACTATGAATATATTAGCCGCCTGATTGGCGTGCCTGAAATGGCCTACTCCTTACGCGTGACCACAACCAGCCACGACCCGATCACACAAACAAGGGTCAACGAGCAATTACAGGATGCGTTCAAAGCGCGCGGCGTGCAGATTAGCTCCACGCAATTGAGCGCAGATTTCATCAGCGGCCAAAAGTCTCAAACAGACGTGCTCGTTTACTTCATGCTCGTCATGGCAAGCCTGATCGCGCTGGTCGGCGGGCTGGGATTGATGGGCACGATGAGCATCAACGTACTGGAACGCACCCGTGAAATCGGTGTGATGCGCGCCATCGGCGCTAGCAACTGGGATATTCAATCCATTGTTCTTACTGAAGGTATGGTGATCGGAGTTCTCAGTTGGGCGATCAGCATTATCATCGCCATCCCGATCACGAACGTACTGTGTTACGGAGTTGGAGTCGCGATCCTGACCGCACCCATGCCAGTGGTCTTCGGCTCCAGCGGAATCATCGCCTGGCTGATTTTCACAGTCGTGCTTGGCTCGCTGGCGAGTGCACTGCCTGCACGGAGGGCATCACGGTTGACGGTGAGAGATACTTTGGCGTACGAGTAGTTTCTTCTTGCGAGAGCACATATTTAACACTCATCCGCCTCGTATGAGTGTTTGGGAACCGTAAGGAGTAGACACAACCAAATATCGTATAATTTCATATGGTTGGACACATATGATTAAACCTTCTAACAAAAACTTAGCTCTTGCCCTGTTAATTACCTGTAGTTTGGTATTAACAGGGCTGTTTTTGTTTGGAAAAACGATCAATCTGGATTATCCCGATCATCTTGTTTTTCTGTTTATAGGCTTATTATCGGGGACAATCATCTTCCTGAGTATTCAATATATAAAAAACACCCGTGTAAAACCAGTAAAAGACAATAAAATACCCAAACATCTTAACGAAATGATCCAAAGGGCAATTTTAGAAACATCGCCTGATTCATTTGCAATCACTGATTTGACTGGCAAACTGATATTTTGCAGCCACCAAACTGCAATATTACACGGATACGACAGTCCGGATGAATTACTTGGAAAAAGTGCCTTTACCTTATTTCCGCTTAGAGAGGTAATTCGCGCAACAAAATATTTGCAGCTTACACAACAAGGGGTCATGATCAAGAATATTGAGTTCATCCTTTTAAAAAAAGACGGGACACAATTTCATGCAGAGTTAAGTGCTGCTCTCATTAAAAGCGAGGCGGGGATTCCAACCGCATTCATGGCAACTGTCCGCGATATCACCGAAAGGAAATGGGTGGAGGAGCAAATTCGGGAAAGCGAGTCCCGCTATCGTATTGTCGCAGACAACACATTTGATTGGGAATTCTGGCAGGCACCCAACGACCGTTTTATATACACATCCCCATCATGCAAGCGTATAACAGGCAGAGACGCCATAGAATTCATCAAAAACCCAAACCTCATCCTGGATATTATTCATCCCGATGATCGGCTCCAATTCCAAGCTCACACACACGAAACAAAGGAAAATAAAGTTCCCGGCGAAATCGAATTCCGCATCCAAAGGGCTGACGGGCAAGGACGCTGGATCAGCCATATCTGCCAGCCGGTATTTGATGAGGGTGGAATGTTTATAGGCACTCGCGGAAGCAACCGCGACATTACAGAACGCAAACAAGCAGAAGAAGCACTTCAACTTGCCAATGAAAAACTTCGCCTGCAACTGGCGGAGATCGAAGATCTTCAGGTCATCCTCCTTCAACAAGCGCTGAACGATCCGTTAACAGGCTTATATAATCGCCGCTACATGGAAGAGGGTCTTCGAAAGGAGCTTGCGCGGGCTTCACGCGAAAACTACCATGTCAGTGTTGCACTTTTAGATATGGATAATCTAAAAGTATTTAACGATAGCTTCGGTCATGCAGTGGGAGACAAAGCGCTCGTCGCTCTAAGCGAAAAATTAAAAGAATTGACAAGAACCGACGATATTATTTGCCGCTACGGAGGCGATGAATTTCTGATCGTGCTTCACAAAACAAACCTGGAAGACGGTTTTAAACGTGTTGAGCAATGGCGAAAAACCATGGAAGAAGTTCGCATCCCAAATCAAGATCAGGAACTACAAATCACCTTCACTGCCGGGGTGGCAGCCTACCCAACTCATGGGGTTGCCATGGAAAGCATAATAAAAGTGGCTGACGATGCACTTTATCAAGCCAAGAAAAAAGGCCGAAATATTGTCATGGTCCCGAATTAACGCACACAAAGAACACATAATTCCTCCATTCTTACATAATCAACAGGTGGGAAAATATAGTTAAGTTTACAAATGGAGGTAAATATGAAAAATAAAAAATGGCTTTGGATCACCCTTACTACTCTCTTAACCATCGTTGTATTGTTCGGTGTTGCGGGTGCAGGCTTTCGCATGGGAATTATGCAAAGTGCAAACCTCATAAAAAATGCAGATGGAACAACGTCACCCTTCCCACCCTTTGGGCACATGCGCGGCTTTGAAGGCAACTTCAATAACCAAGCCGGTGGCGACCCTCACATGATGCAGGGATTCAGACATGGCGGTGGATCAGAGCATGGCGGCTTTGATCGAGGTGGTCACGGCAGATTCTTCACTCCCCTATTCGGACTTTTCCACCTCAC
The DNA here is from genome assembly GCA_043788255.1 of Anaerolineales bacterium. Lineage (GTDB taxonomy): Bacteria > Chloroflexota > Anaerolineae > Anaerolineales > Villigracilaceae > Villigracilis. The sequence goes on along the minus strand of JAYVUA010000061.1, from coordinate 57,246 downwards.
AGCAGCGGGCTTGCTGCTATGGTTTGGATATAAATTTGTCAAGAACAGCGGATGGCGAATAACACGGGTCACACAGCCCGTTCCTTCCTCTGAAGAAAATGAAACGCCCATAGTTGTTACTGAAGAGAAAAAAGAATAAGCACAGATTATTCCAAATAGCCAGAACCAAACATCCGCCTCGTATGAGGCGGATGTTTTACAAAGCGGCATTCTATTTAATTTATCAAGATATTGATAAGGCAGATCATAATCAACACAATTTCTTCACACCCTTATCGCATCACCTTATGGCATAATTCTATAAATAATATTTATCCACCAACTTTTAAGTAAAGAAGAAACATATGCCCCAAACTATTCTGATCGTTGACGACGAAAAACGCCTTGTCTCTCTTGTGCAAAGTTATCTTACACAGGAGGGCTATCGGGTTGTCACTGCCTACAACGGCAAAGACGCCTTACCCATTGCTAAAAAAGAAAAACCAGACCTGATCATTTTAGATATTATGATGCCTGAAATGAATGGGTATGATTTTATGCGAACACATCGTGCCGAGCATGATACCCCAATCATCATGCTGACCGCCAAAGTGGAAGATGAAGACAAGATCATTGGCCTTGAGCTTGGCGCAGATGATTATGTGACCAAACCTTTCAAACCACGTGAATTAATGGCCCGTGTACGGAACGTATTAAGGCGCACCGGGAAACCAGAACCAACAGGAAAAACCCTGCAAGTCATGGATATTACATTAAATCGTGACAGCCGCGAAGTACACATCGGCGATCGATCTGCAGACCTGACTCCTTCTGAGTTTGATATCCTGACCGCACTAATGTCTACACCTGGCCGCGTATTTTCCCGCCTCGATCTATTGGATATCATTCAAGGTGTGCGTTACGAAGGCTACGAACGCACGATTGATACACACGTAAAAAATCTGCGCTCTAAAATAGAAGCGGACCCGCGTAAACCCCGTTATGTTGAAACAATTTATGGTGTGGGGTATCGCCTGAAAAAAGGCAAACCATGAAGCTTACAACAAAACTAATTCTCGCATTTCTGTTTATCAGCCTGTTTAGCACCGGTATCATAGCAGCCTTCACGCGAATTTCCACCAATCGAGAATTCGATAAATTCATAAGCAACCGCTACAAAGCCGATCTAATTGATCAGCTCACAACCTATTATCAGACACATCAAACCTGGGATGGCGTTGAGACATTATTCAATCATGACCATGGCGGCCCTGACGGAAATCGTCCCTTGTTTTTTTCAATCGCCGATGCAAATGGAATCATCATCGTTGCCGGGAGCGACCATACCATTGGAGAATCTGTCAGCACAACCGAATTCAATGCGGGCTCACCAATTCAGGTTGAGAATGAAACGGTCGGAGTTCTCCTGTTTAACTCGCCGCCAAATAAAAATCCGCTTGAAGATGAATTCATCCATCGTATCAGTGACTCGATTTTTCTAAGCGCAATCGGCACGATCATTCTCGCTTTCATTCTTGGCGCAATACTTTCACGAACCATCTCGCGCCCCATTCGCGAACTCACCAAGGCAACCCATGAAATGGCAGGCGGGAATTTTGGTCAACAAGTACCCGTTCGCTCTCGCGATGAAATCGGAGAACTGGCAGCATCTTTTAACAAAATGAATGAAGATCTCAGCCGCTCATTTAATCTTCGCAAACAAATGACAGCAGATATTGCTCACGAATTACGAACACCCCTCAGCCTGATTATCGGTCACGCCGAAGCTGTGCATGATAATGTGCTGCCCGCCTCAAAAGAAAATTTTGAAATTATCCGCGAAGAAGCGGGCAGGCTCGAACAGCTCGTCAACGATCTGCGTACATTATCACTGGCTGATGCGGGCGAACTTTCTCTTGAATTCCAACTCGTGGATATTAACAAACTACTTGGCGATATCAAGACCCATTACATGATCCAGTTCAATCAAAAACGCATCAGCCTCGACCTGAAACCTGCGCCCGGCGTTCTGTTAGCGAATCTAGACCCGATCCGCTTCTCACAAATTCTGACGAATATTCTGGATAACGCACTTCGCTACACAGCGGAAGATGGCCGAGTAGTTATGTCTGTTAAACAAAATGGCGACGAAATTGAAATCGCTATTCGAGATAACGGCGAGGGAGTTGCAGCGGAAGATGCCGCGCATCTTTTTGACCGATTCTATCGCGCAGATTCTTCCCGCACACGAGATCGCGATGCGGGAGGCTCAGGGTTGGGGCTTGCGATTGCAAAATCCATCGTTGAAATGCACAACGGCAAAATATGGGCCGAGAGCAAAAAAGGAAAAGGGTTGGAGGTTCATATTCAATTGCCCCTCACGAAATAAATACAATATGTTTGTAATACAAAAAAATCACCCAATAAATAGGTGATTTTTTTGTATTCTATTCGCTCTCAGCAGATGAACGTGCGATACCTTTCTTTCTATTTTTCCTGGCAATATTTTTCGACCAAACGATCACGGTTACAAGAAACGCGATCACAAATATATTTTTAACCACGCCCGATATCCAACGAAGACCGCCAAATCCGCGATCTCCATCAGGCCCATCTCTGTTACCTTCAGGTCTGAATCCGTTGTCATTCCCTTGAGGGCGGAATTGAGGTGCACCGTCAAAACCAGGAGCATTTGAACCACTCGCATTAACAACCGTCACCAACAGGCCCGCAACAAATGCAAATACCAATGTAATGATTAGAACACGCCCGATTATTTTCATTTGGAAATACCCTTCTTCCCATTCACTGAAAACAAATTTGCAGTGGGTCGAACAATATATTTATTGAAAGTATTCACCACCCAACTCCAATGTAAGGCAGTATGAATGCCCAGCAAAATAAGGGCAAAATTCGCAGACATGTCATGCAGTCTTCGCCATGCAAAACCCAACGGAAGATGTATCCCCAAAAAGGGCATCGCTACTTGAGAGATCATCACACCAGATACCATTAGAAGGGTTCCATCAATAAACAATAACCAATTTAAGATGTAGTTGATTCGGTTTTGAAGCCCCAGTTTTCCTAGAAAACGGCGGGATATTTCCATGATCCATTCCCAACTCAGAAGCAAATGAATGGTCATCGCCGCCAGCAGGGACAGAGTCAACCATTCGTGAATTGCAAGTCCGCTCGAATGCGGTTCCATCGCGATCAGGAAAGCTATAAAAATCAGGACATCCATCCACCATTTGGTGCGGGTCTGAGTGGCAGTGTTTTTCAAATTTTCATCGGTCATACAATCTCCTCCAAAGAGGCCTTCATGTTATTTGTTATTAAATATTTTGTGTGCGAAAACTGTATGTAAATTATGAAGAAATTGTAAAATACCCGCCTAAACTTCAACAATGGTTTCTTTTGTCTCGATCACTTCGGCCTGCAATTTTCCAGCGGACAGTTCGCGCAGGGAAAGTTGGAAGGCTTCGTATTCATCAATGGGGATTTGCAGGGTCAATGTGATATCTCCAGCGAAATCTTCGCCGAGAATTTGGCCATGAAAGCGCGGCATCATCAAGCGGATACGCTCCAATAAATTATAGGGAATGGCTAACAATGCTATGTTCACAGAGACTCGTCGTCCGCGCCCTACCGCGTTGACTACCAACTGCGCGGCTTCGGTATAGGCCTTGACCAACCCGCCTGTGCCGAGCAAAGTACCGCCGAAATAACGGGTAATGACGAGAACCACATCGCCAAGTCCACTGCCGTGTAGGACCGCCAGAGCAGGCCGGCCCGAAGTCCCGACCGGTTCTCCATCATCCGAAAAATATTCAGTGACCGTGTTACCGCCGCCGATCACATAAACAGGCACATTGTGTGAAGCATCGGCAAATTCTTTTTTGATGCGCGCCATAAAGGTGCGAGCTTCGTCGATAGAAAAAGCAGGCGCGAGTGTGGCAATGAAGCGCGATTTAAGGACGGCAAGTTCTCGTCGAAGTTCTGACAACGGAATAGTATAGGGTTTTTGCATGCTAAATTTTTTGTTTATTTTCCTAAAGCTGAATGCGCGGCGGGAAGTGTAAAGTAGAATGTTGTCCCTTTTTTGTTACCTTCGGATTCAAGCCAAATGAGTCCGCCGTGGACTTCGATGATTCGTTTAACCAGAGTCAGGCCGATGCCAGTCCCTTCCTGCTCGGGGTTCAATCGATTAAACAAACCAAATACACGGTCATGATATTGAGACTCAATCCCCACGCCGTTGTCTCTCACAAAAAAAGTTAAAAAGCCAGGTTCAGTATTCATATCCAACAGGCCGATCTGGATCCTTGGCTCAAGCTGGTCACCCATAAATTTTATCGAATTGGAAGCGAGGTTTTGAACGACTTCAATAATTCGAACTCTGTCGCAATAAATCAACGGGAGGTTTTCCTGTATATCGATCAATACATTCCCGGGATGCAATGGATTTATGAGCAGGTTCAAAGCCTCGTGTACAATTTCGCCAAAAGGCACATCTTCCAGCGGGTTGGTAATTCTTCCTACTCGGGAGAGTTCGAGCAGGTCATTCAATAAATTTTGCATGGTATCGGTGGCCCTAATGACACGAGCCAGGTCTGTATCAAAACGAGTCAAATCCCCTTTTTTGGCGTCTTCCCGCAAATAACCCATAAACCCGCGAATGGTCACCAGGGGCGATTTTAGATCGTGCGAAACTGTATAAGAAAACCGCTCCAGCTCCGCATTTTTTGCTTCCAACTCTTTGATTAGAATGGAGCGCTCTTTAAATAGACTGGCTGTCTCAATTGCGTTCGCCACTTGATCGGTCATGGTCTGCAACGCGGTAATATCAGCGTCTGTAAAAGCTGCTTCCTCTACAGATTGAAAGGTCACAGCTCCAATCACTTGTCCGCGGGCGCGGAGTGGCAAGGCAAGCTCAGAACGGGTCAGCGGTAGGATGGGGTTTTTGAATCGAACTGCATCCTTGCCAACGTCCAAGGCGATACGGGCTTGATTATTGGCAACACACCAGCCCACCATGGACGAATTCCCAATGGGCAGGGAATGCTGCGAGACCAACATCTGGTTTCCCATTTCACCGGTAGCAGCCTGTAAACTCAGCGATTCGCGGTTTTCATCTGCAAGAAAAATACCTACATAGTAATAATCAAAATGGGAACGAATTAATTCGACAACTTTTGAGAGCAATTCATTCAGGTCCAGGATGGATGTCGCGGCAGCGGATACTTCCGAAGCCGTCTGAAGTTGATTGGTGCGTTTGACCAGCGCTTCCACTGAACCTTTTTGAATGTTTTCTGAATCTTTTCTTTCTGTAATATCGGTCCAGTTGCCGAGCCAGTATTGAGGCATACCTGCTTCATCACGAATGAGAGTAGCCTCGTCTCTTACCCAAACCACTTTTTGATCATTTTTAATCAGGCGATATTCCAAGACAAACGGTTCACCAGTTTCAGAGGTTCTTTTGTTCTCCAGAAGAACATTCTCGCGGTCTTCAGTAAATATAAGGTCTGTCCACAATGTTGGGTTATTTAGAAATTCTTCATGTGTATAACCCAGCATTTTTTTAACTTGTGGACTCACATAGGTGGTAAGGGCATCCAGTGAAATATCGTTTATATAAGTAACAGTCGAAATGTTCTCCAAAAATAAACGGTATTGATTTTCGCTTGATTGCGCACGTAAAATTGCATTCTTGGTTGTATCCACGGTGGTCTTTTGAAGCAACAGGGTTACCAGAAAGAAAAAAGCGTAAATAATGAGTCTGGCAACGGAAGAGTAATTTATAGGTTCGGGAAGAAAGTTTTTGGATTCAGCGTAAACCATAAATCCGCAAAACCCAATGCTTAATACGGCTATCAATAACCCACCTCTATTTCCCAGAACAAGAGCTCCTAATAAAATAACTGCCAGATAACCAAAAACAACCGGAGCCAACACTCCCCCGCCTGTATATGCAGATAACGAAACCATCATCCAAAGAAAAGTGATTAAGACAATTCCTGCAATACGAAGCGTATTACGACGGATCAGCCAAAGGATAAAAGCACAAACCAAAGATGCGCCTCCACCTAGAATGGTCGCCCGCAAGATCAATTCATGAAATGCAAGCAACGAGGCCAAAACAAAACCAATGCTCATCACAAGCAATCCAATTGCGAGAGAATTAAGTAACTCTCCAGAAAGGGATTTTTTGGCTTCTTTTGGGAATAAAATAAACGGGGCTTTTTGCATAAAGAGGAGTAAGCTCAATTTTACTTTAATTTTACGATTAAGAAGCAGCCAAGACAAAGTCGATTCGTAATAAAAAGGCTTCGACGATTTTGGAATTCATCAAAGCCTTCTTCTTTGCTTAATATCTGCCTCTATTCAAAACCACATCAGGGTTGGACAAATCATTTTCCCGCATAGGAAAGACCTGCACCGCACAGGCTTTGAACTCGGGGATTTTTGCCTGCGGGTCCAATACATCATTCGTTAATAAATTCGCGGCGGCTTCTGCAAAGTGAAATGGGATGAAGACCACGCCAACGGATGTTTTCTCTGTAACCGTAACGCGCAGAATAACTTCTCCGCGTCTACTCTGGACTTTGAGCGGATCGCCGTTTCGAATGCCGTGGATCTCAGCATCGGCAGGGTGCATCTCCACACGCGCTTCGGGGTAGGCTTCGTTGAGGACAGAGTTGCGAGTCATTGAGCCGCCATGCCAATGTTCCAGCACACGGCCTGTGGTTAAGATGAATGGATACTCATCGTCCACAGCTTCCATCGCAGGGACATAATCCAACGGGTGGAATTTTCCACGTCCACGCGGGAAAGATTCTTTGAAAAGAGTTGGTGTGCCAGGATGATCTAATGACGGCACTGGATAGATCAAGCCGACTTTATCAATGCGCTCATAGGTGATGCCCGCGTAATCTGAATTGACATTGCCCATCTCACGCAAAATTTGTTCAGGGTTGGAATATTTCCAGTACGCAGAGGCAACTCCCAGTTTAGATTCGATGCGCTGGGCTACATCACAAATAATCTGCCAATCGACTCGCGCCTGTCCACGCGGAGCATGCGCCGCACGCACACGCTGCACACGGCGATCTGTATTCGAGAAGGTGCCATCTTTTTCAGCAAATGGAGTCGCGGGCAGAAAGACATCTGCAAAGGCTCCGCTTTCATTCATGAAAATATCCTGTGCAACTAAAAATTCAAGCTGCTGCATGTGCTTGCGGGTTTCATTGAGATTCGGCTCAGACATCATTGGGTTTTCGCCCATGATATACAAAGCGCGGACTCCGCCTTCGTGAGCATGACTTAAAATTTCAGTGGTGGTCAGGCCCAACTTGAGACTCAACCCGCCTTCTTCAATATTCCAAGCCTTTTCCCATTTTGCGCGATTATCAGGATTATCCACGCGCATGTAACCAGGATAATGAAACGGCATACAGCCCATATCACTTGCACCCTGCACATTATTTTGTCCGCGCAAGGGATTGAGACCCGTGCCTTCGCGTCCGATATGACCCGTGAGAAATGCGAGGTTGATCAACGCCAGCGCACTAGCCGTGCCATGTGAAAGCTGCGAGATACCCATGCCCCAATAGATCGCGGCTTTTTCAGCGGTGGCATACATGCGGGCTGCCTTACGAATATCCTCGGCGGGCACGCCAGAAATTTCTTCTGCATATTCGGGCGTAAATTTATCAAGTGATTCTATAAAATCATTGAAGCCTTCTGTGCGATTGGAAATAAATTCGTGATTAACCAAATCTTCTTTGACGATGACATGTGCCATCGCAGAAAATACAGGTACGTTCGTGCCAGGCTTGAGCGGAAGCCACATCTCGGCAAAGTCCACGAGCTCAATTCTGCGCGGATCGATGACGATCATCTTCGCGCCATGTTGCCGAACAGCTTCTTTCATTTGTAAAGCAATAATGGGATGGTTTTCACTTGTATTCGAACCAGTCACAATGAACACATCATTTTGAATGACCTGTGAAGCGGTATTACTCATCGCCGAAGAGCCAGTGGCTTGCTGTAATGCAACTACAGAACCCGCGTGGCATAAGCGCGTGCAATGATCTACATTATTCGTGCGAAACAAAGCACGATACATTTTTTGTAAAAGATAATTATCTTCATTGGTGGCTTTGGCACAGGCGTAGACTGCCATCGCGTCTGAGCCATCCCGTTTGTAGATTTCAACAAGTTTGTTCGTAGTAATATTTAATGCAGTATCCCAATCGGTTGGAATCCAGTCCCAGGGAGAAGGCGATAATTCATTATTCGATAATTCGAAATTCTGGACTCTCAAAGCGCTATGTTCCTGCGCACTCGAAGCACGAATATCAAATATTGATTTTCCCTCAAGTAAATACCGTCTCACCATCGGTGTTGTCACCCGCTTCGGATGATAGACATAATCATAGCCAAAACGTCCCTTGACGCACAAATTGCCGTGATTGACGGGAGAATCGAAAGGCGTGGTTACCTTGAAAATAAAATCATCTTTGACATGCAACTGCAAAGCGCAACCCACGCCGCAATACGGACAGGTGGTGTTTGTTATATGATCGGGGTTAATCATTCGACCTCTTTCCGAAAAAGGAAAAACTACAGGCAACTTTCAAAACTGGACATTTTTTTACTCAACATGCTATGCGACACGCCGACTTGGTACGTTAGCGAAAGATAACCGCGGATCATTTTTTGATCATTTAGAAAAAATCTGCCGTTGTGTTCCTGCAAACCCATATGTTTAACATTTTCAATATTTTGCTCCGCAATGAGAATGACGGGCAGGCTTTGGTTTTCCTCTCCCAAAAACGAAATAACCGCATTTCTGGGTTTTGTAAATTCAACATAGCGAACATCTACCAACTCTCGGAGCGCCGGATAAAACCCAAGCATACCTTCAACGGGAAGCGAATCAGGACAGTAGAACGGTCCCTGTTCGCGGTCAAAAAAATCGGGCTTTACGAGAAATAAAATATCCTTCATGGTTACCTCTTTGGTTTTATTTTCAAAAAATCCCAGACACAATCCGCGGCCTTTAACCTTTGGTTTTCGACCGGTTCTTCCTACCAGTATTCATCACACTAATTTCTGCAGGGGTTTTGCCCTGTTCCAATAAATATTCGCGCTTTGTTTTCAAAGCACCAGTTGGGCAAACCGCAACACATTGACCGCATAAAACACAGCTTGTTTCTGGAATGGTTTTATCAAAGAATGTGCCAATCTGAGTTTCAAATCCACGGCCATCGAAGTTGATCGCAAAAGTGTATTGAGCATCCTCAGCGCAAACCTGTACGCACCGCCAGCACAACAAACACTTCGAGTAATCGCGCACATACATCGGGTTGTCATCAATGACTGCTGATTCTCTGCGCTCTGCATCGGGAAAGCGGCTTGTGGATGCGCCATAGTCATACATCATATTCTGGACTTCGGCTGCTTCAGATAGATCCATGGTGGATGCCAGCATCTCCAAAATAGTTCTTCGCGTACGAACAACTTTCTCGCTTCGAGTCTGGACCTGCATGCCTGCTCCCGCCTTGACGATGCAAGCTGGCTGAAGCACTCTCTGCCCTTCCACCTCCACGACACACATGCGGCACAACCCATTGGCTGTTGTCGCTTCGTGGAAACAGATCGTTGGAACATCTCCGCCCATTTCTCGCGTCACTTCGAGCAGAGTTTTTCCTTCTTCGGCATTTACTTCTTGTCCGTCAATCGTTAATGTGATTGTCATGAATACACCTTATATGTCAAAAGTCGAAGGTTATAAGTCAAACCTACTTTTTTCTAGTTGTTGTTTTCTTGCTTTTCGTTGTTGTTGCTTTTGCAACTTTCTTTACAACCTTTGACGTTGCTTTTTTTGCAGTAGGTTTCTTTACCGCCTTGAGCACTTTAGAAACCTTCGACACTTTTGACACTCTTTCTATTTTCATCCCTCTTTCTTCTTTCATCTCATCCTTAGCAAACAATTCAGGCCATAACTTCATTGCTGACAATACAGCGCTTGCCGCAGTCTGACCGAGTCCACACAGGCTCGCTTCTGTCATCGTCCAGCCCACATCCTGCAAGCGGACAAAGTCCCCTTCCACCACTTTACCAGATGCAACTCGGTTGAGAATTTCCATTTGACGCTGGGTACCCATTTGACATGGATAGCACTTACCGCAGGACTCATGCGCAAAGAATTTTCCAAGCCGCTTCAAGGCATCGCGAATATCACGTGTCTCATCGAAGACCATTACTACGCCCGAGCCTAAAGGCAAGCCAACCGCGCGCAGGTCTTCAAAAGTCATTTTCACATCGAGGTGAGCGGATGTTGCGAATGCGCCTGCCGCGCCGCCGAATAAAACTGCTTTGAGGGATTTTTTATCTGCAACGCCACCCGCCATCTTCAGCAGTTCCCGCAAAGTGACCCCAAATGGAACTTCATACAAACCTGGCCTTACAACATCACCAGAAACGCAAAATAATTTGGGGCCAGGGGATTTTTCCGTACCAATCTTGCGATATTCTGCAGAGCCTTTTGAGATAACAAGAGGCACATTACAAAGTGTTTCCACGTTATTGATAACAGTCGGCTTATGAAATAATCCGTTCGTTGTTGGGAAAGGCGGCTTCACTCGTGGAAATCCGCGCTTCCCTTCGATCGATTCAAACAGCGCGGTCTCTTCGCCGCAAATATAGGCACCCGCGCCAACACGGATTTCAATATCAAAATGTTCGCCCAAGTAACCATCCATACGGGCTTCGTTCAATGCGTTTTCCAACACAGGCACAATATACGGATACTCACCGCGGATATATAAATATCCTTTGTTCGCGCCAATGGCGAACGCAGCAATACACATTCCTTCAATCGTACGATGTGGGTCATCCAATAATAAAATTCTATCCTTGAATGTGCCAGGTTCAGACTCATCGGCGTTACAGATGACATATTTTTGGTCGCCTTCTGCCTTTGCCGCGCCTTCCCATTTGATGCCCGTTGGGAAAGCTGCGCCGCCGCGACCTACTAGTCCGCTGGATTTGATTTCAGCGACCACAGTTTCGGGAGTCATTGTCAATGCTTTACGATACGCTTCGTATTCGCCATATTTCTCAAGAATGGTTGTGCCTTCGCCGCAATTGAATGTCAACTCGCGAATTGAACCGTAAACTAACGACTGGGGAATACCTAAATCATATGTGTGGAAATCGGTAGAGATGTTTGTCTCTGCATCCTCGTCCACAAGCGCGGCTGGGGCCTGCTCACAAAGCCCAAGGCATGGACTCTGCTCAATGGTTAGAGACAGGTCGTCAGTTGTCTGACCCGGTTCAATATCATAATGTTTGCATAAATGATTTAAGAGTCGGTCAGAATCTTTTAAAGCACAGGCTTGGTCAGTACAAACTCGAATAAATTTTTCGCCGACTTGCTCGTTGTAATACTGCGAATAAAATTCGATTACGCCATGCACATCCGCAAGCGGCGTATGCAATAGCTTTGCCACTTCAGCGGCAACTTCTTCAGGTAACCACCCGTAAATTTTTTGAACCGCATGCAAGGATGGCAACAACCCTGAACGGCCCAAAGGAATATAAGATTCGATAGCTGATTTTATAGGTGTTAGATCGATTTCAGGCATGAATGCTCCAATGTTCCGAGTATAACCGAAAGGAATTTTTTGTTTCAACAACCAAATGAAAGCCTGTTTGAACTCATCTATTTTAGTGAAAATCTTCAAGATACTCAAGACTTCCAAAATACCTGTTAATTATATATAATATATAATCATGATGTCAATACAAGAAAAAGAACTCACCCACAAACCTCTCAAAGAGGAAATTTTTGACGCGCTGCACCGCCACATTATCGCAGGGAAATACTCGCCCGGTGACTGGCTGCGCCAGGAAGATATCGCCAGCCAAATGGGAGTCAGTATGACTCCTGTGCGCGAAGCGCTTGACCTGCTGGTTGCTTCGGGACTTGCAGAACGTGTGCCTTATCGTGGTGTACGCGTTCGTGAAATGTCTACCAAGGATATTGTGGAAGCCTATGGCTTGCGTCTGATTCTCGAAGCGATGATCGCAAAAGAGGCGGCAAAAAATATAACGCCCGAACAGATTTCAGGGCTGGAAAAGATGCTGGCAAATATGAAGGAACATCATACATTAAACGAGATGTCCCAAATTCGGCAATCCAGCCGTGAATTCCATTCGCGTATTGCAGAAGCATCCAATAATGATCTGTTGATCAAACTGTATGCGGTTGTCTCAAATGCATTTCCAGACTGGCTGCTATATGAAGCGATCTTTCGCAACCCTGAGCTGCTGGCAAGCAGTATGGACGACATGCAAAAGGAACACAGTTCCATTCTTGATGCGCTCAAAAATAAGGATATCGAAAAAACTGTAAAAAAGTCAATTGAGCATCTTATGGAATCTGGAAAATGGCTAAAGGAATATTTGAATGTTCCTGTGGATTTACTGCGTGAAAAAGAAGAACAAGTTTCGTTTCTTATCAAGAAATCAAAATAGGAGTCGGTATGTCTGAAGAACTTTATAAAGAGATGGCACAATGCATTATTGACGGGGACTCGGATATCGCAATTGAACTTGCGAAGAAATCCATTGAATTAAATATGCACCCATTGGAAACAATCACCAAGGGATTTGTGATTGGTGTGAATTACATCGGCGATCAATTTGGCTTGGGTGAGGCATTTCTGCCTGAACTAGTGATGGCGGGCGAAGCGATGAAAGCCGCCGTTGCGGTATTGGAACCTGAATTACTCAAACTTGGCGAAGCGCGTGAAATGATGGGAAAAGTAGTTCTCGCCACGGTTGAAGGTGACATTCATGAGATCGGAAAGACTCTTGTCGGCACCATGTTAAGCGCTTCTGGATTTGAAGTCGTTGATCTGGGCGTGGATCAACCAGCCGCGAATATCATCAGCAAGGCACTTGAGATCAATGCAGACATTATCGGTATGAGCGCATTGTTGACCACCACGATGGTGCGTCAACGCGAAGTGATCGAAGAGTTGGATAAAGAAGGCTTGCGCCCACGCATCAAAGTGATGGTCGGCGGCGCGCCGGTCACCCGTGACTGGGTCACGAAGATCAAAGCAGACGGCTATTCAGAAGATGCAATCGGCGCAGTGAGAATTGCAAAGGAACTGCTCGGCAAGGCAGATCAGTAAAAAACGCTTCAACGTTCAGACGTTTTGACGTTTGAACGTTATTATCAGCCAAAGAGAATGAAAAGGGATTAGCGGCGAAGGGATTACTGCCCTAATCCCTTCGCCGGTAAAGAGAAACAAATCCCTATTCCTAATCCCTAATTCCCAATCCCCTATTCCTAATTTGATTTTTAGAGGTGCCCCATGCAACCCAAACTTTTATTGCTTGAAGAAGAAATGATTGCTCGTATTCTGGATGAGGCTTATCAGCTCATGTTGAAGCCTGGCATTAAAGTCAATAATGAAGAAGCCAGAGATTTGCTTGGCTCGGCGGGCGCGCAAGTAGACCCTGAAACAAATGTCGTCCATATCCCGGAACAGATCGTTCACAAAGCATTGGAAAGCACTCCCCGCGAGTTTTATCTTTATGATTACGAAGGCAATCCAAAGGTCAAGTATGGAGGCGATGCTGTTCATTTTGACCCGGGTTCTTCTGGAATTGCCATACTCAACCCTGAAACACTTGAGCACGATACTACTGAAACCCCTCACCTTATCAAACTTCTCAAAGTAGCAGAGCAGCTCTCGCAATACGATGCGCAATCCACTGCGGTAGTATGCCATGATGTGCCGCAAACTATTCAAGATTCGTACCGACTCTATTTGTGTTTGATCTATTCGAAAAAGCCCATCGTCACAGGTGCATTCACAAATAAGACCGTCACTGAGATGATCGACATGCTCGCCGTCCTCGCTGGCGGATATACAGCCGCGCGCGAAAAACCACGCGCCATCTTTGACGTTTGCCCTGCTCCCCCATTAATTTGGAGTAACTTTGGCTCAGGCAATTTAATCGCATTGGCGCGCGCAGGCGTCCCTGCTGAAATTGTTTCCGTGCCTTTATCAGGCGCGGCCGCTCCAGTGACCATGCTCGGCACAGTCACACAACACGCGGCGGAATGTCTGGCGGGCATTACTATTCATCAACTTGCACATGCGGGTTCGCCCATCGTTTGGGGCGGAGCGGCCGCCATCTTTGACATGCGCAAAGGCGCAACTCCCATGGGCGCAATTGAAACCGCCATGCTGGATTGTTCCTATGCACAAGTTGCAAAATCACTCGGTATGCCCACACACACTTATCTCGGCGCCACCGACTCAAAACTGGTCGATGCACAGGCAGGGCTTGAAAGCGGAATCTCAGCCATGATCGGCGCACTGAGCGGCATCAACATGATCTCAGGCTCAGGCATGTTGGATTTTCTTTCGTGTCATAGTACAGAAAAACTTGTGATTGATGCCGAAGGTATTTCGATGGCAAAGCGTATGCTCGGCGGCGTGCAACTTCACACTGAAACATTGGCAACCGAGTTCTATGATAAAAACATCAACTTCAAAGGCGGCGATTTTCTCAAACAACGGGTTACAATGAATCTCTTCCGCAAGGAACAGCATTTACCAAGTGATGTGATTGATCGTGCCTCCATGCGCGATTGGAAAAAAGCAGGCTCACTGGACACCTTCGAACGCGCAAAAGTAATGGTGAACGATTTACTCGCATCCTACAAGCGACCCGAAATTGATCCTGCCAAACTGATCGAACTTCACACCTTTATGCTCGGCCTCGCCAAAAAAGCGGGCATCGAACACCTACCTCTGATCGAGGATTTTCACCCTGTCTAACACGCTCAACCTCTCCCAACTTTTACGCGTCCCGCATGTAGACAGCGGATTAAATTTTGACATTTCACCTGACGGACAAAGGTTGGTTTTTTCATGGAACAAAACAGGCGGATGGGAATTATATGAAATGCGACTTAACGACAAAGCCGCATCAGCCTTACCGCTGCATGTTTCTCAAAAACAAGGAAGTAAATTCTCCCCGATTCACGCTCCGCGGCCCGATGGCACAAAACTCGCGTATGCCTTAGACCTTGATGGCAGCGAGTCATATCACATCGTTGTGCATGATTTACAAACAAATATTTCTACTGACTTAACGCCTCAAATTGCTTACGCGCATCAACCAAATATCTCGTGGTCTCCAGATGGGCAAATGCTGGCAGTGCTTTCCGATAAGCATGGACAATTCGCCCTGCACCTGCTCCCCGTTGACGGAACCCCGGGACGCATGTTGAAAAATGTATTCCATCCCTGCTGGGATGCGAAATGGTCCCCTGATGGTCAATGGATTGCAATTGAAGCCGAGTCTATAGCCAGTGACAGGAGTATTTATATTATGCCTGTTAATCGTCCGCGCAAAGGTGTGAGAGTCAATACAACTCAATTAACAATAAATGGTCAACTACTAAATTCGCAGCAGCCTGCATGGTCACCTGATTCTAAATTTCTGGCATTCTCTGGCGAGAACGGTGAATGGCACGATATTGGATTATTCAATATTGAAACTCAGCAAATTACATGGGTCAACGAATCCATTGGCGATGACACACAGCCTGCATGGTCGCGCAGCGGAGACTGTATCGGCTGGGTGCATTCTGAAGGTGCAAAGACCAGCTTTCAGTTTAAAGATGGAAGCGGTGTCGTTAAGCAGAAAAAAATCGGGGATGGAGTCCATTACTTTCCGCGGTTCACATCTGACAGTGTTGTAATTCTATATGAAGATACAAGTCATCCATGTGACTTGTGGAAAATAAATCTTGAAGATGATGCGATACAACAACTAACAAATTCATTGCCCACAGAATTAAGGAGTGCGGAATTTATTCCGCCTGAAGAAATTTTCTACACCAGCAAAGATGGGACTCAAGTGCCTGCTTTGCTATATCGCGCAAAAGATAGCACACGCGCAGTGATCAACATTCACGGCGGACCGAATTGGCTGTATCAATTTTTATGGGAGCCGATGATGAGTCACATGGCGTCACACGGCTGGACCGTGCTTGCGCCCAATTATCGCGGCTCAACGGGCTATGGCAAAAAATGGCAGAACGCCAGCCGTTACGATATGGGCGGCGTGGATACTGACGATTGCGCGGCGGGCGTCCATTATTTAATTGAAAATAATTTAGCAGAAAAAAATAAAATCGCAGTGACTGGCAGAAGCCATGGCGGTTTTCTAACGATGTCTTGCATGACAACATATCCAGAATTATTCGCAGTCGGTTCGGCAGTTGTGCCCTTCTTGAATTGGTTGAAATCGCACAAAAAATCGCGTGAAGATTTACAACATTGGAATATTGAAAACATGGGCAACCCAGAAGATAATCACGAGCTATGGGTCTCGCATTCACCTTATTTCTTTTTGGATAAAGTTAACGCGCCCGTGCAAATGATCTGCGGCGGGATCGACCCGCGCTGCCCCGCATCTGATTCGATTGACGCGCGTGATAAACTGGTTGAATTAGGTAAGAAAGTTGAATTGCTGATCTATAAAGAGGAAGGCCATACATTTTTAGATATGGATAATATAATTGAAGCAGAAGAAAAATGCGTGGAGTTTATGGCGAAGGTGCTGGAAAAAACTGTATAACCACGAAGGACACAAAGGTACACGAACGAAAAGCTATTAATCCTTTGTGATCCTTTGTGACCCTTTGTGGTAAAAAAATATTTAAAGTGGAGCGGGCATGGAGCCGTTGAAATTTCTAAGTGATGACGATGTAAAAGCAATGCACGAAGCCACACTTCACATCATGAGTGAAGTGGGTTTCATTTGGAATCACAAAGAAAGCCTTGATATTTTATTGGGCGCGGGCTGTGCGATAAAAAACAATCGTCTGTGCTTTCCGCCTGAACTCGTAATGGACAGCATTGCCAAAGCGAACAAGCGCCCCGTGATTCGCGGACGAAATGACAAGGTCAATGAATTCGGCGGCGGGAATTTATATTTTCACAACCTGGGCGGCGCGCGCGATGTGTTTGACGCGAGAACAGGTACACATCACGCCGCAACAAATCAAGATGCAGTAGATGCGATTCGCTTACTGGATGCGTTGGAAAATTGTCATACTGTCACACCTTTTTTTACACCGCCAGACATCGCCAATGAAATGATGTCACTGCATATGTATCGTCATACGCTGTCACATACCACCAAACCCGTACAAGGTCCCGGCATTCAGTTTCCGCATGAAGTGAAGTACGCCGTTGAAATGGCAAACGTGGTCGGCACGCCCGCGCACGAATTAACTTTATCGCTCTCCCCCGTCAGCCCGTTGACCATGCATGATGTCGCCGCGGCAGCCATCATTGAAATGGCAAAAGCCGGCGTGATTCATTCCAATCTGCCCGCGCCAACTGGCGGCGCAACTTCCCCAATGACCATGACAGGCAGTATCGTGCAACAAAGCGCCGAGTCACTCGCTCCGCTGGTATTGGCGCAACTCGTCAACCCGGGCTGCGCTGTGATTTATTGCGGACGACTCGGCATGCTCGAACCGCGCACTGGATTAATCTGGGGCGGCGTGGAACTTGGCCTGTCATCTGCCGCCACGGTTCAACTCGGACATTATTACGGATTCAGCGTCAATGTGTATGGGTTTTCAACGAATGCACATACCCTCGACGCACAAAACGCATTCGAGCGCGGACTGAACGCCACCATCCCAGCCCTCGCTGGCGCAGACGAACTCTCTGGTATCGGCGAAATGGAAGCGGGCGTAATGGGGTCGTTTGCTCAAATGGTTCTCGACAATGAATTTGCAAGCAGCGTCCTGCGTCTCCGAAAAGGTCTCTCCGCTGACTCAGCTCATCTCGCTGTGGATATCATCGCCAATGTCATGAATGGCACGCGCAACTTTTTAGGTCAACGCCATACATTGAATCACATCAAGGCTGGTGAACTCCAATTAACAAAATTAGCCGAACGTAACTCATGGGAAACATGGGACGAAAAACTGGGCCGCAAACAGATCGCAGATAACGCAACCGACACAGCCGAGAAAATTCTGCGAGAGCATCAAGTCCCGCCGTTGGAGCCCCAACAGGAAAAAGAACTTGATAGAATCCTGGCGGCTGCCGAGAAAGAAACTGTAAAAAAGAAATAAACGGAGAAGAAATAATGTTAAAACAGGCACATGCAATTTCAGAAGAGTTGATCGAATGGCGTCGTGATTTCCACATGAATCCCGAAACAGGGTTTGATGTCCATCGGACAGCTGGAATCGTCGCAGACGAATTGGAGAAAATGGGATACCGAGTCAAGCGCGGAGTTGGCAAGACTGGAGTAGTAGCTGAGATCGGCGAAGGCGGTAAACTGGTCGCTATCCGCGCAGACATGGATGCGCTGCCAATTTTTGAGCAAAACGAGACTGATTATGTCTCCAAAAATACAGGCAAGATGCATGCCTGTGGACATGACTCGCATACCGCCATGGCTTTGGGGGCGGCGCATTTGCTTACCAAGGAAAAATTAAATGGCCGAGTTCGCTTTCTGTTTCAACCCTCTGAAGAAACAGCAGATGACGAAGGCTTGAGCGGCGCGCAGCGCATGGAACAGGAAGGCGCTGTCATCGGCGTGGATTATGTCATTGCCCAACATGTAGACCCGACCAGCCCCGTTGGAACCATCGCGATCAGCGAGGGCCCCAGCGGCGGCGGAGTGGATACATTCTTCGCCACGATTATCGGCAAGGGTGGCCATGGTGCTTATCCACATACAACGGTTGATCCCTTTGTTTTACTTTCCCATGTGATTATAGCGCTGAATGGAATCGTCTCACGCAGAATTGATCCGTATGAACCTGCCGCAGTCAGCATTGGGGTGGTCAACGGCGGATTTGCAGAAAATGTAATTCCAGAAACGGTCACCATGAAAGGCACTTTACGCTTTACGTCGATGGATGTGCAAAAAAAGATCCGCGAAGAAGTAACGCGTGCATTTGAAATCACAAAAGCCCTTGGCGGCAATTACGAGTTGGAATTTGAATTTGGCGGAATGCCTTTGATCAATGACAAATTTGTCTCCAAAGTAATCGGAGAAGTAGGCAAAGACCTGCTCGGTGCTGATAATGTTCATGAAATGCATAAAAGCCTTGGCGCAGAAGATTTCCCTGAATTTCTCAAAAACGCACCGGGTGCCATGTATACAATCGGCACCATGATTCCAGGTCGTGAAGTGTACGAACTGCATCATCCCAAATTTGATCTGGATGAACGCGCTTTGCCAATTGGTACGGCGATTCTGGTTGAGACGGCATTGAGATTTTTGAAAGAGTAAAACGCTAGCTAAAATGGCGAAGGCTCGATAAGTAAACAGGAGACGGTTTATTACCGTCTCCTGTTGTTTTTTGTAACGCGAATTTTGTAGCGAAATAAACTTCCCAGCTAATCATGCAAATAATATGGGACGTCAATGATCACACGCTGGTATCTTAAATTGTGCCGATGATAAAGCAACGCAGCTTTCAATAACCACGCGGTCTGGTTGTGCAAGACGGTCTGCCACCAATGCGCAGGGATAAATTCTGGCACCACTACGGTTGCCTGCTGACCATCATTGTGCTCGGCATCTGTTTTATCAAGAAAATCCAGCAAGGGCTGCAGCAATGAGCGATAAGGGGAAGGCACGATCACCAAAGGAATGTCCGGCCAGAAATGATTCCATTTTTCTTGAACTTCCTTTGAATCGCCTGGGTTCAGTTCGACATAAACGCCGGTGACATCGTTTGATATCGTAAGTGCATAGCGCATGGCATCTACAATCCCACGATGAACACCTGAAACAGGCACCACTACTCGTGGTTTATCGAAAGGCCGCAAAGTCGGCGGTAATCCATGCATGGTGAGCTGCTCTCTTACATGCCGATAGTGCTGGCGAATTTGCAGGAACATGATCACTAATAAAGGAATAATGATGATCGTAATCCATGCGCCATCCAGAAATTTTGTAATCGCCACAACCACTAAAGTTATGCCAGTGGCAAGGGCACCTATGGCGTTTGCTAAAGTTTTTAGCTGCCAATGGCGCCCGCGTTCACGCCACCAATGCACCACCATGCCGCTTTGCGAAAGCGTAAAAGCCAGAAAGGCTCCTACTGCAAATAATGGCACCAGCAAATGCGTGTCGCCTTGAAACAAGATGATTAACAAAGCTGTCGCACCTGAAAGAATCAATATACCGTTGACGAAAACCAAACGATCACCCAAACCTGTGAACTGACGTGGTAAAAAGCCATCTTTTGCCAGCAAGGCAGCGACTCTTGGAAAACCTGCGAAACTTGTGTTTGCTGCGACAGTAAGAATCAGCATAGTTGAAACTTGAATGACAAAGTAAAGGATGTTGTGTCCCAGGATGCGGCTCGCCAGCGCAGACAGGATGGTTTCCTGCGGGCCGGCAATCACAGCCAGAGATTGGGTGAGGCCAATGCTTCCCAAAAACAAAACTCCCATAAGAAGAGCCATAACAATCAGAGTCTTGCCCGCGTTATCAGATTCTGGAGATTTGAAATTTGGCACACCGTTGCTTATCGCTTCAATTCCCGTCAATGCGGTACAGCCGGTAGCGAAAGCGTGCAGAAGCAAAAAGAGAGTCAAGGGTTGAACGGCGACAGGCGCAACGTGAACCAATGTCCCCGGGCCATCTCTCCATAAAACAAAGAGTCCATAAATCAACATGGGCAAATAAGTGAACAAAAATAAATAAACAGGTATCGACATCAACGTGCCTGTTTCGCGCAAGCCGCGCATATTAATGAGCGTGATCAAAACAAGTAATATCAATGCCACGATAATTCGGTAGGGCCAAATGACAGGAAACGCTGAAGCAAACGCATCCACGCCCGCAGTGAGGCTGACGGCTGCAGTCAGGATATAGTCGATCATCAATGCTCCGCCAGCGACCAGGCCGGGCAAAGTTCCCAAGTTGCTCCGTGCAACAATATATGAACCGCCGCCTGATGGATACGCATGGATCGTTTGATAATAAGATACCGCCGCAATCGACAGCACAACAACGATCGCCAGCCCAATCGGCCAGGCCATGGATAATCCAGCGCTGCCAGCGACCAGCAATCCCAAATAAATTTCCTGATTTGCATAAGCAATGGACGATAAGGCATCTGGCGAAAATGCAGCCAAAGCACGTATCTTGTTTAATTTTTCGTTATGACTTCCTTTTGTTGGAAGGGGCGGGCCTATTAGAAACTCTTTTAAACGATTAAACATTTGATCTTCTCATTTAGGTTGGAAACATACAAATATTAAGGGATTGAAGACTTCAGCGTGGAGATGTGTTCTGGAGTAGTACCACAACATCCCCCGATAATTTTGGCGGGCCAATGAGATGCGTGTTCGGAATACGCTTTCGGATTTTCAGAATCTGTATTGACCCAGCCGACTTTTTCATCCACGTAGCCGATATTTCCGTAGGCAATTAATGGGAAGTCATTTCCACACGCAATTTGTAATTCGGCAAGCGGTTTGGCGAGATTGGGAGTCGGCCCGCAGTTGACGCCGATGGCGGCGATGCCGAGCGGCAGCAATTGACTTGCTGCTTCGGTGAGGGTTTCACTTGAAAGAATTTTTCCTTCACGATCACACACAAAACTGACAACAACGGGCGTGCCAGTAATCGTGGCAAGTTTTGCGATAACGACGGCTTCACGAATTGTGTTGATGGTTTCGATCAGGATTAAGTCTATGCCGCATTCGATGAGATGATAAATGCGCTCGGAATGTTCGGCGCGCAGTTCATCATCGGCGGGGACGAGATCGGGGCGATAGCAATCTTCAAGGGTGGAGATTGAGCCTGCCACAAAATGAGGTTTATCAGATGGGACATTGGCGATGGCTGCGCGGGCAATGTCTACGGCGCGGCGGGTGAATTCGAGGGCGCGGTCGGCATTTCCGCTGGGGGCCAATGCGCGACGATGCGTGCGGAATGTATTGGTGGTGATAATATCTGCGCCTGCGCGAAGATAATCTTCATGGATCTGTTGAAGAATATTCGCGTCATGATGATTCATCAAAGCATTAGCTGACCAAAGCGGCAGACCGGTATCTACTCCGCGGCGGTTGAGCTCGGTGCCTGTTGCGCCATCGAGGATAAGGCGGTTAGGTTGTGAGAGTGAAGAGAGAAATGTCATCCTTATAAATCAGGACTTTAGATCTGAGATATTCAACGCATGGCGAAATTGATATCGAATCAAAATTGCATCAATTATTTTCGCGTTCTCAGGTGAGAGGTCAATGAATTCAAAGCCAATATTAAAATAATGCGGAGTTTCATCTGGCCTGCACCATGCCGCGCGCCCAGAAACGACAACGCGCAATGTATGTGCTTCAGAATCTTCGTCAGGAAATTCAATTCCAAGGGTTAGGCATTTGTTGTTTTCAAACGTTTTTTCACCGATCACCATCACCCCCTGAGGGGTTAAATCTCCAACATATCCAATCACCGCTTTGTGCAGCAAATCATATACGGGGGTAAATGCCACCAGCTTCTTTCGTGATTCTTTTCGTTGATTATTCATTCCGTATCCTTCCAAAAAAGTTTTTATTATATTAGCACGACTTCCACTATTTCACCTGCACCAAGCCCGGTTGCATCAGGATGAATTCGCAAGAGTCCGTCGGCGGCGGCGAGGGTGAAGATGAGGTTTGATTTGCCGAAAATGGGTTCAGCTTCGTAATTTTCGATTTTCGATTTTCGATTTTTGATTAACTTCACGGGCCACCAATCTTCACGGCCTGCTTGCGATGGTAAATTCACTGTGAGTTTTGCTTGAACAGTTGGGTTGGGTTTTGGGTTTGCACCCAACAATTTCTCGATAACTGGCACAACAAATAAATATCCATTCACCAATGCGCTGACGGGATTACCCGGCAGACCGATTACTGCTTTGCCGTTGCACACCCCCAGAATGGTCGGCTTGCCAGGTCTCGTGTTGATTCCGTGAACTAACACACCAGGCTCACCCAACGTGCGGATGACATCGGCGGTCATGTCTCGCGTGGATGCGGATGAGCCTGCGGTGATGACAACTACATCACATTCGGATAGCGCCTTCGCCGCCGCTTCTTTCAGCGCCTGAAACTGGTCACTAAAAATCCCATAGTGAACTGCCACCCCGCCGCACTTTTCGACAAGCGCTCCGAGAGTAAACGAATTTATATCGCGGACTTGTCCCGGGCGCGGCGTTTGACTTGGGTCAATAACTTCGTCACCTGTTGAGATCAACCCAACACGTGGTTTATTGGCAACAGCAATTGACGTGAATCCCAAAGCCATTAATCCGCCAACTTCCGCCGGGCGGATTTGTGTGCCTTTGGGGAGGACCAATTGATTTTGCGCAACGTCTTCGCCAATGTGAATTACATTTTCGCCATCGGCCACGGATTTGAAGATTTCGATTTCTGTAGGAGCGGAGCGATGCTCTGCCCCTACAATAGCCTGTGTATATTCAATCATCACAGCCGCATCTGCACTGTTGGGGAGCATACCACCTGTGTGGATCAATGCACATTGGCCTGCGCTTAATTCAAAGGACGGTGTGTCGCCCATTGGAACTTCGCCGATCAAAGACAAATAGGCAGGGAGGGAATCGGTTGCTCCAAAAGTATCTTTCGCGCGGACAGCGTATCCGTCCACGGTGGTGCGAGGGAAATCAGGCAATGGATGCGGCGCGAATGTATCAGACGCAGTGACTCGGCCTAAAGCGTGGATAACTTCGATCGTTTCAGAATCAATCGTCCGCTTGGAAAGATGCGAGAGCAATTTTTCACGCGCTTCGTCTGGCGGAAGGAGAGTCAAAAATTCTGGCACAGTTATCTAATCCAAAAAGTCAAAGTTAAAAAATAGGTCGTCAGGCCGAAAACTGCAAGAGCTGTAGCTGTGAGCAGAACCCAGTTTGGTTTGCCGCCGAGGGAAATGTGACGAAGCAAAAGGATTTGCAGGACGGCAAAAGGCAGAGTGAGGAAGGCGGGCCAGAGAAAAGAAAAACCAAGGAAGGGGGCGGACGCGAAAATGAAATATGCAAAAACGATCAAGCTGTGATGCAGCGGCACAGCGCGCTCCCAAGTGAGGCGGCGGAGAAGTGTGGCGCGCTGATATTTTTCGTCAGCGGGAAAAACAGAAAAGTTTGTGATCAGAAAATACGCGAGGGCAAGGGCGGTCAGCGGAATGATGATGATCACAAGCAGGCGGTGATAATCTTTGCCTTGCAAAAGAAATCCAATGGATGGAATTACGTAAGCGAGATGTACCGAGAGAATCAATTCACCAAAGCCGCGGTTGAGCAGGCGCGCGGGAGGAATGGCATATAAGATGATGAGAATAAGAGATGAGAGAAGAAAGAGAAAGGAATGCAAAGCGAGGGCATTATTGATATAAAGCAAAAACGCAATGACTGCACTAACTGTCAGCGAGGCGTAGGAAATATAGAAGAGGTTATTGCGAAGAGTCTCTTTTTGTTGGGGCGTTTCATTTTCAACAAGCGGCTCGTTATGCGGGCGAAAAGCTTCAGCCAATAAAGACATGCTTAACTGCGCAAAGAGAACGCCAGCCAGCCCAAGCCAGAAAGCAAGAACATTTAGCGGCTTGCCAAGATAAGCAGGGATACTTGAGCCGAGAATATAAGTCAGCGCGGCAAGGAGAAGATGGAGAGAGCGGGAAAGTTTTAGCAATTTTTGATTTCCGATTTACGATTGGTGACTGTAAAGGTATTCTTCCAACCTCTCTACAGCCTGTGGGAGATTCTTCCTGCCAAGTCCCAATCGAAAGTGATTTTTTGAATCATCATACATCGTACCAGGCAAAAGTAGAACCCCTGCCTTCTTGACGAGGCTATCGCAAAATTCCTCGATGTCGCCTTTCAGCAGTTTCGGGAATCCCATTGAGCCAGCTTGTGGACAAACCCAGGAAAACAATGAAGAGTAAGAAGTAAAAAGTGCGTCAATAACTGTTAGATTATGTTTAATAATACCAAGATTACGGTCAACTAATTTCTGGCGGTGACGCATGGCAACTTCCGCGAGAAATTCACTCGGAGCGGAATTGCAAATGGTTGTGTAATCCTTGAGGCTGGCCATGTTCTGATAAATCTTTTTATTCTTTGTGGCGACCCAGCCAATGCGCAAGCCAGCGAGGCCATACGTTTTTGAGGTCACGCCCAGAGAGACGGCGTGCTCACCCATGTCACAGGCGGCGGGGAGACGAGTAGCAGAGTCATATTCTGATTCGCGATAGACCTCATCAGAGAACAGGATCAGGTTATTTTCCTGGGCAAACTTATTTACGGCTTCAAAATCCGTACGGGACATTAAGTATCCTGTTGGGTTGTGCGGCGTATTGATGACGATGCCTTTGGTATTTGGCCTCAAGAGTTGGCGAAGCTCGTCCAGATCCAATGCCCAATTATTTTCTTCACGAGCCATCCACGGGCTGACGTCACAGCCAACAGCGCGAGCTACTTCCGCGAGAGACTGGTAGCCTGGCGAATGCACGATGACATGGTCACCTTTTTGGAAGGCGGCATACATGAAGAGGTAAATTGCCTCCCCCGCTCCCGTATGAACCAAAATATCTTCGGGCTGCATCGTGGTATAGAGATTGCATATCTCATTTCGTAAAGCAAGGCTTCCCTGCGATTCGGTATACCCGAGCCAGGTATTTTGAAATTTTTTCACTGCGCCTTCTTCAAAGGCAAGCAAGTCCGCAATGGACATGGCTTCACAGTCTGAGGAGCAAAGCAAAAATTCGGTATTGAATTCGTATTTGGCGAAGTAACGTTCAAGTTTGAAGGGAGGAAGATTCATATAAATCCTTTTAACCACGAAGGTTTGTTGAGTTGCTAAATGAGAAGTCTCTTTTTAGTTTTTCCTTTGTGTTTAAACCTTTAAAGCCTTTTTAAAATCACGATAATGGACCTGGTTATGAATATACAACATCTTCACCATTTCATGCAGCGTTGTTATTTCAAGAAATGGATGGCGGCCTTTGAGTTCGAGTTCTTCCTCTTTCAAGCCAGAAACCCACGTCACCGTATTCGCGCGGATTTCCTTATACTGCGCAATCAACTCAACGGGCGTGAAATCTTTTGTTTTTGATTGTTGAGATGCATTGTATCTGTCAATCGAGAAATCATCTGCAGCGCCTGTGCCGCCCTGCCGAATCGATTCAAACAGATTGACCAGTCCGCGCTCGGAGGTGACAAAGTGAGCAAGCACGTTGCGAATTGTCCATAACTCGCCTTCGGTATAGACTTCGGCGTTCCATTGGGCATCGGTCAAACCAGAAAATATCTCAACAAATTTTTCACTTTCTGATTTTAATTTCTCTGCAAGTTCGGTAATTTCAGACATGGGAAGCTCCTATGAATAGGTGGTTTTGACACGCAATATAAAACTACGGCTCGGGGTAAATTGCGTAATTAATGGATTTCTTTCCTGTGGTCGGATAATAATAATTCTTCATCGTTGAAATCTCTTCGATCAATTTTTTGGTGTCTGGAAAATCTGAGCGCACATAATAATAATGCGTATCATACGGGCTGTCACCAAAAATCGCGGCTAGAACATATCCATTGGCTTCGGCATAATTTTTCAGCATGATCGTCATGCTAAACCATTTCTGCGCAAGATTCGCATCGGTCAATTTTGGCGGGACGAGCGGTGAATAATAATCATGGAACATGATGATCTGCGGTTTGTATTTATCAAGATATTCCACGGTCAGGCCGCCATTATGCGCGATGAACTGGTCATTCAATCCCCAGGTATCAATCGCTGTCCAGCCTGAATAATATGGAAGCAATCCCGCCTCGGTTGTTGCGATTACATATCCTTTGCTTCGATATTCTGCGAACAATTTCCCCATCTCATAGCGGCCGTCCGCTTCATAGGCTGTTGTGCATGTCTGTTGATAGGAAGTAAGAAAGCAATTTTGAAACCATGAATAATAAATGAGGCTTGCCGCCAGAGCAATTAATGCGATGAAGTATACGCGTCTCTCCCTGACCTGAACCTGGTGCGGCCACGAGAAGTTGAATCCACACACAAGCGGAGTCCACGCCATAAGAGCAATCGGCACAAGTGCATATTGAAAGCGTGCTCCATAATTCATTTCGTCAGAAATCAAAATGAAGGCAGATGCAAAACCAAGGATGGGAATGAGATAAGCCAAAGTCTGTTTTGTAGTTTCGCGTGTACGGAATCCCAGCAAGGCAATAATTGCAAAAGGCAGGCATAATCTCAGCGTATTTAGCAAGGAACCATAGAAAGAAGTCCATTGCAGGCCGTTATCTCCCTTTTTATAAAACGGATTGGGAAGCGGGTATCCAAAATAATTCCATCGCCAAACAAAATAAGCGCCGCCCAATAAGAGAAAAATTACGCTAAAAGTAAAGATAATCGAAATCGAATTCTTGAATCCGCGCATGACGATCACAGCCAGCAATATCAATGAAGCAAGGATGACTCCTTCGGGACGAATCAATCCAGTCACAAGACCGCTAAGGGCGAATGCCAGAATCAACCCAAAGCGAGGAGACTCTTGTTTAATCAGGAGCAGGCCCAAAGTCCAGGTGGATGCGGCGGCGAGGGCAAAGAAAGGCGTCCCGAAATATGCAGCCACATAGGAGAGTCCAGTTCCAACGGCGAGATAGAGTCCGCTTAAAAAAGAAAAGGGAATGTTTGCGTCATTGATTTTTCGATTCGTCCAGTACACGATCAATACAGTAAGTAGGTGCGAAGCAAACCCGAGGCCGCGAACCGATTGTCCAACGGTTAGGCCAAGTTTGATCAAAGCCGCAGAAGTAACCATGAAAAGGAAATCTGTAGCACCGTCAACGGGATGCTCGCCAATGTTCCAAACAATACCGTGACCCTGCGCCAAATGTTGAGAATAGCGCATGAGCATGGCGGCATCTTCAAATGGCGGAATCGAAAAATCTACAAAGCTGGAGGCGTAATACAAAGTGCCCGCAATGAGAAGTATGCTTAAGAGAATATCGGGAAGATGTTTATTTTTGGACAGCATGTGATTGAGCTTAAATTAAGGAATAGCCCCCATCAACAACGATGGTCTGACCCGTAATATATTTATTGTTGATCAGAAACTCGAGAGCGGAAGTAATTTCTTCAAGAGTTGCCGCGCGCTTAAGTGGCAAACGGCTGACAAGTTTATCCCATTGTTCTTTCGTGACCACACCCGATTGCAAAACCAATCCTGGGGCAATTGCATTAACGCGAATATCTGGGGCCAGTGAACGTGCAAGCAGTTTGGTCAATGACTCAAGGCCTGCCTTACTAATCGTATAAGATGGATAACGACTCCATGCTTTTTGTGCGCCGATATCGGTGATATTAACAATAAGCCCGCCCTCTGTCATTCGTTTTGCGGCTTCCTGAGCAAGGAGGAATGGCGCGCGTAAGTTAAGGTCAAGGGCTGAATCCCAATCGTGTAATTCAAGGCCTTCTGGGCTCCCCACGGGCATCACTGCGGCAGAGTTCACCAAAACCATCAATGGAGATTTAAATTCATCGACCAATGAAAAAAGGAAGTCTATTTTTTCAGGAATAGTAAGGTCAGCGCGAATAGGGAGACAATCGACACCCAAGGCGCGTATCTCTTTTACGGTGTGTTCGGCTTCATCTGCCGAGCCGCGATAATGCAGCGCAATGGAATATCCCATGCGGGCAAGGGTCAACGCGAAGGCTTTTCCAAGCCGATGTGCGCCGCCAGTGACAATGGCGAAAGATTGTGAGGTCATACGTGGGATTGTAAACGAAAAATCAAGATAAAGAAAATTTTCAAGGCTTACTTAACCCAAGTTGCTACCCTGAGATAAAAAAGGAATGTGTCGCCCTGAAGGAGCGTGCTTTTCGCGACCGAAGGGTCTCTGACAAAGGGAGTAGAGATGCTTCGGGGCACAGAACGCCCCTCAGCACGACATAACATAATAGAGGTAAGGTGGCAACATGAGTTACTTAAATTGACAGTAGACCTCTTGCACAAGTCAGAAAAACTTATTTACGGGAGTGCAAGAGGCCTAATTAACTCACCTTACGAAAAAAATCGATACGGTGCGGGCTGAAGGTGAGTCAATAAGAGACAGCGGACGCTTCTGGCATCCGCTGTCTTCTATGTTTTATTCTTTGAAGAAACTTGAAATAAAGAACCATACATTTGCAGGCCGTTCAGCCAGGCGGCGCATAAAGTATGGATACCAGTGTGTACCGAAGGGAACATATACTCGTACGCGAAAACCTTCTTTTACAAGCTGCTCTTGTAAGTCACGGCGAATTCCGTACAGCATTTGGAATTCAAAGCCGTCTTTGGATAGTCCTACTTTTTCGGCGTATTGTCTGGCAAAGGCAATTCTCTTTTCATCATGTGATGCAATTGCAGGGATGGAAGGAATACGGCCATCTTCTGATAGTTTCGATTGGACCGCCAAAGACGCGTCGATCATGATCTTTGTTAGCAAATCATAATTTGCATCTACGTCAGCTTTTTTAGGAAAGGCTTTTTCTGGAGGTTCCTGGTAGGCGCCTTTTACCAATCTGATACGTGTATTATCTTGAAGCAACCGTCGTGTATCCGCTTCAGCACGATAGAGATAGGCCTGAACGGCCATACCCAAGTTGGTATAACCTTTTTCACCCATCATGTAATACAGGTTGATGGTTTTTTCTGTATAGGGAGTGTCTTCAATATCCACCCGTACGAAGGTATTATTCTGCTTTGCCCGGGCGAGGATTCTTTCGAGGTTAACCGCACACAGGCTTTCATCCAGGCTGAGACCGATCTGAGTCAACTTTATGGAAATATTGGCTCGAGCGGTTAAGTCTGCACCAATGGCATTGATGGTTGCAAAAATGGCATCAGTGGCTTGGAGGGCTTCTTCTGGAGTATTTGTATGTTCTCCAAGGTGATCAAGTGTGGCATTGATTCCCTTGGCGTTCAAATCATGAACAACCTGCATGGCTTCTTCAAGTTTCGTCCCCGCGATAAAACGCGACGCGGTTTGCCAGGCAAAACTCCAGTTTGTGACCAGCTTTTGCGCCCAGGCTGCTTTCGATAAATAAATGAGGAAAGAACGGAGCATATCAATCCTTTTTGGAGGGATGCGCCAGTGGTTCGGCAATATATTCTAGCACAGGCCCCAATTTCGGTGTGTTATACTTTTTGCGTGATATTTGTCATTATTTGGAGGTCGTGTGAGAAATCGTAATACCAACACCATCCTTCGGGGTGTTTCCATTTTATTTTTGACTGGTGCCCTTGTACTCACAATTGTTTCCTTAATCGGGTACAGCCGCCAGCGCAATAACTATCCAGAAACCATGACCATCGCCGGGGTATCTGTCGGCGGACAAAATCCATCTGCAGCTTCACAAAGACTCCTCGAAGTGTACACTTCTCCGATCGAAGTGCAATACAACGACGCAATTATTCATATTGACCCCAATGTAGTTGGTTTCCAAGCCGATATTGAGACGATGTTGGCCGCAGCAGACCTTAGCCGCACAGGCGGTTCTTTTTGGGGAGGTTTTTGGAATTACCTGTGGAATCGGACTCAAGCCGAAATAGGAATTCCTTTAAGCAGTTCCATTTCAGATGAACGCTTGCGGGATTACCTGCAAAACGAAATTGCCAACCGCTACGATCAGCCTCCATCTCCCGCACAGCCGATTCCCGGCGGGACCTCATTCATGCCCGGCCAACCCGGTCAGACTCTTGATATTGACCGTGCTGTCAGATTGATCAGCGACGCCCTGCGCTCACCCACAAATCGTACAGTAGCACTTACTTTCACACGAAGTTCCGCAGCCAGGCCGACAATTGAAAATCTTGAAATCCTGCTCAAACAAATTGTGACTGTCTCCAAGTTTGACGGCTTGATCGGCTTCTACATGGTCGACCTGCAAACAGGCCAAGAAATCCATTTTGCGATGAATAACAAGCAAGAGATTTCAGTGGATCCTGATATAGCCTTCACTGCATCCAGCACAATAAAAGTACCCATTGTTACATCCTATTTGATCAATCGCGGAAGTAATCTTGATGAAGCCACTTCCAACATCATTTCACGCGTACTTGGTAAATCAGATAACTCAGCCACAGACCTTGTCCTCGAAAGTATTGATAAGAATAATGGTCCATTGATCGTTACTCAAAACATGGAATCAATTGGATTACAAAGTACCTATATCGGCGGATATTTCTATGCCGGTGCTCCCAACTTACTACCCGGCCGACTTACGCCTGCCAACCAAAGAGTGGATGTATCCACCGACCCAGACCCATACTCACAAACTACACCATCTGAAATGGGAACCCTGCTTGCGGACCTATATCAATGCGCACAAAATGGAGGCGGAGCTTTGGTTGCCACCTTCCCAGATAAAATCAGCCAGAGTACCTGTCAATTATTAATTGACTTCATGGCTCAGGATAAACTCGGCTCGTTGATCCAGGGCGGAGTTCCAGATGGCACGCTCGTTCCTCACAAACATGGATATGTCCCTGCTTCTGATGGAATCGTCCGCGACACCAGTGATGCGGGTATTGTCTACACTCCCGGTGGAAATTTTGTTCTCGCAATTTACTCCTATCATCCCGTGAACAATATTTGGGAAAATATAAATTCGCTGATCGGCAATTTGACAAGAGCCACATACAACTACTTCAACATTACAACTCAATAGTCACCAGACCCGTTTCCAACGAAAACGGGTCTTTTTTTCATACTTCGTATATAATTCAACCCATGAGCGCCTCACTGGGACTTTACCGCCTGCAGCAAGTAGATAGTCAGATCGACCGTGCCCGCGCCAAATTGGATGCAATCCAAAAAACACTTGAAAATGATACAGAATTACGTGAAGCAATCAATCGGGTAGCAACGGCCCAAACAAGTCATCATCTTGCACATCACGAATTAAAAAATGCAACCGCAGAAACCGAATCACAGAAAGCAAAAATAGAGCACACTGAATCAAGCTTGTACAGCGGCAGTGTTCAAAGTCCTAAAGAACTTCAAGATTTGCAAAAAGACGCGGCTTCTCTCAAGAAGCATCTTGTCACTTTGGAAGAACGCGAACTAGACGCAATGGTCAAATCCGAAACTGCCGATGATGTTCTGCAAAAAGCAAACACTGAGTTGGATTTATTTCAAGCCCGCCTTGGCAACGAACATAAGAATTTAATTGTGGATCAATCTAATTTAATGAAAGAGCTTGAAAAACTTGTCGAAGAACGCGAAGCCGCATTGGGTCCCATTGAAGCCAGCCTTCTTCACGCATATGAAGATCTGCGCCAACAAAAACGCGGTGTGGCTGTAACTCAAGCAGTTGACAACTCCTGTACTTCCTGCGGCACCATATTAAGTGCGTCACTTCAACAAACAGCTCGTTCACAAAAACAACTTGCCTATTGTTCATCCTGCGGAAGAATCATTTACGCTAACTAAAAAACATGTTCAGATTAGCCGTTGATCCTCTATCCTTCTTTGTTGGTTTCGTAACCGCCTCTGCTTTTTGGTGGCTGGCTACTCGCGCCCGCCCGCTATGGGCCGAGATCCGCGCCAACATAAAAGAAAATCGCGAAGTGGTGCAAACTCGTAAGACAAGTTCGGTGGAAGAAAATCATCGCCGTATTACTTTACGCCGTGCCCAAGGCATGCATCTTGCAGCACAACTCTTCGCATTAGATGAGATCATTCAAGAACCATTACTCATCACACCTCCTCAAAGAATTGAACCAGGCTCTGCGTTAAAGTTTGAAGATGTAATCTCGCAAACTCTGCCATACCTGCCATCCTGGCCTGAGCTTGCCGCAGCATATCACGCATCAACGCTCACATTGCCGCAGGCCTTATCAGGCAACACGAACCTAGTCATCATTGGTCAACCTGGCGTGGGTAAAACGGTTGCCCTCGCGCACCTCGCATCTCTGGCCGCCAATCGAAGTGAAAAGTTGGAGTCACTACAGGAAGTTGTCCCATTTCTTTTCCACGTCGCTGATCTGAAACTTCCGATCGCAGATCCCAAAGATGCGCTTAATCCAATGATCGAAGCTGCGTCTGAACATGCTCCCATCCTTGATCTTGGACGCCTGCCCGGATTTTTCCAAAACACATTCAAGAGCGGAAATGCCCTACTGCTTATTGATGGATACGATGAAATCACTCCTGATAACCAACTCATCATCACAGAATATTTTAAGATCATTATACAGAACTATCCAAAGACACGAATCGTCACAACGGGCGCGCCGGAATATTTGGGCGGGCTGGTTAGCCTTGGATTCGCACCGCTCTCATTGATTACATGGTCCATCCAACGAATTGAGAAATTCATTGAACAATGGGGCCAGATTTGGTCTCAAACAATCGCACTGGAAGCCTGGGCGCAAACCGGCCCCGAACATGTTGACCCGATCTTGCTTAACGTTTGGTTGAGTGCCGACAATGCAAATTTATCTCCCCTTGAGTTAACCCTCAAAGCATGGGGCGCCTACGCTGGAGATAGTCTCGGCCCGCATGTACTAGAAGCGATCGCAACCCACATCCGTCGTATCGCACCAGTCAACACTCCGCTTGCAGCATTGGAGACGCTTGCAATGCAGGTGGCCTTGAGCGCCCAGCCTGTTTTTGATCCGCGCAAAGCACGTGAATGGGTAAAGTCATTTGAAGTTGCAGAAGAGAATGTAAAACCAGAAGGCGAATCTAGCGAACAACCTGTTGGTGAAACCCCGGAAGAAACAAAACCTCTAAAGGGTAAAAAAGCTGAAAAAGCGGTAGCCACACCTTCTTATGGATTACTTGGGAAGATGGTATCCAGCGGCCTGCTGGTGAATTACGCAAATAATAAAATGCGTTTCATTCATCCTGTTTTTGCTGGATATCTGGCAGGTCATGCACTCACAAATTACAACGCTGAAGAAACTTTGTTAAATCAGCCAGATTGGTCTGGCAAATATTTGACCATGCGCTACTTTGCTGCACATGGTGATGCCAGCAAACTTGTCAATGCATTGATGGAGTTTTCACGTCTGCCAATGCACCGCCCGCTGTTTGCTGCAGCTCGCTGGCTGCGCGATGCGCCCAAAAATGCACCCTGGCGCGGAAAACTATTTGGGAATTTAGCTACCGTTATGCAATCAGAAGGCACCCCGCTCAGTTTACGCGGACAAGCCATGGCAGCCTTTGTAGTTAGCAACGACTCCAATGTTGCAGCCCTCTTTCGCCAATTTCAAACCACCCTTTCATTTGAACTTGTACAACTAGCCATCCTCGGTACAGGAGCCATCCGTGATGCGAAGGCCGTGAAAGTTGTCGAACGGGCCATGGACGCACCCAGCCTGCCTGTCCGCCGTGCGGTATGCATGGCATTGGTTTCCATTGGAACCACAGAAGCGCTCGAATCAGTTGCACATACCCTCCTCAACGGAGATGAAGATATTCGTCGTGCCGCCGGCGAAGCACTTGCAAACGATCCTGTGGAAGGATATTCAATGCTGCGTGAAGGCATCACAATCAGTGATATTTTGTTACGCCGTGCAGCAGTTTACGGCCTTGGCCGCGTCAATGAACAATGGGCAATTGAAGCTCTGCAAAAAATCCAAATTGATGATGACCAATGGGTTGTGCGAAATTCCGCCACCGAAGTATTGGAATCAAAAGCAAGTACCGGGTTACGCGCACCACGCAAGCTTAAGTCACCTTCAGAATCTCCCTGGCTGATCGAATTTGCCGCCAAGCAGGGAATGGGAATTTCCCCCGGCACACCCGCAACTGATATTCTTCTGCTCGCGCTAAAAAGCGATGACCCAGATATCCGTCTGGCGGCTTTACCTTATTTAAAATACACACCTAATGAAGGCGTGGTCACACAGTTATATAATGCGATGTACAAAGATGACCCGGAGTTACGTGAAGCCGCCTACAACGTGCTATGGGAATTAGGCATGTCTGGCGCTAAACTTCCACATCCCAGTCAATATGGATTCGGTTAATTATGCTGATTACAAACGCGAATATTATTACATGGGAATCCACGAATCGGATTCTTGAAAATTATGCGATCCATATTGAAAGTGATCGCATCAAAGAGATTGGCACAACCAAGGCCCTCACTGCAAAATATCCGAAAGCAAAAACCCTTGATGCCCGCGGACAATATGTTATGCCGGGCAATATTTGCGCGCACACCCATTTTTACGGTGCCTTTGCCCGCGG
This sequence comes from Anaerolineales bacterium, assembly GCA_043788255.1. Lineage (GTDB taxonomy): Bacteria > Chloroflexota > Anaerolineae > Anaerolineales > Villigracilaceae > Villigracilis. Next base: position 21,932 of record JAYVUA010000061.1, on the reverse strand, counting down.
CATGGCAATCCCCGGGCCTGCTCCAAAAGACTTCCCTGAGATCCTGCAAAAGTTGTGGTGGCCGCTTGACCGTTCGCTTGATGCGGAAGCAATTCGTTATTCTGCGCTTGTCTCGCTGATCGACGCAATCAAGCATGGCACAACGACTCTTATCGATCATCATGCCTCTCCAAATTATATTGACGGTTCACTCGATTTGATCTCTGACGCTGTGGATAAAAGCGGGCTTCGCGGTGTACTTTGTTATGAAGTGACCGACCGTGATGGAGCTGATAAAGCCAACTCGGGAATCAACGAAAACGTGCGCTTCTTAAAACGATTGGCCGCTGACCCGCATCCGCGTCTTGCCGGGACCTTTGGCCTGCACGCCAGTCTGACACTTTCAGGAATTACGCTGCAAGCATGCCGCGCCGCTGTTCCTGAAGGGACAGGTTTCCATGTCCATACTGCTGAACATGAATCTGACGAGTATGACAGCCTGGCCAAAAGCAATATGCGCGTCATCGACCGCCTGTTAAAACACAACATTCTTGGACCAAATACCATCACAGCCCACGGTGTTCACTTTGACGCACATGAAATGGAAATCCTAAAAGAAACTGGCACATGGCTTACGCATCAGCCGCGCTCTAATATGAATAATGGTGTGGGCGTGGCACAAATCGAATCCATGCTGCATATGGGAATTAAAGTATGTTTAGGAAATGATGGCTTTTCCAATGCCATGTGGGAGGAATGGAAGACTGCCTATTTGTTACACAAAGCCCATCACCGCGATCCGCGCCGAATGAGCGGATTCGATGTAACGCAAATGGCAATCTACAATAACGCTGCGCTCGCAAATCAATTCTTTCCCGCCGCTCCAATCGGACAGATCACTCAAGGCGCGTTTGCTGATTTGATTTTTATAGATTACCATCCTTTCACTCCAATGACTGATGGTAATTTACCCTGGCATATTATTTTTGGTTTCCAGCAAAGTATGATCACCACAACCATTGCGGCTGGCAAAGTTTTAATGAAAGACCGTCAGCTATTGACATTGAACGAGGAAGAAATTTCAGCACGCGCAAGAGAAATCGCTCCGCGCATTTGGAAGAAATACGAAGAGGAAATCTCAAAAGTCTTATAACACAAGGCCGCTTTTATACAAAAGTACAAAGCAATTTTCACGGGAGTATTATGGACAATTCACATTTATTATTATCCATCGCAGTTTTAGGAGGGACAGGCAAGGAAGGAAAAGGTCTTGCCTATCGTTGGGCACGTGCTGGATATCACGTCCGCATTGGATCACGAAGCGCAGAAAATGCAGTTGCAGCGGCGAATGAGATCAAGGAAATGCTTGGGGAAGGAATCTCCATCGAAGGGATGAGCAATTCGGAGGCAGCGCGTGATGCGAATATAGTTGTGATAACCGTCCCTTATTCAGCACATCGCGAGACGTTGGAATCGATCAAAGCTGAACTTAAAGGAAAAATCCTTATTGATGTGACCGTACCGCTTGTACCGCCCAAGGTGGCAACTGTGCAAATGCCCGCCGCAGGGTCTGCTGCTCAGGAAGCAAAAGAAATTGTGGGCGAGGATGTACAAGTCTGCGCTGCGTTTCAGAATATTGGATATGATCATCTGCTAGATAACAGCGACGTGGAATGTGATGTTTTGGTGACAGGTACAAGCAAGGAAGCCCGCGCCGAAACAATCAAATTGGTTGAAGCCGCCGGGTTCAAAGGCTGGGACGCCGGTCCCATTGAAAACTCGGTTGTAGTTGAGGGTTTAACCAGTATCTTAATTGGAATCAATAAAAAATATGGTTCAACCCATGCAGGGATCAAGATCACTGGCGCTTCTCAATAATCTATTAATAGGATGCAAGCCTCGCTTGTCGCTATATGTCTCTTATATTGACCTCACTAAAGAATATTTCAATCATCCGCCAAGATGACGACTTGGCGGATATCCTTGTCGACTCCCTGTATAGCTCAAACTTAGTGTTGGAAGATAACGACATTATTGTCATTGCACAAAAAATCATAAGTAAAGCGGAAGGTCGAATGGTTAATCTTGCCGCCGTCACACCTTCAGCGCAGGCAATTGAAATTGCCATCAAAGCAGATAAAGACCCGCGTGCTGTTGAGCTGATGATTCAAGAGAGCAACGAGATATTACGAATCCGCCCAGGAATGATTATCGTCGAGCACAAACTTGGATTCGTATGTGCCAATGCAGGCATTGACCATTCCAATGTCGGTAACGACGGGGACAAGAAGAACGAATATGTTTTGCTTCTGCCCGTAGACCCGGATGCCTCTGCGCAAAAAATCCGTGAGCAAATAAAACAAAAAACGAACATGAACATTGGAGTCGCGATCATCGACTCGCATGGCCGCGCGTGGAGAAACGGCACCGTAGGAGTATGTATCGGGTTAAGCGGACTGCCAGCCTTAATCGATGAGCGCGGCTGGAAAGATCTCTTTGGGTACACACTAAAAGCAACCATCGTTGGCGTTGCAGACGAACTAGCCGCAGCCGCATCGCTGGTGATGGGACAGGCTGCCGAAGGGATTCCTGTGGTTCACGTTCGCGGATTCCCCTATCCCCTTGGCGAAGGATCACTGAAAGAACTTATTCGTCCAAAAGGTCAGGATATGTTCCGCTAACACGATTCCAATATTCTTCTGGTATCTTTAATTTTATTTATACAGAGGTAATATGAAGAATTTTCCACAAGAATATTTTGACCTGCTAAAAGATGAGACCAAAGCCTATCTCTTTCTTGCCACATCCATGGCAGACGGCTCTCCGCAAGTTACCCCCATTTGGTTCAACACCGATAATGACTACATCCTGATCAACACTAATGAAGGCCGCACGAAAGACCGCAACATGAAGGCGCGTCCTAAAGTTGCGCTTGTCATTCAAGACCCCCAAACCCCTTATCGCTATATTCAGATTCGCGGTGAAGTTGTTGAGCACACCACTGAAGGTGCAGATGAACACATTAATCAACTGGCACTCAAATATGATAACGAACCATGGACATACCGCGAGGGACAAAAGCGAATCATCTACAAAATTAAACCAACTCACATTGACGCCCACTGACCTGCATACCTTCCTGCGGACTCGCCGCTCGATCCGCCGTTTCAAAGCGGACCCGGTACCTGATTCGGTGATCGAGAACATTCTCACCACTGCAACCTACGCCCCATCCGCGCATCACCGCCAGCCATGGAGGTTCGCTATATTAACGGATTTCCCCGCAAAGACAAAACTCGCAGATGCGATGGCAATTGAATTTCAACGCGACCTTGAAGCTGGTTTATTATCAACCGACGAAATAAAAATAAAAACATCCCGCTCACACGATAGAATCGTCAGCGCTCCTGTAGTTATCATCCTATGCGTGGACATGACTGACATGGATACCTACCCAGATGAACGCCGCAATAAAGCCGAATACATCATGGCAACTCAATCTGTAGCCAACGCTGGGATGCAACTCCTGCTCGCCGCGCACGCAGAAGGGTTGGGAAGTGTGTGGGTATGCAGTCCCTTATTTGTGCAGGAAGTAGTACAAACTACATTAGAACTGCCAAAATCATGGGAGCCTCAGGCAATGTATTTTTTAGGATATCCGACTGAAGTTCCGCAGGCACGAGAAAGAAAATCAATCAAGGAAATCGTGAAGTTCTTTTGACCATAGACTATGGACAGTAGACCGTTCAAAAGAGAATATTATGGCATACAAATTTGAACAACTTGATGTTTGGCAGTTATCTCTGGATTATTCAGACTTAATTTACGAACTTACAGATAAGTTACCAGAACATGAAAAGTTCAACTTGAAATCACAAATTACGCGCGCAGCAACTTCAATTTCGCTAAATATAGCCGAAGAATCTACAGGCCAAAGTGATGCTGAACAAAATAGATTTCTTGGGATGGCGATTCGTTCACTTATTGAGACAGTCGCTTGTCAAAGAATTATTTCTCGTAGAAATTACGTGGCTGATAAAACTTTTATAGAAAAGGTCGATTTGAAATCACAAGAATTGGCAAAACGTCTTTTTGCATTTCGTAAAGCACTCAAGCCCAACACAAAATCAATCGCTGAAGAAACAGCAACTTATGACACAGACTTATTACAATAATATTTTATCCCAAAAAAATACAGACAGTCCACTGCCTACTGTCCATCGTCGAGTGGTCGCTCTCGCGGGCGGAGTCGGTGGCGCAAAACTTGCGCACGGACTGGCCCAAATCCTTGCACCAGAAGACCTAACTATCATTGTCAATACCGGTGATGACTTTGAGCATTTGGGGTTAACCATTTGCCCAGACCTCGATACAGTTTGTTATACACTTGCTGGTTTAGCCAACCTTGAAACTGGCTGGGGACGTGCAAATGAAACCTGGAACACGATCGCAAATATCGAAAAACTTGGCGGACCAAACTGGTTTCGGCTCGGTGACCAGGATTTCGCAACTCATATCGAAAGAACAAGAAGGTTAAGCGAAGGCCAGTCTCTTTCACAGATCACAAAAGATTTTTGTAAATCATGGGGAATCAAACCTACAATTTTACCAATGAGCGATTCGCCTGTACGAACCATGGTGGATACCGATGAAGGCGAGCTGGCTTTTCAGGAATACTTTGTTCATCGGCATTGCGAGCCAAGAGTCAAAGGCTTTCGGTTTGACGGAGTCAATGTCGCTGAACCAGTTATCGGCGCGCGCGAAGCGATTGAGTCAGCGGACGCAATTGTGATTTGCCCGTCAAATCCCTGGGTGAGCGTAGACCCCATACTCCAGGTCATCCAAAAAATAGATAAGCCAGTTATTGCAGTTTCGCCCATTATCGGCGGTAAGACAGTTAAAGGACCTGCCGCAAAAATGTACTCGGAACTGGGAATTGAGCCTTCAACCCTTGCTGTTGCCAAACATTATCGAAGCTTATTAAGCGGCTTCGTGTTAGATCATGTAGATTCTCATTTATCAGATAAAATAGAAGCAAGGACTTTGGTAACCAATACAATGATGAATAATGTTGAAGATCGCGCAAAATTGGCGATGGACGTGCTACACTTTATCGGGAGTTTATAAATATGTCACTTTGGGCGATTGTCCCAGTAAAGCCACTCCGACGAGGAAAATCTCGTTTATCTGGAATCTTAACCGAAGACGAAAGAGCTGCACTAAATCAAGAGTTGCTCGAACGCACGCTGAAAACTCTTTCAAGCTTGAAGGAACTGAATCAGGTTCTGGTTGTCAGCCGTGACCCGCACGCACTGACGATTGCCCGCAACCACGGAGCAAAGACTGTGCAGGAAGATGGTCAGCCGCACTTGAATACAGCCCTTGCAAGAGCCACCGTTGTAGCAAAGGTACATGCAACCCAGGGCGTTTTAATCCTTCCTGCAGATCTGCCGCTGCTTGCACCTGAAGATGTGCTTGCCTTAATTGACCGTGCGGCAAAACCGCCAGTAGTTGTGATCGCACCCGATCGGCACGGCAAGGGAACAAACGCACTGCTAATGGTGCCTGCCGGGCAAATTGAATATGACTTTGGCGAGGATTCTTTTCAACGTCATTGCGACCGCGCAATAAAATCCGGCGCGAGGCTCGAAATCGTTGAACTACCCTCATTGGCTTTAGACCTGGACTTGCCAGAAGATCTTGAAATGGTGCGCAAAATGGAAGCTTTGAAGATATAGGTAATTTAGCCACAGTATTCTTTTTGAGTATTGTGGTATTTTTTTCAAGGAGAATGCCATGACCGAACGTGTTGCCTTATACCTGCAAGATTCGCACGACCTGCGTGATGGTTTGGAATATGCCAAGTACGCAGAGGAAAAAGGTTTTGAAGCCGTCTGGCAGGCCGAATCAAGATTGGTGCGTGATGCCATTGTGCCGATGGCTGCTTACGCCGCAGTGACGGATCGGATCAAAGTTGGCTCGGGTGTAATCAACAACTGGACACGCAACATCGGATTACTCGCCGCCACTTTCTTAACGTTGGATGATCTTGCTCCGAATCGCATTATCTGCGGGATAGGTGCCTGGTGGGATCCACTAGCGAAAAACGTGGGCATTGACCGCAAGAAACCCCTGCTCGCGATGCGTGAGACAGTGGAAGTAATGCGCCGCTTACTTAACATGGAGCGTGTTACTTTTCATGGCGAGTTTCACCATGTGGATAACATTGAATTGGACGTTGTGCATGGCCGCCGCGAACCCCGCAACATCCCAATTATGATTGGCGCCACCGGCGACTTGATGATGGAAATGACAGGCGAGATCGCAGACGGCTGTGTATTGAATTACTGTGTGGCTCCTGAATACAACGACAAGGCAATAGAATTACTTGAAAAAGGCGCCAAAAAATCTGGGCGCAAAATCGAAGATATTGATCGCCCACAACTAATCGTCTGCTCGGTGGATGAAGAACATGACAAGGCAATTGAATACACCAAAGAATTGCTCTGCCAATATCTTGCCCAACAGCCGCACATCGCCAAGGCTTCGAATGTTTCTCAGGAAGTCATTAACAATATTCAAGCTACTTTGGGATGGCCCGCCACAAAAGAACAAATCAACAAAGCCAAACACTTTGTCCCTGATGAGTTGGTTCACAAGATCACAGCATCAGGAACTCCCGCCGAGGCACGCGCCAAAGTTGCTGAGTATGTCAAGCGCGGATGCACCTGCCCAATCCTTTACCCAGTTGGCGGAAATTTCAAATTACTGATTGATACATTTGCACAGAGTTAATTAAGGAAAAAGCAAAAACGCCGAGTTTTTCAAACTCGGCGTTTTTGCTTTAACGGCTACTCCATAATCTGTGGAGCATCTGCTTGTTGGAACTTCTCGCGCGCTCCGAGCTTAATATGTAATCCGTAAAACGCAATCATCGCAATCACGCACAACACGCCGCCAATGTACCAGACATAGTTAGGGTTGTAATTATCAAAGATATAACCCGCCGCCCACGGCCCGATCATCGAAGGGACCGCCCATGTCAGACCAAAGACTGCCATGTAACGGGCACGCATTTCTTCCGGGGCAAATGCGGCGGCCAACACGTTACTGGTCGGCATACCGATCATCTCGCCTATTGTAATGATCACCATAGCCAGAATAAACAATGGAATGGTGGTTACAAATCCATACATAGTGAAGCCGATCATGTAGAAAAAAGTCGCGGCGGCCATCATCAAAAATGGCGGATAACGTTTGATAATACGTGTCACCGCAAACTGAAAAATGACCACTGTAATTGCACTGGATGACATAATCAACCCATAAAATTGCGGATCAACCTGGTGTACATCGCGTAAATAGACAGAAAGCGAACTGTACATTTGCTGATAAACAAGGATCATTAATATGGAAGCGAAGATAAACGCAAAAAATGGACGGTCTATTAATGCAACACGATAGCCGCTGATTGTTTGCAGCAAAGACTCGTGCTCATGCCTTTCTTTCAGTTGCGGCTTCGTTTCAGGCAATAGTCGGAAAACAAGTAAAGCCGTCAAAACACTAATGATCGCATCGCTTAAAAATAAATATAGAAAATTATAGGTGGCAAGGAAACCGCCAATGCTGGGACCTATGATCCATGCAAAATTCGTGATGACGCGCATTAATCCATAGCCTTCAGCTCGTTTTTCCGGCGGAAGAATATCCGCGATCATGGCTTGATGCGCGGGCTGTGCAGCGCTGCCCATTAATCCCACAAAAATAGACAGACCATAAAACATATAGAATTTATTTACAAAGCCGAGGGTCAATCCACTTAACGCGCTGACTACTAGTCCAAATAAAATAATGCCCCGCCTGCCGAAGCGATCAGCCATGGCGCCGCCAATCGTACTGCCGACCAGTCCAGCGATTGAGTTCGCGGCCAGCATAAACCCAGCTTGCATCATCCCGACACCAAATTTTTGCGTAACATACAAGGCAAAAAACGGCATGAGTAATGTATTTCCGATCACATCAATAAAGTGAGTGCCAGCAACCACCCAGTACGTCTGAGGAAATTGACGATAAGTTACCTTTAAATTTTTAAGCATTTTTCTCCAAATCATACGCTTGCGGATTTACACAATTCGGCAGGCGTTTACCTTTTAAGCCAGCAACCAAATTCTGCGCGGCAAGCAGTGACATTCTATCGCGTGTCTTTTTGCTGGCGCTTCCCAAATGCGGAACGATGATGCAATTTTCAAGTTCCAGTAAGGGGCTGTCCATCGGCAGCGGCTCGGGGTCGGTGACATCCAGCGCGGCAGCGAAAATTTGATTGGACTTCAATGCATGATACAAGGCAATTTGATCCAACACGCCGCCACGCGCTGTATTCACCAAAACGGCATTCGGTCTCATTTTTTCTAAAAACTCGGCATTGACCAAATGTTTTGTCTCAGGATTAAGCGGCACATGTACTGAAACAAAATCAGATTCTAAAAGTAAGGTGTCAAGGTCAACGGATTGCGCGCCGAAAGCAGGTTTTGCGTTTGGACTGTAATAGATAACACGCATGTCAAATCCTTGGGCGCGTTTTGCCACAGCCTGACCAATGCGCCCAAAACCAATAATTCCCAGAGTGGCACCAGCCAGGTCTGCGCCCAGAAGAAGATTCGGCATCCAAGTTTTCCACTTTCCAGCACGGACGAATCTTTCTGCTTCAGTAATTCTTCTAGCGGCAGCTAACATCAATGCAAAAGCCTGGTCGGCAGTTGCATCTGTGAGTACACCGGGAGTATTTCCAACATGAATTTTTCTTGCGGTGGCAGCGGCTACATCGATATGGTCCACACCTACGGACATACTGCTGATGACTTTTAACTGGGAGCCAATCGAATCCATCAAATCACTATCAATTTTTTCGGTCAGAGTACAAAGCAAGCCATCAACTCCACGCGAACGCTCAATGAGTTGTTCTCTCGTCGGCGGCAATTCATGAGGCCATACGTCAGCTATGAAATGCTCCTTGATGAGAAGCAGGCCAGGATCAGGAATGATGCGGGAAATTAATATTTTAGGCTGAGTCATGAGCAGAGTATAATCGCACCCATGTCAAAAATAAAACAACCGAACTCACGTCATTGTTTCATTTGCGGATTGGAAAATCCAATTGGCTTACATTTGCATATTTACGAAACTGAAGAAGGCGTTGTCGAAAGTCAATACATTGCGCCAGATCATTTTCAAGGATATCCTGGCGTTTTACATGGCGGGATTGTCGCCGCAATCATTGATGAAATTTCGGGGCGCTCACACATGGGCAGTGACATGAATAATCCGCGCTTCATGTTCACGGGTAAGCTTGAAGTGAAATATCGCAAGAATGTTCCCGTTGGCAGGATGTTGAAGATCATCGGCAAAGCTGGCAAAAGCAAACGGAATAGCGCCGAAGCATGGGCGGGAATTTACGATGCAGAGACAGATGAATTGCTGGCCGAAGGGACTGCCATGCACATTGACGTTCCAAAGGAACAGTTTGATGTATCCAGGTTGGATGAATTAGGCTGGAAAGTTTATACAGATCAGGGTGCGAAAGAAAATCAATGATCACACGGATTATTTCGTTACTTCTTTTATCTGCTATTTTATTCTTTGCGCTGGTTTTCACTCCGTCTGAAAATGCGAAAGCTCAAGGTTGCGTAGACCCCGCCACTGGGCTGCCTATTCCCTGCACACTAGAACCTGAAAACAACAAACCAACAAAGACTTCAATCCCGCCAACTGCCAGACCAACTTCCACATTAACACCAACGCCAACATCAACCGTCACCTCAACATCATCACCAACATCTACTTCCACTTTTACTCCTACAGCTACCGTTCCTACGCCAACAAACACCATCACAATGACTCCCACATCAACGCCAATATTTTCAAACCCAGCCACAAACTGGATGCCCGGCGTTGGAATTGGCGCGTTCGTTCTATTTTTAATTGTCGGTTTGTTGTTACCCGCGATTCAAAAGGTAAGGGCTGCTGGCAGAGGATAGTTTGTATTTGTTTCTCTCGTATTTTTCAACTTTACATCTCTACCCGCCGCTGCAATTGGCGCAGCGGCCATTTTCACTCTACGCCTTGCTTCCGTGCGTTTCAAGATGACTCTCCCCCTCTCTGTAAAATTGCCTGTTACTTTTACCCCATCTCCTGCAACTTAATAGCGTACACAAAACAACGCAGGAGGTTTATGTCTACCATCACAAATATGAAAACACAAAGTAATACCATGGACGATCTTCAACTTGCTCAACAATCATTCGTAGAAGCAGACGCATTCGCCGAGTTGTATCATCGTCACATCACGCGAGTGTATCGCTATCACATGGCGCATGTAGGCAATGTCAAAGATGCGGAAGACCTCACTTCGCAAACCTTCATGGCCGCGCTGGAGGGGATCCGCTCGTTTCGTGGATCAGGTTCCTTCGCCGCATGGATTATGGGAATCGCTGCTCGGAAGAAGGCGATGTTCTTCCGAAGGAGCAGGAACAGGCCCGAGGTCCCGATTGAAACGGCGCATCAAATCCCAAGTCCGAGCCTGGGGACTGACCAATTAGCGAATCAGCGCCTTAGGCTTGATTCCATCACACGTGCGCTGAAACAGATCAGTTCCGAACGCGCGGACGCGATCACATTATGTTTCTTTAGCGAATTGACTTACGCCGAGGCTGGCCATGTACTCAAAAAGAGCGAGGCCGCCACAAAAATGCTCGTCTCACGCGGACTGCAAGACCTGCGTGAGCGAACCTCACTAGCTTTCGAGGTGGAACGATGACCAACAAAAATTTGATGAACCCTGAAGGAAAAATTATGGCCGAGCTGCTCGAAGCAGCCGCTCAACAAGTGGACATCAACCCGTCATTCAAAAATGAATTGGAGAAAAAACTAATGAACGCACATGAACCAAAAGCGGGGATTGGTTTGTTTTCAGTAAAAAAAATTGCATCCACAATAGTATGGACAGTTGGGTTGGCCGCTCTAACCCTGTTATTCATTTTAGTGATTCGCGCAATAGCGCCCCAACCACAACCTGCCATAGGTGATGCCCCATTCCCAATTGCTAAAACTGCCACGCCTGAATCTCTTGTTCCTATAAACATAACTCCCGAAAATGAAACCTACAACTGGAACGGACAAACTCTATACTTAAACGCATCCTTACCGGAAACGCCTGCCGAAATGAAAGTGTATCTTGCGAAAGACGAAATCCGCGCAACCGTAGAGGATGTAAAAGCCCTCGCAGAAAAATTCGGCATGAACGTTGAGATTTATCAAGTCGCGGGAGAATCTGGCGATACAACAGATTATCTGGCCGTGGATGGCAATCAACAATTGCGAATGCGTTCAGACCAATATTTCACATACTTCCCTAATTACGCGGGCATGGCGCTTGCGGGTAACTTTAGTGCGCCACCAAACGCCGAAACCTTGATTCAAGAGTTCATGCAGGCACATGAGTTTAATTTCAAATACAAAATCGAACCATCTCAACTTTATGGCGCATATTTTGTTCTTCCACTCACGCCCGATGATTTCGCCCTGCATTATGAGCAATTTAAATCCAGTGGAATGTTGTTTTACTTCAACCAAAATAAAATCCAATTTGTAGACATCGGCCTGCTTAAATACGATGAAACCGCCACAGTGAGTATTATCAGCGCAGAGGAAGCCTTTCAAAAATTACTGGACCCCGTCGCAGGAAATAGCGCGGGCATATTAATGGGCATGGTCTATAACGGACAAAGCGATCAACCCGAAGTTACCGCATGGCGGCGCACCTTCCCACTTAATCAAACCATCACCTATTTTGGCTACATGGATTCCACAGGCAAATCGGTGACAGGCGGCACCCCGCTCGTCACGCTCGACGGCTACACTGTCACAGGCAACATGGAAGGCGTGACTGAAAATATGAAAAATGTATTTGTCAAAGTGACAGGCCAGTTGCATGAAGTAGATGGGTTCAAAACTTTTGAATTCCAATCCTGGGAAATTTACGACGGTTATGATGAAGGCCTTGCGGGCACGATCCAACGCGAAGGTGAACAGGTAGTAATCAACACATCCGAAGGCAAAAGACTCATCCTGCCTGATATGCCATCAAATGTGCCGCTTCCGCTTGAAAACGCCTATATTATGGGCGTCACACAAGGCGACACCTTTGAATGGAAATCCTTCGACATGCGCATGGCATCAGGCGGAGGCGGAGGTGGAGGCGGTGGGCTCGGCTTCTACAAACTCAATCTAAGCGGAACACCTGTGCAGTTTCCAACGCCAACTCCTGCACCAAGTATTAGCGCAGGAGTTGGCGATTACATCGTGCAAGAGGGTGATACATTGACGAAGATCGCACAGGAACATGGAGTTACTGTCGAAGAGTTAATACAGGCAAATGGATTGAACGACCAAGCCATTTTCGTCGGACAACAGCTTGTTATCTCCAACAATGAAGCCGAGCCTCAAGTGTTTGAAGGCCTGCGCGGGATTGTTTCCATCAGCATTTACAAGCAGGCGGATGGCGGTCGGCGAGAGGAATATGGGTTTGTTACAAAGACAAGTGAAAGCGCTGTGTATTCCGTGCTTCTTGAAGGCGATAACCTGCAAGAGTTATTGAAATACCAGAATCGTCCTATCGATATTTGGGGCGCTGTCGATCATATGGATCAATACGGCAGGACAATTATAAATGTTGAGCGATACGAAATTCCCTATCCCGATTTAAAAATCGAGATCTTTCAAGGAATTCAAGAGAACATAACCATCAACGGCACAACTGTTACCATGTTCACAACAACTGACGGGAAAAAATATGTTTTGCTCTCCCCGAGCGGTGATTTGGATGTCACCACCGTTGATCCTGAAAAACCTCTTTTATACCTTGAGGCGTTGGAAATTCCAGGAGACCAGTTCGAAGGCTATCCCACACTACGCTATTTCAACGGCGGTCTGGCAGTTGACTCTATAACAGGGAAAACGGCGGAAATGCCTATAACTGCCGATCAGCCCTACGTCATGGATGAACCGACTCCGCAGGAGAATTACACTCCTCCTACTATCACCATCGAAAAAGTGGAACTGATTTACTACATACCCGATCCGCGTTACATCACATCAGAACTGGTCATAGACCAGCGCTACCTGCAACCCGCGTGGCGTTTTTACGGTCACTATAGCGATGGCTCCGAGTTTGAATATCTCATCCAGGCATTGAAGAACGAGTTCCTGCTCCCTGAGCTTGCGCCGTACACACAGCCAGGCTAAGAGTTGGATTGCAGACTTCAGTCTGCCTTTGCATTGCGGACTAAAGTCCGCGCTCCGTTTTTCAGAATATACTCTAAATAAAATATCACCGCCATCAACCTTGCACATGTCATTGCGAGGGTGCTCGTCCCGAAGCAATCTCCTCCGTGAAATGAGGGGATTGCTTCGCCGCATAAAATGCGGCTCGCAACGACATCATGTAACGTATAATACAAGAGAATTTCACGGAGGCACAGCATGATCACAACCTATCACCGCCCAAAAACTCTGGAAGAAGCCCTGACACTTTTGACTCAACCCAATACTTTTCCACTCGGAGGAGGAACGCTTCTCTCCCAGCCGACAGTTGATTCAGTCCAAGTGGTTGATCTTCAATCCTTAGGCTTAGACTCCCTAACAAAAAAAGGAAATGATCTCGAAATCGGCGCAACAACTACACTGCAAGCATTGCTTGAAAACGAAAACTGCCCCGAAGCCTTGAAAATTGCCATCAAACTAGAAGCCCCGATCAATATTCGCAACTCTGCCACCGTGGCAGGGACTCTTGTTTCAAGCGATAGCCGTTCACCATTTGCGACAGCGTTACTATCACTTGATGTCAAACTTGAGCAAGCGATATTCGATAATTCGAAAGTCGAGTATCGAATATCAAATATCGGTGAATTCCTCCCGCTTCGTTCCACTAACCTCATCATAAAAATCATCCTCCCACTCAATATAAAATTCGCTTTTGAATTCGTCTCCCGCACCCCCGCAGACAAACCCATCATCTGCGCCGCGTTGACCCAATGGACATCAGGCCGCACACGCCTCGCCCTCGGCGGCTATGGCAAGAGTCCGCTGTTGGCAATGGATGGCACCGAAGCCGAAGGTCTGGATGCCGCCGCACGGAATGCTTACCACGAAGCCAACGATGAATGGGCATCCGCAGAATATCGCATGGATGTGGCGGCCGTGCTGGCAAAGAGATGTTTGGAAGCGTTAAGTACTTAATATTTTCAATTTTATGCAACCCATTCCTCTGACACTTGCTCCATTTTTCCAGGAATATGATATTGCGAAATTAAATCCGCAAACAGATTCACACACCATTATTGAGCGCGCCTTGCAATTTGGCAATCGCACAGAAATAAAATGGTTATTCACAGTCTATTCGCAGGAAAAAATTGTTTCGTGGGTCAGGCAGTTTGGAAAGGATAAACTTCCCCAACCTCATTTGAATTTTTGGAATCTTGTTTTGGAAATTACTGATTAATGAGTCTTCCCCTCAACCAAATCCTGCAAGGCAACTGCATCGAGATTCTCAAGTCGCTGCCTGAGAACTCGGTGGATTTGGTATTCGCTGATCCGCCGTACAATTTGCAATTACAAAATGACTTGTATCGTCCTGACTTAAGCAAAGTAGATGCGGTCAACAATAAATGGGATAAGTTCAGCAGTTTCGCAGAATATGACTTGTTTACGCGCGAGTGGCTATCCGCAACAAAGAGGATTTTGAAAGATACTGGAACGATTTGGGTCATCGGTTCGTATCATAATATTTATCGCGTCGGGTCAATCATGCAGGATTTGGATTATTGGATTCTAAATGACATCATTTGGCTGAAGACAAATCCCATGCCGAATTTTCGCGGCGTGAGATTCACGAATGCGCATGAGACCATAATCTGGGCGCAAAAGAAAAAAGGTGCGAAATATATTTTCAATCATCATGCCATGAAAAAATTAAATGATGATCTGCAAATGCGTTCCGATTGGGTGTTACCATTAGCAACTGGCAAAGAGCGAATCAAGTCTAATGGCACAAAGGCACACCCTACACAGAAGCCTGAGTCTTTACTCTATCGAGTGATGATGTCGAGCAGTGAGGTTGGGGATGTGATCCTTGATCCTTTTTTTGGCAGCGGCACCACAGGCGCCGTGGCGAAGAAGCTGGGACGAAACTATATTGGCATTGAGCGTGACAAAAAATATGTGAAAGTGGCGCAGAAACGAATTGACGCGGTTGAGAAGTCCCCGCTTGCGGCGCTGACTCTGCCTGAAAAGCGGAATCAGGTTCGGGTGCCGTTTGGCGCGCTGCTTGAGGCGGGGTTATTATCGCCGGGGCAGAGTCTATTCTTTAAGGAAGATAAATCCATTCGCGTTGTAATTCTATCGAATGGTCATTTAAAATATAAAGAGGAAGTTGGCTCAATCCATTCGCTGGCGAAAGCGCTGGCGGGCGGCGCGGTGAATGGCTGGGAAATGTGGCTGTTTAAAGAAAATGGCAAGTTGAAAGTGATCGATGAATTGAGAGAGAAGATACGGTTGAAACGTTAGCACGTTCAAACGTTTCAACGTTATTAAACAGGAGACATCATGTCAAAATCATTTAATCTGATTGAAGAAAAAAACATACCTGAATTAAACGCAACTGCAAAGTTGTATACGCACAAAAAAACTGGCGCGAGATTACTTTCAGTCATCAACGATGACGAAAACAAAGTCTTCTCAATCAATTTCAGAACTACACCAAAAGACTCAACCGGTGTGGCGCATATTTTGGAGCACTCGGTTTTAGGCGGCTCGGAGAAATATCCTGTAAAAGAACCTTTCGTGGAGTTGCTAAAAGGTTCACTGGCAACTTTCGTTAACGCGTTCACATATCCTGATAAAACTTGTTACCCTATTGCGAGTCAGAACTTGCAGGATTTTTATAATTTGATCGATGTTTATATTGACGCGGTTCTTCATCCATTGATCACTCCAGAAACCTTGATGCAGGAAGGCTGGCATTACGAGTTGGACGATGTCGCAAATCCGCTTACATACAAAGGTGTGGTCTTTAATGAAATGAAAGGCGCATATTCGTCGCCAGATGATTTGATGGCGCGCACCATTCAACAATCACTTTTTCCTAAACACATTTACGGCATGGATTCGGGCGGCGATCCGCGCAACATTCCTGATTTGACCTATGCAAATTTCAAAGCATTTCACGAAACCTATTACCATCCATCCAATTCGTTTATCTTTTTCTACGGCAATGACGACCCCGATAAACGCCTTAAGCTTATGGAAGGTTATCTAAAATCTTACAAGAAGATCAAGGTCAAGTCGCAAGTTCCGCTTGCCAAAGCTTTTAAGAAGCCAAAGAAAATCCAATACTTGTATGATGCGGGTCAGGATACGGACATCAAGAAGAAACATTATTTCACGGTCAATTGGCTGCTGCCAGAATCCTCTGAGCCTGTTACAAGTTTTAGTTTGCAAATTCTGGCAAGCATTTTGATCGGCACGCCCGCCTCGCCGCTTAAGAAAGCATTGCTTGATTCTGGTCTCGGTGAAGACCTCGCAGGACTCGGTCTTGAAAATGAATTACGCCAGCCCATTTTTTCAACGGGACTCAAAGGTACGCGCGCGGCGGATGCGAAAAAGATTGAGGCGGTAATTTTCGATACACTCGAATCTTTAGTCCGTGATGGCATTGACCCCGATATGATCGCAGCCTCGATCAACACGCTTGAGTTTCGTCTGCGTGAAAACAATACAGGCTCCTTCCCGCGCGGTATCGCAGTCATGCTGCGCGCACTTGTCACTTGGCTTCACGAAGGTGATCCTTTCAAACTGATCGCCTTTGAAGCTCCGCTCAATGAAATCAAAACACGACTCTCCGCCGACAAACAATATTTTGAAAAACTGATCAAGACTCATTTATTGGATAACGTCCACCGCACAACCTTACGCTTCAAACCTGACCCTGAAATTGGTCAGCGCTTCGAAGAAGAGGAGAACTCCCGACTGGCTACAATCCGCGAATCGATGAGTGCAGCAGAACTGAAAGAGGTTGTTGCAAACACGAAGAAACTCAAGAAACTTCAAGAGACTCCAAACTCTCCCGAAGCTCTTGCGACCATGCCTTTCCTGCAACTTTCAGATTTGGAAAAACAAAATAAAACGATTCCTATTGAGACGATTCAGATTCAAGATACACCTGTTTTGTTCCACGACCTGTTCACAAACAGCATTGTCTATCTTGACCTGGGCTTTGACCTGCACACACTTCCCAAAGATTTCCTGCCGCTGACAGAAATCTTCGCCCGCGCCCTGACCGAAATGGGCACAGACCAGGAAGACTATGTCAAACTCTCGCAACGCATCGGAAAAAGCACAGGCGGAATCTATGGCAACGCGGTCAGCACAACAGTTCGCGGGTCAAAAGAGAACGTCAGTAAATTGTTTATGCGCGGCAAGGCCACCATCGGACAATCCACTGAGTTATTGAATATCATGAAGGATATTCTGCTCAACACTAATTTTAACAATCCAGAAAGACTAAAGCAGATTGTCCTCGAAGAAAAATCGGGACTCGAATCATCTCTCGTCCCCAGCGGACATATCTATGCCAACCGCAGAGTGCGCGCCCAATTCGGCGGCGCGGGTTGGGTCAACGATCAAATGAGCGGAATCGGTTATCTGTTTGCGTTGAGGCAGCTCGCAAAGGATATTGATAAAAAGTGGGACTCTGTTTTGAAGAAGCTCGAAACGATGCGCGACCTGTTGATTAACGGCAAATCCTTGATCTGCAATGTAACTCTGGACGCCGAACATTGGAAAACATTCAGACCGCGCTTGGAAAACTTTATCTTCGCCATGCCTGATAAGAACATTCAACTTACACCTTATGATATTCAACCAAAGATTGAAAAAGAAGGTTTGACCATTCCCGCGCAAGTCAACTATGTAGGCAAGGCCGCGAACTTATACGATCTCGGTTACGAGTACGATGGTTCAGCGGACGTAATTACTGGCTATCTACGCATGTCCTATCTATGGGACAAGGTCCGCATTCAAGGCGGCGCATACGGCGGCTTCTGTGTCTTTGACAGTAATTCTGGCGTGTTCTCCTTCCTCTCGTATCGTGACCCAAATCTCGATGGCACTCTCGAAAACTACAACGGCGCCGCTGGTTATTTGAAAAATCTTGACGCGAAATCATTAAGCGACAGCGAACTCACCAAAGCCATCATCGCTGCCATCGGTGATATGGACTCCTATCAACTTCCAGATGCAAAAGGTTACACGTCCATGATGCGCTATCTGACAGGCCGATCAGATGCCCAGCTTCAAAAGGAACGTGAGCAAATCCTCTCCACGAATGGCGAAGACTTTATTGCCTTCGGTGAAGTCTTGGAAAAAGTATCCAAATCCGATGCGGTGGCAGTGATCGGGTCACAGTCCGCGATTGAAGGTGCGAAAGCTGGTTTGAAAGTTACGAAGGTTTTGTAGGACAGTTGCAGGTTTCAGGTCAAAGGTTTGAATTTCGTTTTTTACCTTCAACGAAATAAACTCAAAGGAAAAAGTATGATCAAAATTACGTCTTTTTTGTATTTTGTAAAGCAGGAAGCCATTGGGCCATATGACACCAAGGGTAATGTCGAATATTGGACATGGGTGAACAAGTCAAACAAAGAGAACCTAGAGGAAATCATAAAGTTGGGTCTACCGTTTTTAACGGGATTCGTTTTCCTCAACCACAAAGGAGACAAAGGAACACGAAGGAAAAAACCCTTAAAATAACCTTTGTGTACCTTCGTGATCCTTTGTGGTAAAGGATTTCCCGCCAGAAACGGGAGAGCCATAAAATTTATCAAATCGAAAATCCCTGCTGAAAATAAAGTTTGACCGCTCAAGGAGCGAACATGAACATCACCCTAAAAATCAATGGCACAGACCACTCCATTGACACAGCCCCATCCACTACCCTGCTCACCGCCCTACGCGGACTTGGCTTCCACGGAGTCAAGTTTGGTGATGAAGGCGGGTTGTCAGGTTCGGATACTGTTTTGTTAAATGGCAGCCCTGTTAATGCAGGTTCAATTCTTGCGGCGCAGGCAGAAGGTCATAACATCGCCACGATCGAAGCGCTCGGCGAGCATCCCGAACAAGGTTGGAAGTTGACCGATGGTTTACATCCATTACAAAAAGCTTTCGTTGAAACAGGCGCAATCCAATGCGGATATTGTACGCCCGCGCAAATTCTTGCCGCGAAATCATTGCTGGAGAAGAATACAAACCCAAGTGAGGCCGAAGTCCGCGAAGCGATCTCGGGTGTGTTGTGCCGCTGCACGGGTTATCTCAAACCCGTCCAGGCTGTGTTGAAAGCCGCCGCAGAAATTCGGGGCGATACCCCGTTGGATTGGGATTCAATCAACTGGGATTTCGGAACGCCTCAAGATAACACTCCTCAAAGTGACGCCCCCGCATCAAACCTAACGGGTGTGCAGGTTCGGCCAAAAGTAGTTTTATCTCCCGATTCAAAAACCTACCAAACCGTCGGCAAGCCAGAAATAAAAGTGGATGCCGTCAAACTGGTACAAGGCAAACCCGCCTTTACCGCAGATTTTGAAAAACGTGGTTTGCTGCACGCAAAAGTTTTACACTCGCCGCATGCACACGCATTGATTAAGAAAATAGATACCAGCAAAGCCAAAGCTCTTGAAGGCGTTGTGGCCGTGCTAACCTGGCAGGATATTCCGCGCGTGGTGTATTCCACCGCGGGGCAGTCTGACCCGATTCCCGGGCCGTTGGATGCGTTTTCCCTGGATAAAAAAGTCCGCTTTGTTGGTGACCGTGTAGCTTTCGTTGCCGCAGAGACTGCCGAGATTGCAGAAAAAGCCCTGACTTTGATTGATGTTGAATACGAAATTCTGCCAATGATTCTCGATTCACGCGAAGCGATGAAACCAAACGCGGTTCAGATTCACGATGAGCCTGAGTATGTCAACTTTGCAGATTCGAATCCCGAAAAGAATCTCGCCGCCGAAATCCGCATTGACATTGGCGATGTAGAAAAAGGGTTTACAGAAGCTGACGAAATCTTCGAAGCTGAATATGAAGTTCCCAAAGTACAGCAAGCGCACATTGAGCCGCATGTCTGCGTTACCTACTGGGATGAAGATGATCGCCTCGTGATTCGTACATCCACTCAAGTTCCATTCCACGTCCGCAGAATGTTGGCACCTGTGTTGGGATTACCCGTAAAAAGAATACGCGTGATCAAGCCGCGCATTGGCGGCGGCTTCGGCGGCAAGCAGGAAGTATTAATGGAAGATGTGGCCGCCCATTTGACAATTGCCACCAAGCAACCTGTTTTGTATGAATACACACGCGAAGAAGAATTTATCGCCGCGCGTTCCCGTCACCCAATGCGCATCAAAATGAAGACGGGTGTAAAGAAAGACGGCACGATCACAGCCAACTCGATGTATGCATTATCTGACACAGGTGCGTATGGCTGTCATGCGTTGACCGTCACAGGCAACACGGGTCACAAAGCCATGGCGTTGTATGTCGGCGATGGCGAATATCGTAAAGCGCCAAATATTCGATTCTATGCAGACGTGGTTTACACCAACACGCCGCCATCAGGAGCGTTCCGCGGCTACGGTGTGCCACAAGGATACTGGCCGCTTGACCGTCACATGGAAAAGATCGCACGTGCCATGGGCTTTGACCCAATTGACTTCCGCTTGAAGAACGCAATTCATCCTGGCGAATATCATCCATTTTCAACGGCTTGGAACGAAGGCCGCGAACCCCGCCCAGAGATCATTAACACAGTCGGGCTTGAACAATGCGTAGCGCAAGGCCGCGCCGCGATAGGCTGGGATTCAAAGTACGGAAATGAAGATTGGCATAAAAGGGTATCAGGTATCAGGTATCAGGTATCAGGCGAAAACCTGACACTTGACACTGGAAAACCTGACACCACGAAGCGCAAAGGTATTGGCATTGCGATGGTCATGCAAGGGACTGCCATCCCCTATCTTGATATGGGCGGCGCCTCCATCAAAATGAATGACGATGGTTCGTTTAATTTATTAGTTGGCGCGACAGATCTTGGCACAGGCTCGGATACCGTCCTTGCCCAGATGGCAGCAGAAGTTTTAGGCGTACCCGTTGAAGACATGATCACATATTCATCTGATACAGACTTCACCCCATTTGACAAAGGTGCCTACGCTTCTTCAACAACTTATATCTCTGGTACAGCAGCTGTCAATGCGGCGAAGATCGTGGCGGAAAGAGTTCGAGTCCGCGCGGCAATGATGCTAAAACTGGATAAACACGAAGATATCAAACTGGAAAATCGGCAGGCAATTGCACCTGATGGACGTTCCGTTTCGATGGCAGAGATCGCGTTGGATTCTTTACATAAAAACAATCAGGAACAAATTATGGGTGTGGCAAGTTACGTTTCACCTGTTTCACCGCCTCCATTTGCAGCCCAGTTTGCCGAAGTCACTGTCGATGTGGAAACTGGTCAAGTAACAGTAGACAGGCTCGTTATGGCGGTTGATTCGGGCATTATCATAAATCCACTTACAGCTTCAGGTCAGATCGAAGGTGGAATGACTCAAGCCCTCGGGTACGCAGTCTGCGAAGAAATGCGCTATGACGAAAAAGGGAACGCCATCGAACGTGACTTTGATCGTTATCACATCTTCCGTGCAGATGAAATGCCTGAGTTGGAAACCATCTTTGTAGAAACGTTTGAACCGAGCCATCCATTTGGAGTGAAAGCCGTTGCAGAAATCCCCATGGATGGGGTCGCACCTGCCGTTGGCAACGCCATTCTTGATGCTGTTGGTGTCAACGTGGATGATAACCCT
>JAYVUA010000060.1:0-9164 GCA_043788255.1 Anaerolineales bacterium | reverse complement strand
CGGGGCCTTATGTCCTTGTTGCACACTCTGTCGGCGGTTATCATGCTCGCGTCTTTGCGCATCTGTATCCAGAAGAAGTGGCGGGCATGATCTTGGTTGATACCACAACTACAAACCCGGAGACAATGATGGCGTTGGCCACGGCCTACCCAACTTACTCCCCAAATGAAGTCTCTGGCATTACGAAGGATCGGATGTCTGAAGCTGACATATTCGTGCCCTTTCCAACGCCCGGAATAGACGGCCTTGATTTTAATACCAGCGCGGAGCAAGTTCGACAGGCAGGCTCACTCGGGGATCTGCCACTTATTGTTATCTGTCATAATGTCACCCCAAACGACTTTACCGGGGTCGATTTAGCAGTGGGAGAAGGATATACCAGAGCGCTACTAAAGCTTCAAGCTGATTTAGCAGCCTTATCATCAAAGGGTGTACTTATGATCGCAAAAACATCTGATCACTTTATCTCGGTACAGGAACCCCAAATCATCATAGATGCGATCACCCAAATGGTCGCAGAAATCCGAAACCATTGAAAAAACCGCTCAATACTGCC
Source organism: Anaerolineales bacterium (assembly GCA_043788255.1). GTDB lineage: Bacteria > Chloroflexota > Anaerolineae > Anaerolineales > Villigracilaceae > Villigracilis. The sequence goes on along the minus strand of JAYVUA010000060.1, from coordinate 8,608 downwards.
GCACATAGTGGAAGAAAGTGATAATTATTTTCTTGTTGACAAGCTAGAATATATGTTCTAAAATTCAACAAAGGAGAATTCACATGGATCAAACTACAGGAAAAGACGCTTGGCCGAAGAGTATTTTTGCCATCACATTATTCGTCGAAGATTTGGAAGCCGCAAAACTGTATTATCAAAAGGTCTTCGGTCTGCCAATCGAGTATGAGGATAATAATTCCGCTGTGTTCAAGTTTGGGAATACGATGATCAACTTGCTGAATGTCTCAGAGGCGCAAGGACTCATTGAGCCTGCAAAAGTAGCAAGCCGTGAGGCTGGGTCTCGTTTTGTGTTTACGATCAGCGTGGATGATGTCGATGCGATGTGCGCGGAGCTAACCGCACGCGGAGTGGAATTGCTGAATGGACCGCTGGATCGGCCTTGGGGGATTCGAACCGCGAGCTTCATTGACCCTGGCGGTTATATCTGGGAGATCGCGAAGTAGTAGTCAATCAGGAACTGCCCTAAAATATTAACTCACCTTACGCCGTGTCGTTCTGAGCGGTAGCGAAGAACCTCTACGATTGTCTCAGAGACCCTCACCTGCACTGCATCCGCAGCGCGGTGCAAGTGTCGCTAATCGCTCAGGGAATCACGGCTGGGTGCGTAGGGTGTCTTGCCGCAAAGACGCGAAGGCACGAAGACTCGAAGGAAAACTTTTGAGTCTTCGTGCCTTTGTGTTTAATTTTGGACAGACTCTGCTTATAACCCTTACTTCTGAATATGATACATGATCAAGATTGGAGTCCATCTCTTGTGGGCGATGGATAATCCTAGCTTGCTAAAATGTTCTTCCAAAGCCTTTACACCGAAATCTATATCGGGATGTCCCCAGCGGAAAAAGAAATCAAATGCTTTTATATCGATCCCGCGCGGTTCTTCTAAAAAGAGACTCCCGCCAGGTTTGAGAACGCGGGCGATTTCGTCCATGGTTTTGCGCCAGTTGGGAATGTGATGCAGTACGCCGAAGATAATGACTACGTCCTTGCTCTCGTTCGCAAATTGACTTAAGTCTTCGGCATCTTGAATTAAAAAATTAAATTGCGGATAATTCTTTCGCGCCAGGTCCACTTGCTCGGTCATCACGTCCAGGCCGATATAACTTTTGGGTTGAAGTTGATCCAGCAAATACGCGCCATAGCCAGAACCGCAGCCGATCTCAAGCACGTCTTTATTTTGTAACTCCAGTTCCATTTGACGGAAGATGGTCATTTCAAAGAATCGTTGTCCCAGCTTGCGGGGATATGATTGCATGGCGCGGAATTCAGGTATGGATAGTTTCATAAATAAAAATCTCCCCTTCCTTGATGAAAGAAAGGGGAGAAACCTTACGCTGTCTCGGTCAAGCCCATGGCTTGCAGCATTTCTTCGTTGCTCGCATACTTGAACTCTTCAAGTCCGCGCTTCTTGGCTTCTTCAACTTCCACCGCTTCAAGCCGCTTGATATCATCTTTCATGATGATGGGTTTGTTCAAACCTTTCATCTTTGCGGTCACTGCATCCGAGCTGGCATTGGCAGGTTGTTTCGTTTGTAAATATTGCCAGACTGCTTTGGCTGCACTTATCCCGTCTTTGCGGGCATAACCAACCAAACCTTCACTGGCTTTACGTGACCAGCCGCCAACAAAGACACCTTCCAAAGATGATTCAAAGGAAAGACCATCTACAGGGAAATGAGGTTCTTTATTCTTGATGAACTCATTCCATTCAGTCGGCAGGCCAAAAGATTCGTCCACTTTATCACCGATGGCGAAGATGACCGTGTCCACATCGACCAGACGCTTGATGCCAGTGCCTTTTGCGCTGATCTTTCCGTCCTTGTCAGTGAGAATATTTTCTTCCACTTCGAGTTTGGTCATCACGCCGTTTTCGCCGATCATGGCGGTGGGGGAGGCTAGGAAGTCAAAATGAAATTTACCTTCCGCTGTTTTTGGGTCTGCTTTCGCGAGAGAATCTAAAATTTTGTGGCGGCCAGCTTCGGGGTCCTGATTGATCGTCTGCATGGCGGGCAGAACACGTCCCATTTCGTTGTCGAATTCATTTAAGTCCAAATAAGAAATGAGATGTTTCATTTCATCTTTGGTGAAATTAACTTCAGTGGGGCCGCGTCGAACAATGGCTGTGACCTCGTCAACTTTTTGCACATTGAGCAGATAACGCGCAATGTCCACCATCACATTCCCTGCGCCGATGATCGCACAGCGTTTGCCAAAGCGGAAATTTTTCTGGCTGAAAGGAGGCAGCTTGTTGTAGGCAAAGACAACATCCTTGGCATGATACACGCCTTCAAGTTCTTCACCGGGTAAGCCAAGTGATTTTGTGCCTTGTGCGCCCGCGGTAACCAGCACCGCATCAAAGCCCAAGGCTCGTAATTCATCGAGTGTCAGGTCTCCCTGATTGCCAACGGTCACATTGCCATAATAATCAATATTGGCAATGTCCATGGTTTGACGGAATTGCTTACGCAAGCCTTCCTTCATGGTATGTTTATCTGGATAGATTCCATACTCTGCGAGGCCGCCTGCTTTTACATCACGATTAAAGATGACTACATGCGCACCCTGGTTTGCGAGTTCGCGAGCACCGAATAGACCCGCTGGTCCTGCGCCGATCACGGCGACTAAATATTTATTTTCCACTTTGCACGTACCTCCTGAATTTTGACCAAAACAGTCACATTATATTTGAAAAATTTTACTTTCACAAGCAGTCTCATCCTATGCTAAGATTGGGTATAGTTACTTTGTAATGGAGGCGACATGACTGAAGAAGATAAAAAAGATCCCGCCGAAAAAATGCGCGACTTACTCACTGGAGGAAAATCATCTCCTGTGGCGCGCCTTCCCCAAAAAAATGGGGGAGTTGTGGCTTCACTTCCCAAAAAGAATGATGAGGTTTCAGCAGCACTTCCCAAACCTGCATCGATTCCTAAAAAGGAAACAGTCTCTATCAAAGTGACTACGCCCACACAGCCCACACCACAGACTCCTGCGCCTGCTTCTGTTCCGCAAAAAAAGGCACCTCTTCTGACCCTGCCCAAACCTGCTTCTGTTTCGAACGGCATGAAGTTTAACTTCGGGCCGCCTTTCTGGACGATTGCCAGTGTGTTATCCATGACTGTGAATGTTATTCTGATTATTGTCCTGCTTGCACTTTTGCTTAACGTAAGGAAGCTTAATATGGGCAGTGCGCTAAATGTTGGCAATAGTCTATTGGGCGGTTTGTTCACTAATTTTGAAAAAATGGACCGCGCGAATATTACCACCAATGTCAAAGTTGAAACCACCATTCCTGTTAAGTTTGATTTACAGCTTAACCAGCAGACCAATGTTGTTCTGAGTCAGGATGTTACCATCAGCAACGCCCGCGTCACGGTCAATACGGGTGGTTTGAATATAACAAATGCGTTAACGACCATTGTTTTGCCTAAAGATACATTACTACCCATTGTGCTAAACTTGACCGTTCCAGTAGATACGACAGTGCCAGTCACGTTAAACGTACCTGTCGATATTCCTCTTGCTCAAACTCAACTGCATGAACCTTTTGTTGGGTTACAGGAAGTTGTCAAACCGTTTTATTGTATATTAAGCCCGAATGCGATCAACCTAAGCGGGCTTCCAGTTTGTAAGTAAACAACCTTTTGCACTCAATTATGATTCCCTGAGCAGAGCGAAGGGCCTCTGAGATAATCGTAGTGATTCTCACCGCACTGGCGGGCAGTATCAGACAGTGCGCAAAGTTCGTAAGTAATTCATGGAGATAGATGGCAAATAAGATCACACAGGTCACACTAAAGAATGGCATGAAGGTCATGCTTAAAGAGATTCATGCCGCCCCAATCATTTCGTCATGGGTGTGGTATCGCGTGGGTTCAAAAGACGAGCCCACTGGTAAAACAGGTGTTTCGCATTGGACCGAACACATGCAATTCAAGGGGACAAAAAAATTCCCTGCGAATAATTTGGATCGGTCCATCTCGCGCGAAGGCGGCAGGTGGAATGCTTCCACTTCCCATGATTCCACGCGCTATTATGAAACCATGCCAGCCGACAAGATCAATCTCGCGTTGCGCCTCGAAGCAGACCGTATGCAAAACAGCATCTTCAACGAAAAGGAAGTTGCATCTGAACGCACAGTGATCATTTCAGAGCGTGAAGGTCATGAGAATGAACCCATGTTCAGGTTGACCGAAGCCGTTCAGCAAACCGCCTTCCTGGTTCATCCTTATCATCACGAAATTATTGGCGACATGGCCGATCTGCATACGATCACACGCGATGATCTTTATAATCATTATCGTACTTATTATGTGCCCAACAACGCGGTTCTCACCATCGCCGGTGATTTTGAAACAAAGGCCATGTTGAAACGCATTAAAGAGTTATTCGAACGTATCCCGAAAGGCAAGGTTCCGCCTCGCTTGGTTCGACCTGAACCTGAACAAAAAGGTGAGGTCAGGCTCTCTTTGGAAGGTCCCGGCGAGACAACTTTTATTCAGGTGGCATATCGTTTCCCCAATGCAACTCACGCGGATTATTTTCCCCTTCAAGTGTTGGATAGTCTGCTTGGAGGTGCGAGCGGCCTTTCTTATAAAACGTCACGTTTGTATCGCGCATTGGTTGATAAGGAATACGCCGTGGATGTCTCCGGCGGGGCAGAAGCCACCATCGACCCATTCCTTTATCGAATTACCATAACCAATCATCCCAAACGAAAGCCTGGAGAAACGATCAAGGCTTTGGATGCGGAGATCAAAAAGATTCAGGACGAGTTGGTGCCTGCCAGTGAAATCAAACGCGCAGTGAAACAGGCGCGTGCAGTATTCGCTTATGGAAGCGAGAATATCACCAACCAGGCCTTTTGGATGGGATACGTGGAGATGTTCTCTTCATACGATTGGTTCACAACTTATTTGGATAAACTTGCCAAGGTCACACCGAAGGATGTTCAACGTGTGGCGCGCGAATATCTTCAACCAAAGAGCCGCGTGATCGGTACGTATATTCCAAAAGGGGCGGAGGCTTAAATGGCGAAGCGTTTAACTAAACTAACCAGCATGTCTCTGCCAGGACCAGAGAATATTTATCGTGAAATATTACCGAATGGTATTGTTGTCCTTGCCCGTTCTAATTTTAATAGTCCATCCATTAGCATGGGCGGATACTTGCCCGCCGGGGCAATTTTTGAAAGCGATGAAAAATTGGGGCTTGCTGATTTTGTGTCCGCTTCTTTAATGCGCGGTACGCAAAAGCATACATTTGATTCGATCTATAATGAACTTGAATCTGTCGGCGCGAGCATGGGGTTTGATTCTGGAGTTCATAACGTCAGCTTCGGTGGGCGTGCGCTTGTGGAAGATCTTCCGCTTTTGCTTCGATTGCTCTCTGAATCCTTGCGAACGCCAACTTTTCCTAAAGATGAAGTTGAAAAATTACGTGCCCAATTGTTGACCGGTCTTGCTTTGCGGGCACAAGATACATCAGATCTGGCTTCAATGGCTTTTGATGAAATGTTGTTCGAAGGACACCCGTACAGCCGTCCCAACGATGGGTATGTACATACGATTCAATCCATTACACGCAAGGATATGGAAAAATTCCACCGCCTCCACTTCGGACCGAAAGGCATGGTCATTGCTCTCGTTGGAGCTATTGAACCGAAGAAAGCGGTTGAAGCGGTGAGTCGTGTTTTGGGTGGGTGGCAGGTTCCAGGTCAGGTGCGAGCGGGTGAATTACCTCCACATAAACCGCTTAAGAAAACAACCAGAAGGCATCATGCGCTTGAGGGGAAGTCCCAATCTGATTTGGTGGTTGGCATGATTGGCCCTCGGCGCCGTGACCCTGAGTATTTGGCCGCGTCATTGGGAAATTCTGTACTCGGTCAATTCGGTATGATGGGGCGTATTGGCGAAGTGGTTCGTGAGAAATCGGGTCTGGCTTATTACGCTTCTTCCAGCCTGAGTGCGGGCACAGGACCCGGCAGCTGGGAAGTTGGTGCAGGGGTTAACCCAAAGAATTTAAATAGAGCGATTGATTTGATCCAGAAAGAACTGCGTCGATTTGTAAAGAGCGGCGTTACTAAAGATGAGCTTGCTGATAGCCAGGCAAATTATATTGGTCGTTTGCCGCTTTCATTGGAATCGAATAGTGGGGTTGCAAATGCCATTTTGAATATCGAAAGATACAACCTGGGTTTGGATTACTATCAACGTTATCCTGAGATGGTAAAGGCTGTAACTCGTGATGATGTTTTGAAGGCGGCACGAAAATATATAGACCCGAATCGTTTGGTCATATCAACAGCAGGACCGTAATCATTAGTTGGTTATGATACTTTCCACAGGTGTTGATCTTGTTGAAACCTCACGCATTCGTGACGCAATTGAGCGCCATGGCGCCCGATTCATTGCGCGCATCTATACTGAAGCTGAACAGCTTGAATGCAATGGACGAGTCTCTTCACTTGCAGCCAGGTTCGCGGCAAAAGAAGCGGCAGCAAAAGCATTAGGCTGTGGCATTGGTGATGTAAGCTGGTTGGAGATTGAGGTTAGGGGCGACGAGAATCATGCGCCGCATTTATATTTGTATGGCGAAGGGGAGAAGATGGCAAAGAAATTAGGGTTATCAAATTGGTCTGTGAGTTTGAGCCATACAGAGAATCAGGCAATTGCATTTGTTGTAGCCATTGGTTAAAGAACACATCCCGCGGGCCAGTACCGCGAGATGTTCGTAAGGATGGTTTGAGACAAGGTGATTGGCGAAGGATTTTACTCGGAGTGGGAGTTATCCAACCTTTTCTCAAATTTATTTCTGGTCCTCAACGCCAATCCAAAGGTGGCCAGGCATTACCGGCCGATAGGGACGGATGATAAGTTTTCCCAATTCAAATTGTTTTTGCCCGGTCTCCAACATGCTGGGATGTACAAGACAGATATCCGGGATGCGATGAAATTTCTTGCTGTAATAATCCATGGCTTTCTGGATCTTTACGCTTAATGTAGTTTTGGGGTCGTTATCGAACCATAATATTCCAGTATGCATAATCTTTACCTTTCTTCCTGTAAATCTTCATTAGTCAATTGTTGGAAACCAGAACTTCAGCCATTTTTTTCCTTCACGCATTGAGAACTGTGAACCTGCTTTCAGATCATTAAGGGTTTCACTTGAGTAGCCAGCAATGAAATTTGAATCTTGTGTATCTTGGATTCGGCCAAACAGCCTTGTGCGAAAGAAAGTGAGCCAGGCTTCCATGTTTCTTGAATTGTGAGCATTTACGGTGACGATCGGCCATACATGTCGGCTGGGTCCGCGAAGTAGAAGCCAGCGCAGGTTCTGCTCAGTTTGCGGGTCAATATTTTTTATTGACCCTAAATCATCAATCAACAGTAACATGGATCGTTCATCGTCTTTGTTGCTGTGTGCCCAATGAAAAAGAGATTGTAAAAGTTCTCGTGTGTTTTCTTGCTCGGCTTTGAAAATCCCGGCATTGATTTGGTTTTCTTGAAAACCTGTCCATTCTTCAGGATACTGTGTGATAATGCCATATTGAATCTCTGAAGGAGAATGTAGTAATTCTGCTGCCTTTGCGATTATTTGTAAAAGTGCAGTTTTTCCACTGGCTTGGTCACCGGCAATAAGAATGGGTCCGGGAATGGGATTATTCAAATTTAATAGAACAGGCAAACCGTCCTCTGCAATACCCAGAAAGAGTGCTTCGTGGGGCAGAGGGGAAATGTCAGCGATAATAGATGCTAAAGATGGTGTGCCAGGCATCGGCGTGGTGTGATGCGCTCGCTCTTCTTCAGCAAGTTCGGTTAGTGCATCAATCATCAGGTCAAATCGGTTCATCTTGTCCATATTAGAACGCCTGTTCTAATAATACAACCAATGGATTAATATGTCAAGATGTGAATTCCTTTTCATTGGATTTAATAATGAAGGCGCAATTATCTTGACGCTGTGCGTTGTTTTGGTATAATCGGCCTGCTTAATAACTCGCCGACGTAGCTCAATTGGCAGAGCACCCGCCTTGTAAGCGGGAGGTTACGAGTTCAATTCTCGTCGTCGGCTCTGCGGTTGTTGACTGAAGAATTGATCGGTTGATAACAAGCAAAAACAATTTACCCGGGCGGTTACCCAAGTGGCCAAAGGGGACTGACTGTAAATCAGTTGTCAGAAGACTTCGGAGGTTCGAATCCTTCACCGCCCACTCCCTAATTTAGGGAAACAGCACGTCAAGCCCTCATAGCTCAGTTGGTAGAGCACACCCTTGGTAAGGGTGAGGTCACGAGTTCAAGTCTCGTTGAGGGCTCAGTTGCTGAAAAGCATTCTTGTCTAATATATAAAAGGAGACTGTATTATGGCGAAGGTAAAATTTGACCGCAATAAACCGCATTTGAATGTGGGCACCATGGGACACATTGATCATGGGAAGACCACATTGACAGCGGCGATCACTAAAGTGGCAGGACTGTCAGGGCAGGCAGACTTCCGCGCATACGATCAAATCGACAACGCACCGGAAGAAAAAGCACGCGGCATCACGATTAACATCGCGCACGTGGAA
>JAYVUA010000059.1:0-15743 GCA_043788255.1 Anaerolineales bacterium | reverse complement strand
CAGACGAAACTGCTGGCTGTCAATTTGAGAATTTAGTTCGGTTTCCAACTGACGGATAAGGCTTGCAATACAATGACTTGCTTGCGGAGGCGCAGGATCGCTTCTGCGGCGGCTTCGTCCACGCCCAAATCTTTTTGCAGGCGGCGTTGACTGCGCCTCCGCAAGCAAGTCATTGAATTGCAAGCCCATATCCGTCAGTTGGAAACCGAACTAAATTCTCAAATTGACAGCCAGCAGTTTCGTCTGATGCGTTATCGCGAAATCTATTTCGAAGCCGCCTGGATCGAATTTGAAATTGAGGAATGATAATAACTGCCTCAGGCATATGATCCCTCCCCCAAGTGGCGGAGATAAACACTCCCCGGCCGATTGATGCGGCCGGGGAGTGTTGGTTGTATGATGAATAGGACAAACCAATTAATAGGAGAAATTTCATGCTTACCTAGATCATCGTAATTCTGCTCATACTATGGTTGCTCGGATAATGTCTACTCTGGAATCCCGCGCAGCGGAAATGTAGTTCATACCCTGCTCGTGATTGCAGTCATTCTCATCATTTTGAGATTAATGGGCATCGTTTAATTTCACGTTTCGATGAAATGTTGAAGGGCCGTCGCCTAGACGCCTTCAATAAAATATAAGAAAGGAGATTCTGAATGTTATATACAGTCGTTATTGTTCTGATCGTACTGTTTTTGATCGGTTATCTGCGATAAGTAACCGCTGGTATTACATCTTTTACTAGACCTGAAATTCGAGCTTGATCCTCAGCGTTCAAGCGGGTTTAGTAAAAGATGAGGCGGGAAAATATTACGTTTTAAGGAGATCCATATGAATGAGTGTAGCTAAGTAATGACCAGGACCCTGTTTGCTGTGTTCCAAACGACCTCGTGGCAAAGGCGCAGATTTGCTGAATGACCTGGGTTTCAATGAAACAGCAAACTGCAAGCCAAAATATGCATCTGGCTCATTATCCTGAAGTTCATTACGAGGCTGCGTGGATTGAAATAAATTCACCAAAAGTCTAAAGATCAGCCAAACGGCACTTAACGATTGATACGGTCAAATCAAATTATCCTGGAGATAAAAAAAATGAGAAAAAATCTAGTCACCGCCACTTTGCTGGTCGGATTGTTAAGTATGCTGGCAGGCTGCAGCCCCAATTCACCCATCAAAATCAATACACCTGCCCCGACTCCAAAAAATGGTACGGCCGCCCCGGACAATGCAATTAATGTTCCCGCTGTCAGTATACAAGTCTATGCGCCGGGTCCCAACCCGTTGGTCAACACTCCGGACGCACACAAGAATGTCGCGGGAGTCGTTCTGGGATTGTGGCATGGTTTCATTTCCCCTGTGACACTTGTGATCTCGTTCTTCAATAAGGATGTGCAGATCTATGAAGTACACAATGATGGTAACCAATACAACCTGGGCTTCGTGCTCGGATTGGTATTTCTACTTGTTGTCTTCATGGCCTCTTCACGACGACGTTAAAGATCGTACCCAGCCAAAATATGCGCCTGGCTCGTTATCGGGAAGTCTATTACGAGGCCATCTGATCGAATTGGAAATTCAGGAATGATAATAACTACCTCACGCATATGATCCCTCCCCAAATGGCGGAGACGAACCCACCCCAGCCGATGGATACGGCTGGGGTGGGTTCGTTGTAGATAAGTATAAGCAGTATGCGTCCCATTTGTCTATTAATTTAAAACATCAGGATATCTATCTATGCCTGTAGTCCGCTGTTGTGAAAAGAAATTATTTTGTGTGTATATTTGTTGAATTTCCTGTTTTTGTTTGTTCTGTTTTCTGCCGAAATTTTTGGGGTCGCCGTTTCATTGTTATTCACTTATGAAATGTTGGATGTTTGTACACGCTTCCAATGGAATCATGTGACTGGCCCTGCCGAACCAGTTCGCGGATATACCCCAAAAGTTTCACTTCAAGTGCCAGCTTACAACGAACCTCTGGAAGTGGTCGAAGCTACCCTGCGGACATTAGCCAGAATTAATTATCCCAACTTTGAAGTCTTATTGATCGATAACAATACCCCGGAGGAAGCTACCTAGCGTCCGTTGGAGTTATTGTGTAGGGAACTGGGACCGAACTTTAAATGTCTCCACCTCTATTATTTCTACTAAATGTTCAAGCTGATTTTTATAAACCAGGTCCCTGATAATAGGGATGTGGTTTATTTATGTTTTTTCAAACATCTCATTGAGATGAATCATCCATTGTGTGTGACCTGCTGCTCAGATAAGCAGCCGCTATAAATCCCAATAGGGGTGGGCATCCGAATGAAAACAGACGGTATCCCAGAATGACCGCCACGCTGACAGCATCACTGACCACTATCTGGAGGCTATCGTGGTATGTAGTGGTGTCGGACGGAACTTATATCCATATACATGATATATGCCGTGTTAGGCAACTCTTCCAATCGAACATATTTTCCGTGCTTGTTCAAGAATAGAAAAATCAGGTCTAACTCCCCGCTTTTTTTATCGAAAATCTAAAACTCGTGATCACTTTCTACATCGGCAGACGGCAAGTATACAGCAAAATGATTGTTTATGTTCTGAAAAACAATCTGCCCGTTCCACCCTTCGACAGCCAGGGTTGCATAGTAACCGGGGAAGTGATTTAGGATTTCAAGATGCCAGCGTGCGGCTGATTCTTTGTCACCATCGATGGACCTTAATCGAACGGTTTCATCAGCCTCCAAAGATATTTCCACCTGGTTGATCGGAACGGTCAAGCCACAACCATTTGCTTTTAGGAACGCTTCCTTGGACGTCCATGTTTTGAAGAAGGCATCAGCTTTTTGATTCCCTGAGAGCGAGTTGATCAAGGCGGTTTCACGCGGGGTAAAGAACTGCTCGGCGAAGTTATCCATATCTGCCAGAGCGCCCATATATTCAATATCGATCCCGATCCTGCGATCCCATGTGAGGATATATAAGGCCAGATCTTTCGAGTGGGATAGATTGAACTCGAGAACTTTATCGCCTTGCGGAAATCTAATGGCTGGTTTGCCAAACTGCCCGTAAATGAAATCGATCTGGGCGGGTTCCTGATTCAGATAGCTGCCCAAGATCGTTCTCAGAAGTCCGCGCCCAACGACGAAGTGATTACGGTCCTTTTCAAAATAAAACCGCTCCGCGCGAATCAATTCTTCCTGTGAGAGTAAGGATAAATAGCCGGACAGTTCTTCCGGGGAAGCGCTCAAAGAGGCGCACCAGACATGGATGTCAGAACCAGTTAGCGGCTGGGAGAGAAGCGCGGAGCGAGTCCGTAATTTGGATTCCGAATGGTCAGTCATGGGTCCGATTGATTTACTATGGAAGTTATTTACATTTTCACACTTGTTTCAGACGCATAAATAAACCGTCTTTGATGCGCATGGCAAGTTGAGGTTCCCTGATGACTTGTGTGCCGGGTTCTACTTCAAAACGGTAACGCTGAATCAACATGGCAAGGATGATCTGTGTTTCTAACAATGCGAGGTTTTTACCAAGACATTGACGTCCGCCGCCAGCGAAGGGGAAAAATGAAAACTCGTGCCGTCCCTTGGATCTTTCAGCGCTGAAGCGCTCGGGTTCGAAAGCATCCGGGTTCTCCCAGAAGTCTGGATGGCGGTGAGTGACATACTGTGTAAGCGCCAGCCTTGATCCTGCTGGGATGTGGACACCGCAAATCTCATCATCTGCGACTGTGTGACGTTCGGTGAGCCAGGCTGGCGGATAGAGACGCATGCTCTCATCACGAACCATGCGCGTGTATTCGAGCCGGGGCAGGTCTTCCAGTGTGGGTGCACGCCCGCCCAACACTTCATCAACTTCGCGACGCAAGCGGGCTTCCACTTCAGGATGCTGTGACAATAGGTATAGCGTCCAACACATGTTCACAGTTGTTGTTTCGTGCCCTGCCAGCATCAACGTGACAACCTCATCCCGCAGCTGCTTATCGGTCATCATGCGCGGTTCGCCGCCGGTGGCTTCGCTTTCTTCCAACTGTGCCGTCATCATCATATCGAGCAGGTTGTTCTTGGGACCGGTATAATTCCGCCGTTCATCAAAGATTCCATAGACGATCTTATCAAGCTGCTTCACGGCAGTTTTCAACTGTTGGTTGCGAATCGTAGGAAACCATACGGGGGGATAAAAAGGAAACTCAAAGCGAAAAATCGTATCGCCCATTAGTCGGGTCATCATTTCTCCAAGATTGCCGTCCACATCTTTCAGTTGGAGATCGAATAGCGCCTGTGTTGTAATCCCCAGGGTCAGAACCATCATTTCATGAGATATGTTGACAGCCTGGTTATTTTTCGCCGGGCTTTCCCAGGCATTCAAAAACGTGCCGGTTTGTTGTGCGATCATATCGCACAGGGTGTTGATCTTCTCGTGATGAAACGTGGGCTGCATCAGACGCCGCTGGCGTAACCAGAAGTCGCCATTACTGCTGAATAATCCGTTCCCAACAATGGGTTTCATACTGACGAATGCGGGTGTCTCTTTGGTATAGTTTTTTTGATTATCCTGCATGACTCGTTTCACCCCGTCTGGATGAAAGATCGCTATGCCGATGCCCACTCCAAAATCTACCCGGATGACATCGCCAAAATTACGTTGCGCATCGACCAGGAATTGGATGCGGTCCGCTCGAATTTCCGGGAGAACGCCAATCAGAAAACGGCCTTTCGGTCCTGGAATATGCGCAGTGGAATTGTTTGTTTTTGTATTCATTTTCCATTTTCCTTTATAAACACGAGACGAGTTCTATCAAACGTTTGAACCACTTTGTTACTAGAAGGGTTCAGACCACATCCCGGCGTTTTTGCATGAAGACCGTTCCCGCAAATACTACAAGAATGATAATGATTTGTGCAAACCAGGTTTTAACAATGGCGCTGGGATATAAGTCTGGATTCTCCTTATCAAGGAAAGTCGAACCATAATCATCCTTGTAGCGTTGGATAGTTGCTTCGGCTGAACCAACTGCTATTGCGCGTTTCACTTCCAGGTCGGTGAAGTCCTTTTGGTAGGTTTGGATCTGATCTTTATATCGTGTCTGTTCGTCTTGCCACGCGTTTATCTTTTGTTTATAGTCTTCCTGCAATTTTGTTACTTGCTCATTGTATGCATTTAGGTCATTTAAATATGCTTGCAGGGAGCGCAAGCTATTTGGGTTGTTGGGTCCAGCTGGTGCTGCAGGTAGAACGGGATCTTCGGGTTTTGGTCCCGGTTCTGCCGGCTTGATCGGGTCTTTTGTATCGATCGCTGCATCGTAATAACTACCCAGACCCGGGAAATTACAACTATCCTGACGCAAAGCGTTTTCACCCATACAGATACACCTACTATTCTTCTCGTCCAGGGTAAGGTTATCACGCTCGGTCTTAGGTAACGCCCAACATGCGTCCCGCGCAACATCTGAGCCGGCACCACCAATACCGATGAAAGCCTGGAAGGCCCAATGACTGGAGGCTGGCGCTTCAGCCGGGGCGGGCAGAGAAACTAATCCGCCGCTTAAAACCATTTGCGGAATGACAAATAGGATTAGCAATAGCGGCGCCGCATTGGCGTTGGGAGCTAGGGCGGAGGCAAAGAGACCCAGCATCATACCGGCGACGATCAACAAATACATGGTGACATAGAAGAGGATGACATCCCGCACACCGCCGGGCATTTCAAAGGCCAGATAGCGGATGATGGTATAACAGGCAGCCTGGTAAATAGCTAATATCAGGGCGACCCATATTTTTGACATGATGTAAGACGAGAGTTTCAAGTTGACCATTCGCTCCCGCTTATAGATATCACGCTCCTTGACGAGTTCTCGCATGAAAGGCAAGCCGCCAACCAGAATTGTCGTATTGGATAGTACGATAAGAGTAATGACAACGTTGTTGAAGGTCCCTTTCTCGAACCCAAGCGGATCATGGCCGATTCCGGAAGCCAATACAAAATCAAGGGAAGCCATTAAGGGCGCAGTCAACAGCAATAAAATCAATCCGAATTTGTCAACCAACATGATCTTTACATTCCGTGCAGACAGAATGAAGAATTGGCGTAAGGCTGACACCTGATTGTGCCTTGTTAGCGATGTTGAGGATGCCCGTTTTCGTTCCTTTTTCAGAGTTGCCGTTTCGCTGGATAATGATTCGACAATGTATTTTCTATGTGCCGGGTCCTTGCGAAAGCGTTCTGCCCACTCTGGCGCAGCACCTAATTTTTCCTGGTCAAGCAGGGTATAAATATGGTCGAATTCCATGGAGCTGGCTCGCCTGTCACGCTCCGTACGATATTTGTCGAAATAAGCCAGCGCCTCTTCTGGGGGACCAAACCAGGCAAGGTAACCGCCGCGTGCGAGAAATACAACTTTATCGGCAAGCATAACATTCTTGGTCGCATGGGTGATCATGACAATCGTACGTCCCTGATCAGCAAGTTTTCTCATCAGATGCATTAACTCGGTCTCCATACCAGGATCCAGGCCGGAAGTTGGTTCATCCAGGAAGAAGAGGCTTGGTTTGGTTAGAAGTTCCACGCCAATAGATACACGTTTCTGTTGACCGCCGCTTAACTGACTGATCTGCGTGTCTCTGCGATGAGCCAGGTCAAGATCATCCATTACTTCATCGATACGTTTGAGACGTTCCGCTTCGGTGGTATCTGTGGGCATACGCAATTGAGCGGCATAATTCAAAGCCTGGAAGACAGTGAGCTCCATGTGGATGATATCTTTTTGGGGAACATAACCAATGTTTGAACGAATGGCATCAAACTCCTTATAGACATCGATCGTCTTGTTGACTACGATCCGCCCTTGAGTGGCAGGACGATAACCGGCAATTGCATCCACCAAAGTTGATTTGCCGCCTCCGCTCTGCCCGACCACTACGACAAATTCCTTGGGTTTAAAGGCGAGTGAAATATCCTGAAGGATATTCAAGGATTTTGTCACCCACTTATTCAAGCCAATGATGTCAACACTAACTCCTTCGCTTTGATCAGATTGGGATAATTCATGTTCATCAACAATGAAACGATGGGGACCAATCTGAATGGCATCGCCGCGTTGTACCCAGGTTTCACCTGTCACAGCTTTGCCGTTGACAAAGGTGCCATTACTGCTCCGCAAATCTCGAACCCGATAGCGTTGCCCGACCTTCTCCACTTCTGCATGGAAGCGGGAAACAGCCGGCGAGGACAAGGTAATTGCATTACTCGCATCGCGTCCGATGGTCATTGTTTTATTTTCTTTAAACTTAATAGGCTGATGGCTTTCGCTGGCCGGGGATAAAAAGTCGATGGTTACGATCTCGCTGAGTGCAAATCCGCCGACCCGAATTTTGGCGCCATTATACAAGCGGGTTGCTTCCATCACCGGCTCGCCATCCAGAAGTAAAGCATTGCTTGCGTTTGTCGAAGGGATCAGAAAATAATCAGGGCCACGTTTTTCCAAATCTGCATGATGACGCGAGATAAAGCGGTTGTCCAGCACAATATCGTTATCATCCTGCCGCCCAATGCTCACACAATCCGCTGTGATATTAATGATCTTTGGCTCGCGCCCTGACTCATTGATAACCAGGCGAGAGGGAATAACAGGCATGGTGATTTCCTGAAAAGGGATTGTTTCTTGTGCCGCAGCCAGTGAGACATTAAATACGGTGGCCCCACCATTACCTTTCTCTTTCGCGTTTAGGGCTGAGTTATAAATCGTGGCATCCCCTTTTTGAATTATTGGAATTATCACTTGCATTTCAAAATCTGGACCCAGGGCAATCGTGTCGCCATCCTGCAACAGGCGGGGCTTTTCAATGCGATCTTCATTAATAAATGTTCCATTGCTGCTATTCAGGTCTTCCAGTATATAGCCCGCGTTTCCTTTCGAGATCTGCATATGCTTGCGTGAAATACTCTTAAGATTAATCGGTATATCCGCAGAGTCGTCCCGACCAATGGTGATAGGCAACTTGGATAGCGGGATATTTTCACCCAAGCGAGGACCTTTTGTAATAACCAGATGATCTTGCATTTCATTCATGGTAACCTCCAGTGATACTCCTTACATTTTATTATCTTTAGGTAAATTATCCTGAGTGCTCAGAGAAAGAGCCTTCCGCTTAGAACCCATTATGCAAAATGAGTCGTCAATTTACATCCCGATCCCGCAAGCGGACCAGGATAAGGCGCGCACTGAGCACCAGTGCAACGATTAAAAACACCTGATAAACTTTGTTTTGAACGATCTGACTTGCCGCAAGTGTAAACGAAATTGGGTTCCCAGTTAAAATGTTTAGAAAACTGATTGCGCCCATGCACAATGCGGTAACGAACAGAATACGACCAACTATCCGGCTCAATACACTGGTTGCAAAGACCCACTTATTCACTGTTGAACCAAGGTTGACGATGGGTTTGCCTAAAATGGTTTGAGCGCGAATCATGAGATCGTTGAAAGTGTTCCCGAGATCTTCGATATTGAGAAAAACACCATCACCAGCGTTATTTCTTAATTTCCGCCGCCACTTTCGCTTGACCAACTGCGCCCGGATCTTCATGAACTCTGTATATTCCTGATAACGGTCCAAATGATTGTCGAGACGCAGGACAATTGAATCGTATAGCAAAGTGGCACGGATCATTCTCAACATGTGCAGATTCATCGGTAGGTTGAACTTTTGAGCTACACGGATCAGCACAAACCATTGTCGTGCCGAGGTACGTTCCCAATATTGAGTGTATTCCGCTGGAGTATTAAAGGTATGCAATACCCGCATATACTCATCTTGGGCATGCTTGACTAGTGCGGGTACATCCACGGGCGGCAGAGGCTCCATGAGTCCAAGCGAAGCTCGCGTCATCGCCTCGACATCCTGATTCTTCATACTGAGCACCATCTGCTCCAATGCGATGCGTTGCTGGTTATTGAAACTTCCGCAGCTTCCAAAGTCAATGAATGTGATCTCGTTATTTGGGCGGATCAAAATATTGGCTGGATGCGGGTCCGCATGGAAAAAGACATGCTCGTCTGCGCTCCAGAAAAACGCCAGCAAGATTCGGCGCGCAATCACGGCCGGGTCAATATCCAAGTCCTTTAACAGTTTGAGCCCTTTAATATTCTTTTGTTCCTTGATCGCAATGACTTCCCATAACCAAAGCCCTGACACAAATTCCTGCACTAGAACTTCATCGCCCGAGTAATCAAAATACACCTGCGGTGCAGTAAAAAATTTCCAGCCAGTCTTTTTAGCGTTGCGGCGGAAGATATCTGCAAAGCGCGCCTCACGCCGAAAATCCAATTCTTCCATAAGTACTTCACGCAGGTCAATGCGCAGCTTGTGTGTAAAGCCGGGACGCATGATGGTCAAAAATTCAGCCAGCCCGGTGATCCAATCCAATACCTGCAGGTCAGCCGCAAAAAGTTCCTTGATCCTCGGCCGCCGAACCTTCACGACCACTTTCGTGCCATCTTTCAGCGTTGCCTGAAAAACACACGCCAGCGAAGCAGAACCGATCGGCTTCGGATCGAACACAGTAAAGACTTCCTGCCACGGGCGCTTGATCACCCGCTCCACCGCCTGCAGAGCTTGCTCGGTTGGGAACGGGATCATTTGATCCAACATTTTCGATAGCTCAACACAATACGCCCACGGCAGCAGGTCAACGCGCATCGCCAACTGCTGCCCCAATTTCACGAATGTGCCGCCCGCCCGTTCCAACGCCCGCCGAAAGCGTCCAGCGCGCCGCTCGGTCGTATCCCTGCGCACAAGCTGATCGAAAAAATTACCCAGCACGATGGTAAGAATGACCCGCATCCACCCAAACAAACGGACGAGACTGCGACCAAACCCTTTCTTGATCGGCAGCGCTTCCACATAAGGAATCCACAACTTCCGCTCAGCTGGCGGAACTGATTGTTGGCGCCGTGGGATACTTTGCAGGATCGACTCTGCCGAAGGATACGCGCTTCTTTCTGGGTCCAAGCTTGCCACTTCATTCTGACGCCTCTTCCACACCCTGACAGCCTCATAGACAGCCGGTCGTATGCGAGTGGGTTTCAGCTCTTCTTGTATCGGCATGACTAAACCTCTTTATCATCCAGGCGGAACAGAACTGTCCGGCCATGTACAAAAAGCATAATGAAAAAGATGATTTGATAAATCGGGTTTGTCACAACTACATGAAGAACAGAAGAGATTCCCATGAATTGTTGTATGTCAAAATATGATTTAAGACCGATCAGAAATCCAAAGGCCATCGTTAAGATTGCCATCTGACCGAGAAATAAAAACAAGTTGTAAACCGCAAAAGACCATTTGCTCATCAACGCATTAAAGTTGACCGAAGGCAACGACAGCATGTGCGATGCGCGGAATAACAAACCCTCCACGGCATGCGCAATGCGATCAAGGCGAATAATTGATTGCTCGTTGTTTTTGCCGTCCATTTGATCGAGCAAGGAATCGGTCACCCGCCTTCTAGCCTGCTCAGCCCGATAATATTTAAAGCTTTGATATTGATCTACAAAATTTATCTCAGGGTGTAAACGCGCAGCCATGGATTCAAATAACAATGTGGAACGTACTAATCGTAAGACTTGAATATCAACTGTAATCCCGTATTTGCGAACCAGTTGCATCATGCCTGCCCATTGAATGGCAGAGGTACGCTCTTGCCACGTTGCACTGCGTGGCGATGCTTCCAATGAATAAATCATCTGCCAGTTATGAGACTCGAGTTCCTGAACCAATTCGATCAGATCAATGGGCGGTAAAGGTTCAAGCAAAACGAGTGTGGCACGTGCCATATTTTGCGGGTCGCGTTCCCAGGCAAAGTCTAAATTTTGCCGCAAGGCTTGGCGTTTAGTGCGGCTTAGGGTGCCGGTTGAAGAAAAATCGATGAAATATAAGGTGCTATCCTGCCCTACAATTACATTATCCGGGTTAGGGTCAGCATGAAAAAACAAGTTCTCGCCCCAACTCCAATAATTCACCCACAGTAAACGTTTCGCAACAAGTTCAGGATTGATGTTCATTTCCTGCGCGCGCGCCAGCACTTCCTGATTTCCATGTTCCACTGCGGCGAGCAGTTCCCACAACCAGATTCCGCTGGCGAACTCATTGATGACCACCTCCTCTGTTGTCAGGTCCAGATAGATGCGTGGGGTGGAAAAAAACTTTTTGCGCGATTGAGCAGCCGCCTGCCGGAAGGCATCCTGTCGGCGGGCTTCTTGCACAAAATCCAATTCCTCAAGGAGCAGATCTCGAAACTCAGTGCGTATGCCTTGGGTCAACCCTGGGCGAAAAATCGTTAAAAATTCAACAATAGAAAGCAGCCAACCGAACGCCTCAATATCCGACATGAACTGCTCACCGATTCCAGGGCGTCTCACTTTAACGATAACCTTCTCTCCGTTATGAAACATAGCTTGATAAATACAAGCAACCGAAGTGGAGATGATCGGCTCGGGATCGAAACGTTGAAAAGTTGCAGAGAGTTGCTTACCCGTGGAGCCTTCAACAATCTCAATGGCTTGTGCAACAGGGAAGGGCTCCCGTTTATCGGTCATGCAGGATAGTTCTCTACTATATACCCAGGGCATGAAATCGATACGCATGGATAGATGGAGTCCTAACTTTACAAACGATCCTCCATTATGCTCAAATGCGCGCCGCAGACACAAAGCCCGCCGTTTGGGTGTATCTCTGCGCAACAAAATATCCACGCTGATATTGAAGATGAAATAGGTGAAGAGTTGAAACCAGCTTAATAGCCCCACAAAAGAACGGAAGTGATTTACTTTGAAGGAGATAAAACGCATCTGCGATAAGGATGCATCTCCCAGCGAAACATCCAGAAACCGCCGCCGAGGCAGATCTGCCAGTATTCCAGAGCGCTGATCATCACTCACAGAGCTTGAAGCGTCATACATTGTCTGTCATTATCATAGGTGATTAAAATGCAACAATAAGCAATGGCAAATCTGATTGGATGTCCGCAAATATTATTTTTTGCTAAATACGGAATAGACGCATAAATTTGGATGTTCGTTTTAAATTTCTTCGCAGTCGCTTGCGATACGATTCAGTGTTGATCGACTCAACTACATCAATCGGTATATCGCTGGCTTCTTTTAGCGAGGCGCTTACAGCTTTGGCGGAATTATTGAAAAAATCTTCGATGGCGCCATCGGTTTTTTCTTTTGCTGATTTTTGGCGCTCATATTCGTAGGTATCCAAGCCTTTCGAGGCGGCTTTGGCTGCCCGCTGTGCAATGCGAACCATATTGCCTTCTAGCACTTGAACATCTTCCAAGCCTTCAGAATACAGCGCCTGACCTTCTTCAGCCTTGGTCTTGATTTTCTTTTTGCGCCCCTTATATTCAAGGACGATCGGTTTCATTTCAGATTGTAGCTTGCCGCCGACTCGACGCAACACACGTGGTTTATCACTTTTAGATTCGCTCATGGTTACTCCTCGTCATCATCATCGTCATCACTGTCCATTAATGGAAAGATGAGTTTTTCTAAATCAATACGTCGACGTCCAGCTTTTTCCTGATACAACATGATAACGGGAATTAATACTTTGCCTTCCGCTTCAGCGCCAAGCATTTCTTTGACTTCATCGGCAACTTCAAGCACCTCCTCCCACAGTTCACCCTCCCCATTTTTTAACTCTTTTATAAATTTCGATCTTTGTTTCCCCAGATCGATGATGACGGGCTGAGTCATCTCGGTCGAAGCTGTTGTTGTTTCTTTGACCATGTTATCCTCGCTTTCTAATTCTCTAATCTGAATATTATCACGATGAAGTACAAACCACTAAAACCGTGATGGGATTGACAAATGGAGAGTGTTGCTATTATTATTAATTTTATCTTATATATCTAAATTAAGTCAATTCGCTATAAATCATAATGGGGTTTAGTAACATTCGTAGTATGTGTCGTTTACCAAAAGTATATCCACCAGACAATATCTTAGAACTGGAGAAGGAACATGACTTTTAATCGGCAAGGCAACACGAACAGCAACCCAGACTCCATCGCATTGATCGGAGTCGGTTGCACACTCCCAGGAAAGATTACAACTAAAGATGGCTTGCTAGAAGCGTTACGAGAGGGGCGAGATCTGATCACTGAAATACCAGCCGATCGCTGGAGCGTGGATGCTTATTATGATCCCGATGCGCTTGCACCCGGCAAGACCTATGTACGCAAAGGCGGGTTTGTTGAGAACGTTTATCATTTCGACCCTGGTTTCTTTGGCATCACAGACGCAGAAGCCGTGCGGATGGATCCGCAACATCGCATATTGCTGCAGACCGTCTGGCATGCGCTGGAAGATGCGGGTCAATCGGCTGAAGAATTGATGAACAGCAATACGGGGGTATTCCTGGCGATGATGAATACGAATAATTATTCTCATCTGAAAGGTGTCTTCGAAGGGCCCATGGGGCTAACCGCTTATGATGCGATGGGTGATGCAATGAGCATTGCCGCAGGCCGCATTTCACATTTCCTCGGCTTGGAAGGTCCCTGCTTAACTTTGGATACTGCATGTTCCAGTTCCTTGGTGGCGTTGCATTTGGCGCGTCAAAGTATTCTGGCAGGCGATTGTGATATGGCAATCGTTGCCGGGGTCAATGTAATATTGCATCCCGCCATCCATATTGCCTTTTCAAAACTGGGACTTATGTCACGCGCGGGGCGTTGCGCAACATTTGACGCTTCCGCCGATGGATATATCCGCGGCGAAGGTTGTGTGGCAGTGGTCTTACGCAGACAATCCGATGCTATCGCAAGAGGTGACCGCATCATCGCCAGCATCGTCGGCACCGCGGTTAATCAGGATGGTCGCACCCCTGCCCTCACCGCACCAAATGGACGCGCTCAAGAGAAGGTCATTCGCAACGCGCTGGCACGTACGGCTATTGATCCAAATGAGATCGGTTATGTGGAGGCTCACGGAACCGGCACGCCGGTCGGCGATCCTATTGAGATGAGCGCCATCGTGAATGTATATGGACCGGGCAGAGCCAGCCATCAGCCTTTATATGTGGGTTCGGTCAAAAGCAATTTCGGTCACATTGAGGCGGGTGCAGGTTTGTTGGGGTTGGTCAAATCGGCATTGTCACTTCAACACGAAGAAATTTTTCCCAGTATTCATTTCAAGCAACTGAACCCTGCCATTGATCTTGGTCAGGCGCCGGTGCGTGTGGCGAGCGAAAGAATTCCCTGGCCCCGCACTGAAACCCCGCGCCTGGCTGGTGTGAATTCCTTTGGTTACAGCGGCACGAATGCGCACATGATCCTGCAGGAAGCTCCGCTTCAAAGTAATGGACACGTAAAACGATCTGCATCAAAAGAGCAAAACATTTTCGAGCGCGCGGGTGAGCTGGTCGTGATCTCCGCAAGATCACCAGCTTCATTAGATGGGCTGGCAGATCAATGGATCGATTTTCTCGATCAAGAAAAAGAAATCCCGTTACGTGATATCGCCTTCACAGCCGCATTAGCGCGCACACAGCTCAATCAACGGCTGGCGGTCATTGGCAAAGATAAAGAAGATATCAAGCAAAAACTTCAAACCTGGCGCGAAGGCCGCACACCGAAGGGCGTGGCGCACGGGCAGATCTTTCCCAAGATCAAACCGAAGATCGCTTTTATTTTTACCGGGCAGGGATCGCAATACGCGGATATGGGACACGAGCTCTACACAAGTGAACCGCGCTTTGCAGAGACGATCAACCGCATCGCCTCCATTATGGACCCGGAGCTGGGTGCGCCATTACTGGAAGTTTTATTTGGCGAGAAATCTGCTGAATATCTTGAGAACACGCGTTATGTCCAACCTGCACTCTTTGCGCTTGAATACGCGCTTGCCGATGTGATACGTCATTGGGGTGTTGAGCCTGCGTATGTGATCGGTCACAGTATCGGTGAAATTGTCGCTGCTTGCATCGCAGGCGTGCTTGATCTGGAAGACGCCGCACACTTTGTCGCAGCGCGTGGACGTCTCATGGGATCACTGCCAGAAGGCGGAACGATGCTCGCCATTTCCGCTGCACCCGAGCAAGTGCAGCGCTGGCTTCAAGGTAAGGAAGCGGATGTTGCGGTCGCCACCGTCAACGGGCCGCATGCTGTGGTGATATCAGGAAAAGCCGAAGCCGTTGCCGCAGTCGGAGCCATGGCTCAAACTGCGGGACGTCAGATCAAAGAATTGGAAGTTTCGCATGCGTTCCATTCGCCGTTGATGGATCCGATCTTGGACGAACTCACGCAGGCTGCTTCTTCAATGCGTATTTCATCACCGAGAATTCCGATCCTTTCCAATACCAGCGGTGATTTCTTTGGCGATGTGATCAAGCCTGAATACTGGAGTGGCCAGGTACGCAATGCGGTGCTCTTCCATCAAGGGATGGAGAAGATCATTAATGCAGGTTGTTCTCTGATCGTAGAGATCGGACCGCATCCTGCGCTGACACCAGTTGTCGTCACAGCTTTTGACTCCCCCACTTTGCAAACCATGCCGACCTTGCGGAAAGACAAGAAAGATTCCAGTAATCTGCTCGGCGCACTTGCAGCCCTGTTTGTAAACGGCGCACCGCTGAAGTTCGACCGTCTCTTTTTGGATCCCAATTATCAGCGGGTATCATTGCCGCTCTACCCGTTCAATGTCGAAAAGTATTCGCTGAACCTGGAAAGTATTCTTGAACTAGG
>JAYVUA010000058.1:0-6651 GCA_043788255.1 Anaerolineales bacterium | reverse complement strand
TCCCGCGCATTGCTGAAAAGATGGAAGGCGTGCATCATTACGCGCCAGTACTTGCCATCATCGGCCTCGGGTTATCCAGTCTGCATCAGTCATCTCTCGGCGCAGTGTATGGTGTGATCAAAGCGCGACCCATTTGGTATAAACCTGAGATGTCTATCTTGTTCATGTTCTCGGCCATTGTCGGCGGCATTGCGCTCACCTTGCTCGCGTCCATGCTTTCGGCGCGATTTACTTCCAAAGCCAAAGTCAATGATATTCTGATCGAGCGCGTTGCCCAGTTCCTTGGTTACTTGATGATCGGATACCTCTATTGGCGCTTTTGGGATTGGCTTGCCCAAACCTATACATATGAACCTGGACGCACCGAAGCATTCAAACTGCTCACCAGTGGGACTCTATCCTTCAACTTCTGGTTCGGTGAAATGATCTTCGGCGCTCTCGTCCCGACCTTTATCCTGCTCTACAAACCCGCGCGTTTATCTCCCTTCTGGCGGATGCTCGGCCTGGCAATGATCGTAGGCGGCGTGGTAGCCTTCCGTTACGACACGAACCTGGTAGGCTTGCTTACAGTCATCTCCTACCTGCCTGGTAAAGGAGTTATCTCCTACACTTCGTATACTCCATCTCTTGTGGAGTGGGCAGCCGGCCTGGGAATCATTTCCTACGGATTGCTGGCTTTCTCGCTTGGTGTGAAGTACCTGCGGGTTGTAGATCATCGTTTGGTAAGCGAAGAGCATGAGACAGTTCACATAACTACTGATGATACTGTGAAAATATAAAGAACAAATTTTAAATACAAGAGAGCCGTCCAATTGGGCGGCTCTCTTGTATTTTTGTGCTTAACTATCTTTGATATTAATTTTCAGGTGCGCCTGCGTCGATCCACTTGATCACATTGTTAAGTTCATCAATGGTGAAGTTGGAGAAGTGATCTGTAGACTGAATTTGGATCAACAGGCTGCTCGCAGAATCCCCCGGAATAATCACTGGGCCATCTTCTCCGCCTTTCATCGTGGATATAAATGTGGAGAAGCTCAGTCCTTTGGGTGCAGCATCGCCATCGGTGTGACAACCCGTGCATTTGACGGTTAAGAGAGTGCCAACATAGTTATTGTAGGTTGGGTCACCGCTAAGTGCAGGAACTTCCAATGCAGGTTCAGGCGGCGGTAATTGACTCTTGATGATCTCACGCAAAGCGGGCGCATCAAACCCTGCGTAGGTATATACATTCCCATGGCAGGCAGTATTGGAACAAAAAGATGTATTGCTTGTGCCGCCAGCATCCTTGGTGGTATGACAATTTGAACAAGAAGGGCCGATTGCCTGATTGTGCATGCTGATCCAGTTCGGGTTGAAATGGGTATCAGGCTCAGGTCCGCGGCTGATCTCGATCTTGGTCACAAAGTCATCTGCCTTTGCAACAATGGGAATTGCATGGCATAAATTACATTCAAGCCGCACAGCTTCATTGCTTGCATTCAAATGCTTGCCATCGTGGCAGCGGAAACAACCAGGGGCGTCAATGTGACCGAGATTGTTTGGATAAGTGGTCGAATCAATTTTTTGATCGTGGAAAACGGTGCGGTCATAAATGGCCTGAATCTCAACAACGGCAGCTTTAATTCCCTTACCGTTGGTGCTGTAGTAATCGAAGAGATTGCTTTTGTAATCCTCTTCGATCGCGGTGATGGCTTTAACCGCTTCGTCGCGGGTTTCGTATTTTGCGCTGAGAACGGCCACTGCCTTCTGGTGAATCAGTGGAATGGACGAATCTATCAAACCGGTTGTCATGGACTCATCCACCGACTTGGATGGATCTTTGAAGTTGTGGGTAATACGGTTATGGCAGGTAACGCAATCCATCTGCTTTAATTGGCTCTCATCTATTTTGGCGGGGTCAAACCCAGATTCAACGTCTGTATATTCGGTGTATGTGCCATCATCCTTATAAACACGGACGTAGGGAATGGTCTGGCTTAGCTCATCATCTGAATAATACAAAACTTTGCTGGAGGTGTGCCAGTGAATGCCGCGGGCATTTCCATTAACCGCATTTCCGCCGCCGGTCTTCATAATAAGGTAGGTACTGGATGCGGTGTTGACTCGATCGCTTGCGAAATGGCCGATCACCCGCATGCTGTCATCTACAAAGGTTTCAGGGCGATGGCATTTTTCACAGGTATCCAACGAAGGGCGCAGGGCTTTGGCACGGATGGGATATTCATAAAGCTTGAACACCTCATAGTAGGTTTCTTTAATGCCCTGGGTCTTGCGCATGGCCTGGTTCAAAAAGGATGCACGGCCTATATGACATTCTTCGCAGGTAACATTTGAGTGCGGTGACAGTTTATAAGTTACATCCTCAGGCGGCATGGTATGGCAGGCCGTCCCACAAAATGTGGGTGAGTTGGTATATTCCCAGGTGTGAATTCCACCGAATGCAATTGCGATAAACAAAACAACCAGGGTGGCAAAGGGCAGAATAAATCTCCACGGGGGAGAGCCTGGTTCTGGGTAAAAAAATTTTGCTATGCGTTCACGTAATTTCATGGACCCTCCAAAAATTTAACCCTAAAGTTTTAAAACTTTAGGGTTCGTAAAATATAAGTTCCCTCACCCCTAACTCAATGATGTCTTTGCGAGGGCGTATTTGTTCTTTGCCCGAAGCAATCTCCTCGTGAAAACCGAGATTGCTTCGCCACCGAAAACCAAGCGCGGTGGCTCGCAGCGCAATGACAGCATAGAAAGTTATTTATTTACAGGCCCTTAGCGGTCGAATTTCCTATGGCTGCGGCGTTTGCTGTACAAATATTTGAGTTTCTGTTAATGGGGTAATGGTGGTGAGAGCGGTCTGTTCGTTGTTGATAAATCCATAGATTCCGCCAAGCATGGTAATGGTCAGAATGGCCGCAACGGGATAATAGATCATCTGGCGTTTGCGCAGGATTGTTGCATCAGGCCGTCTGTCTGCGATGCCGGCTTTCATGTCAGCGAGTTCAAGCGGGTGCTCGTGCAGCATTTCTGCTTCGGTTTGCATGCCGTTGAACATGGCTTTGTTCAATCGTTTAATATGCACACCATACATATGCCAGATGATAATGGCAAGCACCGCAAGGACTGCTTCAGCGCCATGCGCGGCTTTTGCCGCAGGGACGAATTGGCCGGGCAAATACTGCGTGGCGGTGATCGGGTTCCACATCAGGAAGCCCGTCATGACCATTACGACTGTGCCCCAAACAAAAGCCCAGTATTCCATCTTTTCTTCGAAAGTGTAACGTCCCATTTGAGGGTAGGATTTGACAAAGCCAATGTTATACAGCAAAGCTTGAATGCCGTCTTTTGCATCCTGCAAAGTAGGCAGCATGGACATCTTGTCTCTTAGTACAAAAACGCTGTACCCCATCACAAGGAGATGCCATACCGAACCCAACATCATGACGATGGCAGCCGTGTGATGGATCGTGCGTAACACTTCAATACCGCCCAGTGTGCTCATCACGGATGTTGAAAGATTGGATGCCGAAAATTTTTGGGGGAGACCGGTCAGCCCCAATGTAACAAAGGAAAGCATCATCACCCAATGTTCAATACGGCGTGCAAGAGGAAAACGCAAATAGGTTTGGTTTACCTTATTCATGAGTGTTTTGCTCCTTTCTTTAGGCTGTTGATGATACGTCTGTAAATATCAGTGAGGATGAAAAGAACCATGCCGCCGAGTACCGCAGGGATGAAGAATTTGTAGAATAGATTTACATAGTACACAATGGGGAAATGTTCCGGGCTGGGCTCGTAGTGACTCATCCACGCATCTGAGAAATTGGCGGTTGCATCCGGGTGACAGCGCTGACATTTTGTCAACAGGTTTTCTTTTAACGCCAGGCCAGTTTGCTTATCGCCCACTTTGCCGATGTTGTGCACGCCGTGGCAATCTGTGCAGACAGGTTTATTGGTAGGTTGGCCCGGGAATTGCTCTTCAAATAATTTTACGGTTGTACCATGAAAATCTGACACGTAGGAATTCAGCACATTTGTGGAGATTCCATATTTATCCATGATCTTGGAATCAGTATGGCATTTGGCACATAGGAAGGGCGTGCTGTTACGGAATGTGACTGTGGTGGGGTTTTGAATGTTGTGAACACCATGACAGTCGATGCAGGTGGGCACGTCTGTATTATTCTCCTGAGTGAGGGCATTGCCATGTACACTTGTTTTGTATTGATCATAAATGCCGCTGTGGCATTTTGCACATATTTCAGGAATTTCCACGCGTGCGGAAGCAGTCAGCTCATTGCTGGTTTTGCCGGTGAGACGAGTTTGTGTGTGCGGGTTGTGACAATCCATGCAGACCGCGGCGTTCTTGTTGCCTTCGTCAAAAGCGATCTGGTGTACGCTGTCGTGAGTTTTTGTATATTGTTCCTGGTGGCAATCTTTGCAGGTATCTAAAAAGGTTAATGTGAAGTCGCGTGTGTTTTTGACTTTAACATTGGGATGCGGATACTCACTGATGTTCGTGTGACAGTCAACGCAGGCGATTCCTTCTTCGCTGTGAACTGACAGCCCAAATTTTGTGGGGTTGATGGTGACGGGGAGTGATTCCTTGCCAAGTGTTAGGTCAATGCCTTCTTCTTGATGACAGGCCAGGCAGAAGTCGTTGCTTGGTTTCTTTTCTTGAAAAGCAGGAGCTGCCTGGGCTGGCGAAGCGAAAGCAGCCAAGGCGAAGATAAAAAGCCCGAGGCCGAGGAGCAGAATCACGGTCCAGGTGCGAGGCGGGCGAATTTGTATCCTTTGACGCATTGCATTCTCCTTAGGTAATAAAGTTTTGTATATTATAGTCCCTATGATTGTCATGGGGAGAATGCCCCAATTGTAAAAGCGGTTGTAATAGGCATAAAGTGCTAAATATCACTGATTTTGTGTGATTAATAAAGAAATAAAAAATGGCGGGCGCAATATTTGCGCCCGCCATTTTTTATAATCTTATTTTCTTACTTGGCTGCAGGAGCTTCCGGACGAGTGTACTTGCTCACATCACCACCAAGACTTTCGACTGAGTCGATCAAAATCTGGATGATGTATTTATTGTTGTGAACATAAACGCCAGGATCTTTCTGAGTGTATTGATAGTTGAAAGCTGCTTTCACTAACTCAGGAGTCCAAGTGGCATAGGCCTTGCCGTCTGCTCCGAAGAAGTACGGATATGCGGCGCCCTTGTATTCAATTGCACCGCCGTTGGCTGCGGCATAAGTTTGCATCTGGGCATAGAGGGCTTCTGCGAGAGTGTCAACTTCACCCTTCACACCTTCTTTGACGTCGCCATCACCATCATAGTCAACATCGGTCATACGGATCGTTGTTGGGTCTGATGTATCGTGACAGGTTGCGCAGGCTTCGAGCTTGGGTTCAAGTGCATGTACATCGTGACAATCCTTGCACTTGTTCATCTTGCCGTCTGGGCTGGCGTGCATATTCTGGCCGACGTATTGTTTGCCTTCGTATTGATAGGCACCCTGAACGTCTCCGCCAAAGATGGTTGCACCAGCGGCGAAGTAGTGAATATTCTTGAAGCGGATCTTCGCATCAACAGTATTAGCCGCAAAGGCTTTGAGTGCATTGTTCATGCTGGTGGTGGATTCGCGACCCTGATGACATTCGATACAGAGATTTGAGTCGTCGGCTACAAATTTGCCATCGGCATCCTTGCCGCCGAAACTGACTGTCTTGCCACTTGGGAAGACCACAGATGTAACTGCGTAGCGGTTCGGGAAGTTGGCTGTATCATGGCATGTGGAGCACATGAAACCATTGCTGGAGGGCATATCCTGCAAACCAGTAATGGAGGTTGATCCGTTGGATGTCACGACGGTTGTGCCGCCATCTTTGATGAACATGGGCAGGCCTTGGGCAGTGTGGCATTTCGCACAGGCGAAAGGTACAACATAGCTTGGGTCGCCATTTGCATCTTTATCCCAATGACGGAACGGTTCGGTATTGCCAGCAAAGTGACCAGCGTCAGTGCGGGCAAGTTTGCTGGTATCACCACCGAGGTCGGTTATCGAGTCGAAGAGCAATTCCACAATATACTTGGGGCCGTGGGCAAACGCACCAGGATCCTTGATGGAAACCTGGTAGTTGTAGGCAGCTTTAAGCAAGCGTGGGGTCCAGCTCTTATAGGCATTCGGGAAGACGGCTTCGCCATCATCTACTGTGCCGTTGGTGTTGGTATCTACGAAAAAGTAAGGATAGGCGTCTGGTGAGTAAACGATCGCAGCACCACCCTTGTCGGCAGCATATTTTTGAACCTGGGCGTACAGGATTTCCTGCAGACCCTGGATTTCATAGAACATGCCTTCTTCAACGTTTCCATCGCCATCGTAATCTTTGGCGGAAGCAACCATGCGGATGTTCTTAAGATCGTCCACTGTAGCAACGCCTTCATGGCAGTTCGCGCACTGGTCAACCTTCACCTTGAGGGTGTGGGGGTTGTGACAGCCTGTGCAGGAGTTGTAGCCATCGACATGGGTGTTCTTGGAATCATAGGTATTGCCATCATATTCATAACCACCGTGGGTCATGCTACCATAGAGAGTAGCGGCTGCGGCGTAGTAATGAACATTAAGGAAACCAAGGGTGACATCTTTGCCAGCATCA
>JAYVUA010000057.1:0-6148 GCA_043788255.1 Anaerolineales bacterium | reverse complement strand
CCCACGGACTGCGCGAAAATTGCCAAACTCATTTGGTGATGCCATCACATGGACATTGGATTGGATGCTGCTCGCTTCCTTTCGTGAACGCTTGAAATTAATTCAAATGTTTAACGAGCTTGCGCTGCGCGAGCGTGCTGAAGGGAAGGGACCCTATAAATATCGTGAAGTAAAAGTGATCATTGCCGCGCCAGATGACTTTTTACCCGTCGAACGTATTATTGATTATGATGGAGATGTGTCTGCGATGCTAATTAAGGAAGGCTATCAGGCTGCTCAAAATATTTTCGAGAAGACTTTCCCCGCATAGTAATAAATTTTAAATAGGTTCATTCTTAATATCAAACGGCTCGGTATTTTATAAAATACCGAGCCGTTTGATATTTTTTATTTACTGTCGTCCACTACGTACTCATCGTCTATAGTGCCGTCGCCATTCAGGTCAACACCAAAGTACATTCCGTTGGGATTGGCATCTGTCCACTCAGCGTAGTTGACATAGACAAGAGCGCCTTCTTTGAGCGCGATCTCTTCAGCGGAGAATTCCTCTTCAAGTTCGTCAGTGATGCGGGTCAGGTAAAAGTTGAAAGTGCCTTCACTGTTCAATTTTTCAGTATTGATCACGAGGTCACCAGCCTTGCTATCCAGTGAGACCGTAATCGTCCCGCCGCCTGTCATGTCTGTGCCTTGAACCTCGAAATAATAATCGGCTTCGGCATTTGGATTTTCAATGCCAATTACGATGTTGGGAGATTCGTCAGATTGAGTTTCGTAGGAGATCATTTCGTCAGATGGATAGAAATAAGCTGTATCCACCTGGCCGGGTTCAAGAGCGATGCCTTCGATGCCGATACTGAATCCAGCGCCGATCATGACCAGGTCAGTAAGTGACTCGGCGCCAAGCGTGCTGCCATCGATTGAAACTGTCACATCCAAACCTGCTGGGATCGAATAAATCGGTTCGGGCGTATTCCCGCTGGCTTCCATGCGATAAGTGTTATATATTGCGTTAGGAATTTCGTTGATAATTTTTCCATCCACGTAACCAAGGCGGTTGCCGTTGTCATCGGTGATGAGGATGTGACCTTCGCCGTCAAGGAATATCTGATTTCTCTGAAGTTCCAATGTGGCTAATTTTCCACCTGTGCTGGATACTCCGCTGCCATCGCAGAACGGGCATTGCTGTATACCAAGCCGTGCCGAAGTGGGTGTGAGATCAAGCGTTTGGGTATCGGCATTCCCAGACCAGACATCACTTTCCACTTGTGGATTGATGGAAGTTTCATAGGTCCAGGAATTATCACGTGAGTCGACGAATAACTCACGTGATTCGCCGGGGTAGTTATTGTCATACACAAGAATAGAATACAGGCCATCGCCTTTATCTTCCACGCCAAACGGTGTGATGGCATGCCCGGAGCCTTTATCATCATAAATGCCAATGGTGTAAGTCTCGCCGTTGGCATCCATTTGCTCAATGGTATTTAAAATTTCCATGGGTGTACCTGCGATGACACTCGTGGCTGTTGGGTCAACAGCTTGAGTGGCCCACCAATAGGCAATCTCACGCTGCAGGGACTCATTGTTAATGTCTAAATTGCTGGCAGATGAGCCGCCAAACTCTGATGGGGAAATCTGGTTGGTATACATCATCATGCTTAGTGCAGCCATGCCCTCGCAATGACCGCCGGCCATATCTCCGTTGACCTGTTCCATCCACTGCTCGGCTGGGGGAGTGAGGGTACATTCATCGCCATTCAGGCGCGCGCAGACCTGATCGCCAAACATGCGGCGCAGTTCATTGGCTGTTAAGTTTGTGGTAGGGATATCGTCGCCATAGTTTTCGAAACTAAATCCATTTTGTTGGGGAGAAAAACCGAGATCATAAACCACATCACCTGCTGCGCTGGCTGTGACTGGTTCTGTGCTTGCCACTTCAGTGGCAGGTTCTTCTGTAGAGGAACCATCTGAAGAATTCTCTTCTGTATTGCCGCATGCGGATAGGAATAAACCCAGTACGATCAATAGTGAAAATATTAAATGGAGCGGACGTATTTTTTTCATTTAGGTTCCTTTGGGCGGTTAAAAGTGAATTGATAAAGTCGAAATAATTAATCGATACTTTATCAATTAGGTTTGTATTCTAAAATAGTATTTCTTTTGCTGGCCTTGCACATTGTTATCAGTTCTTCAAAGCCTTGAAAATAAAACAACTCTGAGGTTTGAAAACCTCAGAGTTGTTATTCCTGACTCTTTTAATTACTGAAGGGGAATGGACGTGGTTTCGTCCACGGAAAGCTGACTTGAACCATCAGCATTGAATAGAATAACCTGATGTTTCGCCTGTGTCTCGTTGATGGCTTCCCATGTTTCGCGGCGGGTGATTCTGGGTATGTTGTTGGCTATTGTGTACGTATCGATGCCCCATTTGATTGCACTTTCGCGCCATTTTGAGCGGATTTCGGAATTGCCGGGGAATTCTGGCGAAGTGATTTTTCCGTAGGCTTCGTTGTAAACAAAAGTACGCGTGGCAGGGTCAAACAGATAATATACATAGGGAATGTTGGGGGCCGCTGGAATGTTTCGCACAATGCGGAAATCATCATTGCCATCGTAATTCATGTCTGCGACGATCAAGCTATTTGGGTCGTTTAACGATGTAGATGTTTCAACTGGCACGGTTATATCCTGCTGCAGACCGCCAACTGGAACATCTTCAGGACGTTGTTTGATATTGAGGGTGAGGATTCTTGTTTTTCCTGCGGCATCCGTCTGACCGCAGACATTGAAGTGAGTTAGGCTTGCATTCGTATTGGCCAGCTTTATACTGCGTGTGAGGTCAACGCAGTTGTTCCCTGTGGTTGGGATTGGCGTGGAGATGACAACGCTCCCGCCTGCAGAATTTAACGGCACCTTGAGCACACTCCCGACCGGCATGCTATTTGCATTGACCATTTGCAGAACAGTTGGATCTGCGTTGTATTTCAGCGCGATGGAATTCCAGGTGTCACCAGTTTGAACGGTGTGAGTTCCCACGCAGGGGGGGCCGTAGATTTTTCCAGCGCTTCCAATATTAGGCACGCTGACCGTTGTGTTTGGCGAGATCTGCGCGGGGTTGGCTATTTGTGGATTTGCCTGAATCACTTTCTTAACATCTGCGCCATAACAGCGCGCAATCTGCCAGAGCCATTCGCCGTCCTTTACCTGGTGTTGAATGGTTGACCCAGCCGCGAGGTTGGAAGGGTTGGGTTGAACAACCGCACCTTTTGTGATCGTGGCATTTACAGGTTGAGAAGTGGGTCCGCCGCCTCCTGAGGCAGTGGCATTGGTAGTAACGGACCCCGAATCAATATTCGCCTGAGTAACTGTGTAAGTGGCCGTGCAGGTTACAGTCGCGTTGGGTGCGAGGGTTACAGTAGCGTCGCCGCAATTAATCGCTGAACTTAACCCTGAGTCGTTCACGATAAATTGGGCAGGTCCCACAGTTACAGCGCCGCCATTCGTAATGACGTATGTATAAGTTATGAGCTGGCCGACTTTATCAAAATTCAACGGGCTGGCTGTTTTAGTTAGCTTCAATAGGATTGGGGAAACTGTAGGGACTGTTGTAGTCACTTGATTGGAATTGACCCCGTTTACAGTGGCCATTGAAATCGTTGTTACCGAGCCTTTATTTAGATCGGCTTGGGTAATCGTATAAGCAGATGTGCAAACAAGGATTTCGTTTGAATCAAAGATGGTATCTTTATTGCCTGTAGTATTAAGTTCAGGGCAGGTTGCACCTGTGACGATTACAGGACCCGATATGGAAGTTAAGCTTGAGTTTCGAACGTTATAGTTATATTTGATAACCTGCCCAACGGTATTAAACGGGACCGAGGTATCTGCCTGCACGGTAAGTTCAATGGTGGCAATGGCAGGAAGACCCGGAGTGGCTAGCGCGATATTGGCCGCGGTTGAACTGGGGAATAACGCGCACGATGCAAGGGTTAACATAATAATTGCAAGTGGAGTGAGCGGGCGAATCACTTTTTTCATTTTATTTTCCTTTCTAATCTGGTATTTCTTGAATAAACATTTCAAAAGGCAAACTTATACCAATTATTTGTCAGGAAGAGTATAGCATTAATAAAGCTGTGGGACTCAACTTTGAGGTTTATTGCTTGAACCCCAAGCCCTTTGCGATGATGCCATCTACCGTGCGTTTGGGTAGTAATTGCTGAAGAAATCGAGTCAGGGGATTCCCTGGGACGACAGCATAACGCACACGTGGTTTTTGAGTTGTAAGTACATGCAGTACGACTTGACCAAGCTTCTCGGGCGGGAAACCATTTTTTCCATTTTTTAGAGAATATTTTCGGAATATTTCTGACGCCTCCACATAATCTGGATGTTGATGCTCGGCAAGAGTGCTTTCATCTGCCTTATCCCAGATCGGTGTGGCTACAGCACCTGGCCCAACAATAATGACGTTGATGCCATAGAGCATTAATTCCCTGCGGAGTGATTCTGAAAATCCTTCCAACGCATGTTTGGATGCAGAATAAGCGCCAAGAAAGGGAGATCCGTTCCTTCCTGAGACCGAGCTGATATTAATGATCCTGCCTGGCTTTCCCTGCATGGAATGATCTGTGCCTAATAAAGGAAGAAAAGCCTGGGTGACGATTAACTGCCCGATCAAGTTGACCTCGATTTGCTTGCGAAAATCTTCGATAGGCTGGTGCATCAATGGGGCAGGGATTGCAATCCCCGCATTGTTCACAAGCCCAAACAAGGTTTCGCCGTTCAACTCTCCGCGGACTTTTTGAGCGGCTGACTGAACGCCCGCTTCATCGGTTATATCAAAGGTCAATGGGATGAATGCTTCTCCAAATTCACTTGCGAGCTTTTCTGCATCCTGTTCCTTGCGGACACTTCCATAGACTCGAAATCCATTTTGAATCAGAATCTTCGTGATGCCCCATCCAATGCCTGTGGAAACACCAGTGACGACAACACTTCGCATAAAGCACTCCTAATATATTTCATGATATGGATTATTGGAATTATAAGCTTTATTAAACTAATTTCCCCACCGCAGCGGACTGTGAAGCGTTCTTCACAACCTCTTCATTCCGAAAACGGATCAAACTCAGCCGTATCTCACTCATGCCCCTGTAAGACTCCCGCAACAAAACATCCGCGGCACATAAAATGTTGCTGTAATATTGAGTGCATCAGTTTGATGATTATCCGTAGATGTTGATTATTCTTGTAAGAATCATTAAGTTATTAATGCCTGCAATGAATATCAATAACCCCAGTAAAACTCTTAAACCACGTTTTGATGGAAATGGAAGGTAGGATATGAAGCTAATTGTAAGAAAAGTAAAATTACCTGTATATAAAAAATATTCAAATGTTCCACCTACCCCACCCCCATATATACTATGAAGTACCAAATTGAAAAAAACACATAGCGTAAATGTAAAACACATAGCGTAAATGTAAAACTAATCGCTAATAGAAGAGTCTGTTTATTTTGGAGTATTTGAATAAGTCCCATAACAAAAATGTATACCCATAGAACTAATCCGATCCACCCTATCGCAGAGTAATTTAGTGTGCGGCTAAACGTGACAGCGAGGTCGCTTTGACCAAAAGGAAAGATGGCAGGGTATGGAGCAATAATATTCACCAAAAAGAAATGTCTTAATAATTGAGATATGACTGGAAGCGGAGATTGAAGCACAGAAAAGTTAGTGTATAGTGTTTCCTCTGCGTAGGATTCTAGCATATAGAAAAGCCTGGAAGAGGGATAGATATTCTTTTGAAGAGTGGAAAGCGCCACTGCGCAGGCGAGCACACTCACAAGGAATGTGATCATTTCACCGCATATGCGCAACAGCTTGTTCTTTTTAGGCGAACGGACAAGACTTGAAATCAAAAAACAAATGCAGGTTTGCGCGAAATTCGTTGTGGTGATGGCAAGTGTAAAAACACCTGCAGCGATCCAGACCGGCAAGTGGCTCCAGTCGCGCTTTATGGCGACAAGAAAAAGTATATACGTTACTATTCAGGGTAACGAAAATAGCCTTACAATAAAAGGATGACATGGAAGCCATCGTACCTAACGAGAGAGCAAATGGAAGAAAGACGGCAGGCAGGC
>JAYVUA010000056.1:0-10348 GCA_043788255.1 Anaerolineales bacterium | reverse complement strand
CAGCCTCGCCTTTCCATGTCTCCCTGAGCGGTAGCGAAGGGTCTCTACCCCTGAAATCAGAGATTCTCACTGCACTGGTGTGCAGCACAAGTGTCGCTCCGCTCAGAATGACAAGCGAAAGTCCTAAATACTATGGAGCAGGAAATGAACAATCTTCAACCTGGTCAGATGCTCGGCCCATATCGTATTATCAGTCAGGTCGGTCAGGGCGGCATGGCAACCGTCTACAAAGCCTACCAGCCATCCATGGATCGCAACGTGGCGGTCAAAGTTTTGCCGAGTCAACTGGCAGAGAGCAAGGAATTCACCAAGCGATTCCAGCAGGAAGCCCGCATCATTGCTCGCTTGGAGCATGCGCATATATTGCCTGTCTTCGATTATGGGGAGAGTGACGGCATTTCATACTTCGTCATGCGTTATCTCGAAGCGGGAACGCTCAAAGAAAAAATGGAGTCAGGTCGTCCGCTGCCGATGACTGAGATCGACCGCATCTTCACACAGCTGGCAGACGCGTTGAGTTACGCGCACAGTCAGGGAGTCATTCATCGCGATCTCAAACCCGCCAACGCGTTAATCGATTCGCAAGGCAATCTTTTTCTCACCGATTTTGGAATTGCAAAACTTTTGGCAGACGCGTCCCCTCGTTTAACGCAAACCGACGCGATCATGGGCACGCCCGCTTACATCAGCCCCGAACAGGCGCAGGCGCAAACCGTTGACCAGCGTTCGGATATTTATTCGCTCGGAATTATTCTTTATGAAATGGTCGCGGGCCGCGTCCCATTTGTTGCGGATACTCCGCTGGCGGTCATTCTCAAACACGTCAGCGACCCGATGCCCCTGCCATCAACGATCAAAGCGAATATTCCTGAAGTCATCGAAAAAGTGATTCTCAAAGCGCTTGCAAAGAATCCTGATGACCGTTTCGCGACTGCCGCTGATTTTGTGTCCGCGTGGAAGCATGCGCTGGATGTATCCAGGTCAATGGGCATATCCTCGGTTCAGACTCAGCTCGAGCCTGCTTCTGTTCCAAAGACAGCCTCCAAACCTGGCAGGTCCAAAGGCTGGATCGCTGGCTGTCTCATTGGCACCTGTCTTTTATTATCGGTTGTTGGTGTTTTTGTAGTTGGAGCCAACTGGCAAAACTTGCCATTCTTTAATTCAAGTAGTGCACCTTCGGTCTTGAGTGGCGATGCCGTCACGGAAGAATTCGAAATAAAGATCGGGGACGAGATATCAAATGGAGAACCAGGTTCAGGTGCGGGTTTGATCGAAGCGCCCGGGTCGAAAGATATTTATTCATTCACAGCAGATGCAGGTCAGGATATTTACGTCCACATTATTGAACATCCCGAAACAAGTGACAATGTTGATATTTATATGACCGATGATCTTGGCTCCAACGTTTTTTATACTTGTATGCAATGCAGCGACCCTGGCACGATCACACTCGATCGCGGCGGTACGTATACGCTCACAGTCGGTAATGATGATCCGAACGGCGCAGGCACGGGCGCGTATCGAATTAAGTTATGGGACTTGCCGCCGCCGGATACTTTTGAGATCAAGATTGAAGAATTAGTTGCAAGAGATCAGCCAGACACAGGTGCAGGCTATATTGAAAACCCAGGCTCAACTGATGAATATGTATTCACTGCGCATTCGGGTCAGACCGTTTATTTCCAGGTGGTGGAACAACCCCAAACCGAAGATTCGATCAACTGGGTTGTCTTTGATGAAGTCGACAATTCAATTTTCGATACCTGCTTGAAATGCGGTGACCCCGGCTTGATCACACTGGATCACGGCGGAACCTATACCATATACGTTGGCAATCAAAGCGGAGCAGGCACAGGAACATATCAGTTCAGAATATGGGATGTTCCGCCTCCAGATGAATTTACAATCGACATTGGCGACAGGCTTGCAAAGAACATACCGGGAACAGGTGCGGGCTTTATCGAAAAACCTGGTTCACACGATATTTATACTTTCACAGCCACAGCCGGGCAGAAGGTCACCTTTGCGGTCAAACAACAACTCCCAAATTGGGACGCAATTGGGTGGGTACTGCTTGATGAAAATGGGGATGAAGTTTTCAATACCTGTTTACCCTGCGGCGACCCCGGTTCGATTACGCTTGATCGCGGCGGCTCATATACCCTCATTATTGGCAGTGATACCACCCCCGCCACAGGCGCGTATGAATTGCAGGTATCAAGCCCGTGATGTGTTTTATTTAGATGAATAGTATACAAAAGCGGAGTGTCATATTGATACTCCGCTTTTGTATACTATTTTTCCGCTTTATCCAGATCCTTGCTGATATCGCGTTGAAAGTCCCAGGTGAGGTAGTCAAGATTGGAGGGAAGCGATAACTCGATCGTATATAAATATTGCAACTCCACTTTTACCTTGCGCGGATGGCACTCGAGTAAATGTCCGCCGCTGGTGTGGTCCTCGGTGAGGAAGTGCAGATGCACACCGGGCACACTCAAAGATGACATGAATGAGGGTGTATAGAATCCAACCATTGTGCCTTTTACGTTGTTAAATTCAAAAGTGGGTTGTTCCTTGGCCACTTCCACCAGCGGACGATAATTCTCCTGTTTGGGAACGGAACGAGTTTTGATATAGGCAAAGTTACCTTCAATGCGGAACGCATAAAACAAATTCGGTGAAGGCATCAGGTCTTTCATCCATGCCAGGAATTCTTCATAGGATAATTCCTTTTCCAGTTCCTCTTCACTTGAAGGCTGAAAGAACGTGACGCATGCAAAGGGCGTACAGATTTCTTCATCTGTAATTTGATTAACTTTTCCATCAGAGCCCACCCGATAGATCAACCCATCGAACATCATCATCTCGCCGTCGAGGTCATTGAAGGTGCCGAGACCAAAGTCTCCATGCTTCTTGATTTCAGAAAAAGGAATATTCTGCTCGTAAATGCCTTCCACCAAAGCATTGACAGGCGCGCACAGATAAATCTTATTATCCGCTTTTCTTTTTCTAATTCTGCGTAAAGTTGTCCGTTCCATTTTTTCTCTCTCTTTCCTGTGTTATTGCACCTTCTTCGTAATGACATGATAACTTTTTATCCAACTTTCGGGGTATCGCCGATGATCTCCCAGCCGCGTTCCAATGCAATGGCTTTCAATTTCGCATCGGGATATACAGCCACGGGATGATCCGCATGTTCTAGTAAGGGAATATCCATAATCGTATCGCCATATGCAATATCCACGCGGTCAACGCCGAGTCGACTCAACACCTGCTCGATCTTCTTTTCATTCGCCATTAACTCACCAACCAGTTTTACGCGTCCATTTACGATTTCAACAGGCGTGCCAATCACTTGTGCGCCAATGCGTTTTGCAAAGGGTTCAATGAACGGTTCGACCACACTGCTGGCGATATAAACTTTTGCACCATCTTCACGATGTTTAATGAGTCGCGCAACCACATCCTCGCGGCGCTT
This sequence comes from Anaerolineales bacterium, assembly GCA_043788255.1. GTDB lineage: Bacteria > Chloroflexota > Anaerolineae > Anaerolineales > Villigracilaceae > Villigracilis. Next base: position 6,870 of record JAYVUA010000056.1, on the reverse strand, counting down.
CTTCCAAAAGTCATGTTCCACAACCCATTCGGAGGCTAGACGTAACTTTTCAGGGTCTGCATCCTTGATATAAGCAAGGCTGTCCACCATTAACTTTTGTCCCCAAACCTGCCAGTCGATGACGCCATTTTTCGCGAGGACATACGAAGGCATAATCGCAGCCATATAAAAATTGGCACGGACTTTGCTTTGGTTGTGCTTTACCCAATCCACCAGGCCGAGAAATGGCGAGCCAGTGGTCAATGTACCCATTAAATCTGATGCGACGATCATGTTTTCTCCAATTATTGAGACGTGTCACTCTGAGCGACAGCGAAGAGTCTCGTTCGTGTTGCCAGAGATGCTTCGCCCTATCGGGCTCAGCATGACATAATATTAACTACTTTTCCACGAACTCTTTTACAACCCTGTAAAACTTCTCTGGTTCCTCTACGAATCCATAATGGCCCGATTCTTCGAAGATTTCCAGTTGTGCATTTGGGATTCGTTCGGCCATTTCCTTTGCCATGTCAACATTCGTGATGAAATCCTGTCGCCCCACAATCACAAGTGTTGGGACGTTTATATTGTTTAGGCGCGGACGCAGATCAAAAGTGGGCGCTTCCTTTTCATTGAATACTTTTAGCGGTGCAACTTTGATGAGAGACTCTTTTGTCCGCTCACAATAGGCTTGGGCGCGTGCGTTGAGTTTTTTAAAGTAAAACTTCTTTTCACGCTGCCATAAACTTCCCATATCTTCATCGGTTTGATATTCGCCAGCCCATTCTTTTTTCAATGCATCCAGCGAATATTCAAACCACGGTTCGTTTTTAAAAGCTTGTACTGAAGCTTCCACATCGTTTAGGAACTCGCCGAAATAAGCAGATGTATCGAACAGAATTAACTTTGACAATGCATCAGGATAATTAATCGCATACTCCATCGCGACCATCCCGCCATGTGACCAGCCAATTAACATCGGCTTTTCCAAACCGAGATGCTTGCGCACGGCTTCCACGTCAGAGGCGTAATCAGGCAAAAGATAGGCGTCCCCGCTTGCAGGTCCAGAGAGACCCGAGCCGCGCGGATGAATGGCTACGATGGTGACGAAGTCATCTATCTTCGCAAAGTCATCCCAGTCGCGCGCATCTGCACCGGGGCCTCCCGAATGAGCGATCAACACGGGGCCTTGTCCGCGCACAAAATAATGGATCTGCACACCGTTCAAAGTGACATCATATTCGCCTGCTGCAAGTGTGGGCATGTTTATCTCCTTATGGATTTTGTCATTATAAGTTATTGCGCCGTATTCCCGCCATCCACCAACAGCAAGTGACCCGTTACAAAAGTTGAATCATCTGATGCCAAAAATAAAACTGCCTTCGCAATTTCATCGGGTTTTCCGAAACGTCCCATCGGAATATATTCACTTGATTCTTTCATGGCTTGCTCAATTGTCACGGGGTCAGAACTTTCGAAATAACCTTTCTCCATCCAGCGATCCACGAACGTATCACCGGGGCAAACAGCATTCACGCGGATTCCCTCACGCGCATAATCGAGCGCCATCGCCTTCGTCATCATACCCACCGCGCCTTTGCTCATGATATACGGAAACGCATTCTTCCCCGCCACCACAGACCAATCAGAACCGTTATTGACGATCACACCATTGCCTTGCTTCTTCATTTGTGGGATCACCAACTTACACATGTGCCACACCGCCGTCACGTTGATGTTCAATGTATCCTGCCAGACATCCTCAGACGTTGTATCCGCTGTTCCACTTGTGACGATGCCAGCGTTGTTAAATAAAATATCGATTTGACTGAATTCCTTAAGAGCGACATCTACGACTTTTTGACAGTCTTCCAGCTTCGTATGATCTGCCTCCACAAAAACGCATCGGACTCCCTTTTGCCTGCATTCTGCTTCGACAGCTTTCCCTTTCTCTGCACGCCTCCCCGTGACAATGAGATTCGCGCCCTCTTCTGCGAATAACAAAGTTGTGGCTTTTCCAATCCCCGAAGTTCCGCCTGTGATAATGGCTGTTTTATTTTTTAGTTTCATGTTTCATCTCCTCTGGAGTCGGGCAGCTCATTTGCCCTGTGGGTGCTGCCTGACAAAGTATAATCTCCCTACTATGGACAGCAAGACTCTCAACGTTCTCGAATACCCAAAGATACTGCAAAGATTGGCAGGCTTTTGTGATTTCTCTGCTTCAATGGACCTGGCGCGCACACTGGAGCCAACCTCATCCTTTGAACTGGCAATGGCTCGTATCGCGGAGACCACTGAAGCGCGCAAGTTACTATCCATGCAAAGCACAGGCATCGGCGGCGCACATGATATCCGCCTGCAAGCGGACCTGGCTGCGCGCGGCGGCGTGCTCGACCCACATGCACTGCTGGATATTAAGTCGACGCTGATCTCGTGCCGCGATTTAAAGAAATCATTTGAAAAACGCGGAGATGAATATCCGCGTCTGACACAAATTGCATTAGGTCTGCCCGACACACACGGTCTTGTGGATGCCATTACACGCATCCTTTCAGACCGCGGTGAAATTTTGGATTCAGCTTCTCCCAAACTTGGCGATATCCGCCGTAACCTGCGTGTGGCACAAGACCGTTTGATGAGCCGTCTGCAAAAATATGTGACCGATGCAAAAACCGTTTCAATGTTACAAGAGCCCATCGTCACACAACGTGATGGTCGTTATGTGATTCCTCTGCGCGCGGAATTCAAAGGCAAAATTAAATCCATTATTCACGACCAATCTTCCAGCGGAGCAACATTATTTGTTGAGCCGTTGCCTGTTGTGGAAGCCAATAATCAGATTCGTGAATTGCAGTTAGCCGAACGTGATGAAGAACGCCGCATCCTTGCAGAAGTCTCCGTGCAGGTGGGTGAGCACGCGACGGAGTTAAAGTATGGTGTGGAAAACCTTGCAGTTCTCGACCTCGCATTTGCAAAAGCAAAATATGCCGAAGAGTTACATGCGAGTGAGCCAATCCTTTATAAGGATGAAGGGAAAAAAGAATCAATCAAATTGCTGAATGCCCGCCATCCTCTTATTGACTCCAACACTGTCGTTCCCATTGATGTTGACCCTGCGCCCGGTACGCGCGCCATTGTCATTACGGGACCGAACACAGGTGGTAAAACTGTCTCGCTTAAAACGGTTGGCTTGCTTGTCGTTATGGCGCAAAGCGGATTTCACATCCCTGCACAAAGCGGATCGGAGTTGCCGTGCTTCCATTCGGTGTGGGCCGACATCGGCGATGAGCAATCCATTGAGCAGTCGCTTTCAACGTTCAGCGGTCACATCACGAATATCATTCGCATCTTGAAGAAAATAGACAGCCGCTCGCTGGTGATTTTTGATGAATTGGGTTCGGGCACAGACCCGCAGGAAGGTGCGGCGATTGCGCGTGCGATTTTGAGTCATTTGCTTGAATCAGGCGCAATGACCATGGTCGCTACACATTATCCTGAATTGAAAACATTTGCACACGGAACAGATGGCGTGGTCAATGCTTCTCTTGAATTTGACATCAAAACGCTTCGCCCTACCTATAAGCTGACTCTCGGTCTCCCGGGCAGATCCAATGCGTTGTTGATCGCGCAGAAGCTTGGACTTCCGCAATCGATCATCGACTCAGCGAGGGCAGAAATCAATCCGCTGGATCTGCGGGCCGATAAATTACTGGATGACATCCGCAAAGAACGCAATCGCACATCCCGTGAGCGTGAGAAGTTGGAAAAAGCCAGAGCGAAAGTTGAGACTCAAACGCGTGACCTTGAAAAGCGGCTGGAAAAAATAGAAGATGAACGCCGTGAGACCCTGGCCAAAGCGCGCGCCGAAGGTGAGTTGGAAGTGGCGGTGCTGAAGAGCAACATCGACACTTTGAAATCTCAACTTAAGAAAGCCAGCCAGCCCTTGCAAGCCATCAAAGCCATTGAAGAAAAGATGGAAAAGATGGAAGAAAGAGTGGAGAAGCCAGTCGAACGTCGAATGTCAAAGGTCGAGGAACAATACCCTGCGGGCACGATGTCGTCAATTCGTTTGGGGGAGCGGGTCACTGTCAGCACGTTGAATGCTGAAGGGTTGGTAACAGCTTTGAGTGAGTCTGATGCGGAGATCCAGATCGGGACGCTGCGTGTGCGGGCGAGGTTATCTGATCTGGTGAGAAAGTCAAGCCAAGAGTCGAAAGTCGAAAGTCGAAAGTCAGAAGACCTTCGACCTTTAACCTTTGACTTGCGGAAGTCTCCCGGCATGGAAGTGGATTTGCGCGGGCTGATGGCTGAGGATGCGCTCGATAAAATGGACAGATATTTGGAGCAGGCGTTTCTTTCGGGCCTGCCTTTTGTGCGCATCATTCACGGCAAAGGGACTGGCAAGCTGCGGCAGGCCGTGCGCGAGGCTTTGCGCGGACATGAATATGTGGGTTCGTTTGAAGAAGGCGGCAGTACCGAAGGCGGCGAAGGTGTGACCGTTGCAAAGATGAAGAGTGGATAGTACTTTGTGAATAATATCGCTGCGAGGCGTTCTTGGTTTTTGCCGAAGCAGTCTCTTAATAGCTGGAGATTACTCACCTGCACTGCAACACACTGCCCTGGCGGGCTGTGCCAGGGAACGCAGTGCGGCGCAAGTGTCGTCGGGGGAGAGCAAACGCCCTCCTCGCAACGACATAATAGTATTTTGCATTGAAGTGAAGATGGTATATAATTTTTATACCAATTAGGAGCCGCTTATGTCCATTGATGATGCCATTAAACAAATGACAGACCTGATCAAAACTTCATGTGCCGCTGCGGAGATCAAAGCCGCCAAAATGTCTGATGAGGAAGCGCGGCTCTCGGTATATGCACCAGCAGGCGACATGCAAAAGATCAAAGATGCCACCTTCATGCCTGCGATGGATATGTTGAACAAGGATGGAATGGATGTGCAGGTCTTTGTGTATGATGTGAGTACGCCGCACTAAAAAGATGAAGGATGAATTAGGAAAGATGAAAGAAGACTCCTGTAAAAACAGGAGTCTTCTTTCATCTGCGTTCCCAGTATTTTTCAGCATCCCATTGATTTGCAAATTTCAAAATCCGCGGGCGGATATAAAACGCAAACGGGTCTGCCAGCGGACGTTTCTGCTTGACCAATTCCATTGCTGCGAGCGGACTCAGCCCCTGTGCGACGAGAATGCACGCGCCCATCGCCACTCCGCGGTGGACTCCGCCTGCGCAGTGAGCATAAACCTTGCCACCATGTCGAATCGTTTCAAGCGCAGCCTTTGCCCCGCGATGTAAATATTTAATGGAAATCGGAATTAGTGGACTGTCAAATGTAGGCAGCCACAATAATTTTAGCGGGGACTCGTGCACATCCTTGCGCGGACGAAACTCCACGCGCATGTTGGTTTTACGGTCATCGCTACGGAGATTTGGCGGCGTTCACAGGGCGGACAGATGAACTCAAAATGCTGGATGAGTGGCTAGACGACAAGAAAGAAAGCCTATTCATCATCAATGCCTTTGGTGGGTTTGGCAAGTCAGCATTGACCTGGCAGTGGTTCAACAACAATGTTGATAAAGCAAAATGGCAAACCGCAATCTGGTGGTCTTTCTATGAAAAAGAATCTGGCTTTGACAGTTTTTTGGCTGAGGCTTTGACACATCTAGGCATGGAAACGAAAGAACGATCTGCCCGTCAGCAAGTCAACGATTTGCTGGATGCTATGCAGAAGACAAACATTCTGATCGTGCTGGACGGCTTCGAGCGATTGCTGCGTCAATATAGCAGAATGGACGCTGCTCTTCAAGACGATGAAGAAGATGCAGAGATTGATCCATCGCAACGAGACTGTACATCTCAAACAGCGGAAGTTTTCCTGCGCGGTTTGAGTGATAAAAATATGATTTCAAAAGTTCTAATGACATCGCGCCTTTTTCCGTTGGCATTGGAAGGCAGGGACGGCAAATTACAAAGGGGATGTCGCGAAGTAAATCTAAAAGGTTTCTCATCCGAGGACGCGGTGACATACTTACACAAGGAAGGTATTGCCGCCACGCGCGCGGAGATTATTGAGGTATGTTCCAAGTATGACTATCACCCGTTGAGTTTGAGCCTGCTGGTCGGTTTGATCAACGAAGACCATGAACATCGCGGCGATATTGCGGCTGTGAAGAATCTTGAAATCTTCGAGGACGTGAGAGCCAGGCGACATCACGTTTTGGAACGCGCGTACGGAAGTTTAGCACCCGAGCGCAGGGATTTGCTGAGCAAGATTTCCTGTTTTCGCGGCTCGATGGAATACGCCGTGCTCAAAAAGGTGTTCTCTAGCTCAGATCTAGACAAAGCCCTACTCGACCTGCGCAAGCGCGGACTGCTGCAATATGACAACAAAGAACAACGCTACGATATGCACCCAGTTGTAAGGCATTATGTTTACGAGCGCTTGACAACTGCCAAGCGAAAAAGTGTTCATAGGAGTCTTGTAAAATATTTTGATGCAGTTCCTAAACCAGAAAAAGTTAAAACACTGGAAGACCTTGCGACTGTTATCGAACTGTATCATCATACTGTCAGGGCAGGGAAGTTAGGCGAGGCTGTCACTTTATTCCGCACTCATTTACACGACCCAATGTATTATTTGCTTGGAGCATATGAAATATATTCCGAACTATTAATTGACTTATTTCTTAATAAAAAAAGCAGCCTTTTACACTCTCAAGAAGAATATATTCCACCTTGGGTGCTCAATTCTCTTGCGAACTCCTACGCCTTGAGTGGTTACTCCCGTTATGCAATACCATTATTTGAGACATTTATTTCTATTGCAGAAAAGGTAGATAGCAAATCAAACATTGCTACTGGATTAGGCAATGTGG
>JAYVUA010000055.1:0-24771 GCA_043788255.1 Anaerolineales bacterium | reverse complement strand
TTCTCCGTTGGACTTGTTCAAAATCCCATAGATGACCGTGACGAATAGACTCTGCTCGTTCATTTCCATCAGCAGGCTGTTGACTCTTTCAAGTGCAATCGTGGTGCTGACGCCGCTCTCGATCGAGGCGCGTAACAAGGCATGGCTTTGTGCCATAAAGATCGCGGCTGGGATGCCCTTATCGGAGACGTCACCAACGATCAAGGCCATGTGATCTTCATCAAGCGGATACACTCCATAAAAGTCGCCGCCGACAGCCTGGGCGGGCATCATCAATGCGCCGATGTCGTATCCATCCATTTGTGGAATTTTATTCGGCAGAATACTATACTGAATTTTGCGCGCCACTTGCAGGCTGTGTTCCAGTTTTTCCTGTTCGATGATCCTAGCCTGAGCAGACTTTAATTCATCGTAAGCCAGTTGTAGTTTTTCATTCTTATCACGTAAATTGCGAATGGTTTCATTCAACGCCTGGGTGAGACGTGCACTAAGCACGCTCGCCATTTCATAGGCCAATTCAGGATGAGTTTTCAGCAGCCCGTTGAAGTCTGCATACGTGACGATTAGCAGGCGCGCATCTGTCACGACTCGCGCCGTGGCTGTACGCGGTGCGCCTTGATTCAGCAAGCCGATTTCGCCAATGAATTCGCCTGTCTGGCGCATTCCCAAATGCGATTCCTCGGCACTGCCCAAAGCGCGCACAATCTCTACCTGCCCATGCAGAATGACATAAAACTGGTCACCAGGCTGCCCTTCCTGGAGCACCAACGTGCCCGCAGGTGCATCCCATGTTTTAAATTTCTCCAGCAACTTGGCAAGTTCTTCCGCAGGCAGAGACTTGAATAATGGAACCTTCGATAATTGCATGTCTGCCGATGTGTTTTCTTTTTTGCTCATTGACTCAACCTTTTATTTCCTGTGTGGCTGCGAGGAGGGTGGACTCTTAATTAACTATTCAACCCAAGCGACTGATTAAAGTAACGACTGGCAGTTTCGTAATCTCCGAGTTCGCGGGCGTGCTCGCCAGCTTTTTCAAGATACTGAATCGCCTTGGGAATATCATTCGCGGCCTGCCAATGATGCGCAATCTCAGCATAGGCTGGCACGCCAAAGATATTCTGCGAGAGCAGTTCTGCCAAGGCACGGTGCAGTTGACGGCGTTGCGCAAAGAGCATAAGTGTATAGGCTGTCTCATGAGTCAACGGGTCTTTAAAACTGTAGCTTGCAGACTCGGTCGAACGTTTAATGATCAGGTCCAGATCAGCGAGAGTTTGCAAATGCTTTAACAGATCATCGCGTTCATGTTCTTCGGGGTAAACAGCAGACAAGGTTTCAAGAGTGAATATTTGACCGATTACACTGGCAGCTTTGAGAGTCAACTGTTCGGACGGTGACAGGCGGTCGATTAATAATGCGCGCTCCACGGTACGTCCGAGCAAATTCACGGCGGGAGCATCTCCCTCGCACAGCTTGCGGATCGGACGATAAATCGAGATCGGTTGTGTTTTCCCTTTGACAAGAATTGGCGGCATGGATTCGTATTCAAATTTTGTTTGGGTGGTTTCGTAAATCGAGTCGTTACACAAAATAACGGCACGCGTTGCATCAGAATGAGTTGCTGCCTGCATCAGGCGCGCAGCAGGTCCGAGATCAGCATGATGCGTTTGCGGTCGTAACGGTCCACAAACACGCCCGCGAGCAACCCGATCAGGATCGTTGGCCCCGAAGTCGCGATCAACATCAAGCCTACACTCAGCGCGGAACCTGTGATGCGAAAAACAAGAATGGAGGAAGCCAGCGTGGTCAACGCACTGCCCATGGACGAAATCAGTTGCGCACTCCACAGCAACGTGAAGGAACGGCCTTTGAAAACTGAAAATGTGGAAGGAGTTTTGGGGCTTTGGTTCATCATCCGCCCACAGCTCTTACAACTATTCTTTGGACGGCGTGCTTTCTATCTGACGATCCCTTATGTGTTTCCAGTGTTTTCGCCATCGCAACCTTTATGTGAGCATGGATATTTTTTATTATTATAAACAATTTTTATCGTAGAAGTAGGAAATGAACATTGTTTTGATTTACTTGATTTGACTCCAGCAATAACACAAAAGATCTTTAGTTTTCCAGCCAAGCTTTATCCCCCAGAGTAAAACGGCAAATGATCAACTTGTCTATCTACACAGTGTACACATTCACAACTAAACCAAAAATAGTGCTAGACAATATATTACATTAATGATAAATTAGGTCTCATTAATGTTAGATAAGTGGTTTTATAAAAATTAGGGTGTCAGGCTTTATAGGTATCTTCCTAAATTAATTAGTTTACAAAATTGTTCCACCCTTGTTGAAGTTAATGAAGAGTCAGATAGTATGTATATCGTCCTGGCTTTCCCCCTTCAACTTGATTGGAATCTCATTTAGGAGATGTACTGCATGAAAAACTTTTGTAGATATGCGTGGGTAGCAGCAATTGTTCTTCTGTTGAGTGGCTGCGCCGAGTCGCCAACATTTCTTAATTCAAACTCAATGATTTCACGCCACGAGACCGTTCTATACAGAGCTATTCTGATAGAGGCGGTCTTGTTTTTTGTTGTGATCATTGGTGCATTATTGTGGATTTTTTCTCGCTATCGCAGCCGCAACGGAGATAATACCCTGCCGCCTCAAATCTATGGAAAAGTGAGCTGGGCACTGATTCCTGTTTTTGCGATCATCCTGTTCGATGGCGCAGATTTCTTTGAGATGGCAAAAACCATGCGCGCTGTTGCCATACCGATTGCCTCTTCTCAGGATATTAATGTGCATGTGATCGGTCATCGCTGGTGGTGGGAATATGATTATACAGATTTGGGAATAAAGACTGCTAATGAGCTGCATGTTCCTGTGGGAGCAAATGTTCAGATCACGCTTGATTCAGTGGATGTCATCCATAGTTTTTGGGTGCCGCAGCTTTCGGGGAAGACAGACGTCATCCCCGGGCAAACGAATCATATGTGGTTGACATCCGATCAACCAGGCACATTTACTGGTCAATGTGCCGAGTTCTGCGGCACGGAACATGCCTTAATGCGTATTGTTGTAGTTGTCGAATCGCAGGAAGATTTCGATGCCTGGGTGGCAAATCAACAAAAGCCTGCGGCTCAGCCTCAAACGGCGGATGAAGAAGCAGGGTACAAAACACTCACAACTACGTGTGCCAGTTGTCACTCTTTGAATCCGGGCGAAACGGAAACTAAAGTTGCGCCTAATTTGACTCATCTTTTTTCCCGCTCAGTTTTCGCAGGCGCCACTTATGATCTGAATGAAGAAAACCTGCGCAAATGGCTTCAGAACCAACAAGCCATGAAGCCAGGCAACAATATGAATATCACCTTGCTGCCCGAAGAAATTGATGGAATTGTGGCATATCTCAAGCTGCTTAAATAAATTAATGGAAGGGTAATTATGACAATTCAAGCACTTGCTAAATCGAAGACACCAACCCCGAAGGGCGGGAAAGCAAAACCAGCTTCATCGTCAAAGAAAGAAGCGGGTACTTCATCCGCAATAAATAGCTCCGCGAAGAAGCCTGATTCTGGAACCTCTCAAAACGGTTTATTCTCATGGATCATGACTGTGGATCATAAACGAATTGGGATCATGTATCTCATCTCCGCCTTTATATTTTTTCTTGTCGGAGGCAGTGAAGCGCTTCTGATGCGCATTCAGTTAATGCGGCCAGAAAATAAATTTCTTAGCCCCGATTTATATAATCAGATTTTTACCATGCACGGCACCACTATGATCTTTTTGGCGGTTATGCCTTTGGCGGCCGGGTTTGGAAACTATCTGGTCCCATTAATGATCGGTGCACGCGATATGGCCTTTCCGAAATTAAATGCGCTCAGCTACTGGACCTACCTCTTCGGCGGCCTGTTTATGTATAGCAGCTTTTTCTTTGGCGGTGCGCCGAATGACGGCTGGTTTAGTTATGCTCCTTTAACTGAAACGCTTTATTCACCAACACATGGCATGGATTACTGGATCATGGGAATTCTCATGCTGGGTTTTGCCACAACGATTGGTTCGATTAATTTCATCGTTACGATCATTCAATTACGTGCCCCAGGCATGACGCTGACACGTATGCCAGTGTTGGTATGGTCGCAGTTTGTCACTGCCTTTTTAGCTGTGTTTTCCCTGCCCTCCCTCACTGTTGCAGTGTTGTTATTACTTCTGGATCGTCAACTTGGAGCGCACTTCTATAATGTAGAACAAGGAGGCAGCGCCCTGCTCTGGCAGCATTTATTCTGGTTCTTCGGACACCCGGAAGTGTATATTTTGATTTTGCCAGCGATGGGTATTGTTTCAGAGGTGATTCCTGTTTTTTCGGGCAAACCACTTTATGGATATTCAACAGTGATATTTTCGATGATCGCAATTGGCTTTCTTGGTTTCACCGTATGGGCACATCACATGTTCGCCACTGGAATGCCAAATACTGTATTGCTTTTTTTCGCGGCAGATACCTTCCTGATCAGCGCACCGACTGGCGTTCTATTTGCAGCCTGGCTGGCTACCATGTGGAAAGGCAAATTGCGTTTTGCAACACCGATGCTCTTTGCCATTGGCTTCGTATCCATGTTCTTGATCGGCGGGCTTGATGGAATTCACCTGGCAGTCGTCCCTGTTGACTGGCAGCTTACCGATACATATTACGTTGTATCTCACATTCATTATGTGCTCTTCGGCGGAGCCATCTTTGGCATTTTCTCAGGCGTTTACTATTGGTTCCCCAAATTAACTGGACGCCGTATGTTGGAGTCACTTGGCAAATTAAATTTTTGGCTTATGTTCGTTGGTATGAACCTGGTCTTTATGCCCATGCATGTTCTCGGGCTTGAAGGTATGCCGCGTCGTATTTATACATACGGTGCCGGTCGTGGTTGGGAAATCTGGAATTTCGTTGAAACCATCGGCGCATTTATTGTTGCGCTAGGCGTTCTTATATTCGTGATCAACTTTATCGTGTCGATTCGCAAAACAGCGACGAATGAAATTGACCCGTGGGAGGCTTACACACTGGAATGGAAAACATCCTCCCCACCGGCAGTATATAACTTCGCCGAAATTCCAACCATCCGCAGCCGCCGTCCGTTATGGGATGAAAAACATCCCAATCTCGCTGATTGGAAGATGGACGTATGAGCATGGTTGCTGACGCGCATCCGATGAGTAAATTGAGCACGGGCAAAGTCGCATTGTTCGTCATCCTTGCGTCGGAGTCGGTCTTCTTTATCACGTTACTGGTTGCTTATGCCGCATTACGTAACGAGCTCAATTGGCCGGTTCAACATAACCTGACGCGTCTGACCATTCCGTTAGGTAACACGTTTATTTTATTGATCAGTGTAATACCTGCCTGGCGCGCGATAATCAATATTCGGCAAGACAACAAACCGACTGCGCAAGTATCACAGATTGTCACATTGATTCTTGGTCTCATCTTTGTCGCTGGGCAAATATATGAATTTAACCATGCAGGTTTGCACATTAACGATCAAGCCTTTGGGGGCGTGTTCTTTACCTTGATGGGCTTTCATGCGCTGCATGTTTTGGCAGGCATTACCTTTATCATCATTAACATCTTCCGCACTCAATTGGGCGACTTCTCTTCAACGCACTTCAACTCCATTGAACTCGGAACATGGTTCTGGTACTACGTCGTCTTCGTGTGGATTATATTATTTTCCGCCCTCTATCTCGTATGAATGAACTCTTGCAGGCTGGCTGGGCATGGTACCCCAGTGTAGTGATTGGCTTTAGTCTTTGGACAGTTGCTTATGTATTGCTGGTTGGAATTCTTCGCCGCAAATATAACTGGGGTGAGGCGCCGTCACAGATGATGCAAATCTTTTTTCACTGCGGAACACTGACTGGTTTATTTGCACTCATCTCGCCGCTGGATGCACTTGGCGATGAATATCTATTCAGCGCCCACATGATTCAGCATCTGCTTTTGATGTTTGTCACAGCCCCACTTTGGATTATGGGTGCGCCCGGCTGGTTAACGGACCTGGTCATTCCGTCAATACTCAAAAAATATATGGGCTGGATGACACACCCCATATCTGCATTCGCTGTATTCGTAGGCGTTATGACCATTTGGCATATCCCTGTACTTTACAACTTGGCCCTGGAAAATGAAGGCCTTCACATTTTTGAGCACTTAACCTTCATTGGGGCTGCGATGATTGGATGGTGGCCCATCGCAGCGCCTAACAACTCGGTTGCCCCACCAGCGCAGATGCTCTATCTCTTTTTGTTGGGCATTCCTGCTACCGCACTGGCCGCGATCTTAACATTTGCTTCCACACCCCTTTATCCTTTTTATTCTGAAGCACCGCGCTTGCTAGGGCTGAGTGTTTTGGATGACCAGCATCTTGGCGGACTTTTGATGTGGATTCCCATGCACATGGTTTTATTTCTTGCTTTTTGCATTACCTTTTTTAAATGGTTCAACAACGAAAACAAATCATATGACTCTGTTTACGAAAAATCGCTTTCCTAGGAGTTGAAAATTATGGAAGAACATCCTGATATTCATATGCCGGGTCCAAGTTTTTGGCCTATTGCATTGGCTGCCGGACTGGTACTGATTGCCATCGGCACTGTTTCAAACTTCATTGCCAGTATCATAGGAATCATAGTCCTCTTGGTATCCATTGCCGGGTGGACGATGGAAAACCGTGCCGAGGAGTTGCATCATGAGTGAAATGACGAATACTGCTCCTGTGCCAGAGCATGAAAATACCAAACTGGCAATGTGGGTGTTCATCGGCGGCGAAGTGGTCTTCTTTGCCGCGCTTATCCTCGTTCTCATGCTGGGGCGTCTGGTTAATTCTGGTTATGAAGAGCAATTCCGTTCACACCTAAGCATCCCAATTATCGCGCTCAATACATTCATATTGTTATCCAGCAGCTACTTCGTTGTGCGTGCGCTGGATGCCATTGGTCAAGGCAATGTGAATAGCATGCGTAATAACCTGATTGGAGTGCTTGTGTTCGGTGTATTGTTCCTGGGCGGTCAGGCCTTTGAATGGACATCATTATTCAAAGAAGGTGTCACGTATTCCACAACTTTTGGAACGCCCTTTTTTACAGTCACCGGAATTCATGGTCTGCATGTTTTTGTTGGAATTTTATGGCTTCTTTACCTATTCGTTGGACATCGGCACATGCCTTTCACCCAGAAAAATCATTTGGGCATTGAAAACTTTGGACTCTATTGGCACTTTGTCGACATCGTTTGGATCATCCTGTTTACACTGATTTATCTGATCTAGGAGATTGATCATGGCACAATCAAAAACAGAACGCCCCAATTATTTAGGTGTATTTATAATACTTGCAGTATTTACCTTGATTGAAACATTGGTCAGTTATGTGCATCAACCCACAATTAAACTACCTATTCTCATCACGCTTGCCGTGGTCAAAGCTGTTTTGGTGCTGCTTTATTTCATGCATCTAAAGTTTGATCATCGTTTATTTAGTTATTTATTTATTGCTGGCTGTGCACTTTCAATCCCGTTGATATTAGTGATGATGTTTGTGATGCCGGTCATCGCTGGTTATTAATTAAGTGGTCACAAATTATTAAGGTTTCACTGGGTTACCTTAGTAAGAAATCCTTATCTTATAAACCCATACAAAAGGAGAATGCACATGAAATACAAAAGGTTTTCTGTTTTACTCGCTCTGACTTTGTTGGTTGTACCCGTACTGACTGCTTGTGGCCCCGCAAAAATTGATGCCACGCTGGGGAGCTATACCCTTACACTCTCGTCAAATTCCGCCTCTGCCGGAAAAATCACCTTCCATGTTACAAATACGGCCACAGATCAAAACCATGAGTTTGTGATTTTTAAAACTGATCTTCCTGAAGATCAACTGCCCATGAAAGACGATGGTACCGGTAATATGATAATAGATGAAGAAGGTCCCGGCGTAACTCATATTGATGAAATTCCAGATACAGATCTGCCCCCCGGCGCTACAAAAGATCTAACCGTAGATTTGCAACCAGGCAGATATGTTATCGTCTGCAATTTGGCTCTAAACACCACACATTACACGCATGGAATGCACGTTGTCTTCACAGTAAAATAATTACTTTCCACCAAAACAAAAAATGCCGTGTTGAACACGGCATTTTTTGTTTTGGTGAGCTATTATTAATAATCTAATTTAATTTTCAACAAATCCAGCAAACCATATCTTTTACCGTTTGGCACATGAGACGCACGTGGTAAGATATAAAAAGCCATACATACAGTCTGGCCAAACTGGAAAAAAACTTGTCAGCAGATTATTTACGAAGATCGCCAGTCAACTTCTCTGTTTAGAAAATCATCAATTGAAACCATTAGTGTTTGAAAGAGCAGACGTCCACGCTCAACTCGAAGCGGTGAAGAGAAATAAACAAAGGCAAACCCCATGTTTCAAACTGACCTGACCAATTCATCCAAAAAGTATTCATCGCTTGAAGAAACACTCGATACAATTCGTCAATTAAAGGATGATCCACTCGCCAATGCAGGCACCAACATTGTCATCAGCAGAGGCAACCCGAATGCAAAGCTGCTCATCATCGGCGAAGCACCGGGGCCGCAGGAAAATATTCAAGGCAAACCATTTGTCGGGAAGGCTGGTCAATTGCTTGATAAGATTTTGCAAGCGGCGGAGTTTGATTCTGAAAAGGATGTTTACATTACCAATTCCGTTTTCCGTATGCCTCCGGGCGACGATGGCAGTACCTTCCGCAAACCCAATGACAAAGAGATCGAATATTACCGTTCGTTTGTCTTTGAGGTTATCCGTCAGGTCAACCCGGCCATCATGCTGTTGACCGGGAATGTAGCCTGCCAGTCAATACTTGGCAAGACCGGCATCACCAGCCTGCGTGGAAAATGGATTCAGAATCAAAACATTTGGGTTATGCCAATCTTTCACCCTTCTTATTTATTGAGAAATCAATCCAAGGCGCCCGGTTCGCCGAAATCGTTAATGTGGGAAGATATTCGCGAAGTCCGCAGGAAGTATGATGAGCTGCACGTCTAAAAAATCCTAATGGATCGAATTCATTCTTAAAGGAATAATCATGTTAGATACTCCGCACCGTCGTTACAACGCCCTCACTGGCGAATGGGTGCTCGTCTCGCCGCACCGCGCCAAACGTCCCTGGCTTGGGCAGGTTGAAAAACTTTCGCCCGAAACCCTGCCCGCCTATGACCCAACCTGCTATCTCTGTCCGCGCAATGAACGCGCCGGCGGTGTCTTTAATCCAGACTATAGAGACACATTTGTTTTTGAAAATGATTTTGCTGCTTTGCTCCCCGATCCAGTGGATGAAGTATCCGCATCATCCCACCCTTTACTTGTCTCTGCGCCCGAGCAGGGACATTGTCTGGTGGTTTGTTTTTCCCCCCGCCACGATCTGACACTGCCTGAATTAAATCTTCCTTCCATTGAGAACGTACTCACCACCTGGGCAAAGAATTCTGCAGATATGGCAGACGAAGGCTATATAAAGTATGTACAAGTCTTTGAGAACAAAGGCGCGATGATGGGCTGCTCCAACCCGCATCCACACAGTCAACTGTGGGCGCAGTCGCAACTCCCCAATGAGATCATCAAAGAACTCGCCACACAAACCAAATATTTCAAAAAGAACAATCGCCCGCTTTTGGTGGATTACATTCAGGAAGAACATAAACAAAAAGATCGCATCCTATTCTCGAATGATCATTTCACAGCGCTTGTTCCATATTGGGCTGTCTGGCCTTTTGAAGTATTAGTATCTGCACATCGCCCATCTGCATACTTGAAAGATCTATCTTCGACTGAATTTTCTGCGTTGGCTGAAGTCTTCAAACAAGTCACCACACACTACGACAATATGTTCGAGATATCGTTCCCCTACTCGATGGGATTCCACCAGGCCCCCGCCGATGGACAGCCTCATCCTGAATGGATACTGCATGCTCATTTTTATCCGCCGCTCTTGCGTTCGGCAACAGTCCGCAAATTTATGGTGGGATACGAAATGCTCGCCATGCCGCAACGTGATATCACCCCCGAAGTGGCAGCCGAAAAATTACGTTTGCTTTCGGATGTTCATTATAAACATCGATAAAAAAGATAAGCCATTATTCTCCCTGCCAGTGTATACTGGCAGGGAGAATTTTTTAATTATGTCAAAAACAAATCAACCAAATTGGGATGTCATCATTGCGGGCGGCGGGCCTGCGGGTTTTTTCGCGGCGATTCGTTGTGCCGAGTTAAACCCAGAGTTTCGCGTGCTCATCATTGAAAAGGCCAGCCAAACATTGGGCAAAGTAATCATCTCTGGCGGCGGGCGCTGCAATGTGACACACGCCTGCTTTGACCCTGCCCAGTTGATTACATACTATCCACGCGGAGGCGCGGCGCTACGCGGTGCCTTCACGCGCTTTCAACCTGTGGATACGATCAAATGGTTTGAAAGCCATGGTGTAAAGTTAAAAACCGAAGCTGATAATCGCATGTTCCCTGTCACCGATTTTTCGGAGACCATTGCAAACTGTTTGCGTGAGGCGGCGAAAAATGCTGGGGTAAAGGTACACCTTGGTACGAGTCTGCTAAAGGTGGAAAAAATTCCAAATGGCGGATTCAGGCTTGAGGTTATGAAAGAAGCGAAAGTTCTTTCTCTGCAAACAAATAAATTATTGATTGCCACAGGCAGTGATGCAAAAACGCGCGAGATCGTCAAATCGCTTGGGCATTCGATTGAAGAAACTGTGCCGTCATTGTTTACATTTAATGTGAAAGATAAAAGAATTGACGGGCTGGCAGGCATTGCGGTTGAAAACGTTACACTTAAAATGGGTACGCTCACACAAAGCGGCCCGATGCTCATCACCCACTGGGGATTAAGCGGCCCCGCCGTACTGAGACTTTCTGCCTGGGGTGCGCGCATTTTATTCGACAAAAATTATCGTTCAATCTTAACTGTCAACTGGCTCGACGACTATAAGCTGGACTCTGCATTGGAAGTTTTACAACGCAGTAAAGACTGGCATGAAAACGCGCGCAAAAAAATTGCGGCACAACCTGCGTTCTCGCAAATCCCCATCAGATTATGGAAACAGTTGACTCAATTTATCGGTGATAAAAACTGGGGTGATATTTCAAAAGCCGAGATGCGAAAACTCGCAGAAGAATTAATTGCGGGCGAATTCGCCATCGAAGGCAAGGGACAATTCAAGGAAGAGTTCGTTACCTGCGGCGGGGTGAAATTAAATGAGGTGGATTTCAAAACCATGCAAAGCCGCATCGTGGATGATCTCTTCTTTGCTGGCGAAGTGCTGGACATTGACGGTATCACAGGCGGATTTAATTTCCAATCCTCGTGGACGACAGGTTGGCTGGCAGGTAACTCACTCGCATCGACAAATACAAATTGAGTTTTTGTATTGACCCACAGCCATTCATCCCGTAAAATCCCCCTATTAAATTATATATAATTTTCAAAAGGATTAAGCATGGCAAAATATCGAATTTTTTACTGGAAACATATCCCCTCTTCCTTTACTGTAGAAGGTGAAGGAAAAACCGTCAAGAAACAACTTTCACAGAAAATCCAAAATGCGATTGACTCCTATGCAATGGCTGAGGGATTAACAGGCACAACTGAATATGCATCACAATACAAACGCGGACCATGGGTGGAACGCGAAGGAACACCCGAAGAAGTTGCCGATGCTCTTCTCGCAGAACTGGAAATTGAGTTTGCGAAAATTGAGATTCCGCGCCGAGAGACAAAAACTGCTTAACCACAAAGGAAACCAAAAAGAAAGTTTTACTTTGCGTGCTTTGCGGTTCAAATAATATGACAAAAAAACACAACATCATCCTGCAACCCTCTGGCTCTCGTGGACAGGTGGAAGAAGGCCAGTCGATTCGTTCTGCAGCCCGTGAGTTGGGCGTGGAGATCGAGTCTATTTGCGCGGAGAATGCTACTTGCGGCAAGTGCATGGTTTTAATAGAAGAAGGCCGCTTCGAGAAGTACAACATTGACTCAAAGCGTGGGAATGTTTCGTCTGTATCGAATGAAGAAGCTGCCTACTTCGCACGCAGACCTGCCTTATTAAAAAGCAAAGGTTGGGAAGTAGGCTATGTTCGCCTTTCATGTCAGTGCAAAATACAGGGTGATGTATTAATCAACGTCCCTGAAGAAAGCCAGGGAAATAAACAGATCGTCCGCAAGAGCGCAAGCAACCGAGCGATCGAGATCAAACCATCGATTCGTAAATATCTGGTCACGATGAGTCCGCCGAACTTGGAACGTCCCATCGCAGATTGGGAACGTCTCGCAAAGGGACTGGAAACGTCGATGGGGCTTGTCCGCCGCGGCGAGGAGAATCTTCCGCGCTGGTTTGATTTCAATATTGATTATCAGTGTTTACGTACTTTATCATCCACCCTGCGTGAAGCAAAATGGAATGTGACTGTTTCTGTCTGGCAGGATAAGGAAGTCATTCAAGTCCAGGCTGGATACCACGAAGATAGCTATGGTGCAGCCGTAGATATCGGCTCAACGACTGTCGCTTTATATTTATGCAATTTACGCACTGGGGAAATGCTTGCGGCTGAATCTGAAATGAATCCGCAGATTGTGTATGGCGAAGATGTGATGTCTCGTATTCAATACACGATCGAGCATAAAGATGGGCTTGAGAAATTGCACAAGGCTATTATTGCGACGTTGAATAAATTATTGAAACAAGCTGTAAAAACTGCGAACAAAGAGTTGCATGAAATGGATGGTCTCGATATGGGCGAGGAAAGCGCTCGCCCTACTCGACCAGCAGGAATAACATTGGATGATATTTTGGAAATGGTATTGGTTGGCAACTCTACCATGCATCACTTGCTATTAAACCTGCATCCAAAAGACCTGGGACTTGCGCCGTTCGTCCCCGCCATCCATAAATCTGTGGATGTGAAAGCACGCGAACTTGGATTACATATCAATCCTGCTGGCAATATCCATGTCTTGCCAACGATCGCTTCATTTGTTGGCGCAGATACCAGTGCGATGATCGTCGCAGAAGAGCCGCATAAGCAAGACGAGAACTGGTTATTGATCGATGTGGGTACAAATGCTGAACTCGTTTTGGGAAATCGCAAACGTCTCGTTTGTACGTCCACACCTACAGGGCCTGCACTCGAAGGCGCGCACGTGGAATACGGAATGCGCGCTGCGTCTGGTGCCATGGAACGCATTGAAATTGATGAAAAGACTCTTGAGCCAAGATATAAAGTCATTGGTGTGGATGGCTGGAACACAGATTATGCTGAATTTATAGGCAAGGTCAAAGGGATATGTGGCTCCGCGATCATTGATGGAGTGGCAGAACTATTTCGAGCGGGGATCATTGATTCTCGGGGCAAGTTCAAGCAAGGACTTGAGTCGAGGCGCATTCGAAAGGGAGCGAGTGGCTGGGAGTATGTGATTGCCTGGGCAGAGGAAACTTCCATTGGCCGCGACATCCCCATGACTCAACAAGACGTAAGGCAGATACAATTGGCAAAGGCAGCCTTATTCACTGCGGCGCGTACATTGTTAAAACGATTTGGTTTGCAAGACCCTGATAAAGTTATTCTGGCGGGCGGTTTCGGAAGTTTTATTGATAAAGAAAAAGCGATGTTGATCGGGTTGATTCCTGATTGCATATTAGATAATGTGTATGCAGTTGGAAATTCTGCGGGTGACGGCGCGCGTATTGCTTTGTTGAATGTCGAAAAGCGCAGAGAGATCGAATCAGTGACACGCAATGTGGAACGGTTTGAGCTGCCAACAGATCCTGAATTTCAAAATCAATTCATGCTTGCGACAAGTTTCCCGCACATGAGTGAGCCGTTTCCGCATATTGCGCATTTGATTCCAAATCGAGTTGTGGATCCGATGGCGAAGAATTTTATGAAGTAGGGCACGGCGGCGCCGTGTCTCAACGGAGACATCATAATGAACAAATTTCTTGAAAGATTAAACGGCGGGGAAATTCTTGTTGCGGATGGAGCAACAGGATCGAATTTACAAAAGATGGGACTCAAGCCTGGCAAGCCGCCAGAAGACCTCATCATTGATGACCCCGACACCTTGCTCAAACTGGCGAGCTCATTCGCTGAAGCTGGCTCAGATATTATTTTGACCTGCACTTTCGGCGGCACGCGCATACGGATGAAAGATTCAAAATATCAGGATCGGACTCCTGAAGTAAATATGCGCGCGGCAGAGATTGCGCGAAAAGCGGCTTCACTCAACGGAGGGTTGGTGGCTGGTTCGATGGGCCCTGTTGGTGCGATTCTCAAGCCGTATGGTCCTTTAGAAGCGGATAATGTTCGGGCGACATTTGCAGAACAGGCCAAAGCCCTCGCCGATGGCGGTGTGGATTTACTTCTCATCGAAACGATGTTCTCTTTTGAAGAGACCAATGCTGCGTTTGAAGGTGCTAAATCTGCAACTGACCTCCCAATCGTTATTTCATTCAGCTATGACCGCGGCACACGTACGATGATGGGCGTGAAGCCCAAGGATGTAATGAAACGATATACTGAAATGGGCGCAGCACTGGTCGGTGCAAACTGTGGGACAACGCTTGAGAATATGGAAGCTGTGGTCAAAGAATATGCAGCGACCGTACCAAACTTCCCGATGTGGGTCAAGCCGAATGCAGGTGTCCCCCACATGGATATCGAGACCGAGCAAGGCGTATATGATATGGGCCCTGAAGATATGGCAACCTACGCAAAGAAATATGTTGAATTAGGAGCAAAGGTCGTGGGTGGCTGCTGTGGAAATACTCCAGAGCATATTGCGGCGATTGTAAAGGCTGTGAAAAAATAATTTCATGCTATAGGCGCACAGCAAAGCCTGAAAAGGTTTTGACGATTAATCGTCCTGCTGTGCCCCTACAATGACATTTTATGAAAAATCAGCGCGAAGTAATTTTAGAATTATTATCTGGCAAAAAAATCGATTCTCAGCCTGCATTCAGCGGGCTGATTCATGTCACCACCGAAGGGCTGCAAAACGAAGGCCTAATCTTTCACGAAACGCATAAAGACGCGCAGAAGATGGCAAAAGCAGCGGCAAGCACATTCAAATTGACGGGGATGCCTTCCGCAACTTTACCTTTGGATTTATGTGCTCCCGCCGAGGCACTGGGCGCTGAGCTAAACTATTATGAGGGCGGGGAATTGCAATTCCCACAGGTGAAAAAAGCTCTGTTTGAGTCAACAAAAGATATAACCACAGAGATCGCAAAGCACACGGAGATTCTTAAGTTGGGGAGATTTAAGATTATTTGCGAAGCGGTTGGTTTGGTGAAGGATGATATTGGAAAAGATATTGTCATTTCAGGATTGATACCTGGCCCTTATACGCTACTTTTATATTTATGTAACGCAAAGAATTTATTCATTGAAATGAAAAAGGAGCCGCAGGCAGTTAATGAAGCTCTCCTTCAACTCACTGCTTTCCTGGCTAACATTGCCTCTGCATATAAGAACGCAGGTGCTGACTTTATTACCATCCATGAGATGGGCGGCTCACCTGGGTTTATTGGCCCTGCAAAATTCGAGCAATTTGTTTTACCTGTGCTGAAAGAGCTTACCCAGAAAACATCAATTCCAAGTGTATTATCTGTATGCGGGAATACAAACACATCCGTGCATTTATTGACACAAGCTGGTGCAGCTGCAATTTCAGTAGACCAGCTGAATGATGTTGCGAAGTCACGTGTTTCGATAAAAGACACATTATTATTTGGGAATATTGATCCGGTAGCGGCACTCTATCAGGGAGATGCTGATCAGGTTGTTGAAGCAGTTGTCAGGGCGAAAGAGGCGGGCGTGGATGCAGTCTGGCCGGGCTGTGATCTGGTCATCCAATCTCCGATCCAAAATATTCAAGCAATGTTAAAAGCCTGACAATTCGTGTCAGGCTTTTTTCTAATTGCGATTAATCACATTCTCCATTGACGTATTGTCCTCCTGTATGTAAACTCGCATGTAATTATTCTGTGAGGAGAAAGCATGGCTGTAGAATCTGCTTCAGGAGTATTAAACTTTCTTGAAAGCGTCCCATTGTTTTCCAAATTAAAATTGAAGGAAACATCCGCGCAATTATTAACGCGGGCGAGTCGATTCCGGCAGATCAAAAAAGGCGAGGTATTATTTTTTCAAGCGGATTCCTCGGAGCAGGTTTACATTGTCCGCTCGGGAAATATATCGATTGTGCTAAACAGTTCTGATGGCCGCGACATGGCGATCAACGAGATGCGTTCGGGTGATATGTTTGGCGAATTGGGAGTCTTGACCAAACAGCCGCGTTCCACAAGCGCAGTAGCGCGAACAGACTGTGAATTATTAATAATTCCATGCGATGCATTTTTACGTTTCCTGGATGCCGAGCCGCAGATAACAAGACGCTTATTGGATATAACAGCCAATCGTTTACAAAGAAGTGGTGAGCGCGAAAGTGCACTGGCATTTATGGATGCACAAGCCCGCCTGGCACGATTACTTTTGGAATTGGATAAACAAGAACATGAATTAGGATATGTCACCATATCGCAAGAAGAGCTGGCCAATCATACCGGCTTGATCCGTCAAACAGTGGCAAAGGTGCTTGGTACGTGGCGGCGTGATGGTTGGTTAATTACAGGGCGTGGGCGGATCATGTTGCTCAATCATAAAGCGTTGGAAAAACTAGAAAAACGGTTATTGATCTAATTTCCTTATGTCGTGCAAGTGACAGACAAGCCAACTACAAAGTTGTATATTAGGGCCAACGATATCCAATAACCATATTCAACAAGGAGCTAAGTCATGAATACAAATCAGAATCCAGCACCCAAGCGATTGTTCAAGAAATTATCTGCAATGCGCGCCGTACTCCGCAAGGACGAACGTGACATCCTTGATGAAATCATCCAAAGCGAAGTTTCCGCTCACAAGATGACCACCAAAGCCACTGGCAAGGCAGTTGGCAAAGCTACCAACAAAGCCACACAAGTTTCTGCTCACAAGATGACCACCAAAGCCACTGGCAAGGCAGTCGGTAAAGCCACCAACAAGGCTACTCAGGTCTCTGCTCACAAGATGATCACCAAGGCCGTTGGCAAAGCAGTCGGTAAAGCCACCAACAAGGCTACTCAGGTCTCTGCTCACAAGATGACCACCAAGGCGATTGGCAAGGCAGTCGGCAAAGCCACCAACAAAGCCACACAAGTCTCCGCTCACAAGATGACCACCAAAGCTACTGGCAAGGCAGTCGGCAAAGCCACCAGCAAGGCAACCAACGAAACACAGGCATAACCCAACCTTCACAAGTAAGTCAACAAAATGGATTTTCTACAATATAATTTGTGGAAAATCCATTTTTCAATATATACTGCAGTGCAAGGACAACCCTATGAGCCCAGATCAAAATGTGAATGAAGAGAAACTATCCGAGCAATTACAGCACCTGCTGAGATCCATTGAAGCGAGCAAGCGTGCAATCCTGCCAGCCTCCAATGATGCATTGTTGAAATCCATTGTAGATGCGGCAGCGCGGATATTTGGCGCAGCGGCGGCTTCGATCTTGTTAGTTAATGAAGAAGAGGAAGCACTGGAATTTAGGGTGGCCTTCGGTCCATCAGACCATGATCTCGTTGGCACAAAGTTTCCTTACGACAAAGGCATTGCGGGCTACGTATTCATGACTGGTCAACCCATTGCCACATCCAATGTGCAAGAAGATAAG
Source organism: Anaerolineales bacterium (assembly GCA_043788255.1). GTDB lineage: Bacteria > Chloroflexota > Anaerolineae > Anaerolineales > Villigracilaceae > Villigracilis. The sequence continues at coordinate 6,932 of JAYVUA010000055.1, read as the reverse complement.
CGTTTCAATCAGGATTTTGCCAAAAGCACAGGTTACATTCCAAGCTCGATTCTGGCAACCCCGCTCATCTCTTCCGATGACCGGGTTATCGGGGTGATGGAAGTATTGGACAAAATAGATGCAACCTCCTTCGATATCCGTGACATGGATCTGATGGGCATATTTGCCCAACAAGCCGCCATGGCAATTGACCAGTCTCAACAGATCGATAACATTGAGCAGGCATTGGTGAACGGTTTAAAAAGACTGGTGAATTCTGATCAATCACAGGATTCGAGTGAGCTATTGTCCGCGCTGGATAAATCCCTTAATAACGAAAACAGCACGACAGACCTGTTGGAACTGGCAGATCTGTTCAACGAGATCAGCGCACTTGGTGAAGCAGAGAGAAAAGCTTGTTTGCAAGTTCTGAATGTGTTTGCTGAATATCGCCGCGCATCATCTCCAGTACGCAGGTTCAGATAAATGTCTGAAGAAACAGGACGTCCTGCATGGTCGCAGGCATTCACACCCGAATCCATTCAAGAGCTTACGGCTCATGGACCATTCGCCAAAATAATACCTGACTGGGCATGGGGAGGCAGTACTGGCAAAGGCATCCGTGTGGCTGTGGTAGATAGCGGAGTCGAATACGATCACCCTGCTCTGGATGGTTGCGTGCGCGGCGGAGTAGTCGTCGAATACGATTCAAGAGCCAAAGATTCCTATCGCATCAAAGCAGACGATAAACCCATGGATGTTTCTGGTCACGGGACTGCCTGCGCGGGCATCATCCACTCAATTGCACCGGAAGCGGAGATCTATAGCGTGCGCGTGCTCGGACGTAACATGGGCGGGCGCGCCATTCAGTTTGCCGCTGGGTTGGATTGGGCAATTGAAAACAATATACACGTTGTCAACCTGAGTTTGAGTACATCGCTTGAGGAATTCTTTGGTCTTTTCCATGACCTGACAGACCAGGCTTATTTCAAGAATATGAATCTGATCTCGGCTGTGAATAATATCCCTGAGCCAAGTTATCCATCGTTATACTCATCTGTAATTTCGGTTGCCGCACACGAGGGACAGGATCCATATACATATTATTACAACCCGAATCCGCCCGTTGAATTTGGCGCGCCAGGCATTGACGTTAAAGTTGCCTGGAATAATAAGCAATATCTGATCTGCACAGGCAACAGTTTTGCCGCACCACATATTACCGGGATCACAGCTCTTATTCGAGCCAAACACCCGGAGTTAACGCCCTTTCAGATCAAGACCGTCCTGCTTGCTTGTGCGGCGAATACAAAACGACAAAACAAATAACTTCGGAGGCACTTATGGGACAAATCGAAATGCCAACAAGGTGGTCACTCAATGACCTACTCGCGGAGCCGATTGATCAGGCGTTGGATGAAGGTTTCTCGAAACTGGAGCAGGCTTTGGTCGAGTTTGAAGCAACACGCGAATCACTCACATCTGAGATCTCTACAACAGACTTTAACAAAGTCCTGAAAATCCTGGAATCCATCAATACAATAAAAAGCCGAATAGAAGGCTATACCGATCTTGCGTTCGCGGAGGATACACAAAGCCCCGTGATTCTGAATTTACGCGACCGTGTTGACCAGGTGCTGACCGATATCAGCAATCGGGCCATGTTCTTCGAGTTATGGTTCAAGGATTTAAGTGATGAGACTGTAAATCGTTTAATTGAGCAAAGCGGGGACCTGCGTTATTTTCTCGAATCCATGCGGCGCTTTAAGCCATTCACGTTGAGTGAACTGGAAGAGCAAATGATCAACTTAAAAGATGTGAATGGGATCGACGCGATGGTCAATCTTTATGAGATGATCACCAATCAATTTATATTTACGTTTGAAGTAGACGGGAAACCTGAAACCCTCACACGCGACCAATTATCAAGTTATTTTCAATCACCGTCGGCAGACTTGCGCGCAAAGGCTTATCAGGAACTGTATCGGGTATATGGTGAAAACTCAACGGTGCTGGCACAAATGTATATTCATCGCGTGCGCGACTGGCACACCGAGGGAATCGATTTGCGCGGCTTCTCCTCCCCCATTTCTGCGCGCAATGTGGAAAATGACTTACCCGATGAAGTAGTGGAAACACTTCTTTCTGTTTGTAAAAAAAATGCGGATGTATTTCAACGCTACTTTAAATTAAAGGCGGGCTGGCTCGGGCTTCCTTCAGGCAAATTGCGCCGCTATGACATCTACGCCCCCTTGACACCTTCCGAAAAGAAATTTGATTATTCGACCGCCAAGCAAATGGTAGCAGATAGTTACCAAGCATTCTCCCCCGATGTTGCCAGCCTGGCTCAACGTGTTATTGATGAAAATCATCTTGATTCAGAAATTCGCCCGGGCAAACGCGGCGGCGCATTCTGTTACACCGCCCTGCCTGAGTTAACTCCCTGGGTGATGACCAATTACGATGGCAGTGCGCGCGACATCGCCACGCTGGCACATGAACTGGGTCATGCGGTTCATGCCATGCTCGCCAATAAACACTCTGTCCTTACACAGCAAGCGTGCCTGCCGCTGGCAGAGACCGCATCTGTTTTTGCTGAAATGCAATTGACTGAGCGATTGTTGAAGCAGGAGAACAATCCATCTGTGCGGCGTGACTTGCTCGCCAACGCGCTGGATGATGCTTATATAACCGTTATGCGCCAGGCTTATTTCACCATTTTTGAAAAAGAAGCGCATGAAATGATCAATGATAACAAGTCATTGGATGAACTCACAGACCAATATATGAACAATCTCAAAGAACAGTTTGGCGATGCAGTGGAAATCTCCGATGAATTCAAATGGGAGTGGATCGCCATTCCTCATTTTTATCAATCCCCGTTTTACACATACGCCTATAGTTTTGGTCAACTGCTGGTGCTGGCTTTGTATCAGCAATACCGCCATGAAGGCGAAGCCTTCATTTCCAAATATCTAAAACTCCTTTCGTACGGCGGATCGGAATCGCCGATGAAGATTCTCAGCGAAGCCGGGCTGGATGTCACATCTCCTGTATTCTGGCAGGGCGGTTTTGACGTGATCAAGAATATGATCGATGAACTGGAAAGATTATCTTAAGGAGATTTTTTATATGACCGATTCAACATCTGCTTCGCTCTCCCCGTTTGCTGTTTTTCGGAACCGAAATTTTTCTCTCATCTGGACGGGTCAACTCGTCTCGACGATGGGCAGTGCGCTGACCTCGCTCGCCGCGTCCATCTACATCTTTCGCCTGACGAACTCCGCATTAAGCGTTGGCCTGATGTTGATGGCGACTGCCGCTCCCAGCCTGCTGGTGGGACTCTTCGCCGGGGTATTCGTAGATCGCTATGACCGCAAAATGATCATGATCGCTGCAGATATTGCACGCGCGCTGCTGGTTATCCTTATCCCCATTCTTGTTCCATTAAATGTAATTTGGCTGTATGTGATCGTTATGCTCACCAGCGCAATCGGTCAGTTCTTTGACCCTGCGCATGAAAGCGTGCTGCCTGAAGTGGCTTCAGAGAAAGAGCTGGCCGCAGCCAATTCGTTGATTGCCATCAGTTCATTTGGTTCAACAGCGGTCGGGTTTGCCGCGGCGGGGTTGATCGCTTCAGCGGCAAATATCAACTGGGCTTTTTATCTGGACGCGGTTTCTTTTATTTTTTCAGCCATTTGTGTTTACTTGATTCATGTTAAACCCATTCAAGCAGAAGAAGAGACCAGCGCAGCGGTGGTGATCAAGAATCTGCGCGCTGGCGTTCACCAGTTGTTCAATACGCCCATTCTGCGCTCATTATTTTCTGTTCAGGTACTCGTGCTGATTTCATTTGGTTTGTCCAATACGCTTTTATTGCCATTCGCTTTGCGGGCATTGAAAGCCACCGAGTTCGAATACGGCTTGCAGGAGGGACTCACCTCAATTGGTTTTGTTGTCGGCAGTTTGCTGATGGCGAATATCATTGACCGTTTATCCGAAGGCGTCTGGCTGGCTTTAAGTTTTCTGGGCATGGCAGTTGTAGGAATTATCTATTCGTCTTTACATTCCGTTCCGCTGGCGATTCTGTTGATCGCATTTTCGGGATTCTTTAACGCGCCCTCCTCCATTGCGCGGCGTTTGATCGTGCAACGCAACACCCCGCGTGAAATGCGCGGACGTGTGAGCAGTGTTTTCTTCGTTGCCCGCGATGTTTTCTTTTTGATCGGCATGAGCGCCGCAGGGCTTGCAGACTTGATGGATGTACGTCTCTTGTATTTGGTAAGTGCCATCATGCTTTTGGCCGCGGGAGTGATCGTGCTGGTAGTGCCTGGATTGGGTCAATCGGCGGCGCAATGGAAGCGGACGTTCTCCCTGCTCAGAGGAGTCGAAGCGGCGCCGAGGCTTGGGGCTGGCAGACCAGCCACAATGGTCGAGGTGAATCGCTTTATCAGTCGCATGCCGGGGCTGGCGGGGATGAATCCAAAAGAGCGCGCACAATTGGCATCTGATACTTTGGTTGCGGAAGCACCAGGCGGGAAGGTTGTAGTGTATCGTGGTGAGGCCAGTGACTCGGCTTATTTTATTTTGAAAGGCAGTGTGGGGGCTGGCTACATCAAGGATGAAGAATATATAATCTTGCAGTACCTAAATGAAGGTGACTTTTTCGGCGAGGTGGCTGCGTTGACAGGTGCGGTACGCACTGCGAATATCATCACCGAAGATGATTGCGAATTTCTGATCATTCCTGCGAAGGTGATGAAAAGGCTGGCGCAGAATTATGATGGCGTACGCGAGGTGTTCTACACGACCATCACCAAGCGCCTGAGCCAGATGGAATTACCGCGCGGCGTAAGCCTCGACCAGCAAATGCTGCGTGAGTTACGCACAGAGGCTCCTGAAATGGAAAAAGAACCGATCAACACGTAAAGAAGAATTATGATTATGCAGGGACGAGATGCTACGCAGCCTCGCCCCTGCATAAAATGAAAACAAAAATAGAGATTTGAGGAGCAACGGGTATGGCAAAGAAGTCATTATCTGTAAATAAGGCTGTTAAGCCTAAAAGTAAAAAAACCATCAAAACCAAGGCTTTACTGCGCCAGACGCCTATTAAAAAAGCGTCAAAAGTCAAAGCACTCAAAATTGATTCGCAAAACAAGCCATCTGTTTCTTTAGAATCAAAAAACACTGAACACCTTCAAGCGCACCTTGCCCAACGTGAAACTGAACTTGCCATTATCAACAGCGTGCAAGCCGCGCTGGCTTCGCAATTGGACTTTCAAAGTATCGTCGATTCGGTGGGCGATAAACTCAGTGAAATCTTTTCTGGCGAAAATGTCTCCATCGGATTTCTCGATAAAGCCAGCGGTATGATCAAAGTTCCCTATATTTTTGAAAACGGCAAGCGTTTTGAGAATATTGAATTTCGACTCGACAAAAAGGGACTGGCGGCGCACGTCGCCAAGACTATGCAACCTCTTTTAATTAACTCGGATTTTGACAAACACTCTAAAAAAATTGGGGTAGTGGATGTAAGCGGAGAGCCACCTCCAAAATCCTGGCTGGGCGTGCCGATCGTTATCAATAGCGAGTATATTGGCGGATTCTCGCTTCAAAACTGGAATCACGAGAACTCCTACACTGATTCGCACGTGCGCCTCCTGCAAACACTGGCAGGCAGCCTTGGAGTCGCGCTCGAAAATGCGCGCCTCTTCAAAGCCGAGCAAGAACGCGTCGCCGAGTTGCAGATCATCAACTCCATTCAGCAGGGACTCGCCGCCGAATTGGACTTCCAAGCCATTGTCGATCTGGTCGGCGATAAGCTGCGGGATGTATTCGATGCACAAGTGGTCAGTTTGATGACCTACAATCTTGTCCACAATATGCTACGTGCTGAATATTTATTGGAAAACGGCGAAAAATTTAATATAGCTGGGAGTACCATTGCCGCCTACGGCTTTAGAAAGCATGTCATTCAATCACGCAAGTCATTGATGATTAACCATGATATGGAACAAGCTTCAAAGGAATATGACAACCCGACTTTTGTAGGCATCGACTCCAGATCCGCCATTTTCGTTCCGATGATTACGGGCGCTCAAGTTATTGGGGTTATCAGCCTGCAAAACCTTGAACATGAGAATGCCTTCACCGATTCAGATGTTCGTTTGCTGGAAACACTAGCATCCAGCATGAGTGTTGCGCTCGAGAATGCGCGCCTTTTCAAAGCCGAGCAGGAACGCGTCGCCGAATTACAGATCATCAACTCCATTCAGCAGGGACTCGCCGCTGAGTTGGACTTCCAAGCCATTGTGGATTTGGTCGGCGATAAGTTGAGGGAAGTCTTCCAAACGAAAGACTTTGGAATTCGTTGGTATGATGAAAAAGCAAACCTCGTTCACTTTCTTTACGAATTTGAACATGGCAAACGGCTCAATGTTCCACCTACCCAGCCAACACCAGGCGGAAGTTTTGAAAGTTTTCTTAGAGATCGTCAGCCAATTATTGGAAACACGCTTGAAATCATGGCAAGAACGGGAGGCACATCAATCGCTGGAACTGATACAAGCAAATCTCTTGCGAGTGTTCCTATCATCGCCAGCGATCGTGTAATCGGCTCTTTACAAATGGAAAACTTCGAGCGTGAAAACGCCTACGGTGAATCCGAACTGCGCCTGTTGACCACCATCGCCGCCTCGTTGGGAACCGCGCTCGAAAACGCCCGTCTCTTTGATGAGACCCAGCGTCTCTTCAAAGCCGAGCAGGAGCGTGTTGCTGAGTTAGCGGTCATCAACAGCGTGCAAGAAGGACTTGCATCCAAACTGGACATGCAAGCCATTTATGATTTGGTCGGGGACAAGGTTCGGGATATTTTCCACGCACAGGGGACGGCGATTTTTCTCTTCGACCATGAAACAGAGCTCACCCACACACCCTATTGTTTCTTGAGG
>JAYVUA010000054.1:0-20471 GCA_043788255.1 Anaerolineales bacterium | reverse complement strand
AACTTGGAGCTGCTTGCCAACTATGGAGATTACCTTGTGCTGGATGAGGGTGACGTCAAGCCGCGACCAGAATTTATAACTTTACTTCATGGAGATATTCGTGAGGTCACAATCCAAAAACAGATTTCCGAGGTGGATTATGTTCTCAGCACATCGGTCTATGAACATTTAGATGATGTGGACGGTATTACGCATGCTTTGGCTAAACTAACATCCTCAACGGGATCCCAATTACATTTTGTTGATTTGCGCGATCATTATTTTAAATACCCATTTGAAATGCTTACCTTTACTGAAAATATGTGGAAAAAATTTCTAAATCCCACCAGCAACCTTAATCGTTTTAGATTAAATGATTATGGTAAGGTTTTTGACGGGTACTTCCGAAAATCAGATATCGTTGTCTTGGAGCGATTAGAACTGGAATTTAAAGAGGCTCATTCGCGAATCAAACCGAACTTTCTTACAGGTGATGATTCTGTTGATTCTGTATCCTTGATTTATGTGCTGGCTCAGACCCCAAAGAATTAATAGTTGATGGATGGAGATATATTAAATGCAACAAAGATTGACAGGGTTTGTGGAACGAAATCAAATAATTTTTCCTGTATTAATATTTCTTCTCTTTCTTGCTGCTTCAATTCCTGGCATAAATTGGGGAATTCCCGCGCTTTGGAATCCAGATGAATTGATCTGGCGGGTGGACAAAGCGTTGGCTGGCGATCTGGTGTTTGATGAGACAGAACCTGATTTTAATTACCCATCCCTGCCCAAGTATGTAATGTATGGAATAGGGAAGATTGTTTATGGGCTGGGGCATTCCCAATTTGCCTTCTTCATTTCTGCTCGAATGTTATCTGCTTTTTTGGGCGCGGTCAGCGGCGTGTTGATTTATTACCTTGCCTGTTCCATCGGCGCAAATATTTATACGGCTGCCCTTGCTGGCTTTTTATATGTTGCAAGTGGGGTTGCTGCTACGAATGGGCGTTTTGCACACAATGACTTGTATTTGCAGTTTTTTACTATCCTTTGTGTCTTTTTTGCTATTAAATATCAATATACAAAGTCAAGGATATGGATTTACAGCTCCTTTCTTTCGGTTGGGTTGGCTGCTTCGAGTAAGTATACAGGTGGCAGTTTGCTGCTCCTGTCATTATTCGCCCTTATCTTTTTGAATTGGAATGAAGTTCGAAAAGATTGGTTTAAGTCACTGGAAATATTAGTCATCAGTGCTGTGCTATGTTTTGGCGGATACGCCCTTGGCACCCCGAAAGCGCTGTTATCAATGTCATATTACTTCAGTGGAGTTATTCCTGCCCTTCAACATTATCCGCAATATGGTTTTAATTCTGGAAACTCTATTGGACTGATTGGCCAGTGGCCGGTGTTTGAAGGGGCTGTGGGTATTTTTATTTACTATCTTTTTATTGTTTGTTTTATCTGGTTTGCTGCTAAATTGATTTTGCGGCAAATTGGGAAGATCCAAATGGAAGATAATCAGGCGCAGGCGATCATGATCCTTATGTTGACCGTGCTTATTTTTGACCTGCCGTTTCTGGCTTCGGTTAATTACATTGAACGTTATTTCATTCCATTTGTGCCATTCCTGTCCATACTTGGAGCCTTGTTTATTAAGGAAATTATTGACCTTGCCCAGAGCAAAGGCTGGAGATATGTTACACCGGGCGTGACTATATTGCTGATCGTGGGTTTCTCGTATTCGGCGCTGCGTTTGGTAAGCATATCCCTGCTTTTCATGAATGATGCGCGTATGCCTGCAGGCGAGTATATTGCGGAGTTGCCCGGCAAGGATAAAGTAATTGAATATACTTTATACCCGCCGATCATAAATAAAAAGAGGTTTTCCAAGGCTCATAACTACCCAATATTTTTTCTTAAGTATCCTGACGATGTAGTCCCGACTGGCGGAAGATTTGAATATAACCAGGGCGAAAAGGGATTGATTGATCGTAATGTGGATTACCTTGTCATTGACACGTTGACGTACTCAAGGCTATACAATGACTCTATTTGCAAAACCAACCCGGTCGAGTGTGACTTTTTCAGGAGATTGCTTTCGGGTCAAATTACCACATACCGCTTATTGGAAAAGTTCATTTATACATTGCCTCCATATTTGCCCAATTTCCCGGTCTATTCGGTAAACCCCGAAGTTCGTATTTACGAACGAGTTCGTTAGTAAGAATAAAAAAAGCCGCCATTTTGGCGGCTTTTTTTATTTGATAAAATTTCCTACTGTGTATACTGCTCCTGCAATCGGCGGTGTGCTCTTCATATGGATGACATTCCCTTTTGAAAATGTTTTATAAGCGGCGGCGGCGATTTCCTCTTCTGTTGAAAAGTGTTCATCGCGAATATTGTGACCCAACAAACGGAACATAAATACCATAAATGGTTTTTCAACGGGCGTGCCGTATACCATTTGGCCGCCTGGCTTTAGCACACGCCTGACTTCAGCAAGAGCCAATTCCAATTCAACTGGTTTGAGATGTTCTAAAATGCTCACGAGCAAAACCGTATCAAAATAATTATCTTCATAAGGCATTTTTGCTATATCACCTTTTTTCAGGGAGAGCGGAATATTGAGGGGTGCAAAAACCGATTCGATTGCTTCGATGTCTGCAGTTAAGTCGATGCCATGGATTTCCTTGTAATTGTCATGTAAGTTTGGGAAGGCCAGACCCGTTCCAAAACCAACTTCGAGTACGCGCTCGCCGCCAGTGCATTCACCGAGGGCCAGTTCCACTCGACGACGGTACATATGCCCAAAGACAGGCCAGTAATAATATTTAATTGGATCGTATTGATTGACGCCTTTATATTGGTCAGCCGATAATAATTTTAATTTCGGAGGCATTTGAATTTCCTTGAAAAATAGATAGTGTGGTTATTTTTTATACAAACTTGATTCGGCGGGCTGCGAAGGCGACCATTCTAAGTAAAAGCACTCCATGCTTCCAGCGTGAAATATTCGTTGTGCCGTAGGTGCGGTCACGGTAACGGATGGGGAGATCAATGATCTTGCGGTTTAATTTGGCTGCACCAAAGATCAAGTCAAAATCACCGAATGGATCAAAATCTCCAAAGTAGGAACGGTTCGCAGCGATCTTTTCATAATCTTCACGCCACATGACCTTGGTTCCGCACAAAGTGTCTTTGATCGGCTGCCCGAGGAGCCAGGAAAACGCCATGCTAAATAATTTGTTCCCAATGAAATTAAGGGTACGCATGGCTTCTTTTTCCATCGGGTAGATCAGGCGTACCCCGTTGATGAATTCGCCTTTTCCTGAAACAATGGCATCATAAAAACGCGGCAGATCTTCAGGTGGGACGGTTAGATCCGCGTCGAGGATCATGAGGATGTCGCCAGTGGCTTTCTCGAAGCCGAGTCGAATCGCGTCCGCTTTGCCAATGCCTGTTTGTTGAAAGAGCAGGCTGGGGGTTAGGGGGTGAAGCGGAATTTCATCCGCAATGGTTTCGTAGGTGTTATCGCGTGAATGTCCTTCAACGAAAATGATCTCAGTCTTGCTTCCCATTTTGGGTACACGTTCAAAAATGGATTTGATATTTCCCGCTTCATTACGCGCTGCAATGACTACTGAAACGCTTGGAAGATTCGCAGGTTGAGGGGCGGGACGCGCGATCACAAAATTGGAGAGGGCAAAATTTTGAAACGGCCAAAGTTTGACAAGGTAGCGATTCGCCAGCCCGCCAAGAGGAAGAGGCCATAAGACTTCCTGCGAGCTGCTGATACTTTCAAAACCTGCTAGGCGCAGCATGTTCTCAATATCTTCGCGCGTCAACCAGTTTTGACTTTGCATGGGCGCAGCCAGGTTAATGCTTTGGGCAAGGGTGAGCGGCAGCTGCCAAAGGTGACTATAAAAATTGATAATGATGCGCGTATGCGGTGTGCAGAATTTTTTTGCCTGCTCAAAAGCGCGCTGTACATCCCATAGATCGTTGACGGTATCTGAAAAGATGATGACATCAAATTCGCCTTCGAGCTTCGATAGATCGTGCGCATCTGCAAGGTGATATGTAAATTCGGGGTGACGCTTCTTTGCACGCTCGATCATTTCAGTTGAAAAATCAATGCCAACTCCAACAGATGGACTTAGGTGTGCAAGTAAACTTCCCATGCCGCAGCCAATTTCAAGGATGCGCTGGTTGGGATTAATTAAATATTGATAGATCTCGATTAATCGGCGGTGATACCAGCTTCCCATGCCGCGCCAGTGGTCGCGTTTTTGGGCGATGGCATTCCAATGCGCCATTCGTGTGCGTTGATAGGTTTTGCCTGCTTCATCAAATTTTATGTTTATGTCCATAGCGACATGATTTTACCTGAATACTGTTGAAATAATGACTTTGAGATTTTCAGCATTATTTGTCTTGACAAATCCATCAGGGGGGGGGTAATATGAAGACATAATAATCTAATCATAAAAGGAGGGACAGATGAAACATAAAGCACATCTACCAAAGAAAAATATTAAGTTTGTGACCGCAGCGTTTTTGCTTATTTTCTATACAGGCAGTAATTTTATATTTGCTCATGCCAGTGTTAGTCAACAAGCGACTTCATCTCCAACACCCACCCCGTTTGCATGTACCAGTTGGAATCTTGCAGGTGATTTTCGTACATCTCCCAATCAAGAGAATCCAAGTCGGGATTTATGTAACAACCCAAATGTATGGGAATATATGGGAAGCACAGGCTTACCGAGAGACCCGCAGACTTATTCTGTATTTCCAACTTTTGCAGCGAACAGCAGCGGGATATCAGGCCTTAATGTGTGGGGCCCGAGCATAGGCCCTTATGCAGCTTTCAATGCCAGCGGTGGTATATTATTTGGTAACTGGCCTGCAAATACTTTTCATGTACATCCTGGGTCAGCCCAGCTTGCAATTGCTGCCTGGCATAGCCCGATCAATGGCTATGTTTCAGTTGCGGGTGCGGTAAGTGACGATGATGCTGGCGGCGGGGATGGTATTCAATGGTTTATTGATTTGAATTCTACAAATCTGGCATATGGAAGTTATGTCAATGGCGGCTCACAAACATTTGCCAGCGGCATGAATGGGACTAGCTTGAACGCGGTGTCGGTCAATGTTGGTGATATGCTTTATATTATTATTCATCCTAACAGTAACTATACATATGATTCCACTCGTGTGGATGTATCCATAAACGTTACAAGCGCTCCCCCGACCTCCACCCCAACCATTACAAACACCCCAACGATCACATACACGCCGTCGCGCACACCAACAGTAACACTGACTCCAATGATTACACGTACGCCCACTAAAACTGCAACCCCAACACGTACGCCCACCAAAACCAAAACACCAACCGTGACACGTACGCCCACTAAAACGCAAACGCCGACGATTACTTTAACGCCTTCGAAGACATCTACACCGACGAAGACGGCTACCAATACCCCCACATTGACTCCCACCAGCACGGCAACTTCTACGATTACAAATACCCCTAGTTATGGGTGGGGGCCATGCTGGCAAGGCGGACCGTCTTGGGCATCATATACAGTGAATTATGAAATTGACACATTATCTATCCCGTCCAATATCACAGAGGGAGATTGGATATCCTCAATAACAGCAGCGGCCCAGACGTGGACTAATGTTTCGCCGAGTTATTTTGCATTTGTCTCTCAGGTTGGTAGTGGTAATTTTATTAGATACCAGGAACCTGATGACAATAAGCTTATAGCGGCAACAGTATCTCAACCAAGTAGTGGACCTTACGTATTGGCTGTTACAAAAATTAATCCATTGAAGCTTTGGGATGTAAATAACACACCAATTTCTGGCAACCCTGATAGTAATGGTAGCACTACTACTTACAATCTTCAAAATGTAGTAACTCATGAGCTTGGTCATTGGCTTTATTTGCATGATATGAAGGATTCCATCAGTTGTGCTGATGTGACAATGTATCAGTCGGCTGCTACGGGCGAAATAAAGAAGATAGATTTAGATATTCCTGATATAAATGGCTTAAATTCGCAATATCCGTAAGTAGGCATTGAAAAGGATGAAGAAGATGAATAAAAAAATATTAATTATAGCTGTTGTCGCTTTTGTTGTGGGCGCATTGTTTTTAGCTGTACCAAAAACGACAGAAGATACTAGTGAAGAGACCATTGTTATAAATGTTGATGGATTGCTTTCAGAGACCACAATAGATGATCTTATTAACGAAGCGGAGCTTATTGTTATTGGTAAGGTTGCCACAAACCTTCCAAGTAAATGGAAAGCCCCAAATGGTTTTGTGCCTGAGAATTTAACATCCCGCGATATTATTAACTTAGATTTAAGTATTTTTACAGACTCATTAATTTCCGTTGAACAAAGATTAAAAGGGAAAGACAACCGTGCGGTAGTGCGTGTACGCACTTTTAAGGGTGAGATTGATAATGTTCAATTTGAGAATTCGAGCGAACCTACTTATAATGTTGGAGAAGTTTATTTATTGTTTCTAGATAAAGATACCGGACCGACGCAAATAGTAGATCCAGGAAATTACATCTCTGCCAATACAATTTTTGGTATATATAAAATTGTAGAAAACAAGGCAGTATCTGCGAATGATGAATGGAATCTGGATGAGTTGATTGCCTACATTCAAAAATCGCTTTCTGTTGAAACACTTATACCCACAGTGACGCCTGCTCCTGCCGAGTTATTAACCCTAATACCCACACAGACTCTGTTTCCCACAGAAACCACCACTCCTAAACCGTGATGTGAATCGCCCGCTCCAATAGAACTGCATGAGTCATTCTGCTTATGCAGTTTTTATTTTAATCCTCTTCCCCTCAAATGGGTTATAATTCAGTCACTGAATTTTGGATTGCGAAAATATGGAACAAACCAACGACGAACTCCGCGAACTCTCCCTGCTTGAACAAATTGAGGGCGACCCCGATGTAAATCAATCTGCGCTGGCCACCCAACTGGGCGTGGCGGTGGGCACGGTCAATTGGCATTTAAAAAGGCTCATCGCAAAAGGCGCTGTAAAGGTCTCGCGGGCCGAGCGCAAAAAACTGCGTTATATCATCACACCCGAAGGCCTTGCCCTGCGTGCCCGCCTGGCAGTCGATTATGTGGAGCGTTCCTTTTCGGTGTATCGTAGAACCCGTCAACGTGTGAAGGATCATATCGTAAAAATTCGCAGCGCGGGTTTCGACCGTGTACGCATTGTCGGTTCTGGCGATGTGGCCGATATTTGCAAACTTACCTGCCTCGAACAAGGTATCTCGGTTGTGAATGATAAAACCGTACCCTCTTTAATTTTGGATGGATATAAGATAAAACTGGATGGGCTGGAATGATAGACCGCCATGTGTTAATCACAGGCGGCGCGGGATATATCGGTTCCATCCTGACCTCGGAGCTGCTGCGCGCTAATTACAGAGTCACCGTCCTCGACAGTTTACTGTTCGGCGGCGAGAGCATTGTCCCGTTTCTGAATCATCCCAACTTCCACTTTGTCAAAGCAGATGTGACTGAGAATCGCACAGTACGAGACTCGATCAAACGTGACTGGCAGAAACCTGATTCAGTGATTCACCTTGCAGCGATTGTAGGATTTCCAGCTTGTCAGGCTGTTGGGAAGCAGGTAGCCTGGAAGTACAATTTCGAAGCTACGAAAAATGTCTATGCCCAGTCCGCAGATTTGGGCGTGGAAAGATTCGTGTTCGCATCCACATACAGCAACTACGGCTTATCCGAAGATGGCAAACCTGTCACTGAAGAATCTTCTTTAAATCCGCAGTCTTTATATGCAGAGACCAAGATCGCGGCTGAAGAATTTTTACTTTCGCAAAAAGATTCAGCCTGCGCGCCATTATTATTCCGCTTTGCAACCTTATATGGAATATCCCCCCGCACGAGATTTGATTTGATCGTCAATCAATTTGTTTTGGAAGCATTTACAAAACGTTCACTCATTATTTATCAGCGCGGATATTCGCGCTCGTTTGTCCATATCCGTGACGTGGTGCGCGGCGTGATCATGGGATTGGAAGCAGACCAATCCACAGTGCGCGGCCAGGTTTTTAATTTGGGAACAGATAATGGGAATTATGCAAAAAGCGATATTGTTAATTTTATTCTAAAACGCATGCCCGAAACAGTGGTTGAATATAAAGACTTAACCTTTGGCGGCGACATGCGCGACATCACCGTTTCGTTTGAAAAGATCAAGCGCGTCCTTGGTTTTGACACAACCTTAACTGTGGACGATGGTGTGCGTGAAGTTTTGTTTGCATTGAAGTCTGGCCTGATCCGCAACCCAACAGATGACCGTTACCGAAACGCGCAATTTATTGTGCAGTAATACAAGGAGACCTGCATGCCAGAAATTTTTTGGAAAAATAAAAGAGTAATCATTACAGGCGGCGGCGGTTTTCTCGGCTCTTTCGTCGTTGAGAATTTGAAGGAGCGTGGCGCGGTCGATATTTTTATCCCCCGTAAAAAAGATTATGATCTGACACAACGCGAGGCTGTCGAACGTTTATATATTGATTCTCTTAAAGATATTGACCCAAAAAGTGTAGTTGTCATTCACCTTGCCGCAAACGTCGGCGGCATTGGTGCGAATCGCGAACACCCCGCTGAATTCTTCTACGATAATATGATCATGGGTGTGGAACTGATGCATCATGCATACAAGCATGGCGTTGGCAAATTTGTCGCTACTGGAACTGTCTGCGCCTATCCCAAATTCACGCCTGTCCCTTTCAAGGAAGATGATTTGTGGAATGGATATCCCGAAGAGACCAATGCCCCTTACGGTCTCGCCAAAAAGATGATGCTTGTACAGGCGCAAACCTATCGCCAGCAGTATGGTTTCAATGCCATTTATCTTTTACCTGTCAATTTATATGGTCCGCGTGATAACTTTAATTTAGAAACTTCGCATGTGATTCCCGCGTTGATTCGTAAAGCTGTGGAAGCGGGCGAACGCGGCGATAAGGAATTACAAGTATGGGGGGATGGCTCTCCAACACGCGAATTTTTATACGTTGAAGATGCCGCCGATGGCATTGTGAGTGCTGCTGAAAACTATAACGGCGATTTGCCCGTCAACCTTGGCTCCGGTTATGAAATCTCGATCAAAAACTTGACCGAGATGATCGTGAAAATGACAGGGTTCAATGGCACGCTTGCCTGGCAGACCGACAAACCCAATGGTCAGCCCCGCCGTGGACTCGATGTGAGCCGTGCAAAAGAGTTATTTGGCTGGGGCGCGCAAATCTCTTTTGAAGAAGGCATGAAGCGCACAATTGAATGGTTCAAGGAAAATAGGTCGAAGGTCTAAAGTCAAAGGTCTTTTGACCTTCGACTTTAGACTTTTGACACAGGTACTTATGACTGAAATTACAAAACACGAACCCACCACGATATATATCAAGCCTCCGAAAGGCTTTGCTGCGTTAAACCTGCGCGACCTTTGGCTGTATCGCGAGCTGGTCTTCTTTATGATTTGGCGCGATATCAAAGTCCGTTACAAACAGACCATGCTTGGCGCGCTTTGGGCGATCATCCAACCAGTATTGACGATGATCGTCTTTACTTTCATCTTTGGGAAAGTAGCGAAATTATCGAGTGATGGAGTCCCGTATCCCATTTTTTCGTATACCGCACTTTTACCATGGGGATTATTCGTGGCTGCGCTTAATCAAGCCAGCCGTTCGCTCACTTCAAATCATAATATGATTACGAAGATTTACTTCCCGCGTCTGATTCTTCCAATCGCTTCCGTACTTGGCGGTCTTGTCGATTTTGCGATCTCGTTCGTTGTGTTGATCGTATTGATGTTTTACTATAAGGTGACTCCTTCCTGGGAAAGTCTGTGGACTCTGCCTCTTTTCCTGCTGCTTGCGATCATCACCGCATTGGGTGTGTCGTTATGGCTCTCTGCGATTAACGTCCAGTATCGTGATGTGAACTATGCGCTTCCGTTTCTGACTCAGTTTTGGCTGTTCATTACACCCGTTGCATATTCCTCCTCTGTAGTTTCTGAAAAATGGCAGCTGGCGTATTCAATGAATCCAATGGCAGGTGTGGTCAACGGTTTCCGTTGGGCGCTCCTCGGTTCAGGCAATGGACCAGATGCCTCCTTGTGGGTTTCGGTGGCGATCTCTTTCCTTATCTTGTTTAGTGGGTTATTTTATTTCCGAAACATGGAAAAAACATTTGCGGATACGATCTAATTATGACAACTGCTATTAGTGTAAAAAACCTCGGCAAGCAATACCGCATTGGTGCGGCACAGACAAAATTCAAGTATGGCATGTTGCGTGAAGTGCTCGTGGATGCTGCCATGACTCCTGTCCGCGTTTATAAGGCGCTGACAGGCAAAGGCTCACGCGGCACAACCAATACCACTTCCTTCTGGGCATTAAAGGATGTTTCCTTTGATGTGGAAGAAGGCAAAGTTCTTGGCATCGTGGGACGTAATGGCGCGGGCAAAAGCACTTTACTCAAAATTCTTTCCCGAGTCACCGAGCCGACAACGGGTACCGTCTCCGTGCGCGGACGTGTTGGCTCGCTCCTCGAAGTAGGGACAGGCTTTCACCCTGAACTCACAGGCCGCGAAAACATTTTCATGAATGGCGCGATCCTGGGTATGAAGAATGCCGAGATCGAATCCAAGTTTGATGAGATCGTTGAATTCTCTGAAGTCAGTCAATTTATTGACACGCCAGTTAAAAGATATTCTTCAGGCATGTACCTTCGCCTTGCATTTGCAGTCGCTGCGCATCTCGAACCTGAAATCCTGGTTGTGGATGAAGTGCTTGCGGTGGGCGATGCGGAATTTCAGCGCAAGTGTCTTGGCAAAATGAGTGATGTGGCACAGCAAGGCCGCACAGTTTTATTCGTCAGTCATAACATGTCTGCGATTCTTCGGCTTACGCAGGAAGCGATTGTGTTGAACAAAGGTCAATTGATGATGCGCGCTCCCACACAGGAAGCGGTTGATTTTTATCTTTCATCAGGGCAATCACAAGCGGGTGAACGCATTTGGGATGTGGATGAAGTTCCCGCGGCGAGCGCTCCATTTAGACCGATCAGTTTGAAGGTTAAGGATAGAAGCGGAAAAGTTGTCGATACGGTCCGCTCCACCGAACCAGTCCACATTGAATTTGAATATCAACTCGATGCGTCCATTACGGGTTTGCGAATCGGGTTTTATCTCAGCACCATGCGCGGCGAATATGTGCTCGCTTCGTTTGACACCGATGCCCCGGAAATGTTTGATAAATTTGATTCGCGCAAATCAGGACGTTTCATCAGCCGCGCCGAGATCCCTGCTGATATTTTTAACGAAGGCCGTTATAGTCTTGGTGTGAATGCGAGTTCGTTTGGCGTGCGCCGCTATTTCATGGATGAAAACGCGCTTGCCTTCAACGTGGATATTTCAGGTGCGCCCGGCACGCAATGGGGAGAGCCGCGTGTGGGGCCTATTCGCCCGCGTTTGAATTGGAAGATTGAGAAGATTGGCGATTAGTGATTATCAATTACCAATTACCAATTACCAATTACTAATTACCCACATGTCAAAAAAATCAACCCTCAAACATATTCTTGGCAATCTGCCTTTCACTGCTGAAATCGATTGGATGCTTCGGTCGAAGAACCGTCCGCGTAAAGATCATTTCAATTTGGATCGTTTGCAAAAATCTTTGCCCGCGGCGCGCGTAGTCGTTGAACCGATTGCGAAGAAAGCAAAGCGCGGCAAGAATGTTTTATTTTTTGCCACGCTGCACTATTGGATCGAACAATCTGCATATCTTGGGTTGGCTCTCGCTGGTCTTGGACATAAAGTCACATTATTGACACTGCCTTATTCTGAATGGCACAAGCAAAAGGATAATTTCACACAACGACAACGCATCCTGCACACACGCGACGCCCTTTCGACATTATCACCATTAATTGAACACGCTTCATTACTTGACCTCAAGCCTGCTTCTGTTCTCCCGGATATTCTTCTGGCTGACATAAAAGAGATCTCGCTCTGGGATGTGCAATATACCCTGATGCGCGAAGAAGTAGACATGAATGATGCAGGCGACCGTGCGTTATATGACCTGCGTATTGAGCGAAACACATTCGCCGCCAAAGCCGCGTTTGAATATTTGCAAAATAAAAAGCCTGACGTTGTCTTAATCCCGAATGGCTTGATCCTCGAAATGGGAATTGTCTTCCGTGTGGCGCGTTATTTGAATATTGATGCAGTCACCTACGAATTCAATGACCAGCGTGAACAAATCTGGCTGGCGCAAAACTCGTCTATTATGAAACAGGACACAGATTATATTGTTGATGCGCGCTGTCAGCTTCCCATGACCGATGAAATGTTCGAGCGTGTCGCAGATTTGGAAAATGCCCGTCGCGGCGCGCGCGTGTGGGGAAAATCAAAACGGCTGTGGCAATACGTTTCATCACAAGGCGCGCAAGAAACTAGAAAAATACTTGGTTTGGATGATCGCCCAGTTGTTATGCTCGCCGCGAATGTGTTAGGCGACAGCCTTACTCTTGGCCGAGACATCTTTGCCGCTTCGATGACCGAATGGATCACGAAGACTGTTCAATATTTTGCCAAGCGTACCGATGTGCAAATGGTGATTCGCATTCACCCTGGAGAAAAGCTCGTCCCGCAGGCCAAGTCGATGGGAACGGTGGTGCACGAGGCCTTGCCTGAACTTCCAAGCCACATTCATGTGATTGGCGCGTTGGATAAAATCAATACGTATGACTTGATCGAGATTGCTGATGTTGGGCTGGCGTATACCACCACCGTCGGACTCGAAACTGCGATGAATGGCCGCCCCGTCATCTCCTGCGGGCAAACGCATTATCGTGGACGCGGTATTACCATCGACCCAAACACATGGGAAGATTACTACGCGGCACTTGAAAAAGTTTTGAGCGATATCCCTGCTCATCAAATGAATGAAAAGCAAATCGAGTTTGCATGGAATTATGCCTACCGTTTCTTCTTTGAATACCCGCGCCCGTTCCCCTGGAGGCTGATGAACTTCTGGGATGACCTTGAAACCTGGCCTTTGGAAAAAGTGTTGAGTGAAGAAGGTCTGGTGCAATTCAAAGATACATTTGATTTTTTGGTGAATGAGCCATTTACCTGGAAAAATTAACCACAAAGGAACGAAGGGTCACGAAGGAAACCCCTTTGTGTTTCTTTGTGACCCTTCGTGGTAAAAAAGAGAAATTACATGACAAACGAAACCAAACAAAAAGTACGCGAATTCTACGACGAGATCGGCTGGCAGCAGGAAGATGATGGGAACTATCAAAACGCCCGTTATGAAGACCTGCGCCCTGTTTCGCGCGAATACATCCGCAAGACCCGTTTGCGTGTGATGAATGGACTCATCCCCACGGGTAAATTTATTTTGGATGCGGGTTCTGGTCCCGTGCAATATGAAGAGTACAAAGTCTACTCGCAGGGATACCAAAAGCGCGTCTGCCTGGATATTTCCATTCAGGCCTTGCGTGAAGCCCGTGAACGCATCGGTGACCATGGCTTATTTGTTGTGGGCGATCTAGCCAATCTGCCTTTCAAACCAGAGTCTTTTGATGGCGCAGTTTCGATGCACGCCATTCATCATTTGGCATTGCCCGAACATCCACGCGCGTATGCAGAAATTCACCGCGTACTTGCAACGGGCCGCACTGCTGCCATTGTCAACGGCTGGCATGAACCTTTGCTGAGCCGCATGGCTGAACCATTGATCGGCCTCATGCGCAAACTGTCTGGCCGTTCTGCGAAGAAGAAAAAAGAATGGCAAAATGAAGAAGACCCCGCTGGCACATTTGTCCGCAAGATGACTCCCGAATGGCTCAAGCGTGAAATTGGTTCAAAGATGACGATTGAAATAAAACCTTGGCGCAGTGTCAGCACGCGTGTCTTGCGCTGGTTCATCCGCCCGTTTGGCGGACGTGTATTCTTGAAATTCGTTTTCTGGCTCGAAGATATGTTCCCAAAATTCTTTGCAGAGAATGGGCAATATCCGTTGATCGTGATTAGGAAATAATATGCCCAAATTTACAGACCAGCAATATCTCACAAAAGATCAATACAAAGATGCAAGCAATCTGGATGCTCGCCTGGAGATCCATCGCCGTTTTAGTACAAATCCATATGGCTGGTTCAATTGGATTTTTGATACGCTTGCCAAACTGCCGAAGGAAGCGAATGTTTTGGAATTAGGTACAGGTTCTGGTGCCTTGTGGATAAATATCGCCGACAAGATTCCAGTCAAATGGAATATCACATTGAGTGACTTGTCCCAGGGGATGTTGGATGCAGCTTGGCGTAATCTGGCTGTAACTGGCCGAAATTTTAAATTTGAACAGATCGACGCACAGGAAATTCCATACCCAGATGAGACATTTGATATCGTCATCGCCAATCATATGTTGTATCATGTCCCAGACCGTGAAAAAGCGTTGTCTGAAATAAAAAGAGTGTTGAAAAAAGGCGGACATTTGATCGCCACCACGGTTGGCGAAAACCATATGCTGGAAATTACTGATTGGCTGCAGCGAACTGACAAGGATAATGATTTTTCTCCTTTCACGCTGCCATTTACCCTCGAAAACGGCGAGGCACAATTAGAGAAATATTTTGAGAAAGTTAAAGTTTCGTGTTATGAAGATAATTTGCACGTAACCGAAATTGAGCCATTAATCATTTATCTCCGCTCTGCCATTCGTGCATCAGAAGTTTCGGAAGATGAACTTGCAAAAGTAAGAACTGAGCTGGAAAAGGAATTAAAGCAAAACGGCAGGATTTTCATCTCAAAAGACTCAGGCTTGTTTGAAGCTATCAAATAAATATAAATACCTGGTGGTCGGGTAGAGCGAGTGTTCTTCTAGCTCGTATCGAGACCACCAAATAAAAGTAAATAGAGTATTTTATAGTGTGGTCTCGATATGCCTTGCGACGAACACGCAAGGCTACTCGACCACCATTAGAAAACGGAGAGGTAACCATGGACTGGAAAAATCAAGTTGTGCTTGTCACAGGCGGAACGGGATCATTTGGCAAGAAATTTATCAAAATTTTGCTCGAAGAACATCAGCCAAAGAAGGTAATCGTCTTTAGCCGCGATGAGTTGAAACAGCACGAAATGCAGGTCGGTGGATACAACCACGAAAACCTGCGTTACTTCATCGGCGATATTCGTGACCGTGAACGCCTCACACGCGCCATGCACGGTGTGGATATCGTGGTTCATGCGGCGGCCTTGAAGCAGGTGCCTGCTTGCGAATACAATCCGATGGAAGCGATCAAGACCAACATCATGGGTACGGCCAACGTGGTCGAAGCGGCGCTGGATGCGGGTGTCAAAAAAGTATTGATGGTCAGCACCGATAAAGCTGTCAGCCCGGCGAATCTTTACGGGGCCACAAAACTTGCTGGAGAGAAGTTAACGATTCAAAGCAACGCATATGCCGGGGGATCAGCGACCAGATTCTCGTGCGTCCGATACGGGAACGTCGTTGGTTCGCGCGGCTCCATCGTCCCGTTATTCCTAAACCAACGCGCTGGCGGCAAGATCACCGTCACAGATGACCGCATGACCCGCTTCTGGCTTTCCCTCGATCAGGGCGTGCGCTTTGTTATTACCTGCATTGAGCAAATGGAAGGCGGCGAAGTTTTTGTTCCCAAAATACCCAGTACAAAAGTTGTTGATCTTGCGAAGGCCATCGCGCCAAATGCCGAGATCAATATTATCGGCATTCGCCCCGGCGAAAAATTACATGAGATGCTCATCTCTGAAGATGAAGCGCGCCACACCATCGAAGTGGAAAACATGTTTGTTGTTCAACCTGCCGAAGCCACATGGTTTGGTTATTCATGGCAGAATAAAGGCAAGGCGCTAAAAGAAGGCTTTTCATATTCAAGCGATAACAATACAGAATGGCTTGATGTGGAAGGTATCAAAAAATATATCGCGCCGTTTGAAGAACTATTTACGCAAGGGAAACTCGAAGGATAAAGATAATGGCGCGTATTCTTATTGCTGGAGCCAGTGGCTTGCTTGGTATCAATCTCTCACAGGAGACGATGAACGAGCATGATATTGTCGGTGTGGATCGCGGCAAACTGGTTAACGCGCCATATAAGATTTTAAAAAAAGATTTATTGGAATCTGAAGCAGTTGATTCCATTCTCGACTTGGCCCAGCCCGAATGGCTAATCAACTGCGCGGCTCTCGCAGGTCTGGAGGCCTGTGAGGACAACCCAGACCTAGCGCGCCGACTAAACACTGAGCTGCCCATGCAAATGGCAAAGGCTTGCAAAGCTCGCGGTGTTTCATTTGTTCATATATCAACAGACTCTGTCTTTGATGGTGAAAAAGATGATTTTTATACTGAAGAAGATACCCCCAACCCGCTTGGGATCTATTCCAAAACCAAATTAGAGGGTGAGCGCGCAGTATTAAATGAAAACGAAAATGCAATCGTGGCGCGAGTCAATTTTTATGGTTGGAGTCTTCTTGGACGGCGAAGCTTGGCTGAATTCTTCTTTCATAATCTCACGAATAGTAAAAGCATGAGCGGGTTTACCGATGTTGTCTTTTGCCCGATGCTGGTCAATGACACCTCGCGTGTGCTGGTGAAAATGTTGAAGAAAAAATTGAGTGGTTTGTATCATCTGGTTGGTACACAAGCCATGAGCAAATATCAATTTGGGGTAGAGATCGCCCGCAGGTTTAGCTTGAAGGAAGGAGAAATTTCTCCGAAATCCATTCTCTCCTCCAGCCTGACTGCGCGACGTGCCCACAATTTATGCCTGTCTACCCACAAGTTATCCACAGATTTAGGCGAATCTCTCCCCGATTTTTCCACAGGTTTGAAAGAGTTTTACACACAGTACGAGCAGGGTTATCCACAGAAAATCCGTAGTTATCAACTGTAAAGGCAGAGTTTGTCTCTGCCCAAGCACGTTTTCTTTCAGGTTATCCACAGATATATAGTCAAAGAATAAGGCTTTACTCGATACTTATCCACAGATTCCACAGAGTTACCCACAGGAGCCCCATGAAAAATCTGCTGAAGCTGGAAGAATTTCTATTATTTTATTTTTCCCTTTTCCTTTTTTCTCAGCTGGACTACTCCTGGTGGCTGTTTGCCCTCTTATTTTTTGCCCCAGACCTGAGCATGATCGGCTATCTGGCAAATCCCCGCATCGGCTCCTGGACTTATAACCTGATTCACCACAAAGGGCTTGCCGTTACCCTTTATGTTTTAGGTTCCCTAATTGCCAGCCCCGTGTGGATGTTCGTTGGCGCACTCCTGCTCGCCCATTCCAGCTTTGACCGTATCCTCGGCTACGGCTTGAAATATCCTGATGCGTTTCAGAATACGCATTTGGGTGTGATTGGAAAATAATTAGAAGTTGGGGACTTAAGGAAAGCATATGTACAACCATGCGCCCTCAGAATACATCTGCCCGTTCTGCCTGCTGGTTCAGGGCAGGGAAAGTGACCAAAATCAGCTAAAACAAACGGACATCGTTTTTCAAATTGCTGATACAACGGCATTTATGGCAACAATGAAATACCCCAATAACCAAGGTCACGTGCTTATTGTTCCCAACGAGCATTTCGAAAATATCTTTGACCTGCCACTGCCCCTTTCATCAAAAATTCATTCACTTAGCAGGAATGTCGCATTGGCTATGAAATCAGAATATCACTGTGATGGGATTATGCTTCGGCAACACAACGAACCCGCAGGTGGCCAGAATATTTGGCATTATCATTTGCATGTCATCCCGCGCTACCAAAACGACGATTTCCACAATGCTCAAAAAAGTCCATTTGAAGCCAGCGAGCGCGCTGAATATGCTCAAAAGTTGCGAAGTTGGTTTACCAGGTCTAAAAATAATTTATGACTCTTGAACTTCTCAAATCTAAAACAGGTCGAACACTTATTGAGTCTCATCGAGGTATCGAAGGGAATGTCCCTGAAAAC
Organism: Anaerolineales bacterium; assembly: GCA_043788255.1. Lineage (GTDB taxonomy): Bacteria > Chloroflexota > Anaerolineae > Anaerolineales > Villigracilaceae > Villigracilis. The sequence goes on along the minus strand of JAYVUA010000054.1, from coordinate 2,402 downwards.
TCATGGTCTGCAATAAAAATGGGACACGAACTAGGTGCCGACTTGATTGAAGTAGATATTCAGTTGAGCCAAGATGGTATTCCGTTTCTACGCCACAATTATCAACTACCGGATGGACGCTGGTGTCATGACATATCTTGGAATGAATTAAAGAAACTCAAAATCGAAGGTGAATCTTTGCCTTTGCTAGAAGATGTCCTTGTTTGGGCACATGACACAAATGCTCATTTATCTTTAGATATGAAAACCTTTTTCAAGCCAGACGGAAGTTTGACGAAGGAAGTACTATCATTGTTGGAACAAACACATACGAAAGATAATGTACTATTATTGTTTTTTGACCATAAAGAATTGTTTCACACCAAACTTGCCCATCCTGAATTGACAGTTCGCGCTTTGCTTACCGGGAGACTTTTGAATTATGCTGAATATCTTCAAAAGATCAAAGCGGATTGTGTCAGCGTTTCTTATGGATTGTTTCGCCCAGAGGATATTGAGCAAATCCATTCTATAGATGTTGCTTTAGTTCTAATTGAATATTGGAATCAAAATCATGATTTATTTCGACAATATGATATTGATATGCTTTCAGTAGGTAATCCGGTTGAAGCTAGAAAGATATTAAGACTTCTGTAAACTTATTTCTCAAGAAGGAGAAAACCATGGAAATCAAATTTGGAAAGCACACAATTGGATTAAATCACCCCACATACTTCATCGCAGACATCGCCGCCAATCATGACGGTGACATGGAGCGTGCAAAACAACTCATCCATTTGGCAAAAGAAGCAGGCGCAGATGCCGCCAAATTCCAAAATTTTGACGCGCCAAAGATTGTCTCGGATTATGGCTTCAAATCCATGAACGGCGGACAGGTGAGTCATCAGGCCAATTGGAAGAAGTCTGTATTTGAAGTTTATAAAGGCGCGTCGATTCCATTTGACTGGTCCATGACTCTGGTTGAAGAATGTAACGAAATCGGTATTGACTATTTCTCCTCGCCTTATGATTTCGAAGCGATTGATTTCCTCGACCAATATGTGGAAGTGTATAAGGCAGGCTCTGGCGAAATTGACTGGATCGAAGCGTTGGAACGCATGGCGGGCAAAGGCAAACCATTCTTTATTGCTACGGGCGCATCCACCATTGGCGAAGTGCAAAAGGCAGTTCATGCCGTCTTGAAAATTAATAAGCAATTGGTGCTGATGCAATGCAACACCAATTACACTGCCAGCCCCAATAACTACGATCATTTACATTTGAATGTTCTAAAAACTTTTGCAACCATGTTCCCCGATGTGATTTTGGGGTTATCTGACCATACGCATGCGGTTGCGCCTGTTCTTGGCGCGGTGACTTTGGGTGCGCGCGTGATCGAACGTCATTTCACAGATAGCAATGACCGCGAAGGCCCAGACCATAAATTTGCGATGAATCCCGAAAATTGGGCCAAGATGGTCGAAGAGACTCGTTTGCTTGAACGTTCTTTGGGTAGCTCAGACAAATTCATTGCAGAAAATGAACAGGAAACACAAATCGTGCAAAGACGCTGTCTGCGTGCCGCGCGCGATATCAAAGCAGGTGAAAGCTTTACCCGTGAGATGATTGATGTGCTGCGTCCCGCCACGCCCGGCGCGATCAAACCAGATCAAATTGAAAATGTGATCGGCACAAAAGCATTGACCAATATGCCGCTCGGCAAAGAACTGCGCTGGACGGATTTGGGTGCGTAAAAACTCTTAACCACGAAGGGTCACTAAGGTACACAAAGGTTTTCCTAAGTGACTCTTCGTGGCCTTCGTGGTTAAATGATCTTATGAAAATTCTCTACTTCTCCCTCGGTTACTCCACACATGATTACCGCTTTCTGAAAGCCATTTCAGATGGCGGGCACGAAGTATTCTTTGTTCAACTGGAAGGGAATCAACGGCAGGTGGAGTCACGCTCTGTTCCTGAAAATGTGCATCAAGTCATCTGGAAAGGCGGTAGAAAACCTTTTCAATGGCGCGACCTGCCTGCTCTGACTTTAGACTTTCGACGTTTGACGAAAGAAATCAAACCTGATCTCATTCACGCGGGTCCGATCCAAACCTGTGCGTTCATTGCGGTCTTAAGCGGCTTTCGTCCCATCCTTACGATTTCATGGGGTTTTGACTTGATGGATGATGTTCATCGCAACAAATGGTGGGAGTGGGCCACTCGTTACACGTTGAAACGTTCCACGTTTTTTACAAGTGACGCAAATGTGACTCGCGACAAAGCCGTCGCGTATGGAATGAATCCTGAAAAAACCATCGTCTTCCCCTGGGGCGTTGACCTCGAACATTTCAGCCCTTCGACGTTCGATGTTCGACGTTCGACCTTCACGTTGTTTTGTAACCGCTCTTGGGAATCCCGTTATG
>JAYVUA010000053.1:0-66136 GCA_043788255.1 Anaerolineales bacterium | reverse complement strand
GTGTACTAGTAGACGTACCCGTCCCAATGGGAGTAAGTGTTATTGTCAATTCAGATACAGCAGTACCAGTCAAACCCCAAGCAGGGAGCGGAAAAGGTGTGCCAGTTGACGCAGGTGTTCCAGTAGGAGCGCAACGACCACAGACCACAGACCAAGCAGGATTAGGCGTCAACGTTCCCCATCCAATCACATGACCCGAGAGAGGACAATCCAAAGGAGATACACCAGCCGTAGGACTAGGAAACATAGGATGAAATGTAGCCGTTGGAGTAATGCCCGTCTTTTGACTACTCGCGGAAACCTGAGAGAAGGAGAGAGGAGAGATAAAACAAGAAAACAAAATTAGCACCAGTGACATTAGAAGCAAGCGCCGAGACAGCGATAGCCGCGACAATTGACGGCGCAAGGAATTTAGAATTGAGCGCACCGCCGAACATAATAACGACAAAGTACGCAGGTATGCGAAAAATTTCAGGATCCACTTTTTTAACCTCATTAGTGACCACGCCCCCGACGCGCCTCATATAAAAGAAAAAACATGAACATAACGCCATAGACGTATTTGAGATACTGAGACAAATGTAAAGCTGTAAGTACTGCCCATGCGGCACGTTCCATAATTCACCTCATAAAATGATAGGGCGATGAACCGAAGCCCACCGCCCTATTTTGCGGATTATCCGCGTTTGAAGGACTTCCAAAGCACGACGGCCAAACCGATCGTTGCGGCCACGACGATAACACCAATCACGCCGAGGTCTGTCAAAACTGTTACTGCGCCAGCGACATCCATTTTAGATAATTCTCCTTTTGATAAGACACTAAAAATCTAATGGGTAGAATTAATGGCACTACCTACCAGTCAAGCCCAAATCACAAGGAAGGGCAAAAACTACTTCTTAGGAGCACCAATAATCTGCAAAACTGAGTAACCGATATTCTGGCCGAACTGACGACCTTTGACGATCAAGTCAAGTGTGATATCTTGACCAATGGTCAAACCGTGACCAGCATCAAAGGAAAGTTTCACGTCACCACCTGTTTCTTTGTCAACAAAATTGACGTAATCAACAGGATGCAATTTAGCCTTTCCATCTTTGTCTTTGTCAGAGACATAAATATCACGAACGAAACCTTTTAGCTGAACTTTCATTTTTATATTCTCCATGCTCTCTAATTTTTATGATATGACCGAGCTATCATTCACAGCAACACGGAAGCCCCGCGATAATGCCTATACTAAATCGTCAAACCAAACAATCAATGAACAACCCATTTTTTCAAAGAATACAAGGCACTGACCCAAAACAGCGTATACTTCTTCAACAATCCCAGAACCATTTTTCTTATGCTGGACTTGCTCACCTTCGTAATGCATTACAATAGTCCCATGGTGACCCAATCAAGACGAACAGAAAGAAAAATTTCATAAAACCGTTCAGATGATGTATAAAGAAATGAACTAGCACCATTTAGGTATAACCATTGAAACCATTTAAGCGATTGATAGAAGTCCATTTTTACCTCCTTTTTCTGTTGTAAATATTTTACTTACAAATGTAAGCATATCTTAAACGAAGATGCATTTCTTGTCAATAGGCAAAAGTATATTCATTACGCTTGTAAGTAAAAAAAAGAATACAATCGTAAGTGAATGTTCAACGAATGGCTAACCAAAAAATTACAAGAAGTGAGATGGAGTCAAGCAGACCTATCCAGATATTCAGGTATTACAACAGGCGCAATAAGCAATTACATCAACGGAAGAATTCCAGATAAATCAGCGCTTATAAAAATTGCTAAAGCTCTTAAAGTTTCTCCTGAAATTGTTTTTCGGGCCGCAAACATATTACCCCAAGAAAATCCAACAACTGAGATCATTCAAGAAATTACATATCTTGTTGAAGAACTTCCTGCACTAGAACAGCAAGACATTCTTGAATTTGTAAAATTACGTCACAACCTAGCAGAAAAAAGAAAAAATGAAACAAAAAGAATTACAAAACATTCTACAATCACTAAATAAAACAGAACTTCAAATTATCTTATGGTATGTTCGTATACACTCTTTTCGCCGTAAAGTTTTGAATAACCTTTATCGCTCAGACCTTTGGCTATTTCCACCCCTTTCTTTCCTCTCAACTTACAAAGCAACATCCCGATTTTTTCCTGTTCACCCAATAGCCTTTGACGCAATCATGGCAACATCTTTTATGGCAGCAACACTTACATTATTCCTGATAAGACCACCTAAAAAATTACAAGCACACTGGGTATAAAATGCCGCAATCAAACCAATTTGATAAAAAGATAAGCGATATTTTGAAATCGAAATCAATAAGATGGATTATTCTAATAACTCTTATCTTCATTTGTTTTTGTTGTATCCTTCCCTCGTGCTATAGAATATATATGGTATTGAAAATGATAGCAGTACCTATATATAAATAATAAGTATGAAAATGTAAGTCAATAGAACTAAACCCTCACTGCGCTAGGTTCTAGGTTCAAGTCCTAGGCAAGGAGCAAATAACAAAAAGTCCTTGAAATTTTCAAGGACTTTTTGTTATTAAATTTATTGTGCTGGCCACAGAATCTCGGCAGGCCCAGCGTACCCATGTTTCTCCTGAATGTACACACGCCCATGTGACGGGATATCACAGCCTGCTTGATCTATAAATGAAATAAATGGGACTCTGGAGCCGAGTGTATCGAAGATGATCTCGCCGTTTTCACATCTCCAAACTTCGACAATATAGGGAAACATGTTTTCATCTTCATACTTCCCCGGGCTGACAATGACCTCAACCCACGACACGATAACCTTATCTGCTTCGCGGGTTACGCTGGTTACAGTGGTTGGCCCGTAGTAGGGTGAGACAGGGATTTTATATCCATCGGGATACATGGATTTGAGCGTTTGTAAATCGCCTTGTACTTGCACGAAGTCAGAGTTGATCCAGCAGCGTTGCGGTTGATTTTCCACCAGCACCCATTTGTTTCCATCCGCGCGGCCAATAAGACGTAAAGGTGTTTTCTTGTTGAAGGCAATCAAATACAGATAATTTGCTCCAGGCCCATAGCGGCAAACAAGCAAGTCTGCGGTGACAGTTGCTTTCAGGCTGTCTACAAATGGAATGGCGGTCGCAGTGGGCGTAAGTGTCTCTGTTGGCGGGATTGGTGTAAATGTCTCAGTTGGAGGCGCTAGGGTTGGTTCTGGTGTGTCTGTGACGGGTTGGGCTAGAGGAGTTAAGGGTGTGGCTGTAACCTGATCGACGGGTTCTGTGGCTACAGCAGATGGGAGAGAGCAAGCCAGGAGAAAAACCAGAATTACAGAAGTTGTTAAAATGTTTTTCATATCCATTTACCTTTATGTTTTATTCCATTCCATAAATTTTATTTCTTCAATGTCTTTCGTGGGAAGCAGGGTTAATTTATCCTTACGTCCAGCGCGGGTATATATTTTATAAAGTGCATCTTTCGGCTCGCGGACTTTCGCCACCAGGTTTACTTTTTTATTGACCAGGGTAAGCAAGTCCAGCCGTTTGACGAGAATAAATGATTTTTCTTTTTCAAATGCAATCAAGTCTGCTTTGCCGAATAGCCAGCCCGCATCTTTTGGGCGCACACCGTGAATTTCAACCCATGTTAGATCAGATTGCAAGCCGCCATCACTTCGGCTGATGCGTTTACGGCTTTTTACTTCCACTTTGAAAATATCGCTTTCCTTTTCGATCATGTAGTCCCAATGCTCATTGATATTTTCATCCTTCAATGAGGCTGATACTTTCCATCCCAATTTAACAGCAAGAACAATAAAAAGATGCTCGGCATGTTCGCCAAGTTCAAGTGAATCTTTTTTATCAAATCTGTTGCGTGAATTTGTATCTGACATTTATTTTTTCTTTGAAATCTTAACTTTTGTTGTGGGCGCAATGCCGAGGATGCGTTTGCGCGCAAGTTCGCAATATTTTCTGTCTACATCAATACCGATTCCTTTGCGATTGTTCTCTATGGCTGTTAGCACAGTAGTGCCGCTTCCGCTGAAAGGATCTAGGACGATATCATCCAGATAACTGAAGAGTTTAATACATCGTCGCGGTAATTCGATGGGAAAAGGTGCAGGGTGACCGATTCTCTTTTTGCTTTCCCCGTTGAATGTCCACAGACCATTTGTCCAGTCCATGAATTCGTTTCGTTCAATGTCAGAAATTTTGCTCCCGCTTGTTTTTTTCCATGTATCCTTATAAAGGACAATAATTAATTCGACGGGCGCAATCACATATGGCGCAGATGCGCTTTTCCACGATCCCCACGCCGTTCTTCGGGAGATATTTCCTTCATTCCAAACAATTGTGGAATGATAATGAAAGCCAACTTCTTTCGCAATGGTCGTAAGGTCTGCGCCCACACTTTGCTGCCCGCCCTTATTTTTATCCAATGGAATATTCAGGCAAAATCGCCCGTCATCCTTCAACCATTCAAAGCAGCGTGCCATCCATTTTCGGCTAAATTCCAAATAATCTGCATAAGACACATCGTCTTTGTGTGAATTGTATTGAATATCCACGTTGTAAGGCGGCGATGTGATCACAAGGTCCACACTTTCATTCTCCACGAAATTTGTTGTTAAGATATTGTCATGGAGCAGCGTGAACTTTTCGTTTTGAAAATGAATTCTGGGTGATTTCATATTTGAATTATAGCCTAGGCTTTACCCGCTTTGCTTGTCTAAATTCCCATTTAAAGCCTGCTCGATCAATTGCTTTAGCGCGGAAAAAGGCTGTGCGCCTTCAACTTTGACTCCATTAATAAAAAGAGTCGGTGTGGCGTGGACACCATCCGCTTCAGCCTTCGCCGCATCCTGATCCACTGTCACTTTGTGTTTATCTTCGCTGAGACAGGATTTAAACTCATCCATATTCAAGGCTAGAGTATTGGCGTACTTTATCAGTTTATCCTGTGTAAAATCACCCGCATTTTCGCCCGTCCAATTGCTAAAGAGTGTGTCGTGAAATTCCCAAAATTTATTTTGATCGCCTGCACAATAGGCCCCCTTTGCAGCATCTGCAGATTCAGGTCCAATAAATGCCACGGCCCGATATTCGAAAAACACTTTGCCCGTATTGACGTATCTGTCAATTAATTGAGGCTCGGCCTCGGCCCAAAATTTAAGGCAATAGGGACATTGGAAATCACCGTATTCAATAATATGGACAGGCGCATTTGGATTTCCCATGGTGTTACTTTCCGTGATTTCACGTGGAAGCCCGTCAGCAGCTTGTATCTTTTCTGGAAGAAACTGTCGAATAAATTTTGGCCCCGCAAATATCAAGGTTCCTACAAAGACCATCCCGCAGATCAATACAAAACAGCCGCCAGCTGCCAGCCACATCTTCCATTTTGATTTGGGCATCTCTTGAGTCGGTTCTGGAGGAATCAGTTCTTCGATCATTTTTTACTCCTTGGGAAGTTCACATTGTACCGTGAAAAAAACTTTGCAACTTTTCGTTTATGGAGTTTCTTTTTCCTAATCCAAAACTCATATAAACACGACAAAGGAAATCTGTTTTTTCGTTATAATCCTTTATATGACCACCACTTTGACTTCACGTAACAATCTCGCAAAACAGATTTTGGCCGCGCTGGTTTGCGGATTTATCCTCTTTATTGGCATTATCGTTTTTTGGACGATTGGCTATCAATTGATTTATGCAGGTCGAATTTTCCCCGGTATTTCAGTTGCTGGCGTGGATGTCGCAGGCCTTTCACCCGATGAAGCTGCACTGAAATTAAGTCAAACTCTTTCCTATCCGATTACAGGGAAAGTACTCTTTCGCGATACAGATAAATTATGGGTGGCATCTCCTGCCGAATTAGGCATGGTATTTGACCCAAGTGCAAGCGCCCTGGCTGCCTACAAATATGGCCGTTCTGGGGGCCTGTTTGGCGCTCTGGCTGGGCAGATCAGTGCACGTGGGCTGGGCGCGGATGTTGCCCCCGTTGTGATTTTTGACCAGCGCGTTGCTTATGCTTATTTACAGAACATTGCTGTGCAGATTGATCAACAGGTTGTAGAGGCAAGTTTACGTGTTGAAGGAACGAATGTGGTTGCACAGCCTGGTCAATTGGGGCGTTTGCTTAACCTTGATGCAACCCTAATCTATCTTGGCGCACAGTTACAGTCCTTTCGTGATGGGGAAGTATCCTTGATCATTCGGGAAGCCGCACCCAAATTACTGGATGTCTCCTCGCAGGCAGATGCAGCACGGCGGATTCTTAGCCAGCCCCTGACCATTACTGTTCCCAATTATCGCGAGGGTGACCCCGGCCCGTGGACGTATGATGTTCCTGTCGTTGCAAATATGCTTTCTGTAAATATCGTTGAAAATAGCGGCAGATCAGAAATGCAGGTCGGGCTTGACCCCGTTTTATTGCGCCAGACATTGAGCGAGCTCAAAACCTATGTAGACCGCCAGCCTGAAAATGCGCGTTTCATCTTCAACGATGAAACATCTCAGATCGAGGCGATTCAAGCCTCCAAGGTTGGTCGTGTGATGGATATTGAAGCCAGCATCGTGGCTGTCAATGATGCGCTTCTACGCGGTGAGCATAATGTTGCCCTGTCCGTTTCTGAGGCTCAACCCTCAGTTGCGGATACTGCCACTGGTGCGGAGTTAGGCGTTACCCAACTCATACAGCAGCAAACAACATATTTCTATGGTTCAAGTGATGCGCGCATTCAAAATATTGTCGCTGCTGCCGAACGTTATCACGGATTGCTTGTTGCACCGGGTGAAACATTCTCCATGGGCAGCGTCCTCGGAGATGTAAGCCTTGAAAATGGCTTTGCTGAAGCGCTTATCATTTACGGCGGACGCACCATTAAAGGCGTGGGCGGCGGGGTCTGCCAGGTCAGCACCACACTTTTCCGTACTGTATTCCTGGCAGGTTTTCCAGTTGCTGAAAGATATTCCCATGCTTACCGTGTTGCATATTACGAAATGAACGCCAGCGGCTCTGTAGACCCCAGCCTGGCCGGTATGGACGCCACTGTTTATTTCCCGCTTGTCGATTTCAAATTTGTGAATGACACACCTTACTGGCTTTTGATGGACACTACTGTAAATGTTCCTGCGCGCACAATTACATGGAAACTCTATTCCACTTCTGATGGACGAAGCGTTACATGGGAAACAACAGGCCCGTCAAATGTTGTCCCTGCGCCAGAGCCGCTTTTTGAAGAAAACCCCGATTTGAAGGAAGGGCAAATTAAACAAGTGGATTACTCTGCACAGGGCGCAGATGTCACTGTTTCGCGCACTGTCTGGAAAAATGACCAGGTTTATTTTTCGGATGAATTCCAAACGCACTATCAACCCTGGCAAGCCATTTGCGATTACGGCCCCGGTACTGAGAACCCCGAAAAGAAAGCCAAAAAGCAAAACCTCTGTCTCTCGCCAAATACTTAAATTCTCACTATGTCGTTGCGAGGAGGGTACTTGCTCTTCTCGACGAAGCAATCCCCAACAACGAGTGGATTGCTTCGGCAAAAACCAAGAGCACCTTGCACATTGTCCCCGTATGGGGAGCGACATTATTCATCAAACCTAATATTCTCACATGGTACAATCTTTCCCTGAAAAACAAGGAGATTAAATGGTCAGCTCAGAATTGCTCGAAATTTTACGATGTCCTAATTGTGTGCGTGAAAAACAAGGCATACTGGTTTTACATAAAGACACATGGCTTGTTTGCCAGGATTGCAGCCGTAAATATCCGATTGTGGATGATATCCCTGTGATGTTGATCGACGAAGGGGATAAATGGATCAATACCGCGCAGGATACGCTCCCAATCCCACCGCCTTCTAAATAAGAATGCAGGAATTGCTCGCTGAATTGATCAGTGGTGATGATGAGCGCGCAGAAAAATCCATTCCTGCGATTACTGCGTTGGGAATGGCGGCCCTGCCAGCCTTAATGGATTTGACTCACGCCAAAGAAGCAGATACTCGCTGGTGGGCAGTGCGTGCTCTCGCCGCCTCGCCTCACACACGGACCGAAGACTTGCTTCTGCTCCTCAGCGACTCAGCTCCGCAAGTGCGTGCCGCTGCCGCGCTGGCCGTATGTGACCATCCACATGAATGCGCGGTTCAAGTGTTGATCAAAACACTTGAAGATACAGACCCTCTCGTAGCTGGGTTGGCAGGTAATGCTCTGGCGAAAATAGGAAGACCCTCGGTGCCAGACCTGCTTGAAGTTATGAAAGATTCGCCGACAGGCATCCGTATTATTGCTCTGCGCACGTTATCTGAAATTCGAGATCATCGCGCCATCCCGGTAATGATGAAGTCACTCAGTGAAGAATCAGCATTGTTACAATATTGGGCAACAGAAGGCCTGCAAAGGCTTGGGCTGGATATGGTCTATATGAAGCCCTGAGGTTTTGAAAAAATGAATCGATTTGAATTCTTGAAAAAAATAAAACTCCCCAAAATGAATCGTCCCTCTCTTGGACAGATGATTTTTTGGGGAATAACAATTGTATTAAGTGTTGTCGTTTTTATTCTGGCACGTAATTTGACAACCTGCTTCAGGCTTGCCACCTTGCCCGGGATTTCTCCCGCCAGTTGCGCCGGTGGCGGGGATAGTGCCACTGGATTTAATCCACAAGGTACTCCGGTGGTCGAAGGTGTTATCCCTCCCACTCCAGCTGTTGTTGCCCCTGAAGCGAATCTGCCTCCCGCCTGGGATGGAGCCAGCCGAATCAACATTCTTTTTATTGGCTTGGATGCGCGCGATGTTGGCGTTCAAAGCGGCCCCCCGCGTTCAGATACCATGTTATTGGTAACCATTGACCCGGTTAGCAAGACTGCGGGCATGTTATCCATTCCACGTGACATGTGGGTGAATATCCCAGGTTATGGATATAGCCGCATAAACACTGCTTATTCCAGTGGCGAAGGTGATAAACTACCGGGCGGTGGCGCTGGCCTCGCCATGAAGACAGTTTCCCAGTTTATCGGTGTGCCTGTGGATTATTATGTGCAGGTTGATTTCAATGTTTTTTTAGACCTTGTTAAAAGGCTTGGTTGTATAACAGTCAGACCTACAGAAAAAATGATTCTCGACCCGATTGGCTCAGGCCCTGATCATACGGTAATTACCCCGGGTGGAGACCGGGAATTATGCGGGTGGATGGTGTTGGCTTATGCCCGTAATCGTCATACTTCTGGCGGTGATGTTGATCGTGCGCTTCGTACCCAGGAAGTTCTTCTTGCTTTACAAAAGAAAGTCTTTGACCCTGCAGTATTTCCAGGTTTGATCGCAGATGCGCCACAAATTTTTCAGGAACTTTCCTACGGTATTAAAACAAACATGGCCTTTGAGGATGCTCTTAAATTAGCTGTGTTAGGCAAGGATATTCCGAGGGAAAATATTAAAACAGGCGTGATCGATACAACCATGGTCACATTTGATATGACTGTTCTTGGCGGGCAGGATGCCAGCGTCTTGAAACCCATCGCAGATAAGATTCGCGTATTGCGTGATGAGATATTTACCACGGGCGGCGCACTCAGCCCCATTGCGCAAGGTGACCCTGCTGCCCTGATGCGCGCCGAAGAGGCACGTGTACGCATTGTAGATGGGACATTTACCCCCGGGCTTGATCAACGTGCAGGCGGCTTCTTCCAATCCCAGGGCATGAATGTGACCGAAATTGGGCAGGCCGAAAATGTTTATAGCTCAACGGTGGTCGTTGTGTATGGACCTAAACTATACACGTTACGCTACCTTCAAAGCGTATATGGTATTTCTCATACGCAAATCCGCTTTAGTCCGGACCCCACCTCAACTGTTGATATTGAGATACGCCTCGGCTCTGATCTGGCGGGTAGTATTCCATAATAATTTTAAAGCAGAGCATATCTGACGGGAAATTAAATAAAAAAGACTCGCGGTTTATCGCGAGTCTTTTTTGAGAGCAGAAAATTTATCCCCAGCCTTGATTCTTGACAAAATCTGTAACAAATGGGATCTTTACCTCAACCCCTTGATAAGCTTGATAGCCGCAATAGAGTTGGTAGAACCAAACCAGAATTCCGACACAAAAAGTTGATGTGATGATGGTGATAATTCCCAAAACAAGAGCTTGAGCATTGTTGGAGCGGATGTAGGGACGGTTCTTTTTATCTTCCATCAACATTAGGATAATTGGAACTAACGGCGAGAACACATAAGCTAGTGCGGCCCAGAGTTTATCATCGCTGGTGACATCAGGAGACATTGGTGCTTGAGACATAATTTATTCCTCCGAATAAGTTGGTTTTGAATTTCCAGTATTTTACAACCAATCCCACTATCATGCAACTTATTTATTCACCCATGAGTACTGTGTAAATAACCAGATTTAAAAATTCGTAAATTATGCAACAAGCGGTAAAATGAATATATGTCAATTCGTATTGTCTTTATGGGGTCTCCCGATTTTTCCTTACCAAGCTTGTCTGCTTTGGCAAGCGCTTATCAAGTGGTTGGTGTGGTCACGCAGCCTGATCGTTCCTCAGGGCGTGGTCGTGAATTGAAATCTCCGCCGGTCAAAGCACTTGCGCTTGAGTTGAACATTCCAGTCATGCAGCCCGAAAAACTTCGCATACCAGAGGCCATGCAGCAATTGCGTGCATGGAATCCTGATTTGATCGTTGTTGCAGCGTTTGGACAAATCCTCAAAAAGGATGTTTTGGAACTGCCGAGTTATGGATGCATCAACGTGCATGCCTCGCTGCTTCCCCGTTGGCGTGGCGCAGCTCCTGTCAACGCTGCGATTCTTGCCGGGGATGAAGAGATGGGTGTGACGATCATGCAAATGGATGTGGGCCTGGATACCGGCCCCATACTTGCCACGCAAGCCATCCGCCTCAACCCTAACGATACAACTGGTTCTGTTTTGCAAACATTATCCACTCTGGGAGCAGAGTTGCTCCTCGAAACCCTGTCTGAGTATTTATCAGGTAATCTTAAGTCCACTCCGCAACCTATGGAAGGTGCAACCTATGCACCCATGTTGAAGAAGGAAGACGGCCTATTGGATTTCACCCACCCTGCCGTTGAATTGGAACGGCGTGTGCGTGCGATGAATCCGTGGCCGGGAGCGTGGTTTGAGTGGAAGGGGAGTCCGCTCAAAGTGGCGAAGGCATCCGTTGTCAGCAGGGAGAAGGGCTTGGCGAGCGGAAGCAGATTCGTCGTCGAGGGTAGACCCGCAATAATGTCTGCGGATGGTGCACTGGTTTTAGATGAGGTTCAACCCGCTGGGAAGAAGGTCATGTCTGGTAAATCCTTTCTGACAGGCGTACGTGATTGGGCGTCGTAGCTTCCCAGCCCTGTTGGGGTTATGTTGAATAAATATCTGTTTGGAGGAAAAATGTTTAACTCGAAAGTATTTCTTGCCGAATTCATTGGCACCTTTGCATTGACTTTTGTAGGCGTTGCTGCCGGTATGTCTGGCGCCGGGCTTGTAGCCGTTGCCTTGGCCCACGGATTTACGCTGGCTGTGTTTGCCTATGCTTATGGGCACATCTCCGGCACACACGTGAACCCTGCAGTCACTTTTGGCCTTGCCTTGAATGGTACGATCAAATGGGGTGAAGCCGTATTTTATTGGATTGCTCAATTTGCAGGTGCAATTTTTGCTGCATTCCTGCTGAGCAAATTTGTTGGCGATATTTCTGGCGGTGCCACCGTTGGCTCGTTGACAACTTCCAATCCAATTATGGCGATGGTAGTTGAAGCCATTTTGACTTTCTTCCTCGTCAACACAATTTTGCATACCGCTGTGGCTGGAAATGGCGGCAAGTTTGCAGGTTGGGCGATCGGTACAACTTTGGCATTTGCCATTTTGGCTGGTGGACCACTCACCGGTGCATCCTTGAATCCTGCGCGTACCTTTGGCCCCGCGATTTTTTCTGCGCCAAGCTTGACGAATGTGAATAGTTATGTGATCTATTTGTTTGGACCATTGATCGGTTCCACGCTTGCGGTGATCGTATATAACTTTTTTAACAGTACTGAAGAAATAGTAGAAGCTGAAATAGTGGTGGAAGAAACGCCTGTGAAGGCCAAAAAGCCCACAGCGCGCAAGACCACTAAGAAGTAATCGTAAATAAACAATAATCCTTTCCCCGTCAAAATAATTGGCGGGGATTTTTTTGAATAAGTAACTACTGAACATCTTTTTTCGTTTTGTTTTACAATTAACAAAAGGAAAAACGCCATGTCAAAATATGTCGCTGCGATAGATCAAGGTACGACCAGTACTCGTTTTATCATTTTTGACCATGGCGGGAATATCGTTGCTGTTGACCAAAAGGAACACAAACAAGTTTATCCAAAGCCAGGCTGGGTGGAGCATGATCCGCTGGAAATTTGGGAGAACACCAAAGAAGTAATGCGGGGAGCCTTGAAGAAGGCGAATTGTTTAGCATCAGATATCGCAGCAATTGGGGTAACCAATCAACGTGAAACAGCTTTAGTGTGGGATAAGAAAACAGGCGAACCAGTTTGTAACGCAATTGTTTGGCAGGATACCCGTACAAATGGGATCTGTAATGAGTTGATGCAAAGTGGCGGCCAGGATCGGCTTCGCTCGAAGACAGGGCTGCCATTGGCGACATATTTTTCAGGCCCCAAAATAAAATGGATCCTGGATAATGTGGAAGGTGCACGTGTCAAAGCTGAAAAAGGGGAGTTGTTGTTTGGCAATATGGATACGTGGGTTATATGGAACTTGACGGGCAGGCATGTTACCGATGTGACCAATGCCTCGCGTACCTTGTTGATGAATTTACATACACTCGATTGGGATGATGAACTTTTACAATTGCTGAATGTTCCGCGAGTAATACTTCCAGAGATTCGTTCATCCTCTGAAGAATATGGCAAGGCAAAAATAATTTTGGAAGGTATACCTGTTGCCGGTGATCTGGGAGATCAGCAGGCCGCGCTCTTTGGTCAGACCTGTTATAGCGCAGGCGAAGCGAAGAATACCTATGGCACAGGTTGTTTTATGTTAATGAATATGGGTGAAATCCCAGTGCCTTCAAAATCGGGCCTGCTGACCACACTCGGATATAAGATCGGGGATCAAAAAGCAGTGTATGCCTTGGAAGGTTCGATTGCGATTGCAGGAGCATTGGTCCAATGGCTGCGGGATAATCTGGGGATTATAGAAAAATCATCCGATATTGAAGTGCTTGCTGAAACCGTGGAAGATAATGGTGGAATTTATTTTGTCCCTGCGTTTAGCGGGTTATATGCTCCGTATTGGAAATCTGATGCGCGCGGTGTGATTGCGGGTATGACTCGCTATGTAAATAAAGGTCATATTGCGCGAGCGGCACTGGAGGCAACAGCATATCAAACTCGTGAAGTATTGGATGCGATGGAACTCGATTCGGGAGTGAATCTGAAAACCTTGAAAGTGGATGGCGGCATGGTATTCAATGAACTGCTGATGCAATTCCAATCTGATATTTTAGACGTGCCAGTTGTGCGCCCCAAAGTGGCGGAAACGACTGCGCTTGGCGCTGCATACGCTGCGGGGCTTGCCGTTGGGTTTTGGAAGGACTATGATGAGCTGCGCGCGAATTGGGGCAAAGATAAGGAGTGGACTCCGAAGATGGATGGAAAGCTTCGAGAGGGTTTATACTCTGGCTGGAAGAAAGCAGTCACACGTACGTTTGACTGGGTCGAATAATGTATCAGGTATCAGTCTTTATGTTTGATGTCTGAAAATTTATGGTGGATAAAGTAGCTATGAATCGAATTGAAGTTTTTTCCTCACTTAAAGAAAATCCCAAAGTATCTGTGTTGATCGTTGGCGCAGGTATTAATGGTATCGGAACATTTCGTGATCTGGCGCTCAACAGCGTGGATGTATTGCTCGTAGATCGCGGAGATTTTTGTTCAGGGGCAAGTTCTGCATCATCTCATATGGCACATGGCGGTATTCGATACCTTGAGAATGGAGAGTTTCGCCTCGTGCGTGAAGCAGTGCAGGAACGTAATCGAATGATCCAGAATGCGCCGCATATTGTTAAGCCGCTGCCGACGACCATCCCGATCTTCAAATATTTTTCAGGATTGTTGAATGCGCCGCTTAAGTTTTTAGGCTGGCTCAATAAACCCTCTGAGCGCGGATCTATCATCATCAAACTGGGTTTGATGATGTACGATGCTTATACTGGTAAAAATCGTACGGTACCAAGGCATCGTTTTATCTCTCGTGCCAGGTCGCTGGCTCAATGGAAGCAACTTAATCCTGAGATCGTTAATACCGCCACCTATTACGATGGTCTGATCTCAAATCCTGAAAGGCTTGCCCTTGAGCTGGTGTTGGATGCCGAAGCAGAGAATCCTAATGCGCGCGCGTTGAACTACGTCAGCATGGTCAGCGGCGAGAAAGATGCGATCCTATTACGTGATGAATTAACGGACGAAACCTATCAAGTCCACCCGAAGCTGGTTATCAATGCCACTGGCCCATGGATTGATTTCGCTAATTACAATTTAGGAATGTCCACGCGATTTGTGGGCGGTACGAAGGGCTCGCATATCGTAGTGGATAATCCCGAGCTGCGTGCAGCGATCGATGGAAATGAATTCTTCTTTGAAAATAAAGATGGGCGTATTGTGCTTCTGTTCCCATTGTTTGAGCGAGTTTTGATCGGCACGTCTGATATTAATATTGAGAATCCCGATGAAGCGCGTTGCACAGACGAAGAAGTGGATTATTTTATCGGCCTTGTAGCGCGTGTTTTTCCATCCATCAAAATGACTCGAGAGCAGATCGTGTTTCGTTTTTCAGGCGTGCGCCCGCTGGCAAATAGCACAGCGAAAAGCACAGGTCAATATAGCCGAGATCATCATATCGAAGTGCTGAGCGGCGATTGGACCAACCTGACTTTTCCCATTTATTCACTCGTTGGCGGCAAGTGGACATCCTTCCGTGCTTTCTCAGAACAAGTAACTGATAAAGCACTTATGTTCCTGGGTTTGCCTCGCCAGAAAGGCACACAGAACCTTTCCATTGGCGGGGGACATGGCTATCCGCGCAACGATAATGAGTATAACCAGCAAATTGACAGCCTTGTCGCATGGACTGGGTTGGATAAAGACCGTCTTCAAATATTGTTTGAAAGATATGGAACTCGAACAGAAGCTGTAGCTAACTTTATTAAGCAAGAGACAGATATGCCTTTGAAATCCCTGCCTGATTATTCAAGCCGCGAAATTTTGTTTCTTGTGCAGCATGAAAAAATTCGGCATTTGGATGATCTTGTTTTGCGTCGTACCATGCTCGCCATGCTTGGACGTTTATCCAAAGTTGACATTGAAGAACTGGCGGATATTCTGGCTGAATCCCTTGGGTGGAATGCAGGGCAGAAAAATGCCGAGGTGCAGCGAACTCTTCGATTATTGGCTGACAGGCACGGGGTCCAATTATGAGGCGCTTGGGTATAATTGCGCTCCTATGAATCTGTCAATTGTAGTTCCCGTGTATCGAGGCGAAACCTACGTCGAACCTTTGGTTGAAAGGCTAGTTAAGACATTACCAGAGATTGTAAAGAAATATGAAATAATCCTGGTCAACGATGGCAACCCTGATGCGAGTTGGGCTGTGATTGAAAAGGTGGCGAAAAAACATAAGTGGGTTAAGGGTATTTGTCTAATGCGAAACTACGGCCAGCATAACGCCACTTTATGTGGAATCCGTTCGGCTCGTTATGAATTGATCGTAACTATGGACCAGGATCTTCAGCACCCGCCTGAAGAAATTCCAGCTTTGCTTGCGAAGTTGGAGGAGGGTTTTGATGTAGTTTATGGCTCTCCGAAGAAACTTCCTCAAGGTTTTTGGCGTAACGTAATGACAGCGAACATGAAGCGTCTTTTGGCATATGTGATGGGAGTGCCTTCGGTTCAAAATATTTCTGCATTTCGTTTATTTCGTACACATTTACGCTCTGCCTTTGAAAATTTCCAGAACCCAGCTCTAACTGTAGATGTTTTACTTTCGTGGGGCACGTCGAGATTCACTTCAGTACAGGTGGATATTGCCCCTGCTGAGCGTTCGAATTACAACTTTCCTGCACTTGTAAAAGCAACCATGTTAATTTTAACAGGATACAGCACAATGCCATTGCGTTTGGCGAGCTGGATCGGTTTTTTTATGACACTTTTGGGGTTGGCTGTGTTTCTCTATGTTGTCTTCATTTATTTTGTTGCAGGAAGCGTGCCAGGCTTTCCTTTCCTTGCCTCCATTATTTCATTATTTAGCGGGGCACAACTTTTCACCTTGGGAATTTTTGGTGAGTATTTAGCGCGTATCTTTGATCGCAGCATGGACAGACCATCGTATGTGATACATGAAGTGATCGAAAAATGAAAGTTGTGATTCTTCAACCTTCTTATATGCCCTGGCGTGGTTACTTTGACCAGATCCGCCGCGCAGACCAGTTCATTTTTTATGATGACGTTCAGTATGACAAACATGGCTGGCGTAATCGTAACCAGATTAAAACATCGCAGGGAAAGCAATGGCTGACAATTCCAGTTCACAGCAAAGGGGTGACGGATGGCGTTCCCATTAAAGAGGTGCGGATTGACTGGTCAAAGCCGTGGGCCAAGAATCATTTGAAAGCATTGACCTTTGCCTATGCCAAAGCGCCAAACTTCGCTTCATTCGCCCCCTGGCTTGATTCTGTTTTCGAGCGCCGCGACGAGTTCCTGGCAGACTTCACCATTTGGCTGACAATTGAAATCACCCGCAAAATTGGAAATGCTCATACCCAGTTTATGCGCTCATCCGAGATCCCTGGTGTGGACGGTCAGAAAACGGGCCGCTTGATTCAAATCCTCAAGCACGTTGGGGCAAAACACTATATTAGCGGACCGTCAGCGAGAGACTATATCGAAGATGATAAATTTATTGAAGCAGGTATTTCGCTCGAATATATGGAATACAATTACCCTGAATATCCACAACTGTACCCGCCATTTGATCAATATGTAACCATCTTTGACCTGATGTTCATGGCGGGTGAAGATGCCATGAAATATATCGCATGAGGAAACCATGACAGATAGCAATGATCTTAGCAAGGTCAAAAATTATTTTATCGAAAAACTTGAAATACATGGTACGACTCATAAAGGTGTGGATTACAACTCGGTTGAATCGCAGGAATTGCGTTTCTTTCAGTTGATCAAGGTCATTGATCCGGGTCAAAAATATTCCTTGCTAGATTTTGGCAGCGGCTATGGCGGCATGTATGATTATCTTGTTCGGCTTGGGCATCAACTGCAATATGTTGGGTACGATATTGCGGAGCCCATGGTGGCGAAAGGCATTGAAACACATGCTGGAAATCCAGATTGCTCGTTTACCAGCAAGATCGAAGAAGTGCCATTGCTTGACTATGCCGTTGTCAGTGGAACATTTAACATGAAACTTGATGCGGACAATGATACTTGGACAAAAATTGTTGTCGAAGGTTTACATCAAATGAATGAGCGGGCATCCAGAGGGATGGCATTTAATATGCTTACCAAATATTCCGATGCCGATAGAATGCGTGAAGACTTGTATTACGCTGACCCGCTTTTCTTTTTTGATTATTGTAAACGTAACTTCTCTAAAAATGTTGCTCTACTGCATGATTACCAACTCTATGATTTTACCATTCTGGTTCGCAAAGATTAACGATGCCCACCCTCAAAGTTGACTTTAATCGCCCGATTACTGTTGGAAATGAATATGAATATATGCGTCAGGCCATTGAGGCGGGTCACATCTCTGGGGATGGCGCATTTACTAAAAAATGCCACGCTTTTCTTGAAGGCGAACTTGGTATAGCCAAAGCATTGCTTACTACATCCTGCACGCATGCGCTGGAAATGTCTGCAATCCTTTTGGACATTCAACCCGGTGATGAGGTAATCGTTCCAGATTTTACTTTTGTCTCAACAGTGAATGCGTTTGTATTACGAGGGGCCAAACCTGTTTTTGTTGATGTGCGTCCCGATACGCTTAACCTGGACGAATCCAAATTCGAAGCGGTGCTGACCCCGCGCACGAAGGCAATTGTCCCTGTGCATTATGCGGGCGTTGGCTGTGACATGGATTCGATCATGGAAATTGCCAATCGTCATAATATTGCTGTTGTGGAAGATAACGCACACGGGTTATTTGGAAAATATAAAGATAAATATTTGGGTACCTTTGGTTCCATGGCGTCACAATCTTTTCATGAGACCAAGAATTTTTCTTGTGGAGAAGGCGGAGCGTTGCTTATTAATAACCCTGTTCTTGCTGAGCGGGCTGAGATTATCCGTGAAAAGGGGACGAACCGTTCACGTTTTTTTCGTGGGCAAATAGATAAATATACCTGGGTGGATATTGGCTCGTCATACCTTCCTTCTGATATTTTGGCCGCATTTCTGTTTGCGCAGTTCGAACAGCGCGAGAAAATCCAAACACACCGCAAAAATGTTTGGGAGATGTATCATGCCGCGCTAAAGGATTGGGCGGAAAAACATGGTGTACAACTTCCGTATGTTCCCGATGATTGTGAGCAGGCTTATCATATGTTTTATATGCTTCTTCCCAATCTGGATTTGCGCCAGAAACTGATCATATATTTGCGTGAACGCGGAATTTACAGCGTCTTTCATTATTTGCCGCTTCACCTCTCCGACATGGGGCAGAGCTTTAATTACAAAGCAGGAGATTACCCTGTGACAGAGAATGTTAGTGACCAATTGATTCGCCTGCCTTTCCATAATGCGCTGACTGGCAACGACCAGGAACAGGTCATTGATACGATTCTTGATTTTAAGTTTTCCTAGCAGGGTTGGCAAATCCTTTTTGTCGAGAATCATGCGTCAGGTCCGATTGTGGGGCGCATGGTAAAATTCTTGCGATGTCTCCCAAGCAAAAACTCAAAGTCGATCTGGTCATTCCAATTTTCAATGAAGCAGGTGTTGTGGAACGTACCCACACGCATGTTTGTGAAGTTGTGGATTCCCTTCCCTATGAATTTCATTTTATCTATATAGATGACGGTTCAAACGACGGGACGGCGGATATGCTCCGAAAAATAGCGAATGCCGACCCGCGCATTTCCGTGCTCCAACTCAGCCGCAACTTTGGTCATCAGGCCGCGCTGACAGCAGGCATGGACGCGGCGGAAGGGGATGTGATCATCACCATGGATGGCGACGGTCAGCATCCGCCTGAAATGATTCCGCAGATGATCAACCTTACCCAGCAGGGGTATGACATTGTTCAGGCGCAGCGTATGGATGATGATCGATCTATTTCGTTTAAAAAATTAACCTCCAACTTTTTCTACCGATTGATCAACCTCATCAGCGGCACTCAGATATTGCAAGGTGCTGCAGATTTTCGTGCGTTATCCCGTGATGCTCTCGATGGCCTGCGTTCCATGCATGAATATCATCGCTTCCTGCGCGGCATGGTTTCGTGGATGGGGTATGCCAGCGTGATCCTGCCATATCGTGAATCAGCCCGCCTGGCTGGGAAGTCAAAATATTCATTGGGAAAAATGATCCGCCTTGCATCGGATGCGATTTTTTCCTTTTCACTGGCCCCGTTGTATATCGGTTTGAGTGCAGGGTTGGCGTTCTTTGTTCTGGCAGCCACGCAACTGATCTATGTAGCTTCGTTATGGCTGACTGGGCACACCGAACGCATCGTTGCAGGTTGGAGTTCGTTGATGGCGATCATGCTGATCGCAAGCGGCATCATTATGATCCTGCTTGGTTTTATTGGAGTTTATGTTGGATATATTTTTCAGGAAGTCAAACGGCGGCCAATTTATTTAATTAAAAAAGGGGGCGAACAAGAAAATGGAAAATAAACCCCAGCCTTATTACATTACGTTGTTGCGCCATGGAGAATCGGTCGGGAATGCCCAATCACGCTGGCAGGGACAGGCAGACTTTCCGCTGAATGATGTAGGCCGCGCGCAAACTCGTGCATTAGCGGAACGCTGGCTAAAAGAAAAAAATAAATTTGACCTCGTTATTTCAAGTCCACTTGCACGGACAAAAGAAACTGCAGAGATAATCGCAAATGCCATGGACATAAAGATCGAATATGAGGCGCTTTGGTTGGAACGCGATAATGGAGACTTCGCTGGTTTGACTGCTTATGAGGTCCGCCAGAACTTTCAACATCCTTCCTTCTCCACACCGTACGACTCAGTCGGCGGCGATGGGGAAGGCGATTGGGAATTATTCCTGCGCGCAGGGCAGGCTTTGCATAATTTGCTCAAGCTCGAGCCTGCCAGATATTTGATCGTGTCACATGGCGGATTGTTGAACCAAGTGATGCATGCCGTTGTGGGGATGGCTCCGCAAGCCAATAACGCAGGCACACGTTTTCGTTTTAGCAATACAGCTTTTGCTCAATTGATGTATTTTCCACACCAGCATCGCTGGACTATCGACAAGCTCAATGATCATACCCATTGGAAAGAAGCAGAATAGACTCTGCGGATAAATCTTTTTTATAGAGGCAGTTTTGCAATCATCCAAATCAACCATAAAAACTTCTGATCGATTAAATGTACTTGTCTTTGGCGCGGGTGCAATAGGCACTTATTTCGGCGGTTCGCTTGCACTGGCAGGGCATAATATTGTTTTTGTAGAACAGCCTAAAATGGTCAGTGAGTTGCGTGAACGCGGACTTCGCCTCGACCTCACTATCGATGAGAGAAGACAAACAAAAGATGCGTTCACAATTGAACCCCGTTCATTTGTAATTGAACCTTCTCTTGAGGAAGCTTTAAAATTTGGCCCTTTTGACGTGGCGCTCTTTGCATTGAAATCTTTTGACACCGCTGCTGCGATGGAAGGGATGAAGCCTTTCGCAGAAAAGCTACCGCCTATATTGTGCCTGTCCAATGGCGTGGAAAATGAGCAAGCTATTGCGCGCGTGCTTGGGCCTGACAAGGTAATCTATGGCACGGTTACTACCGCAATTGGTCGCCGCGGTGCAGGTGATATTGTGCTGGAGAAATTGCGCGGCGTTGGCGTCGCGGCGGGACATCCACTTTCCGAAAAACTGGTCGCGGCAATGGACGGTGCCTATCTCAAATGTCATTTGTATCCCGAACCGCATGGCATGAAATGGTCGAAGATGCTGACCAATCTGATCGCGAATCCCACTTCGGCAATTTTGAATATGACGGCTGCACAGATTTTTGCAAATAAAAAACTCTACAAACTTGAAATTGACATGCTCAAGGAATGTCTTACGGTGATGAAGGCGCAAAACCTTGAAGTATATGATTTGCCAGGTACGCCTGTAAAAGCATTGGCATTCGCAACAAAACTTCCGCTTTGGCTTTCTAAGCCGTTCCTCTCCCGTGCAGCAGGCAGCGGACGCGGTGCGAAGATGCCTTCCTTTCACATTGACCTGTACTCAGGCCGCCCGCAAAGTGAAGTGGAATATTTGCATGGAGCTATTGTCCGCGAAGGCAAGACGCGTGGAATCCCGACGCCTGTTAATGAATTGCTGACGAAAACCTTGGTTGCTCTGACAAACAAAAAAATCCCGCTGGATGAATTTGCAGGTCAGTCAGAGAAACTTTTGTCAAAGATCGAAAGTCAAAAGTCGATTTGACCTTTGACTTTCGACTTAAAAAACATGTCCATTCAAATCACACAATCCAGTAAAAATGTAGAACTTCACCTCCCCGATGGGCGGGTGCTTTCGGGTCCGCGCGGCACACAAGTTGGGGAATTTTTCTCGAAAGTGAAAGATGATTTTGCCGCGCCGATCGTGGCTGTGATCATCAATAACGAAATTCACGAATTGACCTACCCAATAAATGTCGAAACTTTTTGTCTACCTGTCACGATGAATACCGCCGATGGAGCGCGGATCTATCGGCGCTCACTGGTCTTTCTGCTTGAAATGGCTTTTTCTGAATTGTTCCCAAACGACAGATTGAACATTGATCATTCGGTTTCCTCTGGTGGTTTTTATTGTGAGGTAAAAGGCCGCGAAGCGATCACCCAAAAGGGACTGGATGCACTCAGAGATCACATGCGTCAATTGATCAGGGAAGATCATCCCTTTGTTCGCAGAGAGATGCCTATTCAAGAGGCGATTGATTATTTTAAACAGCGCGGATATGAAGATAAGCTGCGTTTGCTTGCATATCGACGCAAGGATTATCTAACCATGTACAGCATTCACGACCAAATGGATTATATGCACGGCTACATGGTTCCATCTACAGGTTGTTTGAAGTGGTTTGATCTTAAATTAGTGAGCGGCGGTTTTACGATTCAATTCCCGCGCCGTCATGCGCCCACCGAGATTGAACCGATCGGCGATTACCCAAAACTGCTGGCTGCATTTCGTCAGTATGGCGATTGGCTTGAGACACTCAATATTGATAATGTGGGCGCATTGAACGATGCCATTCTAACTGGCCGCGCAGAGGAGATCGTGTTGGTCTCTGAAGCCTTGCACGAACAAAACGTCGCAGATATTGCCCAGCAGATCGTCCAAAAAAATTCGCGGATTATTTTGATCGCAGGCCCATCATCTTCGGGAAAAACAACCACGTCACGCCGCCTTGCAGTGCAACTGCTTGCGCGCGGCATCTCGCCGTATCCACTTGAACTCGATAATTATTTTATTGACCGCGAGAAAACTCCGCTTGATGAAAATGGTCAGCCCGATTTTGAAACCATCGAGGCGTTGGATCTCAAACGCCTTGCACTGGATTTGGAAAAATTAATCAGCGGGGAAAAAATTCAATTGCCTCGCTTCAACTTCAAGACCGGTCGAAGCGAAGTGGGTGACCTCATCCAATTAAAAGATGGACAACCTATCATCCTCGAAGGCATTCATGGGATGAACCCGCGCCTCATCCCTGACCGTTGGTCTGGTGCGGCGTATCGGGTGTATGTCTCCGCTTTGACACAGCTTAACCTCGACCGCCATAACCGCGTTTCCACCACAGACACGCGCCTGATCCGACGCATTGTGCGCGACGCCCGCGAACGCGGATATTCCGCCACGCAGACCATCAGCCGCTGGGAATCTGTGCGCCGCGGCGAGAAGCGGCACATCTTTCCATATCAAGAAAACGCGGATGTGATGTTCAACTCTGCGCTGGCTTATGAACTGGCCGCGTTGACTCCGTTGGCCGAGCCCTTGCTTCGCCAGGTTCCATACAATGTGCCAGAGTTCATCGAAGCCCGCAGACTACTTGCTTTCCTCGAATGGTTCCTGCCATTGGATGCGAGTCTGATCCCTGCGAATTCAATTGTGCGCGAGTTTTTGGGTGGTTCGAGTTTGAAGGACTTCAAGATTTGGAGAGGGTAGTGTAAATGTAGACCTCCGAAGTTTTTGAAACTTCGGAGGTCTTTTTGTTTGGCATGTCATGCTGATATGAACTTGTACCAGAGGCAATTCCAGATTGGTTAATTGCACAGGCAGGACCTGTTCCTACACAATTTGCTTCTACCATTGATTGATCAGTTCCTACAAATAATTTTTGGGACAATCCACCTGTTCCAGGAGTCCACGAAATTGTGGTTGTATTTTGGTCATAACTAATATTTGTTGGCGCTGTTGCACTACAAGATGTAGGAAATGAAGTTATTGCCGAACTCGCGTTACAACTTGCACTACTATAAGTTTACTAATTTTGAATAGTAAGTTGTACCAGTTTGTAATAATCCGACGGCAGAGTATGAGGCCGTGCTGGCTGCTAAATTTGAAATGTTAATTGCACAAGCTGGATTGCTACTTGATGGAGCAAGTGTACAATTGGATTGAACCTGTGCCTGACTTGTTCCTACATATAATTGTTGAGAAGTCCCCCCAGTTCCTGCAACCCAAGTCATAAGTTGAGTAGATTGATTATATCCAAAAGATGTCGGTGCAGTTGTGTTACAAATCGAAACACAGCTGTATAAATAAAGCAAATATTTATCGCATATGGTATCTGTTCCGCCTGTATCGTTTGGTACATTGTGTGTCGCACAACATGCTCCTGATCCTTGTGCAGTACCTAATCTACAGCTTCGAAAAGATACACAGGCAGAACTTAGAATACTACTAGTATTAGCTACAGTTCCAGAAGGGCAATTAACATTTGTCCAAGTACATTCAGGAGGATTTGGAGGTGTTCCACCACCACCTCCGCCTGTTCCCCCATCACCTGTTGGTGGTGCAGTGCAACATTTTGCCAGACATTGTTGTGAAGAGGTACAATCATTTATTGGGTCTCCATTTGCATCATTGGCACCACATTCTGGTGGAGCACAAGCTGCTTGGACAACCGTAGCTGAAACAAACAACAAAACAAAAAAAGTCAAAAAATAATTTAAAAATTTAATCATCTTTTCCCCCTACTCTTCTCACAATCACACCAGAAACTAGATAATTTCCCACTTCATCCATTTTAGCAAGTTCTGGTGGATCAAACAATGGAATTAATATAACAGCATCGCCCTTTTTAAAGGTTGGCATATTTATTGTGGTTATCACATTGTTAACTTTGTTTTTGTTTAAACTAATATTTACATTTTCTACAAAATATCTGGTGATATTTTCTTTAAACAAACCTGAATATTTGCTTGCTACTCTATGCCATTCTAACTTTTTAGTTCTAGGGTTTTTAATTACTAAATATTTATCCAGTGAACCTTCTATCTCCTCCCATTTTTCAAAAGTCCCTACAGTATATAAAAGCTGAGTCTGTGAAGGGATTGTAATTACATCATACAATTCATCTTTAAACTTTTCTCTATCGCCTACAGGTGCAAACTTTGGCCTACCTTCACCTTTTGGTAAGACAAACAGTACTTCATTAAAATTTCCTGTGACCTGCCCGCTACCAGCGTATTTCGTAACTTTACTATTATTAGCGTAGATCAATCTTCTGCCCCAAAGGGGATATAAAACAAAATAGCTAAATACTACTAAAATGACGAAGAATGTAGAAATAATCCAGAACTTTTTCATTCTGTATTCAATATCTCACAAATTGAATATATAAGTCAAGCTACTTATTACTTTATTATTTTGATAACAGATTTAAAAACAGTTTGTCCTAATTTACCGTTTGATAATGTACGTATTGTATTCAAATTAAAACTAGATACAAATCTATTTTCTGCTAGCCAGGTGGATGTTGTAGAGATGCTTTCAATAAAGGATAGAGATGATACCTGATCTGCTTCAATTGCATAAATACTCCTATAGTGAATCAGTGTAGATCCTAAGAAATTTGACCCAAAGCCCTTATACTTTGTGTCAACGTTTGTTACTGATGGATCCTTAAATTTAAAATATACAATATCAAAGTCTTTTAATCCAATTACATTTTCGGGAAGTGGCTGTGAAGTCAACTCTGTTGCAAATGGTACAAAAATTTGAGTAACACGGTCGTATCCTTCAGTCGCGACATTATTAATTTTTAACGTAAACTGGATGTCAGTGCCTGGCCTTGTGCCTTCCTGATATTCTTTAGCCATTTGCATGAATTCTTCAAATGTTGGTCTCCTTTCATTCCCCGTAGTTTGGTCAGTTATTTTTAGTCCTGTTCCATCAGGACCGCCTTTTTTAACAGCCAAATCATAATAATTTGAAGCAGTAAATTCTGTCCAAGCTGTAGCTGAATCTTTATAACTGTCATCGTCCTCTATGCCTTTCATATAGTTTTTCAGAGTATCACTGATTATAATTTTTGTGGTAATGTTTTTTACACCTAATAGTTCCCCCGTTTCAGTAATGCTAGACATTTCCTTTATGTCACTTTCTGCCTGCTCAACAGGGGCTGGGGTTTCTGTTGGGGTGGAAGTAGGGTTAGCAGTAGGTACGGGAGCAAAGGTTTGTGTTGGAAGCGGTGTTAATGTTGGGGATACTGGCACAGCACCGCAACTTGTCAGAGTCATACTGAAAATTATCGAAATAAGCAGGCTAATCGGGACTGAACGAATTTTCATGTATACCTCTTGTTTTTGATTCTATGCCTATTCATTTTTGATGTCATTGCGAGGAGCGTTCTGTGCGACGACACTTGCGCCGCACTGCGTTCCCTGGCACCGCCCGCCAGTGCAGGTGTGTTGCAGTGTAGGTGAGCAATCCCCAGTTTCAAAAGTTTTACGCTTTAAAGCGGAGATTGCTTCGGCAAAAACCGCCTCGCAATGACATGATGTTAGCCATTCAAAATTGTTTCAATCTTTTTCAACTCATCACTTGAAAAATCCAATTTATTCAACGTACCCACTGCATCTTCGATTTGTGACACTTTGCTTGCGCCGATTAAAACGGATGTCATCACATCGTGACGCAGTACCCAGGCCAAGGCCATTTGCGCGAGAGTCTGTCCACGAGATTGTGCCATGTCATTTAACTTTTTTACCTTCGTCAATTTATCATCGGTGATATTGGCAGGCTTGAGGAATCCATGTGCTTTTGATGCGCGTGAACCTTCGGGGATTCCACCGCCGAGATATTTATCCGTAAGCAAGCCTTGAGCGAGAGGGGAGAAGGCAATACAGCCAACGCCTTCCTCTTTCAAAGTTTGCAGTAAACCATCCTCCACCCAGCGATTGAACATGCTGTAGGATGGCTGGTGAATCAAACAGGGTGTGCCCAGTTGATGCAATATTTGCGCGGCTTCACGGGTTTTATCGGCTGGGTAATTGGAGATGCCCACATACAAGGCCCGCCCGCTGCGGACGGCGTAATCCAATGCCTGCATGGTTTCTTCGAGCGGAGTATCTGGGTCGGGGCGGTGATGATAGAAAATGTCAACGTAATCCAAGCCCATGCGTTTAAGGCTTTGATCAAGACTCGAGATCAGATATTTTCGCGAACCCCATTCTCCATACGGCCCTTCCCACATCCAATAGCCAGCCTTGGTGGAAATAACCAATTCGTCGCGATAGGGTTTCAAGTCTTTCGACATGATCTGACCAAAGGTCTCTTCGGCAGAACCAGGCGGCGGACCATAATTATTGGCGAGGTCCAAATGCGTGATGCCGAGATCAAATGCGCGCAAGACCATTTCACGGCTGTTCGAGAATGTGTCCACGCCGCCGAAGTTATGCCACAAGCCGAGTGAAACGGCTGGGAGTTTAAGTCCGCTGCGGCCTGAGCGGCGATACTGCATGGTTTGGTAACGAGTTTCAGAAGGTAGGTAATTCATGGTTGCTCCAAAATTAATTATTTTCTGGTGTGCAGGAGCTAGGTGCCCCTCAAGGGTATGCTCCTGCATTATCGGACAGCAAACTGTCCGACTCCAGAGTTAACCATCAAATAGTGTTACACAAGCCCTTGGTCGATCAAACTTTCAGCCATCGAAAGAACGGCTTCTTTTTTTGTGCGCGGAGACCATTTTAGAATCCGCTTTGCTTTTTCACTGGACAGGTCATAATCCCAGTCAAGGCTGTTTGTAACCAATGCAATCTTTTTATCGAATAACGCAATGAAGCGGATCAAGAAACTTGGAAATTGAGTTGTGGGAATTTTATATCCGCGCTTTGCATATTCCTTATGCAAAATTTCAACAATCTCTTTCAGCCACAGTACTCCGCCTGAACAAAGGAAGCGATTGCCCGCAGCCTCAGGTGTATTCATTGCAAGAATAATGGCTGCCGCCACATCGCGTACGTCCACGAATCCCATTTTGATTCGCCCCACCCCAGGGACTTGTCCGAGCATATAGATTCGAATCAACTCCACTGATGTGCGGAAATTTTTATTTGGGACAGGCCCAAGAATAAGCGGCGGATTAATCGTAACCAATTCCATTTTGTTTATGTTCTCTACACTGTTGATGAAGTCCCATGCCGCGCGCTCGGCAAGCGTTTTACTTTTAGAATATGCGCCGATGTTATTCTCGGTGATTGACCAATCATCTTCGGTGAAGGTTCTGTTTTCACCATTGTGCCCCGATGAAATGGCGGCGTTGGATGAAACCTGCACTACACGTTTGACATTTGCTTTGTGCGATGCACGCAAGACTCGCAGAGTCCCTTGCACAGCAGGGATGATGAGTTCGTCTTCATGTTTGGGTTCAAATAATGGAAATGGAGACGCGACATGCAGAACATACTCGACATCCTTCATCGCTTCATCCCACCCTGAATCCTGCTCCAGGTCCGCAGGCAGAATCTCCAGCCGGTCATTTGCCTGCACGTACTTCGATATTGTCTCGCGGACTTCGGCCTCTTTCGCCAACGACCGAATCGTCCCACGGACTTTGTGTCCCTGTTCCAAAAGTTGAATGATGGTGTGAATGGCGACGAATCCGCTGGCGCCTGTAACGAGAATAGGATTTGATGAAGTAGTCATATTTATAGAATTCCTTTTAACAAGAGAGATGTGATCACCCCAAACGCCCCACATGCAAAATTGACCCAGTCATTATCCAGCCATTTCCAGCCGCGGATGTGGATGGTCTCTGTGCCGCAAGTGTGGAGCGGATGTTTCTCGGTCTCTTTTTTATCAGCAGGGCAGTAATACATGGCTTGAATTGTACCGCCGAGAAGTGAGTCGAATAGCGAGCCAGCGAGTCCGCTCAGGGTGACGATGATGAAGATCGAGGCTGAATCAGCTATCGGGTTAAGAAGAGAAGCGAGAATGCTAATTAAGGCGGAACCTACCAAAGATGCAAGTGTGCCGATTATGGAGATTCCGCCTGATGTGCCTTTTTCCACAATTTTATTTAAGTTTGTGATCATGCGCGGCGGATGTGGATTCAATACGCCGAGTTCGGTCGCCCAGGTATCTGCGTTGACAGCGGCGAGCGCGGCGGCGAAACCCAGCCAGGGCCAGAGTTCGTTGGGAAAGAAAAAATGCAGCGCGGCAAATGTGGTGGCGATGCCGCCGTTCCCAAAAACCTGACCCGCATCCCGCTCATTCCCTTTTGAAAATTTTTCGTCAAGGCCTTGTTTTCGTTTTTTGAATGCTCGGCTGAACGCGGATGATGTAATAAAAAACGTGAGCAATAGAATTGCCCATTGCCAACCGCCAATCCCGAAGATGATTGTGCCTGTGACTGCGGCGGCGAAGGCTCCGCTTTTGTTGAGGCTGTGAGCTTTGTGTGCGAGAAATGCGATGAGAAGCGCGAGGAGGAATCCGAAGAGAAGTTGCATATTTTTTAGTCGAAAGTCAAACGTCAGACCTGTGACGTTTGACTTTCGACGTTTGACCTGTTACACCGGAGTAGTCACAATGAAAATCACTGCGAGTAAAAATAACAAACTTGTGAGCGTGCTGGAACTCCAGATAATAAAAGCGAGAACACGTTCTTTGTCCCAGCGATAAAAATATAGTCCTGCAATCCAACCAGCAATAAAAAGTAAGAGGCTGGCAACAGGAAAGATAATCAATTGAGAAGATGGGACGATTTTCAAAGCGCTGTCGACAAATTGCGGGCCAAGTGCTACGATCGGTGTGGATGGAATAATAATGCTCGCCCAAATAAATAAGCCTATGTTCAGGATTGCCCCTGTTATCCAAAGGTAGCGCGCCAGTCCGCTTTGCCAGGCTTGCGTAACGACAAAAGATGGATAAACGGATTTTGCATCTGAAGGGGTAATGCTGCCCAGTTCTGTTGCGCGGGCAAAAGTTTGCATAAGCCCTATCGTGTCTTCGGGTGAAATGACGAAGGTGCGTTTTGCAGTGGCAACCAGGAGAAGTTTTTTCGAGTCAGATGCAAGGAATTCTATTGCACCGAGATCGGGGTGACGGCGAGTGCCAATTAGACCGCCCGGCATGGGTAATGTCGGTAACGCAATAGGGTGAGTAAGATCATCCACAGAACGGATCCATTCAATATCTGTGAGGGGAATATCTTCCAGGCGCAGGCCCCAATTGATGGAGAGGCTGTCACGGTCCATGTGATAGTCTGCGCGCCATAGAGAATAAGCCCGATAGATAAAAAATGGGATTGGCGCAAAAGAAACCAGCGAAATTAATAATGAAATTAGAAACGCCGGGCCAACTTCATTGCGCAGGATATTGACAAAGCCAGCGATGGCGATAATTGCAAGAATAAGAATCGTAATGCCGTGAACGATCAGTCCGCGTTGTTTGGGTGGGGGAAAGTGTCCAATATTCATAGTGTGTATCGGCAAGGTGTGTTTAACTAAAGATTCGAAATAATTTCAGTAAATGGAACCAGAATATTTTTGTCTGCCTTGCGAAGTTTCAATTCTACCATTCCGTTTTGAAGTGCCTTCTCGCCAACGGTGATTCTCATTGGACATCCGATCAAATCCGCATCATTGAATTTGACGCCTGCACGCTCGTCACGGTCATCGAACAGGACAGGAATGTGATTACTTTGTAGGTCTTTATAAATTTCTTCCGCTTTGGCAAACGTGTCCATTTGCTTGCTGGGAAGATGCATGAGATACACGTCAAATGGTGCGGCAGGTTTGGAGAAGGTTAGTCCTTTTTCATCATGATGAGTTTCTGCAAGAGCGAGCAGAATATTTTCAAAATAAAATTCGGAGCGTGTAGCCAATAGAAGCGTTGAGAAAATGGCAAGTGAGTTTCCGCAATGAATACAGGTGTCGCCTGCTTTGGCTTGAGTTAGATCTGCAATTGTTTCAACCGAGTAATCTCGCGGAATATTTGTGTTCTTGAAATGATAACCTGTGTCATTTGCACCTGCTACGAGGTTTTGTGAGTTTGGAATTAAGTTATCCACGATGATCAATGCGTTAGTCAAGCCGATCGGTGAGGCGTAGCCGGCAACTGTTCCTGATTTGACAATTTCATCCATCGTTGCTGCACGGACATCTCCAACAAGATTTTTCAATTTTGCTTCGCTCAATTGCATATCTCCGCGTACCACGACGAAGATAAATTGGTTGTCGGCAATACGAGTGTACATCAAGGTTTTGGCAGTTTTTTCTTTGGGAATATTTAGATAATTGGCTAGTGATTCGATAGTGTTGCAGTCAGGTGTCAATACTTTTTCAAGCGAAAGTTCTTCTTCGTGGGGAAAGGCTGTCTTTTTGAATTGGGCAAGTTCAAGTCGTTGTGTATATTTGCACGACTCGCAATGGATGATTTCTGTTGAACCTATTGGGAGCGAAAAGTAGGTTTCGATTTCGTTTGTAAGGATTGGAAGAGAAAGAAGTGGGAAGAAAGATGGGCCGCTTGATAAGTGATGTAATCTTTCGATCATCTGCTTTCCAAGGGGCAGGAGTTCGTTTTCACGGGTCATATATCCCGCGCGGACAAGCCAGCCGAAGCCAGGTGTGCGTGCATTATTAGGAAATTCACGTTGGGTTTGGATTTGCAGTTCGCGGTATTTCATATTTTTTATAAAAAGACCCTAAAAGTCTCAAAGACTTTTAGGGTCTGCGCTTTCATTCGCTTTTTTCTTTCGCATGATTTTTTGTGTTGATTCGATCAAAGGCGCAGGTTCAGGAATGATCATCGGGATCGATGCGATGGATTCTGCCTGGGCGGCCTCTGAAGGCGTGGACTCGGGAGCAGGTTCGAGGTCAAGCTCGACCGTTTCTTCCATCCTGATCTGGCCGCGAAGGAAGGCGCCTTCCTCGGTCACGAAAGCAGTTGTGACCACATCTCCCCATACACGCCCTGAGGCGCGAATTTCCAGCTTTTGGGTGGTGATGTTGCCGCGCACCGCTCCCGCCACGATGACGGTGTTGGCACGGACGTTCTGACAGGTGACGCGCCCCGTTTCGCCGACAACCAGCATGCCGCGCAGGGCTATTTCTCCTTCGAAAGCGCCCTCAATGCGGACGCCGCCTGAACCGTTGATACTACCGTGCCAAACCACGCCTGAGCCGAGCACAGAGGTGATGCGTTCCACGGCCTGAATGGGTTGGGAGGTTGTTTCGGTGGGGGTGGTGTTACGTTTGAACATATTTAGGTAATTTTACCTTGAAAAACGTAGACGGGTAAAATAGGTCGCAGGCAAAAAAAGACACGTAAACAATTTATGTTTACGTGTCTACGCTTTTACGTGTTTACTTTACTCGCCTTTCTCGTCTTTCTCATTAACCTGAACACCGATAATGTTGAAACCAGAATCTACGTATAGAACTTCGCCTGTTATGTGCGTGGATAAATCAGAAGCGAGGAATACAGCCGAGTTGCCTACATCTTCGATGGTGACATTCTCACGCATGGGAGCTATGTCTGCAAAGTACTTGTACATGTCGCGGAAACCGCTCACACCTGCCGCAGCCAACGTGCGGATCGGGCCTGCGGAAATCGCATTCACACGGATCTTTTGCGGGCCAAGTTCATACGCCAAATATCTTGTTGAAGATTCAAGTGCCGCTTTTGCCACACCCATTACATTGTAATGCGGCGAAACTTTTACCGAGCCGTAATAAGTCATGCACATGATGGATGCCCCCGGGTTGAAAAGAGGCAGGAAGGCGTTGGTCAATGCGACCAGGGAAAACACACTGATTTCCATGGCAGTCTTGAAGCCTTCACGGCTGGTTTCATTAAATGGTTTACTTAATTCATCGCGCCCTGCAAATGCAATCGAATGAACCAGAATATCGATCTTTCCAAAGTGCTTCGCGGCTTTTTCAACTGTGGCGGCAATTTGATCATCTTTGGTAATGTCGCATTCTTCCAGCCATTTGCAATCCACCTGCTCAGCCAGCGGCTTAACACGTTTCTCCAGCATTTCACCTGCGTAGCTGATGCCAATATTCGCGCCTTCGCGTTTGAAAGCCTGAGTAATGCCCCACGCAATGGATTTGTCGTTTGCCA
The DNA here is from genome assembly GCA_043788255.1 of Anaerolineales bacterium. GTDB lineage: Bacteria > Chloroflexota > Anaerolineae > Anaerolineales > Villigracilaceae > Villigracilis. Next base: position 33,301 of record JAYVUA010000053.1, on the reverse strand, counting down.
GACCAAAAATTAATGCGTTTTTTCCTTCAAGTAATCCCATTTGTTTCTCCTCGATAATTTTTATAATTTCCTGGTTTGAGATTCAGTCATGAATTCCCAAACGAGTCCGTGAGCAATAAGAATTAACAATGCAATCAATATTCCTTCCACTTGCAAGGGAATCAACCCTGTCAGTGCTGTGCCAAGACCAGGAGTAATGCCAAAGATCACCACTAAAGCATATAAAACGACAACGGCCCAATGATTTTGACGGAAAAGGCCAACTGATTTTAGCTCGCGTGTTTTCATGATGAGCTTGGTCGTTGTCCACATACCCACGCCAGCTGCCAGTACAAAAACAACCTGCCAGATCAACTGGCTTGTACCGCCCACTTGTGCGCCCAATGCCATTAAGCCTGGGATAAGGAACGATGAATAAACTCCTCCAGCGAGGGAACGGGTAGTTTCATCATCAAACCACTCTCTGTGTGATTGCACAACATTCCACCACAGGCCAACCAGGGTAAAACAAGTCCCAGCTACAATTGAGTAAAAAGCAGTCGTGTCCATTTTTACTTCTCCAAGTGTAATCTGTCTTTTACTAAAAAACGCCAGGGCTCTGAGTACCATGGCTCTGGCGTTTTGTTTAAACCCACGCGAGGCCCAATCGTCACGCTTTTATTGGGGATGAAAATCCCCGCTTCGATCCATAAACTGGAATTTGCCTCTGTCAAATTGACATAATTCTCACTTTTGGTGATTCCCAATGCCTGAGTCAACTTACCGGGACCCAAAGTATCCCGTCCCTGACGCCTTTCCATCATGATCTCGATTCCTTCAATCGGTTGAATTGCGCGAATCAGCACTGCCGCAGGAAAACTTTCTTTCTCTGTTACGGCATTCAACATCCAATGATTGCCATAGGTGAAATAAACATACGCATGCCCCGGTGGACCAAACATCGGATCGGTACGGATGGTTCTGCCTGCCTTGGCGTGGCTGGCGAGATCATCAAAACCAAAGTAGGCCTCTGTCTCGGTGATAAGGCCGACAAGTTTTTGTCCATTTGAAATTCGGACCAATCGTGCGCCAAGAAGTTCGCGTGCAACAGTCAACGTGGGGCGGTCATAGAATTTACGAGGAAGTGGAGAGCTAAGAGTTTTAACCACGGAGATCACAAAGAGCACAGAGATTTTATAAGGAGTTTAATTGGCGAGTCTTTTAATGCCGCCGTGTTTGAGCATTTTGACATTGAAATTAAGAAGCAGGCCAATTTTTCCGCCTGATATTCTTAAGTAAGAGAGCAGTTGTGCTTCATGGATTCCGATGAGATTTTTGACTGATTTAATTTCAACGATTACAAAGTCATTTACAAGTAAGTCTAATCTGTAACCGCAATCAAGTTTTACTTCTTTGTAAATTAATGGCAAAGGAACTTCTTGATGGGTGTCATATCCACGTTGTATCAATTCATAACGCAAGCATTCACGATAAGCTGACTCAAGCAAACCAGGACCAAGATGACGATGGACTTCAATTGCTGCACCGATAATAGCTTCGGTAATCTTATTTAATTCTTCCATACTTAATTCTCTCATCTTTTCCTCTTTGTCATTTCAATTTCGATGGCTCCTGCAAAGTATCCAAGCTATCAGGCGCAACTCTCAAAAACTCTGTGCCCTCCGTGATCTCTGTGGTGAACGCTTTTAATTATTTAAATCGTGGATCTTGTTTAAGTGTCAACTTCAACCCTTCTTCCAATTTGACGGATGGTTGAAATTTCAGTTTTTCTTTTGCGAGATTTAGATCTGCTTTCATGCGTGAGACACCGCCCGAGGTTTGGGTGTTGTTGACCACATTTGCCTGGCTGGCTGTCACATCCAATACAATGCGGATTAAATCCTTAATCGAGGTTTCCAAACCAGAGCCAACGTTGATGACTAATCCATTAATACTTGGCGCGGTGGATGCGGCGATCATTGCTCTAATAACATCCTCCACATATATATAGTCACGTGTTTGGGCTCCATCACCGTGAGCGACCAATGTCCCGCCACGCTGGGCTTGACGAAGATAGTGCGGCACAACAGGTGGGTGGGAAGGCGGTACATGTTGACCAGGACCGTAGGCGTTGAAGATCCGTAAGCTGACAGTTTCAATTCCCCACAGCCTTCCAATTGTGTTGACATAATATTCAGCCGCAAGTTTTGAAACCGCATAAGGCGAGCGGGGGTTTGGCGTGGCAGACTCTATCAGTGTTGAGTCGCCCAAGTCGCCGTATACAGCTCCGGACGACGCCAGAACGACGCGTTTGACTCCCACGTCGCGAATAGCTTCCATCAAGGCCACAGTCCCGCCCACGTTGACGGCATTATAGTCGCGCGGATATAAAATGGATTCCTGCACCGACACGCGCGCCGCTAGGTGATAGACTACATCCACATCCTGAAGCAGGGTCCATAATTTGGGGCGGTCATTCACATCTCCGCGTGTAAAGTGAACATCGGGCACAAGTGCTTGAGGGTCACCGGTTGAGAGATCATCAAGGCCGCGGACTTGGTGTCCTTCGCGGGCGAGATGATTGGCAAGAGAAGAGCCGAGGAATCCCGCGGCTCCGGTGATTAAAAAGTTCATAGGCAAGCGATTATACCCGCAATAAAGGTGCTTGTTTTTGATTGACTTGAACTATGGAATGTGTTATCTTTGTCTTAGTAGGAAACAGTAAGTTACGTTGGTTTGAAGAACAGCCACAGCTCACGGTTAATCCGTGGGCTGTTTTGTTTTGACCTCCGATGGAACAAACAGATTTACCTAAATTCTTTTTTTCAATTGCCAAAGGAGGCAAAAAATGTCTGATCGTATAATTGGTACAGTAAAGTGGTTCAATGGTGACAAGGGCTTCGGTTTCATCGAGCGCGAAGGCGGAGCGGACGTGTTCGTCCACTTCTCGGCTATTCAAGGCGATGGTTTCAAAAACCTGACCGAAGGTCAGAAGGTTGAGTTCGTTGTTGAGAAAGGCCCCAAGGGTCCTCAAGCCAGCAACGTCACTGTTCTGAGCTAGTCAACAAAATAAAGAGCCTGATGCGAAAGCATCAGGCTCTTTTGATTCGTAACTATTTTTAGCTGTGAGTTATTGTTAAATTTTCCTTGCCTGCCAACCTATGCATACACTCGCCCCAAATTTCCTGCGGATAGATGATGGCATTCGTCCCAGGGAGTTGTTCAATAGACAGGCCTGTGTTCAGGTCAATCCCAACTTGTTGGTAAGCCTTGTATATCAGTTGACTGCAATAAAAAGTATCTTCTGTTTCGGCATTGAAGAAATTCAGGTTGTATGTTTTACCAACCTGCGCGAGACAATACTTCGCAACTGTACTTCGTATCTGGGATTCCTCTTCTTCAGAATAACCTTGACCATCCAGCGGGGAGGCAATGCCGTAAAATGTATCAAACAACATCCCGCGTTGACGTGCCATACGTTCGGTATTCCAGGTTGAGTCAGGCATGTCAAAGGTAATCACGCCGCGTGAGCCTGCTTCAATGCAACGCCCATTAGGACCAACGTACATGACTACGTGATCCACGTCACCGGGCACGAGACGCCCGACCAGACGCCAAAATTCACCTGGCAGAATATCGGGTTTGCCGTTACTTGTGCAAATAATGTCGCCTGTTTGGATTGCCAAGCCTTCGATTTCAAATGTATAGATCATGTTTCACTGTATTCAGTATACGAGAATCCAACCAAAATGTTTCAATCAAAAACCCGCCTCACATGAGACGGGTTTCCTAATTACTAATTACTAATTCCTGAACTTATCTACTCTTCCTCGGCGCGAGTCGATTCCTGCCATAACTCTTTGGTGTGGGTGCGGGGCGCGGTGGGCGGCGCGAGTCTTCTCGGGGGGCGCCTCTGCCTCGGGCTTCGCCAGCAACTTTCGGCGGGGCAGCTGCGGTGTAGTCGAATCCTTCGAGGGTCTCACGTTTTAGTGGACTTCCCATAATGCGCTCGAGAATCTTGATCATGTCATTATCTTCACCAGTGACCAATGTGAACGCGTCACCTGTACGTTGTGCGCGGCCCGTGCGTCCGATGCGATGAATGTATGCGTCGGCAGTGTCGGGCATGTCGTAATTGATGACGTGTGAAATGCTTTCCACATCCAGTCCGCGCGCGGCAATATCAGTAGCTACCATGATCTGATGCGTGCCGTCTTTGAAGCCCTTGAGCGCAGACTGGCGTTGTCCCTGCGAACGGTCACCATGCAAACTTGTCACTTTATGTCCTGCCCGTTCAATTTGCTGCGCCACTTTTTGTGCGCGATATTTTGTACGTGCAAAGATCAACACGGAATGTGTATCTGTTTTTTTGAGCAAAGCCAAAAGCAGTTGCGACTTCAAATGCGGCGGCACAGGATACAGCGCGTGCGTCACAGTATGCGCGGGGCGGCTGATGCCCATCGCGATCTTCTGCGGATTTTTCAACGAACTTGTTGCGAGAAATTCCACTTCAGATGGGAACGTCGCTGAGAACAACATGGTTTGTCGTTCGACGGGCAGCGCCTTGATAATGCGCTTCACATCGGGCAAAAAGCCCATGTCAAACATGCGGTCGGCCTCATCGAGCACGAGGATTTCGATCTTGCCCAATTTTGCAAGACCTTGATTATAGAGGTCAAGAAAACGGCCTGGGCAAACGATCAGGATTTCTGCACCCTCACGCAATGCCTTGACTTGGGGCGCGGGTCCGACTCCGCCGTAAATGGTTGCGCTGCGGAGCCTGGTCCCAGCTGATAAAGCCTTGACCACATCGTGAATTTGTTCAGCCAGTTCACGGGTGGGTGTAACGATCAATGCGCGTGTTACGTTGCGTTGACCTTCCAATAGTCTGTTCAAAATGGGGAGGACGAATGCGGCGGTCTTGCCTGTGCCTGTTTGTGCGGTACCGATAATGTCACGTCCGCGAATGGCGGCTGGGATGGATGCTTCCTGAATGGGTGTGGCGGTATCGTATCCCGCCTTTTTGATTCCAGCCATCAGGCGCGGGTCTAGATTAAATTGTTCGAAGTTCAAAGTATTCCTTTTCTTCAGAAGTCTATCAATGTTGGGAAAGTGAGCGAATGCTCAAATAAAAACAGCGCGGACTGCTGATATAAGTGAGTCAGCAGATTATTAAATCAGGGACTCGGTGGGGTTGGTAGTAAAAGGATTATAGCACTGAAAAGAACTCAAGGGCGCGTTTTTTCACCACAAAGGCACAAAGGCTTCTTGGTTAACTGGAATGTAATTCATTGCGCGTCAACAAAATGACTGCGACGAGAATCATTCCGCCGCCGATGATTACGATGGGATGTAATCTATCTCCAAACAACCATGCCGCTAGCAGGACAGTGACGACTGGCTCCAATGTTGATAACATGGCTGCGTTGGTGGGACCAATAATTTCAAGCCCGGCTAGAAATGTGACTACGGGAATGATGGTCGAAATGACGATGATGCCAAGCATGGCGAGCCAGCCTGAGTTACTGGCGGGGAAGTGTGCGCCGTTGGAAAATGCCAATATGCCAAACACCACGCCAGCAGATGCAAAAATGACTGTCGAAGATTGCACGGCCGAGACGTGTTTCATCACGTTCGTGCCAACGATGATGTAAATTGAATAGATCAACGCGGCGGTGACTGCCATCAGTGCGCCGATGAGCTGCCCGCCGTTGGGGTCAACGGTCAATGCGGAGCCGCCGAGCGCCAGAACCAGCGCTGTGACTTTTATCCAACTTACGTTTTCATGCAAGATAAAGACAGAGAGGATAAATACGAACATTGGGTAGAGATATAAAAGCAGTGCAACCAATCCAGAGGATGCGTATTTGATGGCGGTCATGTACAGGAATGATTGCCCTACATATCCCAGCGCGCCCATGCCGACGAGTTGGGCGAGAATTCGTCCGCGGGGGAAATGCTCCTTGCGTAGAAGCAGGATCACGGTCATGAAAGATGCGGAGATACCAAAGCGCAGGAATAGCACTGTGAAGGTGTCCATTCCATCAGCGTAGACATAATGCCCAAAGATGGCGAGAGTCCCAAAAGAAGCAGCGGAAATAGCGATGAGAAGAATGCCGAAGAGCCGTTTCATATTTATCCAATCATGCTTTGCAGAAAAACGCGGATTTGACCAGCCGTCTCATTCCATGATGGCTCTTGAATGTAACGCTTGCGTGCGTTGAGGGAAAGTTCGGTGAGAAGTTCGCGATTGGCTGCAAGTTTGCAAATGTGTTTTGCAAGTGTTAGTGAGTCGTTAGGTTCAATAAGATAACCAGTCTTTTCATGCTCAATAATTTCACTGGCTGCGCCAGCCGTTGTGCCGATAGCAGGTAGGCCAAAAGCCATACCTTCGAGATAAACGATTCCAAAACCCTCATAACTCGATGGGACGATGAGTACGTGTTCTTGTTGAAGTTTTTCTTTGAGAGGTTCGTTGTTGAGAGAGTTATGAAGAAAGACGAAAGAGGAAAGATTGTTTTTGTTGATAAAGTCTTGCATTTGTTTGGCGTAATTGGGCTCAGCGGTTAATGAGCCGACAATATCTAGTTTGACCGCTGACCGCTTTGCGTGACCGTTCACTGCTTTTAACAACGTAAGTACCCCTTTTCTTTCCATTACATTTCCCAAAAATAAAATCTGTAATGGAGTTTGTTTAGCGCGAAATTTTATTTCATCTTCTGAAATTGCCTCACCAAACCGATCAGTAGGTGGGTAGGCTACGATCTCTGGCTTACTATTTTTTAATAAATCATTCACTACTCCCTTTGTTGTTTGCGAATTGAAAATGAAACCGTCCACGCTTTGCAGATATTTTTTTTCGATCACACGATAAAGATTATTTTGCCAATTCGGGCGCAACTCTGAAGAACGTAAATGGTGAACGAGGCTGATTATAGGGTAGGGATGCTTTCCAAAATTAGAGGCGATGAGCGATGGATGATTCAGTTCGTCTTGAATCAAAATGTCTAAGTTGGCTGGAAGTTTGAATGAGAAGTTGTCGGTTAAGTGAGATACGTAATTTCTCCACGGCAGCGAAATGATTTCAACGCTGTCGCCTTGTGAGCGCAAATACTCAACCAACATGCGGTCGTACATGTATCCGCCGCTGAGCGTATCCAGCGAACCGTAGATTAGGAATCCGATTTTCATCGCTTTCACGTTCAAACGTTTCAACGTGAAACGTTATATGCTGCCCATGCGGTTTCATGTTCCCATAGCACAACTTTTACTTTGGAAATATTTTTTGCTTTAATTTTTTCATTTAATGTCGCAGCAAGAATTCGCGAAAAATGTTCAATGGATGGATTTAACCCCGCGAATTCGGGTTTTTCATTGAGCATTTGCTCTTTGTAATAATTGACCACATTATCGAGATGTTTTTCCACATCCACAATATCGACCAGATAACCATGTTGATCTAGTTCTGTGCCTTCAAGTTGCAGTTCAAGGATGTAATGATGAGAGTTGGGAGAGTTCTCTGGTCCCCAGTCTCCTCCAATGAGGAAGTGGCGTGCAATAAAATCGCGTCGAACTCCAAGGGTATACATAGGTGTGCTCCAGTTTTAGGGTTTGGCGCGCATAATAAGTTGACTGTTTTCGCGCGTGATTGGCATGGAAAAATCGAATCGATTGATCTGTGTACAGTAATCCAAATCAGATTCGGGGAATTCAGGCTGGTTTGGATCAAGATGCTGCTCAGCGTCTCGTGAATCGTAAACGCGTTTTACAAAAGGTTTTTTATCAGGTATTTGACCTTTGAGCAGGGTCTCCAAATACTCGGCACAAGCCAGGTCTTCGTCGTTGTAGTGAATTCCAGTGATAACAAAAGTTACTTCATGAGGATTGAGTTGGAAGATATGTTTAACTGTTGCATTTGCTACAACAAAACTGGATGCGAGCATAACATCCGCGTTCAAACAGCGGACTGCACCTTGAGTCCCTGCGCCTGTGCGTTGGATAAAGGTGAGTCCTGTCAAATTTTCTTCGCAGATTTGGGTTGGTGAGTTGCCGAAATCAAAGCCTGCGGGAGGGAGTCCGCCTACTTCGCCCATGGCTTTCGAGTTTGGAATCTGCGCTTTCAAGGTCAGTGCTTCTTCCACTGTGCTGACCAGGATAATTTCCTTCGCGCCGCGAGAAAACACGTAAGCGGCGTTGGAGAAAGCACGCAAGACATCAATGATGATAACTACACCTGTAGAAGTATGGCAGTTATCCAGTGTTGCATATTGAAACTTCATTTCGAATACTCAAAAATGACTTGTATAGTTTCCTGCGGATTTTCATCCAGCAGTTGATAAGCCTTGCCAGCCTCTTCAATGGAAAAGTGATGAGTGATCCATTTTTCAGGTTTGATTCTTTCCAATGCCTTCCACGCCACTTCAAAGCGGCGTGTCTTATCCCAGCGGCCTGATAGCTCTGGCGAAATGGTGCTGACTTGTGATGAAATCAATTTGATGCGTGAACGATGAAACGAACCGCCAAGATCAAGAGCTGCCTGCTTTTGTCCATACCAGGAGCCGATGACAATGCGGCCGCTAAATGTGGTCAATTCAATCGCGTCATTAAGTGCGGCGGGAGAACCGCTTAATTCAAAGGTCAAGTCAAATTTTTTCGGTGAAATGGAAGTTAAGGTATTACGAAAATTTACAGAGTTGGGATCAAATGAAGTAATTCCACCTATCCGCGCGGAAGCTTCTCGGCGCAGTTTATAAAAGTCTGCTGTGGATAAGGCCTCCAAAGGAAATTCACCTAATAATGAGGAAGTTAATAACCCTACTGCACCTTGTCCTAAAATTAAAATGCGCTCGCCTAAAATGGGAGCTGCATCTTGTACCAAGTTTACGGCGGTCTCCATGTTTGGGAGGAAGCAGGCAGTTTCAGGTTTTAGGGAATCAGGAATGGGAATTAAGGATGACGGTCCAATGTTGAAAGACGAAGCGTGCGGATGAAATGCGAAAACTAATTTATCACGCCAGGATTTATCTATATGTTTTCCTGTTTCCCTGACTATCCCCACACATGCATATCCATACGCCAGAGGATAATTTAAGTCACTGCTTACATTGTCGTGAGCATCTGCAAGGTGAGGGAACTGTCCGCGGTAAACCAGCATCTCAGTCCCTGCGCTGATGGCGGAACAGATAGTTTCAACAAGGACTTCATCTTCTTTGAGAGCAGAGAGATGAGTTTCTCTTAGCTCAACTTGTTTAGGCGCTGTAAAGAAAAGAGTTTTTGCCTTCGGCATAATTAGAGTTTAACATAAAAACGTCGGCCACTTGATTTACTGCAAGTGGCCGACGTTTTGGATATCTGATTATTTAGTGGGCGAAGGCTTGATATGATAATTTGGCAGGTCGCGGCGGAATTCGTAATTGTCGATAATCGCTCGAATAACACTTTTTTGTTCTGCTGTGGCATTATTAAACTCAAAGCCAACATCGAAGTATTCAGGGCTTAAGTCTTGCTGACACCAAACCACACGAGCAGAAACGGTCATACGGGTGATATTTTTATCAGGCAGATCTGGCAGTTCAATGGCAAGTGTTATTTCTGAATTTTCTTCCACAGCTTTTTCGCTAATGACCATGGCGCCTTTGAGAGTTAGGTCGCCAAGGTAACCAATCAAGAAACCGCCGTACAAGTCAAAGACCTGAGTGTAGGCCATTAAATTTTTGCGCGTTTCTTTCCTTCTTTCCTGCATTTTTATTCCATCCAATACCCCTATTTTACTTTATTTATAAATTTATATTTAACTGACTTTAGGCAGTGTCGTTCTGAGCGAAAGCGACACTTGCGCCGTACGCCAGTGCGGTGAGAACCTCTACGATTGTCTCAGAGACCCTTCGCTGTCGCTCAGGGAATCACGGTTAGGTGCGTAAGATGAGTATTTAAGCTTTTATTTTATATAATCTGAAATAAGTTTTTTGAATTTTGGTGTTTCTCGAATATTACTAAGATCGGGATCCTGTAAAACCCATTTGACATAGGTTTGTCCATTTTCCAATGCACTTCGAAGCAGGTCAACAGCTTGATCTGCATGACCATTAAGAGCTTCCAAATATGCTTGATTGCATTTATCTTCGCTGTCATAGATTTTTTTCATGGCTGTATCTCCTTTTCTGATGATGCAAGTGTAAATTACCTACTCCTGTTGAATCATTGCGATTGTGTGGTAAAAATGGCCTTATGCGCTGGATATATATTTCCCCTCATTTGGATGATGCCGTTCTTTCCGCAGGCGGCTTAATCTACGAACAAACTCATGCGGGCATGGAAGTGGAAATCTGGACGTTCATGTGTGGTTTTCCTCCCAATGAAGAACTCTCCCCATTTGCACAAACCCTTCATAAACAATGGGGAATTTCCGCTGCGGCTGAAGTGATAACTGCCCGCCGTGCAGAGGATGTCAACGCTGCCAGCATTGTCGGCGCAAAAGCCGTCCACTTTGATTTTTTGGATTGTATTTATAGGCGTGGAAAAAACGGGGAGTGGCTTTACGCAGATGTTTTTGTGCCCGCTCATGAAGATGAATTGGATTTGCCTGCGCGAATTGCAGAATCAATTTCCGCCCGCCTCAAACCAGACGATAAGCTGATCGGCCAACTGGCGCTTGGTTCACACCTTGACCATGTCCACGTGCGCAATGCAGTCGAATTGTTACAAAAGCCTATACTTTACGATGTAGACATTCCTTATTTATTTAACTACCCCCAGGAATTGGCTCCGAAAACAGACGGGATGAAAGAAACTGTTCAGACGGTTTCAGAGGCAGGTCTAAAGTCCTGGCAGGATGCGATAGCAGCATACTCCTCTCAGATGGGAATGCTGTTTGAAAGTCCGGATGTGATGCGCGCCAAAATCAGGCAATATTGGTCTGAAAATAACGGCATCCGTCTGTGGAGTTTTGAGTAGACAAATCCTGTAATACTTTTGGGTCTTGTATCTGGTTTTGAATCATGATATAGTATTGCCGATTTTCCGGACGATACCACCGGAAATTTTTAATCACTTGCATCTCTGTTTTGGGGGTGCAAAATTCTATATAGCAGGACAATACCATGCCAAGCAATTTCCTTACCAAAGAGGGCTTTCAAAAGCTTCAAGAGGAACTGGATCATTTACGCACTGCCAAGCGACAGGAAGTGGCCGAACGATTGCATGAGGCCATGGAAGGCGGGGAACTGATCGAAAATGCGGAATATGAAGCCGCCAAAAATGAACAGGCTTTCGTTGAGGGCCGTATTCAGGAATTGGACCTTCTCCTTGCCACGGCTAATATCATTGAAGAAAATGGCAAAGCCAAGAAGCACGATGCCATTCATGTTGGCTCCAAGGCAACCATTAAAGAAGGTAATTTTGAAGCCGAAACTTTTACGATTGTCGGCGCAGCAGAAGCCAACCCGCGTGAAGGCAAGATCTCAAACGAATCTCCAATTGGCAAAGCCATTTTGGGGCACAAGCTGGGCGATACTGTGAAGGTGGAAACTCCCGGTGGAACCTATAACGTGAAGATTATCAAAGTCGGCTAAACAAGGCGCGACTTTTTGCCCCGCGTGCCTGTGCTGTAATGCTGGCTGCGCGGGGCTTTTTTATATAACTCACTCAGCAATGTCGTTCTGAGTAACAGCGAAAAATCTTTACAATTATCTCAGAGACCCTTCGCTCTCGCTCACATCGTCCCAACACTGCGCCGCAGGTGTGTCCTTCGGGAGCGTGACAATCGCAATAAGCAGAAAGAACACTTATCATGGCCGAATACACAACTCTTGAAAAAGTCCGTTTGCAGAAAATCGAAGAACTCCGCGCCGAGGGGTTTGACCCTTATCCCACGCGTGCCGAGCGGACGCATACCAGCGCTCAAGTCATCGCAGAATATGAATCCGCTGAGAAAAATGCTTCACCTGATTCTGTACTTGAAGTAAAGGCTACACTTGCTGGGCGAATCCGCGCCAGCCGCGCAATGGGCAAGGTCACTTTTGCTCACATCGAAGATGGTTATGGCAAGATTCAATTATTCTTTCGCAGTAATGAACTCGGCAAAGACCGCGTAGACTTGTTCAATAAGAGGTTTGACCTCGGCGATTTCATTCAAGCCTCAGGTGTCATGTTCCGTACGAAGACCGGTGAAATCACATTGCATGTCCATGACTATAAGCTGCTTGCTAAATCTGTGACCCCTCTTCCCGCTGACAAAGATGTGACCCAGGAAGATGGCACAGTTAAACGCTATGCGGCGCTCGAGTCACCTGAAATACGCGCGCGTCAGCGTTATGCCGACCTCGCTGTCAACCCTGATGTGCGTGAGACCTTCCGCAAACGCGCCACCTTGATTAAGGCCTTGCGAACCTTTCTCGACGACCACGATTTCCTCGAAGTGGAAACACCGATTCTTCAACCTTTATACGGCGGTGCAGCAGCACGTCCGTTTACGACTCATCACAACGAACTTGGTCAGGATATGTATTTACGCATCTCCTTTGAGTTGTATCTAAAACGTTTGCTCGTCGGGAATATTGAACGCGTCTACGAAATTGGCCGTGACTTTCGCAACGAAGGCGTTTCGTTCAAACATAACCCTGAATTCACCCAGCTTGAGTTTTACTGGGCGTATGCTGATTATTTGCAGGTGATGGAATTGACCGAGCAAATGGTCTCTTATGCCGCTGAAAAAGTGGCTGGTTCACCAGTGGTCAAATTTGGCGAATATGAACTGGACTTTAAACCGCCCTGGAAGCGTGTGGAAATGCGCGCCGGCATTCTTGAAACCAGTGGTATTGACATTGCCGAGCATAAGACTGCCGATGATTTGTTCAAAGCTATCCAAGCCAAACATGGAAACAAAACGCCCGATCCAAAATCCACACGTGGTAAGATGATCGATTTCTTGTTGGGCGAATTTCTTGAGCCTACTCTCATTCAGCCAACCTTCCTTTATAACTATCCGCGTGATATTTCTCCGTTGGCGAAATCCATCCCAGGTGACCCGTTAACTGTGGAGCGATTTGAAGGCTACGCCGCTGGCTTCGAGATATGCAACGCCTTCACCGAGTTGAACGACCCGCTTGACCAGGAACAACGCTTTCTGGATATGGGACGTGACTACACAGACGATGAAGAGGAGAAACATCCGCTCGACGAAGATTATCTGCGTGCCATGCGCTATGGCATGCCGCCCAACGGCGGTTTCGGTATGGGTGTGGACCGTCTCGCAATGCTGCTAATAGATAAACATTCCATTCGCGAAGTTCTGTTGTTTCCCGCTCTTCGCAAAGAAGAATAAACCCCAGTAAGGACACGGCAGCGCCGTGTCCTTTTTTGATAATACGGAAGGAAAATAATCAAAATGAAAAAAGACTTTCAACCTTCAAATGCATACGCACTCCAAATAGATTCACAAGATAAGCTCGCCTCGTTTCGCGATCAATTTGTTATCTCCGACCCAAACCTGATTTATCTCGATGGCAATTCACTTGGACGATTACCCAAAGTTGCGATTGAACGTGCAAGACAGATCGTGAATGAAGAGTGGGGCAGTGACTTGATCCGCGGCTGGAACAAAGGCTGGTGGGAATCGCCTGCGCGAGTCGGCGATAAGATCGGCAAATTGATCGGCGCCTCTCAAGGCCAGGTGGTCGTGAGCGACACCACCTCAGTTAACTTGTTTAAGCTCACGATGGCTGCGCTGACCCTCGGTCCGAATAAGAAACGCATTATCACAGACACGATGAATTTTCCATCGGACCTGTACACCCTGCAGGGCTGCATCCAGCAATTGGGGAATCGTCACGAAATCATTCGCATCGGATCCAATGACAACGAACTCACTCCTGATCTCAATGCGCTTGCAGAAGCAATCCATGATGACACGGCGCTCGTCACGCTTTCACATGTGCTTTTCAAAAGCGGGTATCTTTACGACATGAGACAGATCACTGAACTGGCTCATAAAAAAGGTGCGCTCGTCTTGTGGGACCTCAGTCATTCTGTCGGCTCCGTTCCCATCGCGCTCGACGAGTGCAACGCCGATCTCGCCATCGGCTGCACGTATAAATATCTCAACGGCGGACCGGGTGCTCCCGCGTTTTTGTATGTCAATAAAAATATCCAGGAAAAATTATCTTCGCCCATCTGGGGCTGGTGGGGACAGAACAAACCATTTGACTTTGGTCTCAATTACGAACCTGCTGCAGGCGCACAAAGATTTTTAGTTGGCACACAGCCTATGCTTTCTTTGCTTACAATGGAAGCTGCCCTCGAACCTTTTCTGCAAACAGACATGACCTCCATCCGAGCCAAATCCATCCTGCTCACGGACTACGCTTCATACTTAACCGAAAACCTGCTAGCCCCATTTAGCTTTTCTCTCGGCTCCCCAGTTGACTCTGCCATTCGCGGATCGCACATCAGCATCCGCCATGCAGAAGGCTACCGAATTAATCGAGCCCTGATCGAAGAGATGAACGTCATTCCCGATTTTCGCGAACCTGATAATATTCGATTAGGCTTCGCACCGTTATATACATCCTTTGCTGAAACTTGGGAAGGTTTTGATAGAATTAAACGTGTAATGGAAGAGAAGCTTTACGAGAAATATCCGAAACAAAAGTTAACTGTGACGTAATGTTGCATGTCATTGCGAGGGCGATGCACTTCGCCCGACACTTGCGCCGTATGCCAGTGCGATGAGCAATCTTCCCATAACAGTGAAGGTTGCTTCGTCGGGAAGAGCACCCTTCTCGCAACGACATAAAGAGGACATATGGAATCTAAACCTGACACAATAAAAATCTCAACATCCCATCGTGAGGAAATCTTCGCCTCTCACGCCGACTTGTTTGTAACCGTCAAAGGCTCATCTGTTGTCAGTGGGAGTGAGGCGATGAAGAAGGCTAAAGAGGTGAGTCAACTTGTAGATGAGTTGACCCGCTTTGGCATCCCTGCTGAGAATATTCATTTACAAGGCATGCATATAGAAACTTCCAGCGGCGTACTGCTTAAATCCTCGAGTGCCAACTATCGGTTAAGAGTCCGATGCGATGCACTTAATCAAATTCCCGAATTGTTGGATATTATCACTTCCCAAAAGAATGCCACGCTTGAACGAATCGACTGGAAATATCTTGAAGATGAAGCGCGTGAACGTGGATTGGAATCTGCACTTTCGAAAGCAAAGTCCAAAGCAGATAAAGTTGCTGCATCTTTGGGGGTCAATTTATTAGGCATATATGATTTTATCGAAAACTTATTCGATGAAGAAGCACCTGCGATGTTCCAGCCGCAAGCAATGATGATGAAGTCCCGTTCGCTCGCACCTAGCGAACCCAGTTTGGGAATGGATATCCTGCATAGCAAAATGATAAATATCAATGTGGAAATTTGGTATCGCGTGACTGAATTTGTATAAAACAACAAATAAAAAGAGCCAGAGATTTTCTCTGGCTCTTTTTTGTAAAATAGCTTCTTAACTATTTATGTTCAAATATCACTGCGGACTCACCATCAGCAGATGTGACGGTTAACATATTACCGTCAACTTTGAAGGTTGCAGAATTGGTAAACACATTGAAAACTACACCTTCCTGCTGCATGAACGGGTCAGCGCAGGCCATCATCGTTGAAGCGATGGGGCCGAAGGTGATCGTGCTGCCGTATACTTTGTAGTCACCATTAAAACTATTACAACCCACATTGCCGTTTAGTTTTCCGTCTGATCTAAAGGTTAGAGATGCCTCAGCGTTTGGGTCAACAGGCGTGGGCGCAGTTGATGATCCGTATGAGATTAGTTTCCAGTTTCCAGCTATTGGTGCTGATGCGTTGCCAGAGCAGGCCATTAATATTGATGAGGCGATACCAAGCAGAGTAAAACATAACAAAAGTGATCTTTTCATTTTTTTTTCTCCAGAATTTTAGTTTCATTAATCTGACGCTGGTTATCGAAATAAGTTCCATTAAATTAAACCTAAATTTTGTCTAGCAAATTTGTTCTGCTATTCAGGGTAACCTAAGTTGCCTAACAGAAAGACCAGCGGCGTGAAAGAAACTGAGGATTAAATCGGGTCTGCGCCGCAAACGAGCAAAACCGAGATTGAGCATGGAACGAATATCCTCTTTTGTTTTTGGGCAGGCATTCCTAAGATGTTGTTTGACATTGCCATGACAATATTCTTCAGGATTGAGCTGCGGAGCATAAGCCGGTAATTCTTCAACGGTGATTTCAGGATGTTGTTGTAAATAATATTTCGTAACTTTACTCTTGTGTATTCTGGCTCGATCCCAAATCAAGATAATCTTCCTACCTTGGATTTGAGAACGCATATGCTCCACTGCCATAACCAAGTTTTCGCTCTTCACCGAGCCTTCAAAATGCTTTTTGTAAATTTTGCCCGAAAGGGTCAGGGCTACAGCGGTTGAAATGGCGCGTCGTTCCTTTGTCACTCTTCGAAATACTGGACGTTTTCCGATGCGCGCCCAGGTCGTCGCCAAACTTTCTTGAAAGGAATAACCAAATTCATCCCAAAATATGATTTCTGCGTCGAGCCGCCGAGACTTTTTTTATCCTTGTCCAATCTTTTTCCAGCCAAGCCTGCACCAGTTCCTTTTCCTGTTCAATCGCCTGAGGCATTGGTTTTTGCGGACTAAACCCTAGCTGCTTCAATAATCGACTGAGGTACTTGGGATGATACCTGACTTTGAATTTTTCTTGGATCACTTGTCGGATGCGCTCCAGTGTCCAGCGATCTGTTGAAAATCCATGTCGTAATGCGCCTTGTTCTATGATTTTCTTGAGGCGCTGTTTCTGTTCATGGCTCAGTTTTGCCTCAACACCTTTTGCCTTTTTGCTTTTGAGACCTTTAATGCCTTGGCTTTCTACTACTTTTGCCCAATCACTTACCGTTGCTCGGCTTACGCCCAATTGTCGGGCAATTTCGGCTTGGCTTAATTTACCGGCTTTCAGCAGTCGTCCGCCTGCCTGCCGTCTTTCTTCCATTTGCTCTCTCGTTAGGTACGATGGCTTCCATGTCATCCTTTTATTGTAAGGCTATTTTCGTTACCCTGAATAAATTAGTTAGAGGATCAATCCAGGTCGTGTCGTCGCGTTGACCCGTCACCCAAATCGCATCACCAACGGCGAGCGTTTGTTCGGCATGATCTCCAGTTCCCTTGATGACTGCGATGACTTTGTTTAAAACAGGATCAATGCGAGTCACAGTAGAGTCGTGATGTCCCGTAATCCATATCGAACCGAATGCCGACTCAACGCTTGACGGAGCATCAATCTTCCATTCCGCTAGGACGGGTGCGGCGGGCGGTTTCGCTGGCGTTGCTGTCGGCGGAACTGCCGTTGCAGGCAGCGGTGCTGTCACTGGCGCAGATGTCGCCTGCGCCTGACAGGCAACCAGCACGAACAGCAATAGAACGTAGAACAATTTGGAAAAGCGAGTTTGTTTCATTTCAATCTCCTTTGGATATTGGTTGAATAGTTGGTGTGATTCAATCAGAACGACAGCTTTCACGTAATGCCAAAAGGGATATAAAAAGTGATATAACCAAAACAATATGCCAGAAGAAATCTCCTTCGGGAAATGGCTTCGCCAACACCGACGCACCTTGGACTTGACTCAGCAAACACTTGCAGATCAGGTCGGCTGTGCACGCATCACCCTGCGCCGCATCGAAGCCGACGCCCTGAAACCCTCCAAAGAACTGGCGCTCATTCTGCTGGAGAAACTTGGCATTCCCGAATCTGAACGCCCCCCATGGCTTCTCTTTGCCCGCGGTCTTGTGGGTTTTCCAACAAAGCCTGATGATTCTGCCGAAACTCAACGGCTGACAAATTTACCCGCCTCATTAACCAGCTTCATCGGGCGCGCAAAAGAACAAACGGATATCATCAGGCTCATCAGCAAACATCGTCTGGTTACGCTCACCGGTTCAGGCGGCGTAGGCAAAACGCGTCTGTCTTTGAAAGTCGGCGAACAATTGTTGGAAGATTATCCCAATGGCATCTGGCTGGTGGAGCTGGCTTCGCTCAGTGACTCAACTCTGTTGCCACAAACGATTGCCGCATTATTTGATATCACAACACAATCCAACATGCCCATTACTGAATTGCTGAGCAACTTCCTGCGCGCAAAATCTCTTTTGATAATTCTTGATAACTGTGAACATTTGCTGGATGCTTGTGCCCATTTGGCTGATACGCTCTTGAAGAATTGTCCGAACCTGAAAATCCTTGCCACCAGCCGTGAAGCTTTGGGAATCACTGGTGAAGCAGCTTATCCTGTTCCCTCGCTTGGATTACCTGATCTTGAACAACTGCTTGAAAACTTCAGGAAGTATGAATCCGTGCGCTTGTTTGAAGAGCGCGCCCAACTCGCGAAAATGGACTTCTCATTAATGCTGGAAAACGCTTCTTCCGTTGCCCAAATCTGCCACCGTCTCGACGGCATTCCCCTGGCGATAGAGTTAGCCGCCGCACATGTTAATATATTTTCAACGGAGCAAATTGCCGCCCAACTGAATGAAAGTTTCAATCTGCTCACGGGCGGCAGTCGCACCGTATTGCCGCGCCATCAGACCATTCGCGCCTCGATTGATTGGAGTTGGAATTTGCTTACGGATTCAGAGCGCATTCTTCTGATGCGTCTCTCTGTCTTCGCAGGTAGTTGGGCACTAGACTCTGCTGAATCAATTTGCAGTGGCAATGGCATTGAGTCTCATCAAGTGTTGGAGTTGATGGGCCAACTCGTGAAGAAATCGCTGGTGGTGGTGAAGCAAGAAGCGGGGCGCGAGACGCGTTATCACTTCCATGAAATGGTTCGCGAATTTGCACATGAAAAACTCGTCGAGGCTGGAGAAAGCGATGCACTATGTGACAAAAACTTAGAATATTTTTTGGAATTAGCAGAAACTGCTGCACCGCATTTACTCAAGCCAGAACAACTGGAATGGCTGGCACAGTTGGAGATGGAACATAACAATTTACGCACCGCACTGGAATGGTCATTGGGCAAAATACAATCTGAATACGCTTTACGTCTCGCGGCCGCATTGGGGATGTTCTGGAATATGCACTGTTATTGGACGGAGGGTTCAAAATGGTTAGCAAACGCTCTCGCCAAGCCAACAGAAAACTTGAACCCCGCTGGAAAGACTGCCCGCGTCCGCGCTTTGTATCATGATGTAGCGCTTGCGGATTCAACGGATGATATGGAACGAATGAAAATCTCCGCTGAAGCGTGTCTGGCTTTGTGTGAAACAGGCACAGATCGTCGCGATCTTGCCATTGCTCAGCTTTACTTAGGCGAATACTTAGTACGCCAAGGACAATATGCTCAAGCACAACCATTAATCGAGCAAAGCCTAGCCGAATTTCAGATACTTAATGATTCGTATTGGGAAGCCCAAGCTTATGATGAAATTTGTCTTATCGATGTGCACCAAGGGACACTTGATTTCTTCGAGAGAGTAAAACAAAACGTGGAAATGGCGCGCAAATCAGGCGAAAGACTAACCATTATCAGCGCTTTATCAGAATATATATTCCAATTATATGTACATGACAGAACAGACGAAGCTATAAACTATGCCTCAGAAGTTGAAATGTTGTTCCAGGAAATTGGCTTCAATTCAGGTTCAACAACAACTATGCTGTTTGCAGAAATCGCATGGCTGACTGGAGATAACACAAAAGCCAGATCACTATTTACAGAGGAACAAGAGCGATTGGGTGTGATAGGGGAAAAGAACTTGCAATCTGGTGTGATCGCCAGTCTCGGATTGCTATCAATGGAAGAAGGCAAATTGAGTGAAGCACAAACATATATCGAACAGTCATTAGCCATGGCAACCGAGATTGGTAACAAGATGTTTATCGTTTATCGCCTGTCTGAATTGGGAAATGTTTTCTACTTGCAAGGAAATACTGAGAGATGCAAGCAGAATTTTCGGCAAAGTTTTTCACTTGCAAAAGATTTGACCAACCCTCAAAAAGCCCTCCCGCTAATGTCTTTTTTGAATACGCTATACAAACGAAAACCTGAAAGAACGGCAAAAATACTTGGTTCTATTGACCGGTATAGAAACGAACACAATGATCCAGGGAGTCCATTGCGCAAACGTTATTACAATCTTGCAGAGAAATATTCGCGTGAGGCTTTAGGTAGTAGTGCCTTTAATTCAGCTTTTATGGCAGGTAGAGTCTTGTCTTTAGATGATGCATTAGATCTGGCTTTAAAGACAGTTGAAGGAATGTAAACAAAGAACGAGTGAGCGTCATCAACACACCAAACACTATCATTGCCAATATTGGCAAAGTCACTTTTGTAGCTGCGCACACCAAAGCCCTAGCGATCGTTCTTGATACACCGTCAAGTTAGCATTTTAAAAGATTCGCTTATAATCTCCTTCATGTCCGACGATCTCTTCGACCACGCCATGCACGAACGTCTAAAAAGCGAGGCCCCTCTTGCCGCTCGTATGCGCCCGCGCACATTGGATGAATATATCGGACAAGAGCATATTGTCGGCGAAGGCAAGCTATTGCGCCGTGCCATCGAAGCCGATAAACTTTTTTCGTCGATCATTCTTTGGGGGCCTCCTGGGACAGGCAAGACAACGCTTGCACAAGTTATAGCAAATACTACCAAGAGTCACTTCACCACCATTTCTGCCATCCTCGCAGGCAAAGCCGATTTACGCGTTGTCATTGATGAGTCACTTGAACGCCGCAGACTGCACAACATCCGCACGATTCTCTTTGTGGATGAAGTTCATCGTTGGAACAAAGCCCAGCAAGATGCACTGCTCCCACATGTGGAGAACGGTACGTTCACCCTCATCGGTGCGACGACTGAGAATCCATATTTTGAAGTTATCAAAGCGCTCATCTCCCGTTCACGTGTTTTTCAACTGTGCAACTTAAATCAAATAGAAACTGGGATATTAATTGACCGCGCCCTGACAGACAAAGAACGCGGCTACGGGGACAAACGCATCATGCTGGACCTGGATGCCCGCTCCCATTTAATTGAGGTTTCCTCCGGCGACGCGCGCAACGCCCTAAACGCCGTTGAGCTTGCGGTTGAGTCCACGGCGCCAGATAAAGATGCCGTTATTCACGTTACGTTGGATGTGGCGCAAGAGTCGATTCAACGCCGCGCCGTTTTATATGACAAGGACGGCGATGCGCATTATGACACCATCTCCGCCTTTATCAAATCTGTGCGCGGATCAGACCCCGATGCGGCTTTATACTGGCTCGCCAAAATGATCTACGCTGGTGAAGACCCAAAATTCATCATCCGCCGATTAATTATTCTGGCAGGCGAAGACATCGGCCTGGCAGACCCCATGGGACTCGTCGTTGCTTCTTCCGCAATGCAAGCCTATGAATTCATTGGTTTACCCGAAGGGATTTATCCCATCGCTGAAGCCACGTTATATCTTGCCACTGCGCCCAAGTCCAACAGTGCGGGCGCATATTTTAAAGCGATGAAAAAAATCGAAGACGAAGGGCAGGTTTCCGTACCGCGTCACTTGCAGGATGGCAACCGCGATGCTGCGGCAACGGGACAAGGCAAAGATTACGTTTATCCGCACGCTGAAGAAGGTCACTTCACGCCGCAGCAATATTTGCCAAAGAGATTATTAGGCACTTATTTCTATACGCCTTCACAAGAAGGCTATGAGTCACAGGTAACTACCAGGCTTGAAATGTGGCGCGAAGCACAGAGAAAAGCATTGGGCATTGAACGACGAGAGGATGTCCCTGCCTTGAGTGAAGCACAAATTGTAGAGATGAAGCGGAAGATCAAATAAGATGGATAAAATTCGCTCATGGCTTTACATCGGGAAATACATTGATACTCTGGATAAAAAATATTTGGAATCCAAACATATTCAATCCATGCTTCAGTTCGCTGAGCCCGTCAATCAGCCCAATATCAATTCGCTTTACCTGCCTGTGGAAGATCAGAAACCAACCCCTCCCGATCTTATCAAGCAGGGCGTGGATTTTATTTTGACCGAAAAAGAAAAAGGCCAAATAATCCTCGTGGCTTGTGGCGCAGGCATAAATAGATCAACGGCTTTTTGTATGGCCGCGCTCAAGGAAGTGGAAGGATTGACTTTATTGGATGCTTTCAAGGAAATCAAGAAAAACCATCCTGATTCCTATCCATACGAAGCTGTATGGAAATCATTTTGCAGCTATTACAACGAACCGACCTCCTATCTCGATATTATGAGATTATCAATTTAATAATTCTGAATGGAAAAATAAAATGCCCCTTTTATTACTTATCCGTCACGGCGAAAACGACTTTGTCAAAACAGGGAAAATGGCAGGGCGGCTGCCCGGTGTGCATCTCAATGAACGAGGGCAGAAACAGGCTCAGGCTTTGGGAGATGCGTTGAAAGATGTCCCGATCAAGGCTGTTTATTCAAGTCCGCTTGAGAGGGCAATGGAAACGGCAGCTCCGATTGCAACGGTACGCAATCTGGAAATCATTCAGGAGCCCAACCTGATGGATGCTGATATTGGCAAGTGGCAGGGCAAGTCTATAAAAATGGTGCGGCTAACAAAAGTATGGAAGATCGTGCAAAATGCCCCTTCTCGGTTTCGTTTTCCTGAGGGCGAGTCGTTTCCTGAAATTCAAACTCGCATTTCAAATATACTTGAACAAATAATCAAGAGGCACAGTAAACCGCAGGATGTAGTCGCGGTTATCTTTCACGCAGACCCGATTAAACTGGCGGTCTCACACTTCCTTGGTTTGCCGCTCGATAATTTTCAACGCCTCAGCTGTGACACGGGTTCATTAACAGCGATTTATGCTGGAGACTCCGGGGCAAATTTAGTGAAGTTGAATCAACGTCCGCCGTTTGAATTTTTAGTGAAAAAGTAGATAATAGACATTAACTGAAATAAATTTTGGACGCAGACAAATGCAGATAAATTCTTTTAAATCAGCGAAAATCAGCGTTTATCTGCGTCCAACTTGGGTTTTCACTTATTACGGATAAAGTCTAATAAAGTTTATTTTAGTTCTTCAGGTTAAAGCGGGGTGAAAACCTGTTTACCACTGAGCACACAGAGAGCACTGAGATTTTAAAAGGTTTTTCTCTGTAGGCTTTGTAATCTCTGTGGTGAAAAATTGGGTTCCTCACCAAATACAAAGAGCTATTATTTGACGACGTAATTACTGGCTTCCTTGAGGCGTTGACATAGCACACGCATCATGGCCAGGCTGATCTCGGGGCGTTCACGCAGGATGCCTTCAAACCGTTTCTGGTCGATGCATAGTGCGCGCACATTTCCAGCAGCAACGAGGGTGGCAATGCGCGGCTCGCGGCTGATAATCGCCATCTCTCCTACATAATCACCTGAAGATCTGCGGGCAATTTCCTGCGCCTCTTTTTGATTTTCAGAGGCGATCAACACACGCACATCTCCAGACACGACAATATACATTTCGTCGCCAACTTCCCCTTGATGCGCAAGGACATCTCCATCTGCAAACACGGATTCTGCTGTAATGGCGGCCACTTGTTTTAAATCTGCGGGGGAGAGATCGGCGAAGATCGGCACACGCCGTAAGAAGAGAATGCGTTCCATGAGCGGCAGGGTGGCAAGCGTATCCATTGAATGATCTCCTGAAAGAGCTTTGCTTGAAATATCACGAACGATTGGATCGGGGTCTGATTGGGAAAGAAATTGAAGGCTGTTGATAATTTCAGTATCTGTGGAGCCAGCGGCGACCAAAACAGAACAAGCGCGCAGCCATGAATAGGAATCGTGGAGCAAATCCAAAAGCCAGTGATCGGGCAGCGATACAGAAGCAGCCTCGCCCGATTCCCACAGCGCCAATAGTGGACGAATAATTTCCACCTCGCCAATTGATTCCAAAACTTCGAGCGCATTGGCGCGTTGAGCGGCTTCACGGCTTCGTAAATTTTCAATAGCGACCGCAACGGCATCACGGCTTTGAATCAATCCGACAGCTCGCAGGGAATTAATTCCACTGCGATGTGCTTTATCATGCAAAGACTCGATCAACAATTGATGACGTCCATCGCCTGAGATCGTTCGTCCAAATTTTTGAGAAAGCCCAAGCGCCAGTTGATGATAGTACAAGGCAGATGTAGCGGTAGCAATTGCATGTGTGCGGATTTGCTGATTCGCTTTCTGCACAGGCAGAAGTTCTAATGCCATGAGCGCGCCATCCTCGTAGGCAGGGTTGGTCAATGCGCCGAGGAGAGGGCCCAATGCCGAGGCGCCGATTCTGCCAAGCCCATCCGCCAAAGCCTTACGCACGGAGCTATCATCATCGTTGAGGTGCTGAATCATTGGATCGGTCCCAAGTTGAGGGTTAATATTTACAAGCATTTGGGGTACAACTTTTCGAACCGCAGGATTATGGTCATCAAGCACAGATATTCCCAATTCAAATGCAGATTCATCGCCACATTCTGCCAGTGCATTCAACGCCTGAATCCGCATTGTGAAATCTGGGTCTTTCGCCATTTCGTGCAAAATCATTTTGGCTTTGGAATGTTCGCTAAAACTTAATAAGGTTTGAGCAGAACGGGCGCGCACCTTTGGATCTGGGTCAGCAAGTAAAGGCTCAATGTGTGCAAGGACGCCGCGCGGATAGCGGGTCAACTGCCGAAGGGAGTCAACTGCCTGTAGTCGCACATCAGGCTCGGGGTCAGAAAGACTCGCTGCAATGTCTAATAAGGCGGAGGAATCTTTGGCGCGAGTTAATCCCTTTAAGGCAGAAACACGGATCGTCGAGTCAGTATCCGCAAGTGCTTTCACCAGATAATTCGTGATCTCAGGCGAAGAAATATTTCCGAGAATTTCCATTGAAACCAGGCGGGTGGATTTATCAGAATCTTTTAATCCATTGACGGCTGCGGCGACCGCAGCAGCATCGGTACGAAAACCACCGAAGGGCTCTTCTTCACTAAAGAACATTTGAGGCTGACCTGCACGCAGCGCATCCACTAAAGAATTTCCATACGCTTTGGTGGCACGCCAAATGATATACACCAGAAGAGCGGCGAAAGCGAGACCCACAAAATAGGATTGTCGCGGACTTAACGCCTGTTCAATCAAAACGAGAATTGAACCAGCGATAATTGTGCCTGCTGGTTCAGGTACGCCGCCAACGAAGGTGCGCACTTGATCACGTTGTTCGGATGGGACCACATTGAAGATCGCCTGCCAGGCTGTGCCTGCAATTCCCTGCATCCACGCCATTTGCACAAAGCGAACTGAAACCAAAATTGCAAATGGTGCAGAAATGGAAAGCACAATGAAGCCTGCAAAATAGATGAAAGGGAATAGCAGCAGCATGGGCATAATGCCAAAGCGGGCAAATAAACGATTGGCAAAAAATAAGGATGCGATTAGTGCGACAATGGTGGTGATGCTTTGAAACAAACCAAGGAAACCAGCAAGATGATCGGCGTCTGGGAATTGAACCGTCGCTCCGCGTGAGAATTGCAGGTCAAGAAAAAAATAACAAATCGAAAATAAAATTGCGCTGTACGACACCCATTGCATGATCGGTGACTGGCGCACGAACTTATATCCGCGCTGCATTTCGGTGATGATACTTGGCTGTTTTGTTCGATTTGTGGAAATTGTAATCGTCGGAACTTTTCCAATGAGAGCGCGGCTTAGGAAAAATGAAAGGAAGAAAGTAAACGCCCAAATGATCAACAGGTTTTCTGAATGTAGCCAATTTGCCAATGGCTGGGTCAAAAAGCCGCCGATGACTGTTCCCAAAATACCACCCGCACTGAACAAGGGAAATAATCGTTTCGCCTGACGCGTATCACAGGCCATGCCTGCCAACCCCCAGACGAGCAATCCCTGTAAGCTATTGATGACATTCATGACCAACCAGATGGCCGCGAAGAGCCATTTGATATTAAGCGAAAGGATTAGCCACTCGCCAATTAATGCAACACCGATGATGATCGACAAAGAAAGGTAAAGGCGTTGCTTTGAGAATCGTCCCATCACAACGGTGATGATCATGGAGGTGATGAAGCTGAAAATCCCCAGGATCACATACATATTGGGCAGATATTCCACACCAAAGCGAGAAAAAAACAACGCAGTCGTGGCGTTTCCGCCAAGGGCACCCCCTGCCGCGGTAATCAACATCAACCCAATGAGAAGCGCAGACACGCGTTCTTCGCCTGGTTTAATTTTGAATGTTTCGAGGAATCGGCTCATAAAATTATCCCACTATTTTAGTCTGTATTTTAGAATTCTTCTTTGGGAAATCTGGATTAAAATGGTCTGATATTAATACCGCAGAATCAATTGATGAAGTATTCCTTTTTACCGTGAGAGGTTGTAATACCCATGAGTGAATTTCCAACAGGCACGGTCACTTTTTTATTTACGGATATCGAAGGCTCGACCCAGCTTTGGGAGAAACATCCCGAAGAAATGAAATCTGCCCTGGCGAAGCATGATTCGATATTGAAAGAAGCCATCGAATCAAATCACGGGCATATCATCAAAACCACTGGCGATGGAGTCCATGCGGTTTTTGAAAAAGTATTCGATTCGGTCAATGCCACCATTCAAGCGCAGCGGAATCTTTCTTCATCCTTTATTTCTCATCCCTTCGACTCAGCTCAGGACAAGCCTTCGTCTTTATCCCTCAAAGTCCGTATGGGTCTGCACACAGGTGAAGCCGAATTACGGGATGGCGATTACTATGGCAACACCCTTAATCGCGCTGCGCGGATCATGTCTGCCGGGCATGGCGGGCAGGTTTTGATCTCATCCATCACAAGCGATCTGCTTCGAGATCAATTACAAAAAGATCAATCCCTGCTTGATCTTGGCGAACACCATCTCAAAGGATTGCTGCTGACAGAGAAAATTTTCCAACTGGTATCCCCAGGGCTGGAAAAGGTATTTCCATCGTTAAACTCGATTTCAATCGCCACAAATAATTTACCCACGCAATTGACCTCCTTCATTGGCCGCGAACGTGAGCGCAATGAGGTTAACGAAAAATTGAAATCATCTCGGCTGATGACTCTTATCGGGCCCGGCGGCACAGGTAAAACCCGATTATCCATTCAAGTGGCTGAAGATCAACTTCCCGAATTTAAGGATGGCGTCTGGTTCGTGGAGCTTGCTCCGTTATCTGACCCGAAACTAATTATGCAAAGCATTGCCGCAGTATTCAATGTACGCACAATGCCGGGCATGTCACTACAGGATAACATTATCAACTTCTTGCGCGCAAAAAATCTTTTATTAATCCTTGATAATTGTGAGCACATGGTGGAAGCCTGCGCTCAACTCACTGACCAGATCCTGCGCAGCAGCCCACAATTGAAGATCATGATCAGCAGCCGTGAAGCCATTGGAATCAATGGAGAAACCATTTATCGTGTACCGTCGCTCAATTTGCCAGATCCGGACCACGTCACGGCAGAAGCGCTGATGAATTGTGAATCAGTTCAGTTATTTGCAGAACGTGCCCGGGCGGCAAATCCCAAATTTGAATTGACAGAAAAGAACGCATCTTTCATCGCCCAAATTTGCCTTCGCCTCGACGGGATTCCCCTCGCTCTTGAATTAGCGGCAGCCCGTGCGGTGGTGTTTTCTTGCGAACAGATTGCAACACGGCTCAATGATCGTTTTAAATTATTGACAGGCGGCTCGCGTACCGCCCTGCCCAGGCAGCAAACCCTGCGCGCGCTCATCGATTGGAGCTACGACCTGCTCAGCGAAGATGAACGAAGCTTGCTGCAAAAACTGTCGGTCTTCGCAGGCGGTTGGACCTTCGAAGCAGCCGAAGCGATGTGCCCAAACATCGATGTGCTAACCCTGCTCACACAACTGGTAAATAAGTCACTTGTCATTGTGGAAGAAGGCGCCGACACCCGCTACCGCTTGCTTGAAACCATTCGTCAATATTCGCGGGATAAGTTGTCGGATATTGGCGGGTTGGAAGAAGCGCGGAATACGCATCTTGATTACTTTGCAAAATTCGCCGAAGTCTCTTCGTACCAGATCGAAAACCAAAGAGCGCTGGATTGGATTCCACGACTCGATCCGGAATATGACAACTTTCGCATCGCGTTTGAATGGGGTCTGGATGCAAATATAGAAAAATGTCTGAGGCTGGTTGGCCACCTCGCATTATATTGGTTTCTTCGTGGTCATGGCGCAGAAGGGATTCAAATGGCGAATACCGCGCTTGCACGCGCAGAGTCGCTTCCAAAACCAATCGATGAAAATGAGTCTCGCAGACAAATGCAGGTGCGCGCTAAAGCTTTAGAAGGCATTAGCTTTTTGTCTTATAGCCAGGGAGATAATGAAAGCGCCCTTAAGGCAGTCAGGGAATGTATTCCATTGGCACGCGAATTAAAGGATTCCCGCATGCTGTCTGTTGCACTTGCGTATTCAGGTTCCGCCAAACTTTTTCTGGGAGATTTGGCCACCGCGTCCGCAGATATTGAAGAAGCGGTGAACATTGCGCGCAGCACGGGGGAAAAATTTGGACTCGGCATGGCATTGGGAATGATGGCACAATTGGCCGTGATCAAAGACGGCGATTTTAAAGCGGCGCAGGCGTATGAAGAGGAAGGGCTTCTGGCGACCACAGAAGTTGGCAATACCTGGGCCAGCTCGATGATCATTTTTGGCACAGCGCGAGGTGCGATGTTTCGCGGAGATTACGCCCCAGCGCGCGAACGCTTTCGAAAGAGTCTGCCATTTTTCGAGGAAATGAAGGATGAACACCGCGTCAATATGGTCCACAGTGAGTTTGCTCATATTGATCGCTACGAAGGCCGCTATGCCGAATCACATGCAGGCTATCGAAAAACGATCCTTATCTGGCAAAAACTAGGCCACCGCGCTGCCGTGGCACATCAACTTGAATGTTTTGGATTCCTCGCCATCACTCAGAGTAACTTCACCCATGCTGCCCGTTTGTATGGCGCCGCAGAGGCGTTGCGCGCAAAGATCAATATATCAATGAATCCCACTGAAAAGGTTGAATATCAAAAAGAAGTTGAAAAAGTTACGGCCGGTATCAACAATGAAAAGTTATTTGACTCTGCGTGGGCAGATGGACGTTCAATGACCATGGAGCAAGCCATCGAATTGGCGCTCAAGGATTAGTATGACAAACTCTTCGATAAACTCAGAGCAGCCCCTCCCCACTGGCACGGTCACATTTTTATTCACTGACATTGAGGGTTCAACCAAGCTTTGGGAACAATATCCTGAAGAAATGAAATCTGCCTTGGCGAAGCATGATTCAATTTTGAAAGATGCAATTAAATCAAATCACGGGCATATCATCAAAACCACTGGCGATGGAGTCCATGCGGTATTTGAAAAAGCGATTGATTCGATCAATGCCACCATCCAAACCCAGCTGAATCTTTCCTTATCCTTTATCTCTCATCCTTCATCCTTGTCACTCAAAGTTCGCATGGGGATTCACACTGGCGAAGCGGAACTGCGCGATGGAGATTATTATGGAACCACGCTCAATCGCGCTGCGCGCATCATGTCGATTGGGCATGGCGGGCAGGTTTTGCTCTCTGAAACCACGGCACAGGTGGCGCGGGAAAATTTTCCAAAGGATATAACCCTGCTCGATCTTGGCAAACATAATCTCAAAGGGTTGGTGCGCGCCGAGAATATTTATCAACTCGTTTCACCTGAATTACAAAAAGAATTTCCCCCGCTCACTTCACTTGCTGCTACAACCACCAATCTGCCAACACAATTAACTTCGTTTATTGGGCGGGAAAAAGAAATCGCCGCTATCAAGAGTTTGTTTGACGCAAATCGTCTCGTCACACTGACGGGTTCGGGCGGCACAGGCAAGACGCGTCTCTCGCAGGAAGTCGGCGCGCAACTGTTGACTAATTTTTCACATGGCGTCTGGTTCGTCGAACTCGCGCCGCTCAGTGACGAGTCGCAAATTATCCCCGCGTTGGCGCAGGTCTTTGGTTTGCAGGAACTGCCGTTCAATCCGTTGGCAAAGCTCGTCGAAGATTATCTGCGCGATAAAAAACTTTTGCTCATCCTTGATAATTGCGAGCATCTCATCGAAGCCTGTGCGAAACTTGCGAACAATTTACTCCATCAAAGCGCGGGACTCAAGATCCTTGCCAGCAGTCGTGAAGCCTTGGGCATAGCAGGTGAAGTGGCATATCACGTTCCTTCGCTTGCGGATTCGGAATCGACTCAACTTTTTGTAGAGCGTGCCCGTGCCGCCAACTCGAAATTTTCCCTGACCGATTCAAACGCTTCAGCCATCGCTCAAATCTGCCACCGTCTCGATGGCATTCCCCTAGCGATAGAACTCGCCGCCGCGCGGACGAAACTCCTCGCCGCCGAGCAGATCGCCACGCGACTCGATGATATGTTCCGCTTGCTGGTTGGCGGGAGTCGCACTGCGTTGCCACGTCAACAGACATTGCGCGCGTTGATCGATTGGAGCTACGACCTGCTCTCCAATGAAGAGAAACGACTCTTGCAATTCGCATCAGTCTTCGTCGGCGGCTGGACGTTGGATGCGCTCGAATTCATCGCGGATGAACCACGCACCATTGAATTGCTTGAGCAACTTGTTAATAAATCATTGGTCGTAGCAGAAGAACACAATGGCGAAATGCGTTACTTCATACTGGAGACGATCCGCCAATACGCGCGAGAAAAGTTATTCGAAGCGAAGCAATCGTCAGCGGCGCGCGATCGGCACTTTATCCGCTACAAAAATTTATCGGAAGGCGCATGGGATGTCTCTCGCTTCACAAGCGAAATTGAATTTCAAAAATTGAAGACCTTGCAAGTGGAAGTGGAAAACCTGCGCGCGGCATTTGAATGGAGTTTACAGAACCATGCTGAAGACGCATTGGAACTGGCATCGAACATAGCAGTGAGCATGAGCATGACGGGAGGTCAATTAGAGGGAATCACCATCCTCAAAGCGGCAATGGAGAAGTTTCGTGCCCTGCCGCCCGTGGACGCTGATGCTGACGCGGATCGTGCTCGAAAAGAGATTTATGCCCATGGATGTTTTAGCCTGGGCACACTCTACCAGGGTACAAATGAAATCATGTCTTCACGCAGTATCTTGCAGGAAGCCATTGCGATCGCCCGTGAACTCGGTGATAAAAAGTTGTTAGGCATGGGTCTGGAAATGTACGCAAATGCTTCCGCCATGATCAAAGCCGACGACACCCTTGCTGCCGCACAGGAAGGGCTTGAAATCTTTAAAGAGATCAATTATAGCGGCGGGTTGGCGATGGCTTATGGCAACCTGGCGCGCTGGGAATCGATACACGGCAATTTTCAAGAGGCTGAAAAGTACATTGCGTTGGTTCAGGCTAACTTGAAAAATGGAAGCATATCTTTTCAATCTGGCTTTATCAATCTAGGGCTGGGAATAGGCGCACGCGCACAGGGCCGTTTCGATCATGCCCAGCGTTTCTTTGAGGAAGGACTCAAAGTATTCAAGCAAATGGGTCATAAAGGCATGATCTCGGGAATGACGTCCGAGATCGCGCATACGCAGCGTGCCATGGGTAATTACACAGAAGCTAGGAAAACTTATCAGAATACCATCAAGGTTTTTCAAGATAACGGAAACCGTCCAGCTGTGGCGCACCAACTGGAATGTTTTGCGATGATCGCAGTGGCGGAGGAAGAGCCGCAGCGCGCCGCAAAATTATTCGGCGCAGCAGAGGCGATCCGTGAGTTAACGGGTCATACACGCACGGATGAAGAAGGAGCGGAAGAAGCTCAATTCATGAGTCGACTCCGCGCCATGCTCGCCGAAGCGGAGTTCAACGCGCTCTGGACAGAGGGCCACTCCATGACGATGGAGCAGGCGATCCGGCTGGCGTTGAGTTAACTTTAACAAAAGTAATTTAAATGCGTAAGGTGACTGGAAGGCAAGAATCTTCCTTTCACCTTACCTAGGTTCCCGCGGATCGCGCACATCGACCGAGACAGATTCGTCATTCGACGTTGCAGCCGAAGGGATGCTTCTCAGGTGTGTTGGATAGAATGTTATAGTTAACACAGCAGAGCAATACTAATTTAGGGATCGAACTTTACAGTATTCATCAAATTAGAGGTGATTTATGTCCAAGCGCCAAGATCCAAAAACGAAGAATAAAATTGACCCTGTAATCCTCGTCGCAGTTATCACAGTAATTGGTACGGTTGCTGCGGCGTTGTTGGCAAGCCCCGTCCTTCTTGCACTCATCCAAAAGACTCCGTCTCCGCCCATCGTTACTATACCGGCAAACAATACTGTTGTCCCTTCAGATTCTCCACTACCCCCCGTTTCGACAAGCCAAACAGGGATAGGCAAAACGCCACTACCATCCATCACCTTATCCAACAACTCCACCGCGCTTAGTTCGGATGAATTACTGCTCATTCGAACCATACCAGGGGCTGGTGGAGGGACCTCGGCATTGTCTGCAGATGGGCAAATCGCCGCAATTGCATACGAGGGTGGCAAGATCAAGCTTTGGTCAACAAGTGAGGATAATCTTATTCGTACCCTGAATACCGGGAATACGGTGCTTAGCATCGCTTTTTCGCAGGATAATCAATTTCTTGCAGCAGGATTGTCTAGCAGCACTGTAAAGGTATGGCGCTTGAGTGACGGTCTAGAACTGCCTACCCTTGAAGGGCTTTCAAGCGGGGTGTACAGTGTAGCGTTCTCACCTGATGGCCAGACTGTTGCGGCAGGAGCAACACCCAGCATTATGTTGTGGCGGGTCAGTGACGGCAAGATGCTGTATAGTATAGATGGGCTTACGAGTCGAATTTACAGTCTCGCCTTCTCGCCAGATGGCATGATGCTGGCATCAGGTATGTATTATTCATCGTCAAAGCTCTGGCAGGTGACCGATGGTAACCTCGTGCGCGAAGTACCGACAGGCGGGTTGGGAATAGTGGCATTTTCACCACAAAACGGTGAAACCCTGGCGATAACCGGGAACGGCACCAAAGTGTATCTGGGGCGTGTCCGGGATGGCGCGCTTCTACATGAACTGCCGGGTCATACACACGTTGTAGAGAGTCTCGCGTTTTCATCCGATGGACAGACACTGGTGTCTGTATCGAACGATATAGAAGTAAGGCGATGGCAGGTAAGCTAGACTTTATCCAAAAGGTACGCACAGAAAGGTGCGAGTAGAGCGAGAAAAGCGGTAAGTGGAGCGAAGGCGTGGAAGTTTTCGGGTGTCACGG
>JAYVUA010000052.1:0-23027 GCA_043788255.1 Anaerolineales bacterium | reverse complement strand
AATCCGCTCGGAGTAGGTAGCCATTGCTTCGTCGATCCAGGGCTGCAAAGCCTGATCGTTTGCCACTTGCTCGAACCACCATTGATGGGATGTTTCATGCACAGCAACGAAGGTGAGGTAGTTGGCTGGAGTCCCATCGTAGAGATTATAAAAGTCGCGGCTGAGATAGAAGAAGGCGGAATATTCCATGCCATCATTAAAATCGCCCATGACGAGTGAAAGGCTTTTGTGTGAATATGGGCCATAGCGCTGGCTATACACTTGTAAAGCTTCGGCGCTTGCTTTCAATGCGGCCTGTCCTGCGGCTGCACTAAGCGGGAAGTAATAACTTGATACAGTCACATCGCCAACCTGTATGCTGGAGACTTGAAACTCACGGCTGGCCGCGAGGGCAAAGGTCCGCGCGGAGGTGATGGTGTAGCGGGTGAATCCATCCTGCTGTTCAGGAAATCCGCTGGCTGCAACAATGGGAGTAATTGCAGATTCTACAAACTTCAAGTTGACTTCATAATCGGCGGCGTCATAAACAAGATGCTCGCCGTAATACCAGGGATCATGCAGAACCCAATCTCCGTCAATATAAGGAACGACGAATGGATACCAGTTGGTGAGATTTAGCTGGCGGGAGGTGTATCCATAAATTCGCGGGCGTGAGACGGTTGGGTCTTCCTGCTCTGCGAAGGGAAGCGTAAGTGAATATTTAATGTTGATCGTCAGCACGCCTTCGGGCTTGGTAAATGAGGCTAGTGCAATATCCAACCTTTGACCTTCGAATGAATAAGTTGTCGTGGGGCTTCCATTTATGTCAATGCCGGTAAGGCTGAAACTATCCTGCCAAAGATTGGGGACGATTGCAAGCACGAGAGTATTGAGTTGATTACCGGTGTGATTGGGGTAGAGAATGGTTTCGTCCACGCTGACGGTGTGCGCATCATAATCAATGGTTGTATCGAGCGTATATTTTGCGCGTTCAATTGCTGGTGCAGGCGTGGCTGTTGGAGTCAGTGTTTCAGTGGGTAAAGGTGTGATCGTTGCAGTAGGTACTAATGATGCAGTAGGTGTGGCTGTTGGTTTAGGTGCCAATGATGTACAGGAGGAAAGTAGAAGAAGGATGGGAAATAATATTGAAGTGAATGAGGTAGGTTTGTTTTGCATGGGCTGTATTCTACCGCTTGTTGGTAAAAATTAAATGAAAAGTCCTCCTGCCGAATTTACTTGGCAGGAGGACAAAATTTCAGTTGGGGGAATTAGCCGCCAAGTGCTTTCTTGAGCGCAGCCAAGGCACCTTCGTAGGAAGCCATCATTTGTTTCTTGATCATATCTTCCATGCCGGGCATGCTGGGCATTCCAGCGGGCATCAACACAGCTTCGGTTTGCATGGTCACTTTTGTGCCGCTGCCAGCCGCTTCGAGAATATAAGTACTGACCACATCAGACGCAGGTGGAGCAGCGAATGTTTTTGTGCCATAGATTTTGTTTTTCTCAAAAGCAACAATTTCTGAAACGATTTCATTTACAACACCTTGCGTGGATTTGACCTTGGTCTTGATCTTTGTGCCAACCTCTAACGGTCCATCCGCTTCAATGCTGACGATATATTCATTCTTCATATTATCAGGGTTGGTAATGTGCGCAAAGATTTTATCAGCGGGTTGATTGATCGTGGTGGAAACTTCAATAAGGGTCATGCTGTTTTCTCCTTGGTTAATAAATTGTTGGATAACGATAAATCCATTATATTGATTTGAAACGTTTCCACAAGAACCCAAGTAGGAATATCGCGGTAGCCGTTAGTACTATCGCCGAGCCGGAGACAATATTGAAATAATAACTAATATATAAACCAATGACCGAAGAAGCAGCGCCAATGGCAGCGGAAACCAGCATCATCGGCCACATGCGGCGGGTAAGTAAATAAGCAGTCGCAGCCGGAGTCACCAACATGGCTGCGGCAAGGCTGACGCCTACCGTCTGAAGAGAAACGACCACGGTCAACGCGAGCAAGACCAGCATAAGATTGCGTAATAACTCAACAGGCAGGCGCAAGGTGGCAGCGAGAACAGGATCGAAAGAAATGACGAGGAATTGTTTGTAGAACAATCCCACGATCAAAAGGATCACAACGCTTAATGCCATGATCAAAAACAAATCGGATGGACTGACTCCCAACACATTGCCAAACAAAATATGTGAAAGATCAACGGCGTAGGTCTGCATGGTGCTGATCAACGCCACACCGAGCGACAAAGCAGCCGCAAAAAGTATCCCGATGGCAGTGTCTTCTTTGATACCACCCTGACGCGAAAAGAAACCGATGCTTAATGCAATCACAACCGCTGCGACTCCTGCACCAACCAGCAGGTTGCCGCGAAATATATAAGCAATTGCCACCCCGGGCAAAATCGCATGTGCCATGGCATCACCGAGAAACGCCATACCGCGCAAAACTACATAGGTACCCATTACCGAACACAATACGCCTACGATCACGGAAGCAAGAAGTCCGCGCTGCATAAATTCATAGCTCAGAGGTTGAAATAACCAGTTCATTTAAACCCTTCATGAGTGTGATCATGTTCTTCAACAAGCATGGTGCCATCTTTCAACACCAGTAAAGAATTACCAAAAGCCTGTTGAAGGTTTTCCTGTTGAAAGACCTCGCGCGGCTCCCCGTATGCGATCAGCCGATGGTTCAGAAGCAGGACAAGGTCAAAGCGCGAAGCGGCAAGGTTAAGGTCATGTGTGGAAATCAAGGTGGTAACTTCCTGTTTGCGTAAATGGTCCAACAAGCCAAAAGTAGCTTCCTGTGTTGTGACATCCACTCCGGTGAACGGTTCATCCATCAAAAGAATATGCGGCTCTTGAGCCAGAGCGCGTGCAAGGAAAGTGCGTTGTTGCTGCCCGCCGGATAATTTACCGATGGATGCATTTGCAAAATCCCCAATCCCCATTTGTTCGATGCTTTTTTCAACGATTTGCTTGTCATGCACGGAAGGACGTTTGAACCAGCCGATCTGTCCATAACGTCCCATCATAACCACATCATACACAGTGACCGGGAATCGCCAATCCACATCTTCCTGCTGCGGGACGTACGCCACACAGTCTTTGTGCGTACGCAGTGATTCACCATGGATAAAAACCCGTCCGCTTTGCAAAGGCAAGAGCCCTACCAATGATTTAAACAAAGTGGACTTACCCGCGCCATTCGGGCCGACAACTGCCACGCGTGCGCCGTGCGGGACCTGAAAGGACAGGCCCCGCAAAATTATTTTTTCGCCATAACCAATGCTGGCGTTTTCCAGTTCAAGACGATTGGGAGTATGTGTCATTTGATAATTAGGGCGACCTGACATAAGTAGCCCTTACTTTCCTGCATTATTTTAGCGCATCCACAATGCGAAAGACATTATATTTCATCATCTCAAGATAGCTTCCGGCGGGTGAGCCATCTGTCAAAGACTCAACATGCAAGTCATCTACAACCTTTACCCCTGTTTCTGCCGCAATTTGGTTGGCAAGTTTGGGATTCTCCACCGCATCCAGAAAGATCGCTGTGACACTGGAAGATTTGATCTGATCGACCAAAGCGCCCATTTCCTGCGCTGAAGTTGACGCGTCATCGCTTGTACTGGGGATGATCGCACCGATGATATTGAAGCCGTAATGTTCCGCAAAATAGCCCATCGCATCATGGTTGGTCACCAGCAAACGACGCTCGGGATGAATCGTATTAACCTGCTCCTTGACCCAGACATCAAGGTCTTTGAGTTTAGCAATATAGGCATCGGCATTGGCTTTATAGGTATCCGCGCCGTTTGGATCGGCCTTAATTAATCCATCACGAATATTTTCAACGTATTTGACGACACGAGTAGGGTCCAGCCACATGTGCGGGTCGTTCACTTGCACGCCGTCTTCCTCCATCGTGTTGGGAGTCAATCCGTCCGAAGTGGTAATAATAAGACGTGTCCCGCTTGCATTGTCGAGCATGGGCTGTAAAAAATGTTCATATTCAAGGCCATTGCGAATCAACAGATTGCTCTCGGAGATTTTGGTTACATCAGCCGGGACAGCTTGATAGTCGTGCGGGTCTGCGCCGAAGGGGAGTAGTGAGTCCACTTGGATACGGTCACCTGCGATATTCTGAGTAATATCCGCCAGGAAGGTGGTGGAGGCGAGCACGCTCAAAGCGCCATCACTGCTTTTCGGGGTTGAGCCGCAAGCGGTTAAGAAAAGAGCCGCGAGAATGGTAAGTACAATAATGGAATTGATAATCTTTTTCATTTAGAGTCCTTTTTGATCTCCCACCTTGCGGTGAGGGAATGTAGATTAGCTTACTTTGCAAGCGGCGCACAGGCCGAAGAGTTGCAGCCAGTGTTCGTTGATTTTGTAACCCGTTCTTTTTGAAATGATTTTCGTGAGCCCATCGAGGTCGTCACCGTCGAAGAACTCCACTTGTCCGCAATTTTGACAGAGCAACAAATGCTGATGACCCGCACCGGCCGATATGAAAGCCTGACATCCCTGCGGTTGATGCACCCGTTGGATGAGATGCAGCTCTTCCAATTTTTCGAGCGTGCGATATACGGTAACAAGCCCCAGTGCGCGATATTTTTTTCGCGCCATGTCGTACACTTGTACGGGGGTCAGGGCATGTGCGGATTTCTCCACTGTATCCACCACGGCGCGGCGCGCATCGGTAATGCGGTAGCCATTCTCGTGTAGTTGCTCCAACCAAGTCTCAGCGGACATGTTCACTCTTTTTCTTATTGAAAACCATTTTCAATAATTATATGTAATAAAAGAAAAAAAGTCAAGGTCAACTCCAGGTTTGTGTTTATCTTATTTTTGCCATATCCATTTTGGATTGTATCCAGTCACATTCAGGTTGGTAATATCCCCGTTTTGGATGTTGATCATTTCCAGCCTTGATTGAAGCGGGAAGGAATCCAAAAGATAGAGATCATAAAGTATATATTTTTCGTCAGGCGACCAATTTAAACTGCCATGCAAAACTGCAGGTGTATTGGTGATGACGCGGGCTGCACTGCCGTCTGTACGCATCAGCCAGATCTGGTCGCCGCGTGTAACAGAAAGGTCACGCCGTACTACAGCGATGGATTTGCCATCTGGTGACCAGGCCGCAAGAATATTTTCCATGTTTTCATTCGCGTTGACATTGGTGAGAGTCTCGGAAGAAAGGTCATAAAGAAAAAGCTGCGTAACGAATTGTTCATGTTTGATGATTACATCACGCAGCAAAACGGATTTGCTGTCTGGTGACCATTGCACTGCGGCGCCGAGAATATTTGGGATGAGACGACTCTTGCCGCTTTCAAGTTGATTTAATCGTATCCCTTCTGGTGTGGCATAACTTAACCATTCGCCGTTCGGCGACCAGCGCGGATTTGTGCCCGGCAATCGTGCTTCCTGAAAAACAGGTTGAGCTGTGCCTGTTGCAATATCGAGCCACCATAAGGATGATGTGCCGCCATCCATGGACATATATTCGTATACGATATGTTTTCCATCCGGCGACCAGATCGGCTGGCTGCAAACCACCTGTTTACATTCGCCCACAAGTTTATTTTCTGAACCATCTACATTTAAAAGCCAGATTGCATAATCAAGTTCTTCGGTCTGCTCTATATAAACGACCTGGGATTGATTTGGCGATAATGCAAAGTCGATCACTCCCTTTGCGGCGTTTGTTAACTTGAGAGGTGTGCCTGTTTTTTTTGCGTCGATGATGAATAGTTGTTTATGCAAGTTTTCATCGTCGTTAAGATAAATGATCCGCGCTTCATTCAACGTTGAGCCTGCTCCTGCTAACGAGGGAAATGTGCCAGTCCCAAGCTTTGCAAAAGCGCCATAGGTGAGGCCGAATCCCAACAGCAAAACAATCAATGCGCTAATCACTGGCATCAGTGGAGCAAACTTATTGAACGCATCCATGCGTTTAAACAGGCGGCGGCTGCTGCTGACCATTAATAGTCCAATAGTGATCAGAACGATGGCGAGCCCGAGGCTGAATGAAACGATCAGAGCCAATCCCAGAAAGATACGGTTGATTGCAATTGCAACCAATAGAATGGCAATCGCATCTGGGCATGGGACAAGTCCGCCGCTGATGCCGAGGGTGATCAGCGAACGCCAGGTGATGGCTTCAGGGATTTCATGTGAATGTGTTTTCCCATCACCATGGTGATGGGAATTTTCTGGGAATTTTTGTATCTTGATTGTCCCAGGTTTCTTTTTTGCAATTGGGGCTAATGAATATTTCCGTGAAGGTTTGTCTTGCGAAATTGCAGGTTCGATAATGTTTCGCCAGGATATGAATCTTTGCCATAGGAGATAAAACCCCAAACTGACGATCATTAA
Source organism: Anaerolineales bacterium (assembly GCA_043788255.1). Lineage (GTDB taxonomy): Bacteria > Chloroflexota > Anaerolineae > Anaerolineales > Villigracilaceae > Villigracilis. Next base: position 16,643 of record JAYVUA010000052.1, on the reverse strand, counting down.
TCCAGATGCAATTTCAAGCCAGGGAATGATACGGGTTGGGAGAATGTATTGCGAAGCTGCCAGCGTGATAATACCCAGTAAAAAGACTGAGCCGGTATGAGTCAATGTGACTATGCTGCCAAGCACAATGGCGTGCCAGGCCGTGCCGCGTGAACCAACCAGATATGCGGCGACAACTGTCTTGCCATGCCCGGGAGTTAGTGCGTGAAGTGCTCCAAGAGCAAGTGAGACACCAAGCGCAAATAAAAAGAATGAAATCGAAAGCGAAACGTCCTTTGTGCGGACCAAGTCCAGCAGAATTTCCTGCGGTGTTCTTTTGGCCAGCTCGGGCGCAACCTGCTCGGCGGTTTGGGTGACCACATCCTTTTGCTGGCCGACGGGCAGAGAGGGTGCGCCGCTGTCCCATGTGGTGAGCAACTTGCTTTGATCATTAGCAAGTGCGCGGTTTTGAATCACATCAATGGTGATGATGTGATTCTTTTGACTGGGAAATAAAAAAACCGTGTCTTCAATTGCTGTAAGATAAAACCAGTTGATGGAAGTTTTCTGTTCCATACTGTTATTCAGAACGAGATGCTTCGAGCTGACCGCGTCCTGCGGCCATTTGGCAGATAAATTGAATGTGATAAATTCTTCGCCCGCTTGAAATTTCTTCAAGTCAGACGGCATCTTGATGGAATCTATCAGCAGGGGAAAAGGTGTATCGTCAAGCGTGGCAGTCAGCAGGGCGGCGCGAGCGTTGCCCCAATCGTTCACTTCCTGCTGACTGAGAATTTTATCCTGATTTGCATCTGCCTGATACCACAAAAAAGAAGTGAGCATCGGCCCGGGTTTGATATCCCATTTGATCTGCAGGCCTGTTTGAGAGATGGCGACATTTATTGTATGTGTATAAACATCAGCTGGGTGTGCATGAACTTTTGTTACAAGTGAAGAGAATAAAATAACAAGAATAAAAATAACGCCAAGGAGTTTGGATGATTTCCGATTCATGGGAGCCAGTGCGGCATTGTACCTTCTGTAAGAATGAGTGATTCAATAGTCCCTTCTTGCCACAGGCCAATCTCAGATTTGAATTTGCCATGTAATTTAAATTGTTGGAAGATCAGTGCTGTTCCCCATGGATTCCAGCGTGGTGAGTTGTATGTATAACCTGGTTGATTCCCAATGATGATGCCATCAAGAACGCCTGGGTCGAAAAGCCAGAATGTTTCAGCAGGGTTATCATTGCTGGTACGAAAACCTACTAAGACAGAATCTTCAACTGGCGACCATGCCAGAGAATAATAAGAATAGTCGCGGTTGTCGTTTGCACCTAGCAAGGTGGAAGAGTCGTTCAAGGAAATATCTGCAATACGGACACGTGTGCGTAAACCATCTTCTTTTTGCTCAACATCTGTGAAGAGCAATTTGGTGCTATCAGGCGACCATGTAATCGGCCCACCCGTACTTGATTGAAAAATAAATTGTTGGTTATTTGTCAGATCAAGCAGGCGAATTTGGTCTGCAAGACCATCGAAGGATGCAAGTTTTGTTGAATCAGGTGACCATGATGGACCGTATCCTAAAATTTGCTGGTCTGCATATACAGGATTGCTTTGTCCACTTTGCAGGTCTAATATCCAGATTCGCGGAGAACCAAATGGCAGGTCAGGGCTGGGTCCCACTGCTTCGCGTGAATAAGCAATGCGTGCGCCATTTGGTGAGATCGCTGGGGTGGTGCATCTATCATGCCCGCAATCAAGCAGAATGGACAGATCGTTACCATCGCGGCTTACACGCCAAAGATCCATACCATTTTGTTGGTTTGGAGATGCAAAGATAATGAACTCGCCATTGAATGAAGCGTCAAACGAATTTATTTTTATGGTTTCGGGTGTAATTCGCCTGGCCGGGTTTTTATTTAAATCCATGCTCCATAAACTGCTTTGGCTATTGCCAGCGAGCAGGTATACAACCAGCGGGTCTCGAATGTGGAATTCCCAGCTTTGATCCTTTTTTAGGGGACGACCTGTTGTAGTTAGATCACCGGAGCGAAGGCTCAATGTGTAAGCTGTATCAAGATGAAAAGGTTTTGCAGGAATGAGTTCCAGGGTTTTCTTGTCGAGCCATTGAAAATGCCCATCTATTGCAGGCTTAATCGAAAAAAGGGATGCAGTTAATACAGGGTCGACTGACTCGGAAAAGATCAATTTGATGTTTTGGAATGGACCGATCTCTCCACCCTCTGGCAGGTTCGTTGTTACTTGAATGCCTTGCTGCCCTCCAAGAAGAATCACCAGGCCAACAAGGACTGTTAATAGAATCAGAATACTGATCGCTACAGTGTCTAAAGATGAATGGAGTTTCATGGGAAGAGGTAGGGTTGTTCAGGGACTGGGACTGTCTGCACAGATTCAGCTTGAATGACAGGCACGACCTGCTTGTTCAGAGTGATGGATCGCACAGTACCTTTTACCAATACCCATGAATCTTGTTCAAGCGTGGATGCTTTTGGCCATTCACCAACCATGGCAATTGCAAATCCATCCGCTGCACAACAGGAGATGACATATCGACTTACAAAGAACTGGTTTTCGTTCAGGCTTTTATCAAAATAAACAAATCCGATCACAGATGCTTTTTGCCCAAGGAAGGGGGATAGGTCGGTTTCAAAGTTGAATAGCTTGATCCAATCCAGAATGTTACGTTCTTCCGATGTAGTCTCAAAGAGCTGCGCTGAAGAATCAGCGCTGACCAAGGGCGAATTGGTATTGAAACCCTTGGTGGAAAATGCGGAAGAATCGAGAGGCCGCGCGGGAATCAACACGCCGATCATCAATGGAATGAGCATAAACCATAAATTGGCTGGTGCAGGCACATGATCGTGTTCATCTTCATCTTCTTCTGTATGCTGACGAGAACGCTTGATCTCTGCAAACAAGGTTTGTGCAAGCACGGCGAGAAAAACAACGCCAATGATCGTGAGGGGTACGAAACGAAGATTGATATACCATGTGAGCTGGCCGCTGGCTGCCTTGGTTGCAAGAAAGATACATAATGCAAGCAGCAACAGGGCTTGATAAGAACGATATAGTCTTTTCGGCATAGGGTTTCTTCCTAGGACTGTAAATAATTAAAAATGATGCCTGCCAACAGGCTCATCATGAATGGAATGGCAACGAGGTAGGTCACAGCCCGGCGGCGAAATACTTGCAAATACATAATAATGCTTTTGATATCAACCATGGGGCCAAAGACGAGAAAGGAAAGTATTGACCCAAAACTAAATGTTCCCATGAAGCCAAGTGCTACAAATGCATCGACAGTTGAGCAGATCGAAAGCAAAATGGCCAAACCAAGCATCATAATAACTGAAAGCACAGGTCCACTGCTGATGGCGAGTAATGCGGCTTGCGGAATGAAGGTTTGCAACCCCGCAGCAAGCATTGCTCCGAGGATGAGATAACGACCCATTTCAAAGAATTCATCTGCGGTGATCAATAATGCGGCGCGGATTTTCCCGCTAATAGATGCATTTGTTTCATGTGAATGATCATGTTCATGTGATGGAATTAAGACTGGAAGTAGTACATTCGCCCCATCCTGCTCGACCGAGAATACGAGTCCCACCACTACGGCAATGATTAGGCTGATGCCCATTCGCCAGGCAAGCATTGGCCCCCAGCCAAAGGCTGCTGCAGTACTGAAGACAACAATCGGATTTAATACAGGCGCTGCGAGTAAAAAAGAAATGCCTGCAGAAAGAGGCAATCCTTTGTTGAAAAGCCGCCTGGTTAAAGGAATAACGCCACACTCACAAACAGGAAAGACCATGCCCATCAGCGCACCTGCCAGTGCAGCTGGAACAGGCCGATGGGATATCCATTTACTCATTTGATCGCGATCTATAAAAACTTCCACTAGGCCGGATGCAAGAGTGCCAAGAAGTAAATAGGGGATAGCTTCTACAAAGATGCTAAGAAAAATTGTCGCAAAGATATTTAATCTGTCCCACAACCAAATAAAGAAGCCAGGAGGCACCATGCTGAAAATGACCGCGAGAAATATACCAATGGCAATGAATATAATAACTGACCTTGGCAGCTGGCGTTGAAAAGTTGTTTTTTGCACAGAGAAGATTATACCCATTAATGGATTTTTATTTGCAAGTCTTTTATTGTGGCGGTGCGCCTTCTATCGGATAGCCCTTGGCATACCATTCGCTTGTGCTTCCAGCCATGTTGACTGCGTTGATTCCAGCGGAAATTAAAAGATCGCGCGCCTGCTGACTGCTTGCAGCAGTACGGCTTACTACAAGGATTTCCTTATCTTTTGGTAATTCATTGATTCGATTAAACAATTGATCAAGCGGGATGAGAGTTGTGCCGGGTATATGATACTCATCCCATTCAGCAGGCCAGCTCACATCCAGGACAAAGGTACCAGTTTGATATTTTTGATAGGCCTCGTCCACGCTAAGTTCACGGGCAGAGCTTGTTCCGACCTTTCCTCCGGCCGCAGCGATCAAATAAACAATGAAGGCAACAAACAAAACAACAACCAATTGACCGGTAGGCTTGCGTAGAAATGGAAAAAGCGGCCTGCGCGTGTTGATATTTTTGCCTGATCTGCGATACTTCATGCTCTCACCTTAAAACGATTGGACTGCAGTTTGAAGGTCCGTATGAATATCTAAAAACTGCTTTAATCCAACTACATCCAGCGCCTGTTCAACGGCAATTTGAGGACTGAGCAATTTTACATGTTTGAGTCCAACACTGTCACGCTGTGAATTAATGGAACGAAATGATGGGCGGCCAGTTTCTTTGGATTGTAAAGCCTGACCCGAGAATACCATCACAACGGTATGAAAAGACATCAATCCCGCGCTGCTGACATAAGGGACATTGCTTAGATCGATCAATAGATCACGTGCGCCTTCGTCATAGAAATCCTGGGCTTTGGTGATTACTTCCGTGTAATTGGATGCATCCACATTGCCTGTCAGATGCATAACGGTCACCGGTACGCGGCCTTCCTGTTTTGAAAAAGAAATTTGCATTGTGCTCTCCTAAAGAAAAAAAACATAAAATTTATCTGAAGTTGAATTCCTCGTAATGAATACTGCCTGTGGCAACACCTGCTTCAAGGAATTTCTTTTCAAAAGCCTGCACCATTGGGAGCGGGCCGCACATGTAAACATGATGCTCGCGGATGTTACCGCCTGCATTCTTTAGAATGTCTTCAATGGTCAATGAACCGTCTGTGGATGAAAAGCGAATGTGGGCTTTCAAGCGCAGATTCTTTTTTAATGCCGCTTCGATCTCATCCACGAAGATGGCTTCTTCGCGATGACGGACTGTGTAATAGAAATCCACATCATGAGCCAGATCGCTATTCATATCGCGGATAAAGGAGAGGAAGGGCGTAACGCCAATTCCGCCTGCAACCCATATCTGTTTTTGTCCGCCGGTCTTATAGTTGAACATGCCGTATGCGCCTTCAACGATCGCGTCCATGCCTTCTTGAAGATTACCGAACAAATGACGAGTGTAATCACCACAGGCTTTGATCGTGACTCGTAATACGTCCTCTTGTGGTCCGCTGGATATCGTGAAAGGATGGGACTCGTTTAATACTTTTTCACCTGGGAAACGCACGAATAGGAACTGCCCCGCACGATATTTTTGGATGGTTTCTTTCTTTGCACGGAGAGTCACTTCGGTGAGTGAGTTATTGGGGTGCTTTATAGCCTCAACCTTGTACGGCAGGTATTTTTTGAAAAACCTACCGAAAAATTCTGTATATAAATAGGAAAGTGTTCCAATGATAAAGAACACCTGTACCCACGAAATGGCAATCAACGCATTGAGCGGTTTAGGAACCGTGAGTGCATGGATAAAAGCAATGATAAAGAAAATGCCAATATAGCGTTTGAGTTTTTTCCAGGTATCGTAACCGCCGCTGGTAAGCCGATTGAGAAAGGGAATCCGTGGTGCGAGTGTTAGTAATACCAGAGTGACTATGCCTGTGAAGGCGATGACTGCCAGATAATTGCCAAGCCGCCAGCCTGTGGTTGTAATGGGCACGGTCAACACATGCACGAAGATCAGCAGGAATGCGGCTGTGCCGGTATGCCGATGGGTGAGATACATTTTATCCAGCCCGCCAAAGTATGGTTCGGCCCACTTCGAGCGCGTGGATAGGAAGAGTGAACAGGCCATCAAAATAATATTGGTCCCGCCGATGATTTCACCCGCATACTGACGCACAAAATTCGCGCGTCCATCGTTCTCGGGTGGAAACACCAGCCATATTATTATGTTTAGGATGACAAGGACGATGATGGTGATATTGCCAACATTACGTTTCATGCAGCCTCCAAACTGTAAATGAATTATGAATCAACAGCGATGCAGCCCACCACTGCATCGCTGTATAAACTTTTTATTAAAAAGAATCGATTGCTTTTTGCTTATCGGTGAATATTTCAAAGAAAGCGGAGAAGCCAACCATATCCAAAACGCTGACGACCTCGGGGCGCGGATTTAGCAGCTTGAGGTTTTTTTGCAAACCTCCATCACGGCTGCGGTCCATGGATTTTAGCGTGGACCAACCCTGCTCGGCGTCAGGCAGCTCTTCACCACGGGTCATAAGGGCTATGGTGTGAAATGAAACCAACCCCGCGCTAGATATATATGTGAGTTCACTAAGATCCAGAAGAATATTTCTTATCCCGCCGTCAATCACTTCGCGTGCCTTGAGGATCAAAGACTCATAAGACTGCCCATCCAATTGGCCGCTAACTTTTATAACGGAGATGGAGATGCGTCCTTGTTCTTGTGAAACAGTAATTTCCATATTTTTTCTCCTTTGTTAAAAGCAATGGATAATTATAAACCCGCTTTCCGTTCCAAACGCGCCAGCCTGTGATCGATCTCCTCGAGCCAGTGCTTACGAATATATCCCGGCAGATCGGCGCGCTCAGCTTCTTTGCGCGCAGACCTTGCCCATTCAAGCGAAGATCGCGCATCACGCAATTTGTGTTCATAATATTTTGCCAGCTCAATATGTGCATAAATGTGACCCTGCTCCGCGGCCCGTTCCCACAGTTTCACAGCCTGACTCACATCCCCGCGTTTTTTTTGCAGGATGGATAAACGCTTCACAGCTATGCCGAAATCTGCTTCTGCCAACCCAAGCTCGAGTCCACGCTCGAACAGGCGAGCGGCTTCATCCCAATGATTGAGGTCTTCAAACAATTTGCCGAGCGCAATAAAATCCAACCCATGTTCCACGCGGCCATTGTACGGGTCTGCAAGCAGCTCACTGACGTGCGCAAGTAATGCAGCCATGGCAACTACATCCATGGCGTTGTGATAAAACACGCCCGCCATTGGGCGCGCATCGCCTGTGCGAAGATAATCGAAATATAACCACGGAATTTCATAGCCCGGTACTTCGTCAGAAGCGCGTGTAAAACCAAGTACATGTTCTTCAAGATATTTCAACGCACGTGAGGGAAGTCTGTCACGCCAAAGTTTGCGGGCAAGCGGCAACAGGTCAAGATGTGCATATCCTTTAAAAGGTACGGGGATGCGGTGTAATGAATAGCGGGTAACCAATAAGGGAGCATCAAAGGCTTTGCCATTAAAGGTGATCAACGCTTCACATGGCGCAAGAAATTCAATCAGAGCTTCCAGCATGGCAGGTTCTTCAGATGGGTCACGTAAAAAGAATTGCTGTAATACAAATTTTCCATCAATAAACCTGGCGGCGCCAACTAGAAATGCGTAAGTACCTGTGCCGCCTGCCATGCCTGAGGTTTCTGTGTCAAGGAAGGCAAATTTTGAAATGGGCAGACTGGCGATACGCGGGTCATTTGCCCATTGGGATATTAATGAAAGAGGGAATTCCGAAAGAGGGGAAACTTTTCCATGCAGATAATCTTCGCTGAATGTTTGCTCCGAAACGAATGCCTCGCCACGGGAGGTGTTGCGAAACGCCCCAGCTACAACCGAGTCAATAGACTGGCTGGCAAGTTTGGGCGGAGTCAGATCCGCTGTTCCTACTTTTACACCAAGAGATTTGAGTTTGTCTGCAAGCGAGGACATGGAACCTATTTTATCCGCAAAAGCCCGCCTAGTTGCATAGAAATTATGCTACATGTGATTCAGGGCAAATAAAGTACATTTTTAAACCAAAAATCAGTAGACATTTCCCTTGACTTTTAATGGATTTCGATTACAATTTCTAAATAAATTTAGAAATCAAAAAATATATAGAAACAAATATATATTTTTAATTATAAAAATAATCCTATTTACAAATCTAGTTAGAAAAACTATGAGCATGAAAAATGCTCATCTGAACGTTCAACACCTAGCGATAAGGAGATATATATGAAAAACAGAGTTCAGGAATTAGCAAAAATAAATGATATGTCATACGAAGATTTTGTTGGAGAAATGCGTAAAAGAGGGGCCAGCGAGCAAACTGTATTAAAGATCTGGCGTGGTGCATATGAGGAATATGTAGACTTTAAAGATAACGATATAAATTTAAGCAATTTGCGTAAGGCAGCTTTTGTATTAAGAACTTCGACTGGTTCCCTACTTCAATATGAGAAAAGAGGAAATAATCATGAACAAACAATTAGTCTCTAAATTTTTTGCGGCTTTTACGATGGTGATGTTGGTGTTGGCTGGAATGCCGGTCTCGCCGGCATTTGCGGCAACGAGTGTTTTGGTCCCTTGGGCTAAAGCATACGATCAAGCCTCTGGGACAGCCACCGGTATCAACAGAACCATACTGAATGGTTCCAACCGTGTACTGGTTGTTGGAATTGTTACTGCTAGTGCATCTTCTCAAATTGTAGGAGATGTAAACGGAGATCCAACAGTTATTACCTATGGCGGCGTTACATTAACAAAAGCAACAGGAAATGGTTTAACTTCTGGTCGTATGCATACTTGGCTATATTACCTAAAAGAGAATGCGGTCATGGATAATACAGCCCGCCCTCTAAATGTAACAATGGCAGGTGCAATAGTTAATATGACCGTTTGGTCTGCTGTGTACGCGGGAGTTGATCAATCGCTTCCTTATGCGACAGGAAATAATTTAATTAATGTTAGCGGCAGTGGCCCCGCGCAATTAAGTGCTGCAATGGCAGTAAATGCTGGTCAGCAGGCTATATATATATCAGGTGTTTATGATGCCACCAGCGTGACAATTCCCGCCTATACGCTGAATGCAAACTGGGCTACAGCTGGAAGTAATACAGGGACAAATCCAGCAGGTACTGGTATTGCATGGATAGATGAGGTAGTCAGCCGCACAGTGCCTGTTGCAAATGTTACAGATAATGCGGCAACATCTGCGATAACTCCTGCAGGAGTTATTCGATATGCCATATCGGCCATGAGCTTACCGGCTGCGGTGCCACCTACGTTTACAAGCCTTGCCCCGGCAGGCGGAACGGTGAATAGTGCTTATTCACATACCTATACTGCCACAGGCACAACGCCGATTACCTATTCAGTTACTGTTGGCAGCCTCCCCCCCGGACTTACCTTAGTTGCTGGCGTGCTTTCTGGAACACCTCCAACAGCAGGTACTTATTCTGGTACTGTTACAGCTGCTAATGGCGTCCTGCCTAATGCTTCCCAAGCCTTTTCCATTACGATCAATAAAGCCAATACAACAACGGCGATTACCAGTGATACACCAGATCCCTCTGTAGTTGGCGAACCGGTAGCCATTAACTTTACTGTCACAGGTGGGGCACCAACAACCCCTACCAGCAATGTAACGGTCTCAGATGGTACGCAAAGTTGCACTGCCACTGTTGCAACCGGAACTTGTTCGATCACCTTTACTGCGTTAGGTGCAAAATTACTTACTGCTACTTATGTAGGTGATACGAACTTCAACGGGAGTGCATCTGCACCCTCCACTGCACATACTGTCAATCTTGCGAATACTACAACCAGTATAACGAGTGACACACCCGACCCATCAGCTGGCGGTCAGGCTGTGACAGTTCAGTATGCTGTGGCTGTAAATGCACCTGGAAGCGGCATTCCTACTGGAAATGTAACAGTAAGCGATGGCGTAGATAGTTGTACTGCCAGTATTGCAGCAGGTCAATGCAATATCATCCTTACAACGAATGGGGCACGAACATTGACAGCTACCTATGCTGGCGATGCCAACTTCAATACTAGTACGTCAGCAGGTGCGGCGCATACCGTCGATGCAAATGCCCCTACAGTTTCCTCGATAGATCGAGGAAATGGCAATCCATCTAATCTGGCTTCTGTAGATTTTACAGTTACATTCTCTGAGTCAGTAACTGGTGGCTCTGCTTCTAATTTCTCACTGGTAACCACAGGCGCGATTAGTGGTGCTTCGATTACCAGTGTAAGTGCCGGGCCTGGGACAACTCGTACGGTCACAGTCAATACTGGGACGGGTGATGGCACGATTGGTTTAAATTTAATTAATGGCACAGGTATCGCAGATCTGATTGGAAACGCACTTAGTACAAGCACTTTTACAGGCCAGATATATACAATTATTAAATCTGGTCCATCAGTAACGATAGGTGCCCCAAGTCTTGCGATTACCTCCAGCGGACCGGTGGATTTTCCCGTCGCGGTCTTTTTCGCCAGCACAGTCAACTTAACGAATGGCGATGTGTCTCTAAACACAACCGGCACCGCAGCTGGCACGATTAATGTCACCAATGGCTCAACCAATAACCCAACCGTTACGATTAGTGCAATTTCTGGTGATGGCACCATAGGGATCTCGATTGCAGCAGGTGTTGCCGCAGATAGTGCATTGCCTACCCCCAACGTCAACCCTGCAGTTGGCCCCTCTGCTACATTCAAGGTTGATAATACTGCACCCAAAGTTGTAACGAATGGTGTTAACACGAATCAAGATACCGGCGATGGGATTCTTTCTGAATTCGAAGTTGTAAAAGTTGGCGTCGCCCAAATCACAGTCAGCTTTACAGAAGATGTTACGTTAAGCAGCGCTACCAATGTTAGTAATTACATGCTTGTGAATGACAATGGTAACGGCTTCGATGACACTCCCACCTTAACCACCTGCGCTACTGGCATTAATCCCAATGGCGGCAACGACTCCAAGATTGTTGTCAACTCAGCTTCTTATAATAACAATGGTGGAAGCGGTCCGTTTGTTTCCACCCTGAATGTCAATAATGGAAACTGGCTTACTAGTGGTGACTATCGCCTGTATGTCTGCGGTACAACATCCATCACAGACTCGGTTGGTAATGAATTAAATAGAATCGGCCTGACCCTTCTGGATTTCCGTCGAAACTTTAACGTAATAAATGATGAACCGAGTGCAGGACGGAACACATTGTCTACTATTACGCAATTGCCCATCACTGGTTTCCCAATGGGTAAAGTGACGAAACTTCCATCTCAACCCGCTAATCTCGCTTATGCCTCCTATTCAGACTTGTGGCTTGAGATTCCTGCTTTGAAGATAAAAAAGATGACAATTGTTGGAGTTCCAGCAAGCACAGAAAGTTGGGACGTTAGTTGGTTGGGTAAGGATGCAGGCTGGCTTAATGGATCTGCATTCCCAACCTGGGATGGAAACTCTGTCATCACCGGCCATGTTTGGGATGCCATGAATAAGCCCGGGCCTTTTGCTGAATTGAAGCAATTGAAATATGGAGACCAGATCAAAATTCATGCGTTTGGGCAGGTTTATATCTACGAGATACGCGAAAGTAAGTTGATCTCATCATCCAATAAAGCTTCTGTTTTCAAACATGAAGAGAAATCCTGGATTACATTGGTTACCTGTGAAGACTACAAGGAACAAAGTCAAAAATACTTGTATCGCCGTATGGTACGTGCTGTTTTGATCAGCGTGGGTTCAGAAGAGTAAAACTGTTCCATAAATCAAAAAGCTGGGATGGCACAAGCCATACCCAGCTTTTTGATTTATGGATTCCTTATAACAAATAGACTTATATGTTTTTCGTGCTTACCAGGTTGAAACTTTTATTTGCGATTGGCTTTGCTATGACAAATAACCTTCCCCAGCTTAGGTCGCCATCTTTTTCAATGCAGGTTTGTAAAGTCAGGTGGTATTCTCCGCGGTAGACTGTTCTGAAGAGTTCTTCTGCTGTGAGGGTGGATTGGGTTTCAAGGTCTTTAAATTGGCTGTATGGGCTTAAAGGGCTCAAGGCTTGGTATTGTTGAATGACTTCAACCAGGAAGATTTCAGTGTGACCATCGCCATAGATGAGGATGATCTGGTCACCATGTTTTATGCCTGTGAATGATATGCCTGCAAGATGATTATGTGCAAGCAGACCTACATTCCCCACCTCAGATGCGATGCTGAATTGTGTAACTACAGACTCAGTGGTGGAGACAAAGCCGGGGTTTCCATAAGGTTGTTGCACAATCGGGTAGGCCATGACGTTAGGGATATATACGCCGCGTAATGTGTTTGCTTCGCCGTCTTTAACGGTTTCAATGAAAGCATTCAGGCTGGGGAGAGTATCTTGATTTTCTTTTGCAGAAGCTTGAGTAGGGAGCGAGAATGTGAAAAACAGGATGCACATCAGTATGCTTGCAAACACTTTGTTTTTTAACTGCGCGGACTGATTTATGGATGTCATATGAAACTCCTTGGTATGAGCATCCGGATCTTTCGCGTTTGTAAAACGTTTTGAATCTTGATTGCTCGTTTTCGGTGACCTGGCGATCATGGCTGTGTAAAGCACAGCTGTAGACCCATGGTTTTGCGCCTCCAACTTTCGAATGGATTTGCCTTGTCGGTACGAATTGTTTTATAAAGTTCAAAAAACTGCGGGTCTGGTTAACAAAACCAGACCCGCAGTTGAAACACATTGATGTGATCTTCGGCGGTCTGGCTGTCCTGGTTGTGAATTCACAACGGTAGACCCGTGACTTTGCGTCCCTGCTTTTCAACAGGTTTGCCATTTATCGGATATTTTCTATTTCAAGTTTAGCATGAAGTACCATGTTTTTGCTTTTCATTTTCGAGAACTTGCCTTTTATTATTGATAAGTGATTCGGGTGATTCTCAGGCAGGCTGTAAAAAGTTTGCAAAAGAATGATGATTTGAATATCAATTTTTATGTGGAAATAAAATTACTTTGCAAACTTCTTATCAAAATTGCATTAATAAGTGAATGAAGCATACGAAAATGGGCTTAATAACGGTTTTTTGACACGAATCACTCATTTTTCCATTGACTATTGGGCTAATCACATTAGAATTACCCGTACTGCCTTACAGTATTGCAAACTCAGACTAAATATTTAGCAGTAAAGGTTTTGCAATATTTTTTACATACGGATTTAAATATATTTTTAAATCCACGAATCGCTGGATTTTGTTGCCGATAGAAAAATACAATAGGAGATGCATAATGACTAGCAGAATACAAGAGTTGGCCGAAAGAATTAACATGACTTACGATGAATTTATTGGGGAGATGCGTAAGCGCGGATGCAGCGAACCCACCGCAGCAAAAATCTGGCGCGGTGAGCACGAAAACTTTGATGAGTTTAGCGATAACGATATGTACTTAAGCAATTTACGCAAGGCCGCCTTTGTTTTAAAAGTTGCAACCGGTACCTTACTTACAAAATAAGATTTTGACTGAAATTATTAAGCGCCTTACACAGCATGAGTAAGTAAGCCACTATTTTTCATTATTATGTTTAGGAATAGATTTGGAGGAAAATATGATCTTTTCTTATAAAGCTCTTATTTATAGATTTTTCACAGTTGTTATTGTCACAACGCTTTTGTTGGGGGCAATGCCAGTAAACCCAGCATATGCTGCCACCTTCACGGTAACTAAAGCAGCAGATACCAATGATGGCGTTTGTAATGCAGATTGCTCCTTGCGTGAGGCGATTGTCGCAGCGAATGCGGCTGCCGGGGCAGACACAATCACATTGCCAGCTGGCACCTATATCTTGACCTTGGCCGGAGCTGGAAACCTTGGCGATCTTGACATTGCAAATAATGGTGGGGCTGCAATTGATATAACAATCATAGGTGCAGGCAGCGGCTCAACGATTATCACTGGAAACACAGCACCAGTTTGGGCAGATCGCATTATTGATATGCAGGAAGATACCGGATTGAGCATTACTGGTGTAACTATTTCAAACGGCAATATCAATGGTGACGGTGGTGGCATTCGAAATGAAGGAAATGGCGCGCTTACACTCACCAGTGTGGTAATCACAAACAATAAAGCCACCGGAGGAGGAGATGGCGGCGGTATTTTTTGTGATTGTGATGGAACATTTTCAATCACCAATTCCTTTATTAACTTCAATACTGCAACCGAGGATGGCGGTGGCATCTTTAAAGATGGGGGTAGCAATATTACACTTACAACAGTGAATATTTCCAATAATACTACAACAGGAAGGGGCGGCGGCCTGATGAATGCAGGCGATGGAAACATAATTGTTGTGACAGGCGCAACATTTTCTATCAATACGGCAACTGGAAATGGTGGGGCAATTTTCAACGAAAATAATGGGGGCCTTACCTTACCCAATGTAACTTTTTCCAACAATACAGCTAACGGCGGGCAGGGTGGCGCAATAAGCAACGATTCTGGAAATATCACGATTACAAACAATACGTTTTCCACCAATATTGTAAATGGCGCTGGCGGTAATGGCGGCGGGGCAATCTATTCGAATCAAGGAAACGTTTCAATTAGCGGTAGTACATTTACTGGAAATACAAGCACACGCGAGGGTGGCGCCATTCGCCAGGGCAATGGCACCTTTACTGTAACCAATAGTACATTTATATCAAACATCTCTATACGAAGCGGCGGAGGTATCTATACTACTCAAAATGGTGCTGCGATCAGTGGTAGCACATTTTCTGGAAACTCCACTACTGGTGCCGGCTTCTCTGGCGGCGCGATCTTGATGAGCATCGGCACGATCACAAACAGCACCTTCTTTGGGAATAGTGTAACGGGAGCAGCAACCGCAGGTGGCGCTCTACGTGCA
Source organism: Anaerolineales bacterium (assembly GCA_043788255.1). Taxonomy (GTDB): domain Bacteria; phylum Chloroflexota; class Anaerolineae; order Anaerolineales; family Villigracilaceae; genus Villigracilis. Next base: position 1,581 of record JAYVUA010000052.1, on the reverse strand, counting down.
AACGGCGCTGTGACGATCAACAACGCCACTTTTTCCAGTAATAATGCTACAAGTAATGGTGGAAATATCAACACAGGCGCAATTGTTACCCTCCGCAACACGATTATTACCACCAGCAATACCAGCAACTGCTCCGCTACGGCTGGCGGCAGTTTTGTCAATGCAGCAACCAACTTACAGTCTGGAGGAACCGTTCCCAATTCTTGTGGCGCAATGCCATCGCCTGCTTCTATTCCATTGGGAGCATTGGCCAATAATGGTGGTCCAACCCAGACCATGAAGCTTTTGCCACCATTTGCAACCAATCCTGCTGTGAGTGCTGGAACCAATGCAGGTGTGAATGCTTGTGCTGCTACAGATCAACGCGGTGTTACTCGTCCTCGTACAGTGGCGGACGTATGTGATATTGGTGCCTATGAAGTTGAATACAATCCTCCTGACACCACGATTCTAACAACCCCGACGAATCCAACTGCCCTGACATCTGCCACATTTACCTTTACAGGCACCGACACTGTTACACCCACAGCATCACTTACATATGAGTGCAAGCTTGATGCTGGCGTTTTTACAGCCTGCACCAGTGGACTTACTTATGCCGGGCCATTGGCTGATGGCTCTCATACCTTCCAGGTGCGAGCAATTGATGCAGATAACAATATCGACCCCACCCCAGCATCTTATACATGGGTAATTAACACCAACACTACTACAACTTTGGCCTCTTCTGTCAATCCATCTGTATTTGGTCAGTCAGTGACCTTCACCGCAACCGTTGCAGCGGTTGCACCGGGTGGCGCCACACCTGTAGGCACGGTAAACTTTCTGGATAATGGAATTATTATCGGCAGCGGAGTACTTAATGGGTCAGCACAAGCAACTTTCTCAACCACTGCATTAGCTGTTGGGTCTCACCCAATCACTGCTGTTTATCTTGGGAATCCACCTAATTACCAGACCAGTACATCATCTATCCTGAATCAGGTGGTCAACAAGGCAAATACAACCACAAGCATTGTGTCTGACCTTAATCCATCTATATATGGTCAAACAGTCACTTTTACTGCGACAGTTGTAGCAGTGGCACCGGGTGCTGGTATTCCATCTGGTGTCGTGACCTTTACTGAGGGAGCGACTGTTCTTGGAACTGGAATTCTTAATGCAAGCGGCGTAACCACTTTCAGCACAAATCTCCTCTCTGCAGGCCCACATACGATTACAGCCTCCTATGGAGGTAGTATCAGCTTTAATGTAAGTAGTAATTCTGTTTTACAAACAGTTACCAAGGCTAATGCAACCATTGTAGTCACGCCTTACAATGTTATCTACGATGGTGCAGCCCATACCGCCACAGGTACAGCCACGGGTGTGTTGGGTGAACTATTGAGCGGACTTGATCTAAGCGGCACGACTCATACAAATGTCGGCACCTATACAGGAGATGCGTGGACATTCACAGATGTGACTGGCAACTACAACAATGCCAGCGGCACAGTGAACGATCAAATAACGAAAGCAGATCCAGTTATCGTGGTGACACCCTATAACGTGGTCTATGATGGTGCAGCCCATACCGCCACA
>JAYVUA010000051.1:0-41775 GCA_043788255.1 Anaerolineales bacterium | reverse complement strand
TTGAAGGGAGCTGCTCCTAGTACGAGAGGACCGGAGTGGACAGACCTCTAGTGTGCCAGTTGTTCCGCCAGGAGCATCGCTGGGTAGCCATGTCTGGCAGAGATAACCGCTGAAAGCATCTAAGTGGGAAACTCGCCCTAAGATTAGATCCCTGTGACCCGTAAGGGTGTAAGACCCCAGATAGACTATCTGGTTAATAGGCAGTATGTGTAAGCACAGTAATGTGTTAAGCTAAGCTGTACTAATGGTCGAGGGCTTCCTTTATGTGATGCGGAGAATTTGGTACTTTTCATATAAAACATCATTATTTTGCTATTCAGGACAACATTGTGAAATTGTCCCTTGGTGATTTGAGCGACGTGGGTACACCCGGTCCCATACCGAACCCGGTAGTTAAGCACGTCAGCGCCGATGGTACTTGGAGGGCGACCTCCCGGGAGAGTAGGTCATTGCCAAGGGGCTTTTCTTTTTAACATAACACGCGCGGGGTTTTTCATCCGCGCGTGTGTTGTATATACACTCATTTGCAATTTCAGAATTGATTAAACATCAAATGATTGGCTTCTGGTCTTATTTGTAAAGTCATTCGCCGATATAATTGAATCAGCGAATTTTTCGATTATTATATGCAGAAAGTAGGTGATTTCATTGGCTTCAGTAAATCTACGCAATGGTGAGTCTCAAGACTCCTTGCTCAAGCGCTTTCGCAAAAAGATAGTAAAGAGCGGAATTTTAAGCACCATTCGCAATAAGCGTTGGTTCGTCTCCAAAAGTGAACAGCGTCGAATGGACAAGAAAAAAGCAATTCGACGCATGAAAAAACGTTCCTTTAAGGATACTGAATAGGATCGATTAAGAGGCAAGTATGACAAAAGAAGAAGGCAAAATTAAAGTGGATGGTCTTGTGATTGAGGCGTTGCCTGGGACACAGTTCCGAGTACGGCTTGATAATGGACATGAGGTACTGGCCTATCTTGCGGGCAAGATGCGCAAGCATTATATCCGCATTTTGTTAGGTGACCGCGTGGCCATGGAGATGTCTCCATACGATTTGACCCGCGCCCGAATTACTTTTCGTCAACGTAAGAATGCGCCTGTTAATATTAGTAACAGTTAGATTTCAGGCTTTGTATTTTAGCGAGCCCTCTGCGAAAGCGGAGGGCTTTTTTGTTGCTGAATGTAGACGGGCGGAGGATTGTTTGGAATGTGCTGCAGACTGCAGTTAAGTTTGATCCGATTGTAATAGGAATGGACAAATTGTTAGCCAATGATAATCCTTTAAGTAGTGATATTCAGGCATACAAGATTCCCAAATACTATCTTTTCACCTATTCATGTATCGTGTATAATGCCGGTTGCGGTTTCGGCATGGGCTTTTCTATGTAACGAGGAGCGTGAAGCGTGTTTTTTGATCGTAGGCATTGAGTTCGTTTCATGTGTTCTGTAGTTCCTCGGCCGATTCCATGTGACGGTCGATTTTTTATACAGAAAGTAGGTGATTTCATTGGGTTCAGTACATTTACGTAACGGTGAGTCTCAGGATTCTTTGCTTAAACGCTTTCGTAAGAAGGTTGTTAAGAGCGGGATATTGAGTACGATTCGTGACAAGCGCTGGTTCGTCTCGAAGAGTGAACAGCGCCGTATGGATAAGAAGAAAGCTATTCGACGTATGAAGCGACGTTCTATTAAAGATACAGAATAAATTAGAGGCGTGTATGACAAAGGAAGAGGGCAAAATCAAAGTTGATGGATTGGTAATTGAGGCCCTACCAGGGACTCAGTTCCGTGTGAAACTTGATAACGGGCATGAAGTGCTTGCTTACCTCTCGGGTAAAATGCGAAAACACTATATTCGTATTTTATTGGGAGACCGCGTCGCCATGGAAATGTCACCTTACGATCTGACGCGCGCCCGTATTACGTTCCGACAACGCAAGAATGCCTCTGCTCCTGTTGAAAGTTGATTTCTGATTTGAACTTATAAAAAGTCCTCCGTTTTGCGGAGGACTTTTTTGTTTAGACCATGTCTCTGAATGAATTCAGGACTTTCATATAATTTGCCCGTTCGAAGGCCGCAGGCTCTTTCACAGATTTTTGACTCATGCTTCCCTGCATTTGTTTAATCGACAGGTATTCGCGTTCTTTCATCCAGGTTTCCAGCTCGGTCAATATGGACGGGATGACTTCGGTGCCATTATGCAGGAGGTTGGATGCCATCATGGCGACCTTTGCGCCTGCCATCATGGATTTGAGTACATCGTTAGCGGTATGCACGCCGCTTGTCAACGCAAAATCGGCGTTGACTTTTCCATGCAGGATCGAGATCCAGCGCAATGGCAGGCGTAAGTCCGCCGAGGTGCTCAGGTCAAGGTTGTGAACGATTTCCAGTTCATCCAAGTCGAAATCTGGTTGGTAGAAGCGGTTGAATAGTACCAGCCCGTTTGCGCCAGCTTCGACAATTCTGCGGGCAAAGTTTGGCAGAGCTGTAATATATGGACTCAATTTCACGGCGAGCGGAATGGAAATCGCAGATTTTACCTGTGCCACTAATTCAACTTGCGCGTTTTCAAGTTCCTGAGCTGTGAGGTCAAGATCGGTTGGGATGTAATACAGATTCAATTCCAAGGCATCTGCACCAGCATCCTGGATTTGTTTTGCGTAATTTGTCCAGCCGCCTTTGGAGACGCCGTTCAAACTTCCGATGACGGGGATGCTCAGCGCTTTCTTCAACCCAGCCACTTGATTTAAGTATCTTTCGGGTCCAACAGAATACATGCCGCCATCAGGCAAATAAGTCATTGCCTCGGCAAACGAGTCAGTTCCACGGGTGAGATAGTGATCGAGCTCAAGGCTTTCGTGGATGATTTGCTCTTCAAAGAGCGAATACATCACGATGGCTGAAATGCCCGCTTCTTCCAGTTTGCGCGCCTTGTCTATATTTTTTGAGATGGGAGAGGCTGAAGCCACGAGTGGATTCTTGAGGGTCAGGCCAAGATAGGTCGTAGTTAGATTGATCATGATTTTTTCTCCTCGTTGCTGTTTCCATTTCCGTAATGCATGGAGGCCATTTGTTGATACAGGGTCCAACGTGATTTTGCGTCTTGTTGCGCTTCTTTCATCAATTCTTCAGCACGGACTTCATCGATTTGAGTGAGCATCTTATAGCGCGTTTCATTGTATGCATATTGCGAGATCGGAATGCTTGGCTCTTTGGATTCAATGATCAATGGATTCTTGCCTTCTTCGACGAGACGCGGATCGTACCGATACATCGGCCAGTGACCAGATGCCACCGCCAATTTTGTCTGATCAAGGCTGCGAGCCATATCATAGCCATGTGCGATACACGGACTGTAGGCAATGACGAGAGATGGGCCATCATAAGATTCTGCTTCGATCAATGCGCGCAGAGTCTGTTGATCGTTCGCGCCCATGGCAACCCGCGCCACATAAACATAGCCGTAAGACATCGCAATCAAGCCGAGGTCTTTCTTTGGCAATCCCTTGCCGCCCATGGCGAATTTCGCAACTGCCGCACGCGGCGTGGACTTACTAGCCTGTCCGCCTGTGTTTGAATACACTTCGGTATCCAAAACAAGGATGTTCACATTGCGGCCCGAAGCCATTACATGATCCAAGCCGCCATAGCCAATGTCGTATGCCCAACCGTCGCCGCCGATGATCCACACCGATTTCTTGACCAGATTATCTGCGAGGCTGATCAAATCTTTTGCGCGGCTATCGGTGGATTTCGCGAGTTTGTTCTTCAAATCTACTACGCGTTCGCGTTGTGCTTGAACACCTGCTTCGTCGCTTTGATCTGCATTGACCAGCGCATTTACCAGATCAAGGCTTAATTCTTTTTCAAAGAGTTTCACCAATTCAATCGCATACTCAGTTTGCTTGTCGATTGTTAAGCGCATTCCCAAACCAAACTCAGCGTTATCTTCGAACAGCGAATTTGACCATGCAGGTCCGCGTCCTTTCGCATCTACAGCCCATGGGGTGGTGGGGAGGTTGCCGCCATAGATGGAGGAGCAGCCCGTTGCATTCGCGATCACGGAGCGGTCACCGAAAAGCTGCGAGACCAATTTCACATAAGGCGTTTCACCGCATCCCGCGCACGCGCCGCTAAATTCAAACAATGGGCGCAGTAATTGCGAGTTCTTGATCGTGGACGGATTGAATAATTTTCTATCCATATCTGGGATGTTCATAAAGAAATCCCAGTTCTTAACTTCTGCTTCGCGTAAGGCAGGTTGCGGCGCCATGTTGATCGCCTTGCGTCCCACCGCACTTTTATCTTTCACAGGGCAAACTTCCACGCATAAGGTACAACCCGTGCAATCTTCAACTGCAACTTGAAGCGTGTAAGCCATGCCTGTCGAAAATTCCTTGAATTTTGATGGCATGTGTTTGAAGGTCTCAGGTGCATCGGCCAGCAGTTTTTTATCATACACTTTATGGCGGATGACCGCGTGCGGACAAACCATTACGCACTTGCCGCATTGAATACACAGATCTTCTTCCCACACTGGAATTTCCAATGCAAGATTACGTTTTTCCCATTGTGTCGTGCCTAGCGGATATGTCCCATCTATAGGCATTGCGGATACGGGTAGATCATCCCCATTGAAACTGATCATCGGCCCAAGCACATTGCGGACGAAATCAGGCGCATCATTCGGGACCGCGGACCTGCGTGTCATCTTCGAGCTTACCGCCGCTGGAACTTTGACCTCATGCAGATTCGCGATGGTTGCATCTACAGCTTCGAAGTTTTTCTTAACTACCGCTTCACCGCGTTTGCCATAAGTTTTCTCAATGGCATGTTTAATCTCTTCAATCGCCTGTTCGCGTGGAAGCACACCAGAGATGGCGAAGAACGCCGTCTGCATGATGGTGTTGACGCGTTGTCCCATGCCTGTTTGTTCGGCTACATCATAGCCGTTGATGACATAGAACTTGAGTTTCTTCGCAATAATCGCGGATTGAACTTCACTTTGTAATGTATCCCAGACTTCGTCTTTATCAGACATGCTGTTGAGTAGGAATACCGCGCCTTCTTTTGCATATTTTAGAATATCATAGCGTTCGAGGAAGTTGAATTGGTGACAAGCTACAAAGTTGGCCTGATTCGCTTCGATCAGATAAGGGGCTTGAATCACCTTTGGCCCAAAGCGCAGGTGCGAGATGGTCATCTGGCCTGATTTCTTTGAGTCGTAAACAAAATAGCCTTGTGCGAAATTCTCTGTTTCTTCGCCGATGATCTTGATCGAGTTCTTGTTCGCGCCCACTGTGCCATCTGAGCCAAGGCCGAAGAATACACAGCGCACGGTTTCAGCATGTTCAATGGAGAAGGAATTATCCACATCAAGGCTGGTGTGAGAGACATCATCGTTAATACCGACAGTGAAATGATTCTTGGGTTCAGGTTTCTTCAATTCATCCAATGTCGCTTTCAACATGGCGGGAGTAAATTCTTTGGATGAAAGGCCGTAACGTCCGCCAATCACTTTGATATCTGCTCGCTTACCTTCAGACAACGCATTGACGATATCAAGATAAAGCGGTTCGCCCATCGAACCAGGTTCCTTGGTGCGGTCGAGGACAACAACACTTTTCACCGATTTAGGTAATGCTTTAATGAAGTAATTTATTGAGAATGGACGATACAAGCGGACTTTCAATAAGCCAACCTTCTCACCTTTTTCCACGAGATAGTTGACTGTCGCTTCGGCGGTATCTGCGCCTGAGCCCATGATGATCACCACGCGTTCGGCATCAGGATGACCGACATAATCAAACAAGTTGTAATGACGGCCAGTGACTTTGGCAAATGCATCCATCATTTCCTGAACGATGCCAGGAGTGGCGGCGTAGAACGGATTGACCGTCTCACGTGCTTGGAAATATACATCTGGATTCTGGGCAGTTCCGCGCAAGACAGGATGCTCAGGCGTGAGTCCTCTTGCTCGATGAGCACGCACCAGGTCCTCGTCCAGAAGGGAGCGCAGTTCTTCATCTGTAATTTGGAATATCTTGGCTACTTCGTGCGAAGTTCTAAATCCATCAAAAAAATGAATGAAAGGAATGCGGCTCTTGAGCGTGGATGTCTGCGCGATGGCGGCGAAATCGTGCGCTTCCTGTACCGAAGTGGAACTGAGCAATGCCCAGCCCGTTTGACGAACGGCCATCACATCTTGATGATCGCCGAAAATAGACAGGCCTTGCGCCGCAAGCGAACGTGCCGCAACATGGAAGACCGTGCTGGTGAGTTCACCTGCGATCTTGTACATGTTGGGGATCATTAACAATAAACCTTGCGAGGCTGTGAACGTGGTGGTCAGCGCGCCTGTTTGTAGCGCGCCATGCACTGCGCCAGCGGCGCCGCCCTCAGATTGCATTTCGATCACTGCGGGAACTGTGCCCCAAAGATTCTTCTTGCCCTTTGAGGTCCATTCGTCTGCGAACTCGCCCATGGCCGAGGATGGGGTGATTGGGTAAATGGCAATCACTTCACTTAGGCGATGCGCGACCGAGGCTGTGGCTTCATTGCCATCAATCGTTACTACGGGTCGTTTCATTGTTGCTCCTTTGAAAGCAGGTTAATTAACCTGGGATTATCTTCAAGTTACAAGTTTATCCCTGCCAGAGCGCATTGATTAGTTATAAATGACCCGAATCTGCCTGAGAGTTGTCATATATTGGATAATAATTGTGGAATTAAACAGACAGACGGCAGATTATTCTGCCGTCTGTCTGTTTTGAAACGAATTTCGATTATTTTGCAGTTGGAATTTCATCCAGTACAAAATATACTTGCAGGTTTCGCTTGCGTGCTATCTCAACCATTAAGTCTGCGCCTTGTGAAGCTCCTCCCACCCTAAAGACGGCATCACATTTTTCCAAAAGCCGCTCTGCGATTGGGTGAAAGATTTCATTGAAAGGTTCATCTCCGATTTTCTTTGAACCCGCCAGATGAACCAATGGAAGCGCGAACCATTCACCGAGCACTGGAATATGTCCCATGCGAAAAATGGGCAGGGCAAAAGATTCCATCAAATGAACATTTGTGGCAATCTTTTCTGGATCATCATTTGTGCCTGAACGATAGGGACCTGCGATGAGAATAAACATATTATTTTGGATTTATATGAGACTTTGCCAATAACAACGCGGCCAGCGACTTGGCATCGGGCATCTCGCCTCTTTCGGCCATTTGAATTGCCTCTGCGAAAGGAATTTTTTCCACACTGAGAAATTCATCCGCATCCGCTTCGAGCGGATCATGTCTCAATTCCTGTGCCAGATAGACATGCATGAACTCTGTTGAATATCCAGGCGCGAGATAAAAATCCCCGATTTTCTCGATCTTATCTGCGGCGAACCCTGTCTCTTCGCGGATCTCGCGCGCCGCACACACTGCTGGATCTTCACCTTGTTCCAAGGTGCCAGCAGGCAGCTCGAGCAAGTCCATGCCTGCAGCGTGACGATATTGACGCACAAAAAGTAAATTGCCATCTTTGTCTAGTGGAACGATAATGACCGAACCGCCATGTTCGATAATGTCAAATTTGGTTTCTTTTCCATCGGGTGTTTTTAGTGTATCCCGGCGAATTAAGAAAGCACGGCCTTTGAGTAATATTTCTGAATGAAGTAATTCAAATGGCATGATGGGTCTCCTTATAAAAAAAGCCCAAGCATTTGCCTGGGCTTTTTGATTTCAAATTAGGGTATTTTCAATGCCTGCCCAGCGCTCAAAACTGATGAGGCTGAAATTCCATTTGCAGAAGCGATCGCTCCAGGGTCAACATCACCAAATTTACAAGCAATGCTGTACACGGTTTCATCACCAGATGCAACTGTGTATGTGGTGGGGTGAGTTGCCAGAGCACGGGTTCCAGGGAATGCTCCGCTTTGTGGGATTGTTAATCTATCGCCCACGGAATATAGGTCTGGACTGGTAAGACCACTTAAGCTCAACAAGTCATCTGGGTTTACATTGAAGCGGCGGGCAATACAATATGGAAATTCACCAGATTGTAGGATGTAGGTTGCCGGGCGTACGCCAGCAGGAACAGCTGTCACATTAGGTACACTTGGAGTGGTAAGTGCTGGAACCGCCGTTGTAGCTACTGCATTTGTCGGCGTGCTGGGTACGCCTACCGTGGGTGTTGCTGTAACACCTGGTTGCGGGGTGATTAGTGTGCCAGCAGGTGTTAGAACTTGTGCAATAGGTGTGCCGCCATTTGCCACAGTGGTTTGGGCTACAGAGGTTTGCTTGGCAAACTCTGCGATCTGGTCCATTGGGTTGGCAGCAGAAGGAAGTGGGGAAACGAACAATTCAGGCGGAAGCAAAGTCGGTGTTGCGGCGGGTACCGAAGATAATGATTGTTTGCAGGCAGACATCAGTAAGGCCGATATCACCAGAATGAAAATTGCTAACATGCCGCGTCGTTTGTTACTCATAGTTTCTCCTCGTTCAAAATATTCAACGTGCCATGGTAGCACATGACCTTTAAAGCGTCAAGACATGTGCTACACAAGTGTGATTTCCTTGAATTATATTGTAAAAACGTCAAATAATTCGTTGCATATAAGGTACATTTGCTCTTCAAATTAAAACAGCCCCGAAAATATTTTCGGGGCTGTTTTAATTTGTTTTCTAGATATGTATTGGAGTTCCATCCGCACCATGCGCTGCTTCCATCAAGGTCTCGGAAAGCGTTGGGTGAGCATGGACATTTCTTGCGATCTCGTGCGGGGTTAATTCCATCATTTGTGCAAGTGTGAGTTCGGGGAGTAATTCGGTCACTTCGGGGCCGATCATGTGTGCGCCAAGAATTTCGCCGTATTTTTCATCCATTACGATCTTGACAAAGCCAGCGTAATCGCCAAGCCCCAACGCCTTGCCATTTGCCTGGAAGGGGAAGCGGCCAACTTTGATGTTATATCCCTTCTCTTTTGCCTGTGCTTCAGTATATCCAAATGATGCAACTTGTGGTTGACAATAGGTGGCGCGCGGCATCATGTCGTAATTAAGTGTGGTGGTTTCGTGACCTGCAATATTCTCCGCACAGATGATGCCCATCGCGGAACCGACGTGGGCAAGCATCAATTTACCTGTTACATCGCCAATTGCCCAAATATTTGGAATATTGGTTTGCATCTTTTCGTTGATCTCGATAAAGCCACGGTCGCTGATTTTGACTCCTGCCGCCTCAAGCCCAAGCCCTTTGCTGTTCGGCGTAAACGAGGTAGCGATCAACGCCTGGTCCACTTCGAGAGTTTCGTCTGGGAGTTTTACTTTTACCTTTGCACCAGAGACGGCAATACTCTCGAATTTCACACCTGTCTTGATCTTGATTCCACTTTTTGTTAATTCCTTCGTTAATTCCTTGCTGACTTCTTCATCTTCGCGCGGCAGTACGCGAGGGAGCAATTCAACAATGGTCACATCCACGCCATAGGAATTCCAAATGGTTGCAAATTCCACGCCGATAGCTCCTGCGCCCACAATGACCGCCGAAGCGGGAAGGGTATCTTGCATAATGGCTTCCGTGTAGGTAACGATCTTTTTTCCATCTATTGTGATATTTGGCAGACTGGCAGCGCTCGCGCCTGTAGCGATAATGATATTTTTTGCCTTGAGTTCAAGGTTTTTCCCATCATTTCCAGCAAAGGCAAGTGTATCTTTTGATTTGAAGGTTGCTGAACCCATGAAGACAGTAATATTATTTTTCTTCATTAAGAAACCAATGCCTTTTACGAGGCGATCGGAATTTTGGCGTGATCGTTTGAAGGCCATGCTGTAATCCAGTTTGAGGTTGTCGAAGGAGAAGCCAAAATCCTTGCCGCGCTCACGCAGGGTGTGGGCTACTTCTGCATTTTTGAGCAAGGATTTGGATGGGATACATCCCACATTTAAACATACACCTCCAAGCCATTGCTTGTCGACGATTGCGACTTTCTGTTTTAATTGAGCGGCGCGGATTGCGGCTACATATCCCGCAGGGCCAGCGCCGATAACAACTACATCAAAATTTTCTGCCATATTCACTCCAGAGAGTTAAGATTGAAATAATACTTCGCGCCAATTGTACTACAAGCAAACTGCCCTCTTCTTTGTGCGAAAAGGGCAGTTTGTTCTATAGATTTTTCCTCAAAAATTCAAATGTCCGCGACCATGCCAATAGCGCGGATGCGGAGTCGTATTCGGGGCGGTCATTTTCCAGGAACCAGTGGCCAGCTTTCGGGTAGATATGAAGCGTCACATCAAGCCCTGCGGCTTTCATATCCGCTTCCATTTTTTTCACCCACTCCATCGGTTCCCATTCATCCACTTCTGCATAATGGCCGAGAATTTTTGCTTTCACATTATTGAAATCCGCCTCTCCGGCGCCATAGAAAAGAACAGCAGCCGAAACATCAGGCTCGTTTGCTGCAACCCCCAACGACCAGGATGCACCCATCGAAAACCCCAGTACGCCGATCGGTTTACCTGCACGAAGAGAAACTAAATGATCTTTTGCGGCTTTCACAATATCACCCATTAATTCGGAATCACGTTGTTCCATCAGGCCTTCGGCTTCTTCAATTGTGGTTGCGATACGGCCTTGATACAGATCAGGAGCAAGCGCAGTGAAGCCTTGTGCTGCAAGATGATCACACACTTCCTTGAAGAAGGGTTTCAAGCCCCACCAGGCATGTAGAACTAAAACACCTGGTCCGCCATTTTGGGAAGATGCAAGATATGCATTTGCGGTTTTGTCATTGACCTTTAATTGAATTTCGGATGTATTAATAGACATGATGATTACTCCTATACTTTCTCGTTTATAACCAACGCCTCACTCTGGATTTGTAGCCTGTGTATTGTTCTTTGAAATTTTTCTCAAGATAGGCTTCCTCTTTTTCTATCACTAGGCGGTTCATTGTGACAATAAATAATGGGGCAAATACAATTCCCCAATAATAGCCGTAATTCAATGGAAAACCTATTACCATAAATAAAAATCCCACATAGATTGGGTTGCGCGTGAATCGATATATCCCATTGGTAACCAGAGCTTTGACAGACCCATGCGGATTCAATGTAGTTCGTGCTTTACGGAATTCAATGAATGCTCCCATACCAAAAAGAAAACCTGTGAAGGTAAAAGCAAGACCAAGATAACTTAATATTGGCGGGAAGGCTAGCGGGATTTTCACAAACCTGCCCAGGATTAAAGCGAAAACGATATAAACCAATGCAACAATAGGCGGGTGAATATTTTTATTGATATTCGGGTGATCAATTTGTTTTTCATACATAATTACCTAGCTCCAATTTTCCAGTGTTTCTTTCACCTTTGCCAAAAACCAATCCGCAGATGCGCCATCAAGGACACGGTGATCGAATACAAAAGACATGTATACCATGGGTCTGATCGCGATTGCATCATCGATAACGATTACACGCTTTTGCATCGCGCCAATTCCCAAAATTCCACATTGCGGCTGATTAATAACAGGGAAGGCGAATAATGATCCGCTAATGCCATGATTGGTTAACGTGAATGTGCCGCCTCTCACTTCATCGGGTTGCAGCTTTTTATTTCGTGCGCGGTTGGCGAGGTCATTGACGGAACGGGCCATTGCCAGAAGCGAGTGATTGTCTGCACCTTTGATGACGGGTACGATCAGCCCTTCTTCGCCAAGTGAAGTTGCCATGCCTATGTTTATATTTTTATGAATAAGTACACCTTCATCGCTCCATGATGAATTAACAATTGGATATGCCTTCAACCCTGCAACAATCGCAGTCATGAAATACGCTGTGAAGGTGAGGTTAACTCCATCCTTTTCGAAAGTACTTTTGTTCGCGGCGCGATGTTTTGCCACACGGGACATATCCGCTTCCATCACGGTCAAAACATGTGGGGATGTGTGTTTTGATTCCACCATGTGCGTGGCAATGGATTTGCGCATGGATGTATGCTTGATTAAGGTGTCAGGTGATGAGGTATCAGGTATCAGGTTAACAGGTTTTGCCACTGGAATAGTTCCCGATTCCCGATTCCCGACAAACGCTAAAATATCATTCTTGGTAATACGTCCGCTCAAACCTGTGCCATTTACTTGAGATAAATTTACGCCATGTTCCGCTGCGATTTTTGCAACAACAGGCGAAATGAAGCCGAGGTCAGTTGAAGGTCGAAGGTCAAAGGTCGGAGGCTGTGAATTTGACTTTTGACCTTCAACTTTTGACTCAGCCACATCTGACCGTTGATTAGCTGATAATTCCACATTTTCCCCAGGCGCGCCAATAATTGCAAGCAACTCGCCAACTTTTGCTGGAGTACCTTCTTGTAAAATGATTTTCAACACTGTTCCAGTTGCGGGTGCAGGAATTTCTGTATCGACCTTATCTGTGTTAACTTCAAGCAGCGGTTCCAGCTCTTTGACAGAATCGCCAACCTGCTTAAGCCATTTGGTAACAGTGACTTCGTCAACGCCTTCGCCGAGCCGTGGTACGAAAACTTTTGTAGCCATAATTTTTCTCCTGTTTTTTCACCACGAAGGGTCACAAAGGTTTTCCTTCGTGTACCTTCGTGCCCTTTGTGGTTAAAAAATCTTTGGATATGATTCAGGATCTACTTCATTCATCATTTCATAAATAGCATCAAATACAGTTTCTGCGTTCGGCTTGGACCAGTAATCTCCATCACTTCCATAGGCAGGGCGATGTGCCTTTGCAGATAATGTTCTGGCGGGAGAATCCAAATGGAAGTAGCCGCTTTGTTTTTCGATTACTTCCTGCATCATATAGGCAGTTGTTCCGCCTGGCACATCTTCATCCAGGAATAATACTCGTGAGGTTTTCTTCAACGATTCAACGATCATGTTGTGGATATCAAACGGCAAAAGTGATTGCACATCGATCACTTCAATTTCAATTCCAGCTTTGCTTAATTTATCTGCCGCATCAATGGCAATTCTACAACTCGCACCGTAGGTTACCACCGTTACATCTTTTCCTGCGCGGATAATTTCAGGCACGCCTAAAGGCAAAGTCATCCCGCCGATGTTATCAGGCAAGCGCTCTTTTACGCGATAGCCATTTAGTACTTCAACAACAATCGCGGGTTCATCAGATTTCAATAACGTATTATAAAAACCTGCGGCGCGCGTCATATCGCGCGGTACCAAAACATAGATGCCGCGCACAAGATTGATAATGCCAGACATCGGCGAACCCGAATGCCAAATGCCTTCGAGTCTATGTCCACGTGTGCGGATGATGACGGGCGCTTTTTGTCCGCCAGCAGTGCGCCAGTGTAATGTTGCAAGATCATCACTCATCGTTTGTATCGCATACAAAACATAATCAAGATATTGGATTTCAGCGATGGGGCGCAATCCGCGCATGGCCATGCCAATTGCCTGACCTAGAATCGTCGCTTCACGAATGCCAGTATCAATTACGCGGAATTCACCGTATTTTTCCTGCATACCTTTGAAGCCTTGATTCACATCGCCAAGTTTTCCAACATCTTCGCCAAAGGCAATCAGGCGCGGTTCCCGTGCAAGAGCAGAATCAAATGCGGCGTTGATCACCTCAAAACCGAACATCGTGGGCGAAGTCTCTGAATACACAGGCTCAACTTTTTCCACTTTCATAGCCGTGCCAGAATGTAAATGCGAGCCGTATCGTTCTACATTAATTTTGTCGTTTTCGTTTTTCCATTGGATGAGAATATTTTTTGTGGGATGCGCTTCGTCGCGCAAGACTCTTAAGACTTCATGTGCGGCGCTATGAATATCACGCCTCGTGATCGACGGGAGAGCTGACAGCCGATCTTTGAGTATTCTCAACTCTGCGACATGATTTGAAGTACTGGCGATCTCTTCGATCATATCCATCACGTGATTGCGTTCTTCGAGTATGGGGGAGAGGTAATTTTCCCAGGCGGTTTTGCGGAATCCCTCCACAGTGTTATAGTCTGCTTTTTCAGCAGAGACAAGCTCGAGGTCCGAAATGACACGGTTATCTATCATCCACTTACGCATTTTTGTGAGACCGTCAAATTCTTCCTCGAATTTGAGTCGCTCGGGAGTCTTGTAACGTTCATGTGATCCGCTGGTGCTGTGACCTTGCGGCTGAGTCACATCAATGACATGCACAAGCGCAGGGATATGATACTCGCGCGCGATTTCGGCGGCGCTGAGATAGGTTTCGATGAGCGCGGGGTAATCCCATGCGTGGACGGTGTAATGATCGTATCCGTTTTGAACTTTTTCGAGAGGCAGAGTGGGGTTGCGTTCGAAGCCTTTAAGCAAGGTGCCAATATTTTCCTTCACCATTTGAAATTGATTGGGGACAGAGATGCCGTAGCCGTCATCATAGATGGTGATAATAGCAGGAGCTTTGAGCACGCCGATCGCATTGACCGATTCCCAAAAGAGACCTTCGGCAGTTGACGCATTGCCAATGGTTACAAAAGCGATCTCATTTCCGTTGATCGAAAAATCTTTTTGCTCTTGTAGTTCTTTGAGATTGCGATATGCCACCGAAGCATAAGCAAGTCCTACTGCGCGCGGCATTTGCGCAGCAGTGGGTGAAATATCTGACGCGGTGTTGTACATTTTTGTTTGTGCGCGCCATGTGCCATTGGGATATAAATTACGCGAGGCAAAATGCGCGTTCATTTGCCGCCCTGCGCTGGCAGGATCATAGTTGACATCGGCGTGTGCATATAACTGCGCAAAAAATTCCTGAATACTCATCAGGCCAACCATGAACATCCAGGTTTGATCGCGGTAATATCCAGAACGCCAGTCACCTTTTTGAAAAGCGCGAGCGATAGCTAGCTGCGCGATTTCCTTGCCGTCGCCAAAGATGCCGAACTTTGCCTTGCCGCTGAGGACTTCGCGCCTGCCAATCAGACTCGCCTGTCGCGATTGATAGGCAAGCCTGTAGTCTTTGATAATTTCTTCTTTATCGAGGGGAAGTGCAATAGTACCCTTCTTCTTGGGCATGAACTCTCTCTCCTAAATTAGATATATTCTGGGGGGATTATAACAAAGACAAAGGATGAAACAAGGCGGACAATTTTGTCCGCCTTAAACCTTTGTATTCCTTGGTGCCCTTCGTGGTTAAGCTTTCATTCTCTCCGCCACGATCTCTGCCACGTCTTTTACTTGAATATTTCCTCC
This sequence comes from Anaerolineales bacterium, assembly GCA_043788255.1. GTDB lineage: Bacteria > Chloroflexota > Anaerolineae > Anaerolineales > Villigracilaceae > Villigracilis. The sequence goes on along the minus strand of JAYVUA010000051.1, from coordinate 26,574 downwards.
ATCTGCTTTGGATGCGTCGCTCATCATCGTCAAACAGAATGGACAGCCTACCGCAACCGTGTCCGCGCCTGTAGATTTTGCTTCTTCAAAACGAGTAGCATTCACGCGCGCTGTGCCATTCTCTTCTTCCTTCCACATTTGTGCGCCGCCTGCGCCGCAACAGAAAGATTTGGCTGAATTGCGCGGCATTTCTACCACCTCAATGCCAGCGGATTTTAAGTCGTCGCGCGGCGCATCGGTGATCTTGTTGTGTCGTCCCAAATAACATGGATCATGGAAGGTAACTTTCATATTGTCACCTTCCAAATTCATCGAAATCTTTCCTGCACCCACCAACTCATTAATTAATTGTGTGTGATGAATAACTTGATAATTTCCGCCGAAGGCAGGATATTCATTCTTGATGGTATGCAAACAATGCGGGCAGGTTGTCACGATTCGTTTGGGCGCAATCTCATTTAATATTTCAACGTTCTGTGAAGCGAGGCCAAAGAAGATGTCTTCGCGTCCCGCGCGTCTTGCAGAGTCACCTGTGCAGGATTCGTTTTTCCCAAGCACAGCGTAATTGACTCCCGCCGCGTTCAAAATTTTTGCAAAGGCTTGTGCGGTCTTTTGTGCGCGAGAGTCTGTTGCAGGTGCACAGCCAACCCACCATAAAATTTCGGGTTCGGCGTTTTGTTCGATGGTTGGCACAGACATCCCTTCCGCCCATTTCATTCTGTCAACTTGAGAAACATTCCACGGGTTTTGATTTCGTTCCATGCCTTTGAACGCGGTTTCCAATTGTTTCGGGAACGCGCTTTCCATCATCGAAAGATTTCTGCGGATGTCCAAAATATCGCGCATCGGTTCATTGCCAACAGGGCAAATGTCTACGCACGCGCCGCAAGATGTGCAAGCCCAGACCGCTTCTTCAGAGATCAAATTCAACATCGGCACATCGGTCAAGCCGCCATCATTCAAATGATAGCGTTTGTTAATTTCCAACGCAGCGGGCGAAAGCAATTTGCCAGTGTTATACGCGGGGCAAACTTCCTGACAGCGGAAGCACATGATGCAGGCGTAGCTGTCCATGATCTGCTCCCAGCCGAGGTCTTTCATTTTCGCCGCTCCAAATTGTTCAATGGATTGATCGTCGAGATTGATATAACTTAATTGCCCAATGGATTTTCGTTCAGGCTTTAATGCAAAATTTAATGGAGCAAAAAATAAATGGATATGTTTTGAATATGGAAAGTATGGAAGAAACGCAACGACTGCGCCAATCGAAAGCCAGAACGCAATGTGTTCACCTGCGACTAAGACAGGCGCATCTACACCTGACCATAAGCCTGCCACCGTTGAAATAGTTGGTTGCCACCTGTCAGCGTGACCTGTCAATGCCACCCCGAAAGATTCTCCCAGAAAGCGCATCAGGTTATGGATAAAGATAAACGCGGCAACAATGGCTGAATCATGTAGAATGCCAAAGCGTGCCTTGGGGTGTAGAAGAGTCGTCTCGCGCGTGGACAGTGTCGCAGGTCGCAGGATGAAGCGGCGAATGACCATTGCTACAATCCCAACAATGATTGCGACATTCGCAATATCTGCAAGCAGTCTGTACGCATCTCCAAATAAACCAGTGTGTTCGAGTAATTTAAATCCAGTGTATGCATAGATCAAATCTGCGAGATTGATCAATAAGAACGAGAGAAACCCCCATCCGATGAGTCCATGTAAAAGGCTGGGTCCCAAGCGGAAACGAAAAACGGGTTGGAACAATCCCACTTTAACAATGAGATCGCCAATCCGTTTATAAGCCAGCGACCAATCTATTTTGCCCTGTCCGCTGTTGATATGCTGCATGATGCGCGCAACCCCGCGATATGTAAAATACAACGACACAAGAGTTGCGATGACGAAAAGAATCTTTTCAATGAGGGTGAGCATGGTGACTCCCAAGGATGATGTTTTACTTGCTTATATCATTTACGTAGTCAATTGCACCTGAGCAAGCCCCGATAAGAAAAGGTGAGACGCTTTCCCAGGTTAACTCTGTCCCCAAAGCTGTTGCGTGGGTAATGGCATCTGCCAAACAACCGCCGCCTGCATTGTAGTTAACCAGTGTGAACTTCCATAGATCTTCATAGGATGCAACATCCCCAGCAGATTCGCCCGTGTAATTGCGGACGACCTGGCCAGCCTGCTCGCAGTTGGCGATCATGGTATGTGCAAAAACACCGATCGAGAAATCTGCTTGTGTAAGATCAAGCCCAAGAGGACAATCTTCACAAGTTGCGTTTACACTTCCCACCAATGCGCGGCGCAGCAGTTCCTGCTGATCAGTGTCAAGATGCATATACCCAGCGCCGCATGCGCCATCTTCCAGAATCAGCGGGCAGAATTGATTATAGAACGAATGGTTCCAGAATAAGGTGGTATCTGCGCCGTTTACTGTCAATTGACCCAGCCCTGCATCTCCATCGGCTGTGTAAATGCCCGGCCAGAACTGACTTTCGCGTGCGAAGAGATTTTTCAAGAGCCTTGCAGGTACGCCTGTTTCTTTTGCTGTGTTAATGATTAGATCATCAAATTGATTTTGCCAGTCATTCACTGCCGTGCGTGATTTTTCAAGCCCACACTGATTCACGCCGTTGTTCAAATCCAATCCGCCATCTGCGCAAGCGCTGGCATCAACGGCACCCTGGCGAATTAAATTCGCTGCCAAATAGGTGTAGGGAATATCACTGGAAAGATATTGGCTTTGTGTGGGTGTGGTCAGCCATTCAGGCGGACCACCCACTGGAGGAAACACATTCCAAGAGTCAGCGCAGGTAGCGACGGCTTGACCCTGCCATTGAGGGGAGAGCACATCAACGTACCAATACATTTGATCAGGATCGCCCTCGTCCACTTTTTGCACGCGGACTTGTGCGCTATAAATCAGGCTGCTATCGCCATAGGATGAATACGCCCAAAATTCAACTTTTACGCCTTTTTCATCGGTTTCAGGAATATGGAATTTACAAACATCGGTCTTGTTACAGTCAAAGGGTTTGCCGTCATATGTCCCTTCAACGCGGATGATGGTTTCGTTTGGAAGAGGTTCTTTGCCTGTGATAACGAGCGTGGGAGTGGTTTCACATATATTTGTAGAGGTACTTAATACAGGTACACAATCATCCAGAGAGATCCATACACTGGCTGGTGCCAGCTGCATGGGAATCTCTTTTTCAGCAGGGGTGCTATTTACGAGAACTACATAGTAGCCCTCGCAAGTATACATTTCATGTTCTGAGCAGGGTTTTTGAGCAAGCCATTTATTGTAAATTGTTGTACCGCAATCCCTGTATACTTCCCCTGGCAACGGCGGACTTTCATGGTCTGTTGTGAGTGTGCAGACTTTTTTTTGATCTTTCCAAGAGGACATGTACCATTTATAAGCAGTATATTCGACGGTGATTACTGTGTAGCGGTCAGGGCCAGGCGGGGGGTTGGGAGCAAGGGCAGGCTGGGGGTTACGCGTGAATGCGCTGCCCGAAAGGGCAAAAATGATGGAAAGGAGGCCAAGCATCCAGCGGCGAGACATAGTGTAAACAAAGTCCGCTTACATTATAAGCGGACTTTGTTCAGGTGACTATTTCTTTTTTATTGCTTTTGGCTTTGGCTTTTTTTCGGTTTGTAAAGCTTCCAGGGTTTCCGCATCACGTTTTAAGTTATTGTTTCGCAAATATAAACTTAGGACATAAATGCCCATAACAATAAAGGCAACTGCGTAGCCTGCGATCATGTAGCCTGAGGTGTCGGGGAGGGCTTCTTGAAACATGGTTTTCTCCTGTTACATTGAAACGTTAAGTTTGAGTTGTTCGACTTTTTCTTCCAGGCCGCCAAGGCGGATGCGGTGCCACATTAAGTCAATGAAAATGACTGTAAAGGCGAAAAGGGCGAAGAAGAAGGCAACGCGCATGTCGGGGGTCATGCCCAGCTTATCTTGATTTGCATTTGCTGTGCCAATGATTACTGGGTGAATGGATTGGAACAAGCGGATGACCATAAAGGTGATCGGCGCACTGATGCCGCCCAATAGTGTGTAAACCGCGCCAAAGCGCGCACGTTTTTCAGGGTCTTCAATTCCCTGCCGTAACATAAAATAGGCAATGTAAATTAGCTCAGTGATGGCTGCAGTTGTAAGACGTACATCCCATGTCCACCAGGTGTTCCAGGCGGGGCGTGCCCAAATGGAACCAAGCACAATGGTAATGAAGAAGAACATGGTACTTACTTCCACTGCGGCAACTTCAAAGAGGTCCCATTTCATATTTTTTGTGATGAGATAGATAATGCCTGTAAGGGCGGCAACGATAAAGCCCAGTAAGCCAACCCATGCAGTTCCAATATGAAAATAGAAGACGCGCTGTACGTCTCCCATAACAAGCTCGGTGGGGGCGAATACGAGCGCGAGATATGTGGATACTGCCAATAGAATAATGGAGACAACATCGAGAATTTTTAGTGCTACTGGTTTTGGTTGCATAGCTACTCCTTATTAAAATTTTGATAAAGGCAGGAATGTTCCTGCAAATTATTCTTCGACAACGTAATCAAATACCATGAACGCAACGGCGATAAAAATTACATCATAAACAATGAGAATGTTGAGCGGCGCAAGGATTTCTGCAAACTCCGCGCCAACTAATAAACCTCCGCTGGCCTTGACGGATGCGAGCAGAACGGGGATTGCAACAGGGAATAATAAAATAGGCAGTAATATTTCGCGAGTGCGTGTCTGCGCCGACATGGTGGAGAGTAATGTACCCACGGCTGTATACCCAATCGAGCCAAGCAGGATCACGCCGAGCAAATCAAACCGAAATAGATTTACATTGTATAAAACGCTATACACAGGCAGGACAATTACTTCCACAATTAACATGAAGGCCAGGTTGCTGACGGCTTTTCCGAAATAAATGGAAGAGCGGTCTACTGGCGTAAGCAGAAGTCCATCCATACAGCCGCGATCTTTTTCTACAGACATGGAACGGTTGAGGCCGAGTGTGCCTGCAAAAGCAAAGGTGGTCCACAAAACGCCTGCGGTAACTGATTGACGTGTCTTAATATCCAATTCCAGCGCAAAGTTGAAGATGATAATGACGAGCAGGGAGAAAACCAACATCGCGGAGATGAGCTCGAACGAACGGAACTCGGCAATAAGGTCTTTTTGCACGATTGCAAGGGTTGCTTTTAGGAGGGAAGGAGATGATTTCTTCATAATTACGCTTCAAGTGATTGCTTGTAAAATGTAAGCAGATTGGATTCAGTTAATTCTTTTTTGGAGGTAGAGGCAGTAATCACACCGCGGGAAAGGATGTCAAAGCGTGTGGCGATATCTTCGGCACGGGCAAGGTCGTGTGAGGTCATGACAACTGTGCGGCCATCTGCGGCAACGGAGCGAAGGACGTCATCCAGCATTTCAGAGGCGTCCTGATCCAGCCCGGTATAGGGTTCATCAAATAGCATTACTTCGGGGTCATGGATCACAGCGCGGCCAATGGCTAGGCGTTGCTGCATACCGCGTGAAAAAGTACGGACCAAATCCTTGCGCCTTGGTTCAAGGCCTACCATTTCCAACACATCTGTAATGCGGGTATCCATATCTCCAATGCCGTACATTCGTCCGTAGAAGCGCAGATTTTCCTCAGCAGTCAGGTCTGGGTATAACAAGGGCATATGAGAAACCACGCCCAATTTCGCACGGACTTGTGCTGCTTCGTTGGGAAGCGAGTGGCCAGCCACATACACACTTCCTAATGATGGGCGTGAAAGTGTGGCGAGGATGCGCAGGAAGGTTGTCTTGCCTGCGCCGTTGGGTCCGAGCAATGCTACAAACTCACCGGGCTCCACAAAAAAATCCAGGCCGCGCAGGATGGTTTTGAGCCCGAACCTTTTGACGAGTTTTTTGACTTCGATCATTTATGATTTTCTCTTCAATGCGTTCTTCAACTCACTGCGGCGTTCCTGGTAGGCTGCATCTGGCAGCTTGCCGTCTCGATGCAGATCGTCCAGGGCAATGATGGCATCCATAATGGATTCGCTGTTATCAAATTCATCATCACTTTCTTCTTCGTCTAATTCTTCAGGACGTTTCCGATCGCGGAGGAACATCCATACGCCAGCCAGAATAAGTACGATGCCGAAAGCGCCCACGCCGATCAAAAGGGATTTGTTTTGAGTCACATCCGGGTTGACTGCTGTCGTTTCGGGCTGGCCTGTCAGGGTGAATTCGAAGCTCTTATCTTTGTCCAAACCTTCAGCAGTGTACACATGGAAGTTTGTAGTTTGAATTTTTTGTATGCCGCCATCGGTCAGGATATCGCCCTTGGCTTCCATACCTTCGGGCAGGAACAAACTTAGTGCGTTGATAGGGAGCAGGGCAGGTTGTGAAATGGCCATCTCTTTTGCCTTGGGAAGAGATGCAAACGCGATCAAACCATACGGAGTTGTGCTGGGCGGCATGGCAAAGCCATTGTCGGTTGGCACGAAGGGCGCACTATCCTGCGCAGCTTCATAGCCAAGTTTTTCTGCGCCTGCCGGGAAGGCAATGAAAGGAACTGTTTGACTGTCACCCATATTAACGATCACAGTTTTGTCGCCTGTATTTGTGATCGAGTACACCGCAAACACTTGGGCAACATCCTGACTGGCGAAATCAAAGAACATTTGCAGAGATTCGATTTTCAGTGAGGATATATCTTCGGTGGTTGCATACACAATGATGGGAGTCAGAGTTAATTCGGTCATACCTGCTTTTACAACAGCAAATTGCGATTGATAGGTCAGGCCATTGATAACTATTTTTGCGAGATAGATTCGATTTTCAGGAATTTCAACGTTATTGAACGCAAAGGTTCCATCGGCGTTGAGATTGCCTTCAAGAGTGACAACTTCCTGCGGGGCGGTCGTTGTATCTGCGCCATGCTCGAAGCCGCTCAATATGACTTTGACATCAGCGGGCAGATCTGTGCCAGTTTGATTTTCAACCGTGCCGCTGACTTTTCCAAAGCCGACAGCGGGAGCCGCTTCTGACGTAACTGCAGCTTGCGTGCCACCAACAGGCGTTGTCTCAGCGGATGGAGTCCCTGCACCTATGTTGACAGGAGTCTCGGTAGCTGGAGCAGTTGTCGGCGTGGGAAGAATCGAAGCGAAGCTCAGAGTCCGCAGGTACATTGCAACTGCTATAACCTCGTCAGTTGAAAAATCTTTTCCAAAGGCGGGAATCTCGTCTTTGCCTTCTTTGATAATTTGAATAAGATCTTTTTCAGATAGTGCAGACATCATTTCAAGGTTGGTGAATTTGGCGGCACAATCGGTGCACTTGCTTTCAAAAAGTGATTTGCCCGTTGAGATTTGTTCGGACGTTGTATGAAGGGTGAAGGCGTAGGCTACTACATCCCAACGCTGCTGATCGTTCAAACTTGCAAATGGCGGCATAAAGCGATCGAGGTTGCCATTGGTAACTTGAATGAACCAATCAGAAGGTTTGGCGTTTTGTGCAAAATCAGGCAGGCCGATAGGCGCAACTTTGACAGGCAATTTTTTACCCTGTTCACCATCGCCAAGCCCACCGTTGCCATGGCAGGCCGCGCATTTTTCAACGTAAATGGCTGCACCGTTTGCTGTATCAGGTGCGCTGGCGGGGTAAAGTGGTCCGAGGGTAGGGACTGGTGTAGGAGCAACATAACCAGGCGGGGGAGTAACATCTTGTGCAAGGCTGAAGTTACATGCGGTAAGTACTAAAGCGATTGTTGCAATAAATATTGTGTGACGTAGTTTCATGAATTCCTCAATGAACGTTTAAACGTTCAAACGTTATTGTAAAGATTTCCCGCAGGATGGGCAGAACTTATCCGAGACCAGTACTGGCTTTCCGCATTTGGGGCAGAAGCCCGCAGATTTGCTTTTATGTTCCTTACGCCGTGCAGCGATTATCGATTCGAGGTCATCATCGTCGTCGAGAAGTACTGGAGAGTTTGAACCTGTATCTGCGCGGCCTGCGGCAGTAGCTTTCTCAATGCGCGCTTCAGCATTGATGGCTGAGGAAGGTGCAGGAGCAGCTTCGTCCAGCTTGCGAAGAATATCCGCACCTTTTTGCAGCAGTAATGCACGTTGAGTAGGATAATCTTCTGCAGGGACTTTTCCAAGATTGTGATCAAAATCCAGTTCCTGCAAAGAATTGATCACGCGGTCGCGTTCTGCTTTGAGGGCAGAGACTTCATTGGTTTCAGCCTTGCGCATGCGGTGTGTGCGCGAGATAAAGGGAGCGTACAAATAAATAGCAACGATCACGATTACTGCGAGTACGAGAAAGATTGAGCCAAGTTCCATGTTTTTATACCCCTATTCGATATTTTGAATAACAGCTTTGATTTCATCCACTGAACTAAAAGGACCGATTTTCACATTACGTAAAATCCCTTTGCGGTCAATGAAATACGTTTCAGGCACGCCCATTTGGCGGTTTAGAATGCTCGAGATGTTGGATTTCAAGTCGGGAGCATTGGGAAAGGTGATGTTGAATTTTGTGAGGTATTCATTGGCACCGGCCGGAGTATCCACATAATCCACGCCAATAAAAACCACATCTCCGCCGTCTTTATAAAATTCCCAGGCCGCCTGCAATTCCGGTGCTTCCTGTTCACAGGGTTTGCACCACGAAGCCCAGATGTTGATCATTACGATCTTGCCCTGCAGGTCAGAAAGTTTCATTTGGGGTGTATTGTTGTATTCATAGCCTTCATAATATACAAGATCGAAATCGGGTACAGGTTTGCCGACCTGTGCCATGGGGTTTTGTGCGCGATTCAAACCAAAACCAACCAGGGCAAGCAAACCTACAAGAAATACCCAGATGATAATCTGCGCCCAAATGGGCACGCCGCGTTTGGCGTTTGTTGTTTCTTCTGTCATAACATTCTCCGTTTAAAAAACCTGACAGGTTTTCACGAGCCTGTCGGGTTTGTGGGATTTATTTCTGTTTTTTTAATTCTTCTTCGAGACGCGCAATATAATCATTAGATGGCGCGTCGCTTCGTTCTGCGCCGGTACCTGCTGGAGCTGCTTTGGGTTTGGTCCACTCTTTGAGAGAGCGGAAGAGTAGAACCGCTCCCGCAAGGATCACAATAGGCGGCAATAAATAGACAAGCCAATTCAATCCTGTAAACGGAGGCTGGGCAAGAACCCTATCACCATACTGGTCTACAAAGTGTTGAAGAATCTGATCTTCTGTTTTACCATCGGCAAGCATGGTGCGGATCAATTCACGCCAGTCTTTGCAGGCATCTGTAGGGCAAACATCCAGCGGGGTACTTTCACAAACAGGGCAATATAATTTATGCGCGACCGCGTTAACTTCATCATCAGTTGGAGTACCAGCCTGTGCAAGCGCGACCCCCGTAAATAATGCAGCGAGAACAAATATGAGCGAGATACCAAGTAAATATTTTTTCATGTCATTCTCCAACAGTCAATATTAATCTGCTGCGCTGGTATGTTCAATCTGTTTGGTCACTCTGCGGTGAGTTGGTTCTTCTGCTGGGTCGCGATCTGGCCAGGCCGCAAAGATGATGCCAAATAGGAAGGTCAAGCTTCCTATCCATAGCCAGTTAACCAACGGGTTGACAAAAATCTTGAAGGTCGCGCCTGCACTGGTAGCGGGCTGCCAATCCACAAGTAGAACATACAGGTCATCTCTAAATGTGGAACGGTTGCCAGGGATGGTCATGTTTTGTTGTGAGTCATAGTAATAGTCAATACGGGGGTTTAGTTGACCGAGATAAATTCCGTTTCGAAATACATCAACGGTTGCACGGGTGAAATTCACACCCTTGCCTTTGTCATCCCATGAAGCCAGTTCACGATATTTTACGGTGTAGCCTGAGATATTTAATGCTTCGCCTTGTTTTAGAGCGCCTTGTGTGGAAGTTTGGAATGCTTCCATGCCGAGGATGCCGATCGCCATCAATGCCATGCTGATGTGAATGATATAACCACCATAGCGTCTACGATTACGTCCCATCAGGCGGGAAAGGGCAGTGAAGAAATTTTCACCCTGTGCTTTTTGGCGTGCACGCGCACCACGCCAGAATTCCTGAGTGGTGACAAATAACGCGAATGCGATAAGGAAGAATCCGATCAAAGCGCCGATGCTTTGTGTATAGGTGAAGAACAATACAACGGTCACGACTGCTGCGGCAATCGCAGATTTCCACATGGAGCGGCCAAGAGTCTGAAACGTGGAATGTCCCCAGGCTGAAAGAGGTGCAATTGCCATAAGGAAGAGTAATGCCGAGAAGAGAGGAGCTGTTGCACGCTCATAGAATGGCGGACCAACGGTCACTTTTTGGCCGGTGAATAATTCAGAAACAAGCGGAAAGATCACGCCCCAGAAGCAGACTACGAGAATGCTCATGAATAACAGGTTATTCAAAAGGAATAATGCTTCACGTGAAAGCATGGACTTCATTTCTGTTTCACTGCGTAATTCAGGCCAACGCCAGATCAACAGTGCAATCGAAACGATAAAGGTGGTAGCGACGAATGCCATGAAGAGCGGACCGATTGGGCTGTTTGCAAATGCGTGAACAGATGAAAGCACACCCGAGCGTGTGAGGAAGGTTCCGAAGATGACCAACGCATAAGTCAGGATGACGAGGATCATGTTCCAATGCTTGAGCAGGCCGCGCTTTTCCTGGATCATGACAGAATGTAAAAAGGCAGTACCGGTTAGCCAGGGCATGAATGCCGCAATCTCAACAGGATCCCAGCCCCAATAGCCGCCCCAACCTAATACATCGTAAGCCCAACGCCCGCCGAGCACGAGTCCGAATGAAAGGAAGAGCCAGGCCCATAATGACCATCTGCGTGTGAGGCGGATCCAGCGGTCATCGGTGCGGCCGGTAATGAGGGCTGCTATGGCGAAAGCATACGGGATGACGAAAGAGACAAAGCCAAGATAAAGCATGGGCGGATGTATAATCATGCCCGGGTGGCGCAGGAGCGGATTTAATCCACGCCCGTCATCAGCAGTAAAGAGAGTCGCATTTAAAGGTGCGAACATGTGCGGTTCCACATTTCCGCCAACCAGCCAGAAGCGTGTGAATGGATTCTCGTAGAAAATCACCAGGCCAAGGAAGAACATGAGGGTTACAGAACAAACCACGATCACCCATGGCAGAAATTCAATATCACGATCCCATTTGCGGAGGGTGACTGCCGATGCGAAGGCGGAAAGTAGAAATGACCAGAATAAAAGTGAGCCGGCTTGTCCGCCCCACCAGGCAGTGATCTTGAGGTAGGTTGGCATGCTGCGGCTGGTTACTTCGTAGACGAAAGAAACCTCATAATGATCATTGACCAATAAATATATTAATGAAATTGCTCCAATGGTAATAAGCGGAAACGTGAGCAGCATTGCCCGACGCGCGCTTTCCACCAAAGTAGCGGATTTATTTGTCGCACCGTAGATCGCAGCAATAATGCTGTAAAGTGCCACTATAAAAGTTACAACTAAAATGCCATATCCAAATTCTGCAAACATAGGAATTCCTCTTATCGTTTGACTCTAAGGTTAATTCTTTGAATTCGAAACAAAGCCTGACAGGCCTGCCCTGTCAGGCTTTGTTATTAATTACCTGCGGTTTGGTCAGGCACAGCTTGTTCGTATTTCGTGGGGCATTTCAGCAGGAGTTCATCAGCATGGAAGATACCATCAGCGCTGATCGTGCCTGTCATGATGGCCTGTGCTTCGCCTCGAAGCAAATCTGGCTTGGGGCCAATATAGACGATGGAAATACGTTGGCGTGAGGGGTCATTTACAGCTTCCTTTAAAACTTTAGCCAGCCCGCCTTGTGCTTCGATTTCTGCATTATCGCCCGAAACCTGGGCAACTTCAAAGGTTAGGGCCAGGGTATTGGCATCATATTGAATCGTATCGCCGAGCACTGCGCCGGAAAGACGCAAACTCTTGCCGACGACACTGGCTCCTTGAGCTTTTACTTCGTCAACAGTCAAGAAATATTGGGCGCTCGCCTGCGTGGATGAAACAATCAAGTAAATCACTGCCGCCAAAATGAGTGATCCACCGAGAATGAATTTAGTACGTTGCATGGTTCCTCCAAATGAATTTCTGAGATCAAAATGCCTCAGAATTTATTATGTGTGAAATGTAACAATCTATATCCATTTTACATGAGGACATTAATTCGTGCTGAGATTTAGGGGTGGAAGGATGTCATGAATTTCTCCCGAATTTGTCCTATTTGTATATGATATTTTGTTTAGTGATATAGTTTGGAATTGTCTGGGTTACCTCATTTTTTCATAAGGCAGGTCAACTGTTATGTGAAAGAGAATGATGCTTAGAATTTCCAAGGAGTTTCGTAAATGCTTTCAAAGATCATAAAGGCTTTCTTATTATTTGGAATGATGGCTGCGCCTATTCAAACTGCATTTGCTGAAGCCAGAGCAGATGTGAAGGATGATAAGGTCACATTTTCATTTCCTGAAACAGCCGCATTTTCGGCTGCATTAAGTTCCGATTCCAATATTACCTCAGTAACATTAGAGTATGGCAATGAACAACAGACTTGCGGCGAAGTCATCGCCAAGGCTTTTCCTCAATTCACTCCCGCAAAATCCATTAATGTTGAATGGATCTGGGATATGCGCCAAAGCGGCTCGCTTCCACCGGGTGCGAGCATATGGTGGCGTTGGCGGTATAAGGATGAAGCAGGGAAAGAATTCGTAAGTGAAACAAAAAATGCGATATGGCTTGACGATCTTCATGATTGGCAAACCATTACAGACGGCATCTTGAACCTGCATTGGTATGGAAAAGATAAAGCCTTTGCACAAACCATGCTGGCTGCCGGCATCGAAGGCTTGCGCCGTAATAAAGATCAGGCGGGCCTGGTCACGAGTACACCGATTAATGTATATGTATATCCCAACTACACAGATATGCAGGATGCAGTTCTCTATGAACCTTCCTGGACGGGCGGGCAGGCGTATTCCGATTTTAGTATTGTCATCATGGGGCTTTCGGGTTCAGATGCAACCTGGGATCAAAATACGATCATTCATGAATTAACCCATATCCTTGTTGGGCATTTTACGTTTTCATGCATTGGCACATTGCCAGGCTGGATCGAAGAAGGCCTTGCTATGTTCAGCGAAGGGAAATTGGATCCATCCATGCAGTCGCAGCTTGACGAGGCGATCAAAAATGATTCGTTGATTTCCATCCGCTCTTTGAATGGCGGCTTCTCGGAACTCCCGGATAAAGCCAATCTTTCATATAGTCAATCTTATAGCATTATTAATTTTCTGATCAATACCTATGGTCAGGATAAAATGAATCAATTACTGCTTGCTTTACAAGATGCAAAACCAATCGACGATGCATTACATGAAGTATATGGATATGAAACGGAAGGACTCGAAGATGATTGGCGACAGGCGATCGGGGCCGCGCCGCGAGTTGTTTCTGCTCAAGCGACATCCCAGCCAACCCCAACATTTGTCCCCACTTATGTCCCAGTGTCTGGTGCTCCTCTGGCAGTGACGCCGACACCGTATGCTGTGCCAACTTCTTCATTTATAGGTTCAGATAGTAAGCCTAAAGGTCCGCCGATTGGATTGACCATTGCATTGGCTTGTATCTGTCTCGTCATTCTGCTTATTTTTGGTGTGTTGATTCTGGGATTGGTTGTCCGTACTCAAAATCAGAAAGCTTATAAAGGAGGCAAGGATGCGTAATATCAAAAAAGTTACAGCAAGCATTGTCTTGACTGCTTTCATTTTATCTATATTGATTTCCACCAGCATACAAAATGTGGCTGCTTATCAATTCAATGTCCCTCTTGACCGGGCTATTGTGTACAACGGAGGAGAATCCACCAATCCGCGAGATTATGATCCCGCCACTACCTATAGCTCAGGCAACAAACTTGTCTTTAGCGGACTGGTCTCCTTTGACCCGCATTTGAATCTCACCCCCGACCTCGCCGAAACCTGGGAGATCAGTGAGGATGGCACAGTTTATACATTTCATATTCGTGAGAATTCCAGATTTCATGATGATCGTTTTGTCACAGCCAAAGATGTGATCTATTCATGGGAACGGGCAGCCAGCCCGCAGCTTGCGTCTGATACGGTGCTGACTTATCTTGGCGATATTGTGGGTGTGCGCGAAATGGCTGCAGGGCAGGCAGATCATATCAGCGGTTTGAAAGCGATCAATGATCTAACTTTGCAAGTGACCATTGATGCTCCCAAACCGTATTTCCTTATGAAACTTACTTTTCCCACTGCGTTCGTTGTGGATAAGACAAACGTGGAAAGCGGCGAAGATTGGGTTCGTAAACCGAATGGGACAGGGCCTTATCGTCAACTTGAATGGAAGTCTAATGAATATATTACTTATGAAGCCAATCAGGAATTCTATCTCGGGCCGCCTTCCATTCCCTATGTGGTGATCAAATTATATGCGGGTGATGGTGTGCGTTTGTTTGAAACAGGTGATGTAGATGTAGCGGGCGTGGGTCTTTATAGTGTGGATCGTATGCTTGACCCTGAAGAACCGTTACATAGCCAGCTCATTTCTGGCGTTGATCTTTGCACAAGCTATGTTGTGTTCGACACCACCCAGCCGCCCTTTGATGATGTCAACGTCCGCAAGGCGTTTTCAATGGCATTCGATAGGCAGCGATATATTGATGTTGTTCTGCGCGGACAGGCTCTGCCTGCAATTGGGCCGTACCCGCCTGGCTTGCCTGGTTTCAACTATGAACTGAAAGGTCTGTCTTATGACCCTGAGCAGGCACGTGAATTGCTTAAGCAATCCAAATATGGCGGCCCCGATGGATTGCCTCCAATCGTTTATACAAACGGCGGTATTGGTAGTTATGTCAGTGCAGATGTGGCCGCGATGGCGGAGATGTGGCAACAAAATCTTGGAGTCACTCTCACGATCGAAAATATTGAATCTAATTTTTATTATCAACAGATGTTTTCAGGTAATCACGGACAAATATTCAACGGTGGTTGGTGCGCTGACTATCCCGACCCTGAAAATTTTGCAGATGTTTTATTTCATAGCGGATCATCGCAAAACCAGGGAAGATACTCAAACCCCGAATTGGATGCGCTTCTCGAACAGGCGCGTGTTGAACATGATGTAACCAAACGTATCAGCATGTATCAACAAGCCGAGCAAATGATCGTGGACGATGCGCCTGTTTTATTTACAACGCATTCACTTTCGTATCAATTGGTGAAACCTTATGTGAAGGGATTTGTTTTTACCCCGATCTCCATTCCTCTTGAAAGATATATGTGGCTGGATGGGAAGTAGATGATAGACCACGGACGATGGTAAAAATGGTCTACCATCCATCGTCTATGGTCTGACCTCAACCGCAAACTCTACCGAGTCAATCGCGGGCCCGAGGCTGGATACTAAAAAATTGAAGGAGATACTTTCCCCAGGCTGGATCGCTCCGCCCTCCCAGCGTTTGACTCCTACAACTTGACCTGTTTTATCGTACACAACAGCCGCGACCCAAACCTGCGTTGCGGCTGTTGATTCTGCTGGCAGGAAGATTTGTCCGCTGAGTTGGGCGGTGAGTCCGTTCCAGTCAATTTGTGCGACTGCGTTGTTTAATGTTACTGGAAGATAACGTGAGTTACTGGATTGGATCGCACTCAACAATTGAACTTGTATATTTATATTTGCTAGTGTATTTGGGAAGAAAACATATACAGGCAATAATGAATTTGGCGGAATAATATCCAATGGCGTGAATGCGGTTTGACTTGCGATTACATTATTATTTTCATCAAGCAAGGTAATTTGTGCCGAGACGTTTTCAAGAATATTGGGTGTATTATTTTGAATCAACGCAAAACACCACAAGCCATCGTCTGCTGTAGGGTGGCAGACTGTTTGGGTAATGGGAGCAGGCACGGGCGTCGGTATGGATCCGCCTGCATTCGAGGTTGAACTGTTTGGAATCAGAAGAGTCGACCCGATGGACATGCTGTTTGGGTCGACACCTGGGTTTGCTGCCCGCAGATCATCCTGTGAAATATTAAATTTTTCAGAGAGTTGGCTAAAGGTATCGCCTGCTTTGATTGTATAAATGAAAGGAGTGGGGGATGGCAACGGTGTGGCTGGAATGATAACATTCGGCGTGGATGTGAGGCTGGCGGTTGAGGTAAGGTAGGGTTCAAGCAAATTGCTTGAAGTTCGTTGTAAGGTTTGTGATGCGCAGGCGGTCAGGATGAAAATTAAAATCAACGAGTTATTTCGCATTCGGTGATTATAATAGAGTAAGTAAAGTGACTGTCACCTTTAAGGTGACAGTCACTTATAAAAACTGGAGGTAACAATGCAATATCGTCATCTTGGCAAGACGGGTGTTCAAGTAAGTGAGCTTTCGTTCGGTTCGTGGGTAACTTTTCATAATCAAGCGGATGTGAAAGCTGCTGTGGATATGATGGCTGCGGCTTATGAAGCAGGCGTTAATTTTTTTGATAACGCTGAAGTCTATGCGAGCGGAAAATCTGAAACTGTGATGGGCAATGCGCTTAAGAAATTAAAGTGGCGCAGAAGTAGTTATTTAATTTCAACTAAATTCTTTTGGGGTTTGAATGAGGGTATTAACGAAAAGAATACCCTCAATCGCAAACGCCTCATCGAAGGGATTAACGGTTCACTTGAAAGATTGCAGCTTGAGTATGTGGACTTAATTTATTGTCACCGCCCTGATAAAACTACGCCGATTGAAGAAACTGTTTGGGCAATGCATAATATTATCGAATGGGGCAAAGCCATGTACTGGGGTACTTCAGAGTGGTCGGCTTCGGAGATCATTGAAGCCATTCAAATTGCAGAACGCCATCATTTACACAAGCCTGTTGTGGAACAGCCCCAGTACAATATGTTCGAGCGCGGACGTCTTGAAAAAGATTATGTCCGCTTTTATAAAGAATATAACTACGGCACAACCATTTGGAGTCCACTGGCCTCTGGCTTGCTGACAGGCAAATATAACAAGGGTATTCCAAAAGGCAGCCGCGGCGCTTTGAAAGGTTATGAATGGTTGAAGGACAATTTGACCAGTGAAAATAAATTAGCCAAAGTTAAAGCACTTGAACCGATTGCCAAAGACTTGCACTGCACACTTTCTCAATTGGCTTTGGCCTGGTGTTTGAAGAATCCATTCGTGAGCACGGTCATCACTGGCGCGAGCCGAGTGGAACAGGTCCACGAGAATATGAAAGCGAGTGAGGTCGCACCGAAGATCACCCAGGAAATCATGGACAAGATCGATGTGATCTTTGAGATCAAAAAGGAAGAAGACGAGGATTAAGATAAAAGCAAACCTCCGAGTTCTTGAGAACTTGGAGGTTTTTTGTTACACCTGCGTAAAATAATTTTCTTCCACATCCTGCCAGGTTTCTTCGTGACGTTTCATATATTTTGCCAGTAAGGGATGCACGCCTGTTATTTCTTCATACAGTCTTTGCGCAACTCTGCGAATTGAAAAATGCGCATTGGCCGCTGTTCTGATTTGGCAAAAAGCGAATGCCTCACGTAGATTGAATTGAGCCAGCACGCGGCGGTTAAATCCATTGGGGACAATGTATTGTGCGACATCTGGATTGAAAGCATATAACTTTTCATACATCTTGATCGCGGATTGCATCGCCGCTTCATATTTGGACCCGAAGCCTGCTTCTGTCACGAGACTCGGTATCGTGTACCCAAGCCGCGCCGAAAGTCTTTGCGGCGTCTGAGTCATCATGCGGTGACGTTTGAATTCGGCATACGCGCCCTGGTCCATAACGAGATCAAAAGTGTAGGTACAATATTCGAGTTCACGCAGCGGGGTGTCAAATTTGTCCAAACGCTTAAGTAATATGTCTGCTAATTCAGCGCATTCCTTTTCATTTAAAGATTTGACATAAGCCAGCGCGTCTACATAAGATATTTCATTGAAACGATATAAAGCAGCCGCGAGGATTTTCTTTTCACCATCTTTGTCGTAATCGATTAGAGTGCACCAGTCTGATTTGTGATTAGCGATTGACGATTGACGATTATTTAATTCGCGAGAAGTTTCAACTGCATAAGGAACTGCGTCCGCATACTTTACCAGCGTTGGGGTTTCGGCTTTTGCTACGTCTTTTATCGTCTCACCGATCTGTCGGACTTCTGCGAGTGGGTGGGAGAGCATCTTGCGGATGATCATTTCGATCACGCGCGCATTGGCTGTCATGCCTACATTCGCATTCGCAGCAGTAGGCAGAATGAAGCGGCAGCGATCTACATATTGTGAACGGATACGGCGATCATAGGCTTCATCTTTTTCGTTTTCACGGCGCGGGGTGCGCTGTAAGATGAGATTCTTTACAGGGTCGAGCGACTCAGCATAAGTCGAGAAGAGGAAGCGTACAGTTTCAATGAATTCATCACGAAGCGGATGTCCATCTAACTCAGGCGGAATGGTGAAATCATCCTGTCCCCATTTTTGATAGCGCGTGGATTTTTCAGTATAGGATGCGAGGCGGCTGCTTTCAATCGACTCGATCGCAATACGCGAGACGTTTTCAAATGCAATATGCAAAACAGCATGCTCGGCCACTGAGGCGTGACCATATCCCACAACCCATTTCTCATGGAATTGCGCAGACTTTTCATCACTTAATTCGGCTGCGATCTCGCGAAAGGATTCGGGTGCGCGTGAGGTTTTTGCAAATGCGACCGCAATGGTCTCCGGGCTGAGTGCGCGCGGGGAAAGCAGGTAAATTTCTCTTTCAGGCATGGGGACTCCTCTTTGAAAATAATCTTGCAGTTTATAGACGATAACTTGATTCGAGTCAATAAAAAAGCGATCAGCCATTTATTTGCTGATCGCTTTATGTTATCCCATTGGATGTTTCATGGGCGCTCCGCCCAAAAGGTGAAGATGAATATGGAAAACAGTTTGCCCTGCATCAGCATTTGTATTGATGATGAGGCGGTAGCCGCCTTTAGCGATTCCTTCCTGGGCAGCGAGTTGTTTTGCCGTTGTGAAGAGGTGACCGATCAATTGTTCATCTTCGGTGTCGAGCATGTTGATCGAGTCAATGTGCTTGTTCGGTGTGATCAGAATATGCGTTGGCGCGGATGGGGCGACATCACGAAAGGCTGTAACTTGTTGGTCATGATAAACGTTTGTGCTGGGGATGTCACCTGCGATGATCTTGCAAAAAAGGCAATCTGTCATGCTGTATCTCCTTTATGGCGATGGGATTGGACCGAAATCGGCTCGACATACGGTTTCGTAATATTTCAACTCTACCTCTTTATTCGACTGGGCGTATGTAGCAGCTTCCTCTCCAATAATACGAACTGTGTCAATGGAATTGATTACCTGATCTGGCGAATATCGCGGCAGGGTCATCAGCGGGTCATTGACGGGCCCCTCAGGGATATACGCTGGGCGCGCAGGGTCTACTTCATTCGCTAACGGAACCCAGTTATACATGACAGGTCCGCGTGAGTTGGCTGTAAACCCAAGTTGATATCCTAACTGGCGGGCTGCTGTTACCGGGCGTAAGCCAAATCCGCCGCCAGGCCAAATATATGCATAGGGAGTTTTGCCGAAGTGGTCTGCAAAAGCTGACAGGGAGCCCTCTAATTCGCGTGTAATCACAGCTTTAGAAGTTTCATCCAGTAAGACTGTATCTGGGATCACACCTTGTGCCTGGTGGTCTACCCAGCCTTCGTTTTCAAGGGCAATACTCTCGTCCCATTTGGAATCGGAGATGTCCGGGTCGCTTGTCCAACCGCTGACAACTGGCCAGCCCCAAGCATCCCAATATTCGCGGAAGTTTCTATTGAAATTTTCTGCATTATAACTTCCATCTTGAATGATCAATACAGACCGCGCTGGTATCTTGACATTTCGTTCCATGAAGGCAAGGAATTGTTTTGTGTTTATGGCTTTATAGCCCTGCTCCTTAAGTTTAATCATTGTTTTATCGAATTCAAAAACATTGATGCCATCAGGGTTTTCCAGCGGACCTCGCGTGACATCGTGGAACATAATGATCATTACTACGGTACCGGGCTCAGCACTCAATGAATCCCATCTTTTACGCAGATATTGGCAGGTCTGTTCTATATAAGTATGCGGTATATCAAGAGAATTTAATTGTGTGGGTTGAAAGATCACAGGCAGAGTGGGAGGTGCGTTTACGGTGTTTTCTTCAGCCGTCGCTTCCGCAGTTGATGTGGATGCCTTATATGGGCCGCAGGAGGTTAGCAAAAGGATAAGCAAAAAAATACCCGCAACCCGATCAATAATACATTTCGTGTGTTTTATATTAGCCATTGTTCCTATGTTTATTGCAATCCTGGGATTGGGCCATAGGTTGGTGAACAGACGATATCATAATATTCCAGTTCGATGGTTTTATTTTGTTCTGCATATGCGGCTGCATCATCACCCATCACGCGGACTTCATCAATATGATTGCGTGCATCCGGGCTCCAATAACGCGGGATGGTCATGAGCGGATTGCCGGCGGGAGTTTCAGGTATCGCCATCGGATTGGATTGGTTAATGGTATCAGCTTGCGGAATCCAGTTATACATCACAGGTCCGCGCGCGTTGACGGTGAAGCCGAGTTTGTAGCCTAATTGTGTTCCGATTTCCACGGCACGTGCTGAGAATCCTCCACCGGGCCAGATATAAGCGATAGGGGTTTTGTTCATATATTTTTGCAGAGATGTGATCGCACCTTGCATTTCACTAGTTATGAATTCATCAGTGGATGAGTCTGTGATGGGGATGTTATGAATGTAACCGTGCGCCTGATAGTCCACCCAGCCTTCTGCGGAGAGAGCAGCATTTTCTGCCCAGAGGTCCGGGCGTTCATCCAGACCAATATATGCGTTAACCACAGGCCAGCCCCATTGTTCATAATATGGGCGGAAATGATCGTTGAATGACTCAGCAAAATGGCGGTCATCGACAATAAGTAAAACCGACCGTTTCGGAATTTTGGCGTTGTTATAAAGAAAATCGGACATTTGCTGCATGGTGATGGCTTCAAAGCCCATATCATGCATATCCTTCATTAATTTCTTGTGGTCTTCCGATGAGATCCCATTCGGGTTATCTGCCGGACCTTTGCTAATGCCATGATACATAATGACCATGACCACAGTCCCTGGCGCGGCGTTGTTTGGATTCCATTTGTTTTGCAAATACTGGCAAGTGTCAGTGATATAAGTGCGGGGTAAATCTTCTGGTTTTAAAATGGATGTTTCAAAAGTGCCCTGTAATGCGGGTGGGGTTCTGATTATGGTTGCAGTAGGGATGGGTGTTTCAGTTGGATTGGGTGTTTCGGTGGGAATGTTGATCTGTGCAAATGCAGTCTCAAAGGCGGCAGTCATCACGATGTTTGGGTCAGCGGTGGCAGGCGCGGGCTGGCAGGCGGCCAATAGCACAGCGAGCAGGCTGAGGTTAAGAATGATTCGGTTTTTAGTCATGCGGGGATTGTACCAATAAAAATTGAGGGACACAGCGCCTGCTGTGTCCCTGCTCTCTGACGGGTTATTCGTCTGATTTTCCTGAAATGAAATCCTCCACTTTATCGCGGCAAATATCATCACGGTATTGCTTTGGCGGCGTCTTGAAGAAGTAGGAGGAGGGGCCAGTAATTGGCCCAGAAAGTTCGCGGTCAAGCGCGATCTTTGCGCAGCGGACTGCGTCGATCATCACGCCGGCTGAGTTGGGGCTGTCCCATACCTCGAGCTTTAATTCCAAATTGAGCGGAACATTGCCAAAGGTTGTGCCTTCCATGCGGATGTAACACCACTTGCGGTCGGTGAGCCAGGGGACGTGGTCGCTTGGCCCAACGTGCACATTATCTTTACCCATATCATAGGGAACCATGCTGGTCACGGCGTTTGTCTTGGAAATCTTTTTGCTTTCGAGACGTTCGCGCTCCAGCATGTTGAGAAAATCTGTATTGCCGCCAAAGTTGAGCTGGTAGGTGCGGTCAATTTTTACGCCGCGATCCACAAATAGGCTGGTGAGGACACGATGAACAATTGTTGCGCCGACCTGACTCTTAATATCATCACCAAAGATGGGCAATCCTGCATCACGGAAGCGGTTTCCCCAATATTCGGAGGATGCGATGAATACAGGAATGGCGTTTACGAAAGCACAGCCCGCTTCAAGCGCCTGTTCCACATACCATTTGGTTGCCATTTCGGAACCAACAGGCAGGAAGTTGATGATGACATCGGTTTTGGTTTCTCTGAGTAGTTTGACAATATCTGCGGTGGGCCCAGGAGCCTTGGTGATGATTTCGCTCAAGTATTTGCCCAAACCATCATGAGTCATGCCGCGTACGACGGGAGCGTTCAGGTTGGGGACATCTGAGAACTTATAGGTGTTGTTGGGTTCTGCGAAAATGGCTTCCGAAAGATCCTTGCCTACTTTATTAATATTTACATCAATACCCATGGTGAATTCAACATCGCTGACGTGATATTCGCCTAATTGGGTATGCATAATACCGGGAATGGTTTCATCCTGTTTTGCATTTTTATAGAATTGGACTCCCTGCACCAGCGATGAAGCGCAATTGCCCACGCCAATAATGGCGACACGTACTTTTTTTCCTGCCATAAATGATCTCCTTAATATTTGATTGCAGTTACCTTATATGTTTCTGATCGGCTTTCTTTCAGATAGAGCAGTGAAGTATAATCTTACTGTAGGTTAAATATGACGATTGATCAAACAAAACTCCTGACACGCTTGCTTGAACTAACCCGCAGCCTTAGTAAAGTTGTGGATCTTGAGATCTTTATGAAATCTGTTCTTTCAGCTGCCTCTGAATTAACGGGTAGCGAAAATGCGTGCATACTGGAATATGATGAAGCAAAACAGGATTTTTACTATAAGTATGTCCCGTGGTTTCAAAGCGATGCCATTAAAGATGCACGGGTTCCGATTACAGAAAGTGCAGCCGGGTGGGTGTTTGTTCAGGTTAAGCCGCTTGCGATAAATGATGTCAACAACGACGCCCGTTATTATAGCAAAACTGATGGGGTGGCAGATTTCAAAACCACATCCTTGTTAGGGGTGCCGCTCATTTTGCATGAAAAACCCGTGGGCGTTTTTGAAGTATTTAACAAGGCGAATGGCGGGAATTATTCGGATGAAGATATTCGCATCCTGGAAAGCCTGGCTTCGATTGCCATTACAGCCATTCAAAATGACTCGCTCTCCAAAAATATCCAATCTTCTCAGGATGGGTCGCGTGAGTTGGATCGCTTAAAAAGCGAGTTTATTGCAATTACCTCTCATGAACTTCGAACACCGCTTGGCCTGATTCTTGGTCACGCCACTTTTTTACGGGAGCTGGTTGCAAAAGAATTCTATGAGCAGGTGGATGCGATCATTCGAAGCGCTTCGAAATTGAAAGAGATCATAGAAAATCTTTCAAGCGTGGATAATTATCAAACAGGCAGTTCCCTGCTTCGCTCACGCAAGGTCTCCATGCTGCGGATCATTGAAGATGTGTCTGCGTCTTTTCGTGATATGGCTGTAAATAAAGGCGTTACCATAAAGACAGAGATAGATCGTTCACAGGATTTTTGGATGGATGTGGATGGGAGCAAGATCGCGATTGCGGTCAGTAATCTCGTCAAAAATGCCATTACTTTTGTGAACGATGGCGGGCGCATTACCATCCGCGCTGAACGACAGCCAGAATTTATTAAAGTATCCGTTGAAGATAATGGCTTGGGAATACCAACTAAAGATTTGGGGCATGTGTTTGACCGCTTCTATCAAGTTGAGTCTCACCTCACACGCAGGCACGGCGGAATGGGGCTTGGATTGTCTGTCGCCAAAGCGATGATCGAACTACATGGCGGTCGAATTTGGGTGGAAAGTTTGGAAGGGCTGGGGAGTACCTTTATTTTTCTGCTGCCCATCAATGGGAAAAAAGAGGAACCCGATTCGGTTCAGCCTTTCGCAGAATAACTACATTCGTAATCCAATATTCATCCCGTCAAATCGTTGACGGGATTTTTGTTTATTTGATACACTCACGTTCATTAATCAAAAAGGAAATTTTATGCAAAGTATCAATACTCAATTTGATCTTATTCGACAATCAGCCACCGTTGCCATGGCAGATCGGATTCTCGCGCTCAAAGCCAGTGGACAAAACATCGTCGGCTTACAAGTGGGTGACCCTGATTTTGGGACTCCGCCCGCAGTGGTGGATGCAGCCCTCAAAGCCATGCAAGATGGGCTGACTCATTACGGTCCATCGCGCGGCTACCTTGACCTGAGAACTGCTGTGGCAAAAAAACTGACTCGTGACGAAGGCATTTCCTACAACCCAGACTCTGAAATATTGATCACGCATGGTGGTATTCATGCTTATTATCTTGCCATGCAATCTATTTTAAATCCTGGCGACGATGTACTCATCCCCGATCCTTCGTGGGCGACTCACTCGAACATGGCGATCATGCTGCGCGGAAATGTGATCCGCGTCCCTGCCCGCGCTGACGCAGAGCGTGGATTCATTCCAAGTTTCGACTCATGGCTGAAAGCATTGACTCCCAAAACGCGCGTGATCGTATTGAATTATCCATCCAACCCAACAGGCGCATATCCCACACGTGAATACCTGCAAAAACTTCAAGACTTCGCCAAAGCACATGACCTATGGATTGTCAGCGATGAAGTGTATGGAAGTTTGTATTATGAAGAGCAGCCCACTTCCGCAGCGGCAATTGAAGGCGCAAAAGAAAGAACTCTGCTGGTAAATAGTTTGTCCAAATCTTATGCCATGACAGGCTGGCGGGTGGGTTATCTTGCCGCGCCCGCGCATATTATTGAGAGCGCGTTAAAAGCAAGTCAAAACTCGATCACCTGTGTCGCTCCTTTCATTCAAAAAGCCGCCGCCTTCGCATTGACCGACCCCGCGATACAAGAAGTCACAGCCAATATGCGCGCCGCTTATGGCCGCCGTCGTGAGTTAGTGATGCGCTTGTCGCATGAATTGGAATGTGAAAAAGTAAAAGTGATTCCGCCCCAAGGTGCATTTTATTTCTTCCTGGACCTGCGTGCTTTGAAAATGTCTTCAGTTGAAATGTGTGAAAAGATTTTAGATGAAGTGGGTGTGGGGCTTGTGCCTGGTTCTGCTTTTGGTGAGCAGGGTGAGGGCTTTATCCGCATGACAATCGCAGCTTCCGACGAAGATGTGGAAGCGGGTTTTAGAAAAATTGTCCAATGGGTCGAGAAACAATAGCCCACCGATTTTTATTCATCTATTGATACATACAAGGAGTGACTCATGCCCGCTTTTCTAAAGAATGAATGGACTACATTTACCATAGCTCTGCTAGCCAGCGCGTTGACAGGCATCCTGCTTTTTTCAGGCGCCAACTCTGTAGTCACCTTTGTGCTCGCCGCGGTTGCCTTGTCCACACTCGCAACTGTAGTGGGTCAGGCCACCGAACAACTCGGCAATTACATGGGTCCCGGCGCAACAGGTGTGCTGCAATCTGCCATTGGTAACCTACCTGAGTTATTTGTGGCATTTTTTGCTTTGCAGGCTGGGTTGATTACAGTAGTTCAATCTGCTTTGGTCGGCTCCATTTTGGCCAACAGTCTGCTCGTTTTAGGATTGGCTTTTCTGCTTGGCGGTTTAAAACATGGCACACAAAAATTTAAATCTGAAACCCCGCGTGCCATCGCCATTTTAATGGTATTGGCGGTGTCTGCGTTGGTGTTCCCAACCCTTGCGCATGCCATGCATCTTCCCGCAGAGGCGCATGAAGGTTCATTAAGTGTTGCCAGCGCGGTTGTTTTGTTAATCGTATTCTTCGCCAGCATTCCGCTTTCCTTGCAGGGCGGCCCAATTGTAGAAACAACGCATACTTTGGAACATAAAGAAAAACCGTGGCCGATCTCTCGTGTAGTGATTGTACTGGGCGTTGCAGGCGCAATGGCAGCTTTTGTTTCAGATTGGTTTGTGCAAGCGCTTGAACCCGCGATTGAAATACTTGGCATTTCAGAAGCCTTTGCAGGTTTGGTAATCGTTGCGATCGCGGGCAATGCTGTGGAAAATGTAGTCGGGATTCAGCTTGCCCTCAAAAATAAATCGGATTACGCCATCAGCGTCATCTTGAACAGTTCACTGCAAATCGCTCTCGCGCTGACCCCGATCCTGGTTCTGCTCTCCTTCTTTTTTACCTCCACCATTTTGACTCTCGTGTTGCCGCCCTTGCTGGTCGTGGCTCTTTTATTAACAGCAATTCTGAGCGCATTAATCGTATATGACGGTGAATCAAATTGGCTCGAAGGCGTTGCCTTGATCGGGTTGTATGCCATTATTGCCATGTCGTTCTGGTGGGGATGATCAGTAATCAGTTGGTGGTTGAGTAGACCGAGTGCTCTTCGAGGTCGTACCGAAACCACAATGGAGTTATTATGAGAGTTGCAT
>JAYVUA010000050.1:0-23513 GCA_043788255.1 Anaerolineales bacterium | reverse complement strand
GCCATTCAGGGAAACAGTTATAGCCTAAGACGGACTGCTTTTCCCTTTAATGGCGGTTTTTCTCTTGACTTTCAAGACAGTTGCTGCACGCTTTGTTGGGCGGCGTTGTTTTTGCGGAACTACATGCCTTTAATCTGCTGACGTATTAACGTGCTTAATTTTTGCACAACTTCATTAAATGTGGCGGAAGGCAACTTGCAAGCAAATTCTGCTTTTCTTGCTTTCCAATCAAGACTTTTCACTTGGTCAGACAAAATTGCCCCACTGACTTCTAAATCATCAGGTATTTTGACTTCAAAAGGATATCCTTTGACTTGACTCGTAATAGGGCAGAGGATGGCTAAACCAACTTTTCCGTTATAAGCCTTTGGTGACAAAACTAATGCTGGTCTGTGTCCTGCTTGCTCATGTCCTGCTTGTGGATTAAACATAATCCAAACGATGTCGCCGATATCAGGAATATATGCCATGGTCTCACCAAACTTCATTTCCTACAGCAGAGCCAGTTTCAACTTCGTGATGAAGGTTATTTTTATTGATACCTGCTAATAATTCGTCAAGCGACCAACTTGGCGCAACGACTGGCGTAATGATAATTTGACCTTCAACAATAGATATTTCCACAAATGAATTGTTTACCAGTTGAGCGTCAAGAGCAAAGGCTTTTGGTATTCGTAAAGCGAGACTGTTGCCCCATTTTTGAACTTTTGTGAGCATAAGGTGATCTCCTTTTTGTGTCTACAACAAAGATACACCATTTTACTCAATTAATCAAGTTCTGTTTTTATTGTGCAGAGAACGCCCAAACGGTTTGCGTAAGTCCCGCATGCTCTTAGCGGGATACCCGGACGCCGTTCGAGCGGAAAAATAATAAGGCGTAGAAAAATGCTTGTAAATCGCGCAGACTCCCCTAGCGTCGGCGCATTATTATCCTGGTGATCGTGCAGGACGCTTTGTTAGCCCGTTTTATTTGGTGAGTGCTTAGATTGTTATATCTTCTAGCCCTTTCCCAACTTCATCTTTACTTCTCCGATGATGGGTTGCAGCCTTTGTTTTAATTCCTTAAGGGTGCTCCAAAATACAATGGGGGTATCCTTGATGTCAAAGGGCAGCTCTGTCCCTTCCTTTGCAGTGATGATCACAGGGCGGCCAATTCCTTCTGCATAACCAATTTCGTAAAAAACATTCAGACTTTTCTCTGTAACATCGGCAATTACAAACCCCGAGTGTTTGATACCATCCAGGATGCGCGGGGTAATCCTCTCCAGGGTATTAACCTGGTCGGTGCGTTCAGCCTCGAAACCAAATTCCTTACATACAGTTTCATAGGCTTCATATAAATCATCGTATTCCTGTTTGAATGACATGATGATAAAAACTTTCTTCGAGGTCATCAAATTCTCACAAAGTGTGAGCACATCCTTAGCCAATCCTTCAACATCATCTGTATATTGACTAAGCATGTCGAAATCTTCTTTGGACACCAACTGGGAGTATTTTTTCGGAAATTGGTCTCTTTCATTTTGGAATATCTCCGCACCAGCTCCTCCAAAACGTGACAGGCCAAGGACGGGTTTATTACCGATCCGCGCCCAATTTGCGGCAAAAAGTGTTCCTTCCTTGCCAGCAACAAAAATTGCAACATCAGCTTCTGCAATTTGTTCAGGAAGACTCAGGTTGGGAGTTGAAAGTGACCAGTCATCCCGTTTTGATACCTGAATTCGACCAATATGATGGCCTGGCTCATCGGGTTTTAGCTTGTAACTTATGATTCGGTTGCGAATATCTTCTCCTTGTCCATTACGTTCAAGCCATGCGGCCGCTGCCTCGGCAATCTCCTTATCCAAAGAGCTTCGACATCCTGTCAGTAAAATATGCCCACGTTCAACAATTTTTTCAGCCAACTTATCTACAAACTGCCTGCAAATATCCACATCAACCTGAGTATCTTTGAGCGATCCGCCGACATATATTTTCATTTTCTTCCTCCTTGGTTTAATGATCTGCAATATCCGCTTACTGGAATTAATTATGTTTTATACAGAATGTCTCTGCATAATAGTCAATACACGGCATTATATCCCTACTTCCCATACCTCTTTTGAATCTCTGGCAGGAAATAATCATCGAAGAAACGATTCACATCGTAATCTGGCTTCCAGTTCCAGTCATTGCGGGCCAGCGAATCGTCCACATCTTCAGGCCACGAATCGACAATACCTTGTCGGCGCGGGTTGGGTTCATACGTAATTTTCGCATCAGGAAAAGCCTTTAACGCGCGCTGACGGAATTCTTCGGCGGTCAATGCAAAGGCTGCAATGCTATATACATTATTGGAAAGTTTTTCGCGCGGCACATCCATTAGCATCAATAGGGATTTGATCGCATCGGGCATGGCCATGAAGGAAATTTTCGTATCGTCGCGCACGAAACATGCATACGGTTTACCTTGAGCAGCCGCGTGCAGCATCTCGGGGCCGTAGTCACTCGTCCCGCCGCTGGGCAATGTAAAGGCGCTGATCAGCCCGGGAAAGCGGATCGCTCGAAAGTCCAGCATGACCGGTGGGTTTGCATCCAAATGTTTCTGGCCGAAATATTTTCCGTAATACATCCCCAATTTTTCGCAATACAATTTATTGCATCCATACATGGTGTGCGGCGTATTCCAATCATCTTCCTTCACCACGCCCGCTTTTTTCTTTTCTTCCACATTCGCCATGCCATAAACCGCGATCGAACTTGGAAATAAAAATTTCACCGCCTTTTGATATTTTTCAGAACGATACGCCGCCAGCATCAACAATTGCATCGTACCTTCCACATTGATGCGGTGAGCCTCCTCGGTTGCAACTTCAGCCTTTGATGAAAGCGAAGCCGCGAGATGGAAGATGATATCGAAATCGTAATCGTAAAAAGTTTTGATCTTATAAACCAGGTCCCCCTGCACATGTTCCGCCGAAAGATTCTTGATCGAATCAGGCAGCGGCATATAATCTGCGGTGACAATTCGATACCCGCCTCGTTTGGCCAACCCCTGCACCAGGGCCTGTCCGATCTCACCGCACGCTCCCGTCACAAGCACTTGCTTCTCGCTCATGTTCGCTCCTTATATGCTAGAATGAAGTTCACATTATTTTACGACACAATCCATGAAATCTTCTTATCAAATGAACCCCACGTCATTGCTCACCTGCACTGCAACAAGCGCAGCGCGGCGCAAGTGTCGTCAGGCTGTCGCCTTCCTCGCAATGACGATACTCTCATCCTGCGCCACACTCGACGCATTAAACGCCACATCCATTCCTGTGACCAAGACGGAAACTCCGCTTCCCACTGCGACTATTATTTGGTTCCCACCATCAGCCACACCCACCCTCGGAGTTTTTGCCACCAACCTCCCCACCCCAGAGATGCGTCCCGGCCTCGGCAGCACCTCCCTCACTGACGATTTCTCCAACCCCACACTATGGGACATCGCCGCATCAGACCAGGCCAGCGCAGAAATTAACAATAACCAGATCACACTCGCTGTTCAAAGCAAAGTGTATATGACCAGCTTGCGGCACGATCTTATGATCGGTGATGATTACGCAGAGATCACTGCCCGCCCCAGCCTGTGCCGCGGCGACGATAGTTATGGCATCCTCATTCACGCCAACGGGAACTATTATTATCGCTTCGCTTTATCCTGCAATGGCACAGTCCATGCAGACAGGCTCAGCAACGGCATAAAACTAAATCTGCAAAAACCCATCCCCAGTGGTGACGTGCCTCCCGGTGCACCGGGCGAAGTCCGCATTGGGGTCTGGGCAGCAGGCTCAGAGATGCGTCTCTTCTTAAATGGGCGTTATCAATTTAGTCTCATTGACCCAAGTTTTCCCAACGGCACGCTCGGCGTCTTTGTCAACTCTGCAGGTGAAACTGCGGCTGTTATCTCTTTCTCCGATCTGGTCATCCAGGATATAAATTACATC
Source organism: Anaerolineales bacterium (assembly GCA_043788255.1). Classification (GTDB taxonomy): domain Bacteria; phylum Chloroflexota; class Anaerolineae; order Anaerolineales; family Villigracilaceae; genus Villigracilis. The sequence goes on along the minus strand of JAYVUA010000050.1, from coordinate 19,539 downwards.
CCGCCAACAAGCACGCCGCTGCCATAATTCTTAGTGGTAAAAAAATACTGTGATTAACTCACCTTAAGCAGTGTCTTTCTGAGCGAAGCGACACTTGCGCCGTACGGCCAGTGCGGTGAGAATCTCGAATTTCAGGGTAGAGACCCTTCGCTCCGCTCAGGGAATCACGGTTAGGTGCGTAAGGTGACTTATTAAGAGACCGCTTCTCATAAAAATTTCTATGGCTTAAGTACTGCCTAATTACAATGATCAACTCTTCCAACTTCTTTCACCTTCCCTACACCCCCGACCTTACTGAAGGCGGCATTGCATACGCACTTCGTTCGCTGCCATATTCATTCGAACGCATTGGCAGCAAACCCTATGACCGAATCCGCCGCATGGTGGCGAATGTGGCAGTGGAATTGGCTTTTCGCCGTTATCTTTCCCAGCAAAATATTCCGTATGATGTAAAAAGCGGAGCACCCTTTACCGAACCAGATAAATACAATGTCACTTTGGGCGGGCATCGTTGTGACATCAAATCCTTTCTCATTTCTCATCGTGACCAGATCTCGCAAATGCGAAATGATTCTTCTGTAATCTTAAATGCGCCCGCGCTGGTACCGTCTGATCATCACACAGTCGATGGGTATTCAGATCATGACCTGTATTTGTTTGCGTTTCTTTCAGGGTTAATCGCGGCTTCGCAAACCGATCTCAAGAAAGCGGTTGAAACGGGTCAACCCCATTATCTGATTCACGTAATGCCAGATGAATGGCGCAAGCCGTCCAGGTGGAATCCGCTCGGGACGCTGATCCTGAAATCTGAATCAGATGCGGAAATGCTGGTCGAGGTCAGCGGGCAGGATGAAGGTCGAGGGTTTATGACGCGGGTTGTTAATCTGCCGGCGAAAAAAAGAATTCTGGTCAACGATCCATTTTATTTAGTCTCGGCGGTTCATATCAAAAATATACCTTCGGCACGCTTGGGAATCCACAGTTCTTCATATAAAGAAGCGCATGTCATCTCGCCGTTGGATTGGGGAAATATTTGGGTGTATGGATTGGATATCACGTTGGCGGGTTATATCTCTCGCGCAGAATTTCGTCGGCGCGCAAAATTGATCGCGCCGAATTCACGCGTATTTCAATATAGTCACACCAAAACAAAAAATCTGGCTGTGACCGTATCAGAATTAAAACCGTTACATGAATTGTTCGCACGCGTACGTGAGTGGAAAATCGCCCAGTAAATGACCAGTGAATTGCCACGATTCTGCACTTGTGCGTTCACTTATAAGGTAATATTATGAAATAGCATTATGGATATTTCAAAACAAGAGCCCATCTCCAAACCCGTTTCACCTCCATCGCGAAAACCCACAATCAAGCGGCGCCGCGTGAATACACTGGGCACAACGCTGGGCGTTGCCGTTCTGCTTGCGACTCTCTTCACCGCATGGACTCCCAACAGCTTGTTCGCCAGCAATTTGCAAGATCAACTCCGCCTCATCCTCACGCCTCAAGCGGGAGCGAATACAGTGATCACCACACCCCAGCCTCAGCTCATCATTGGCATTGTTGCAGGGCATAGCGGCAATGACTCAGGCGCGGTTTGTTATGACGAAAATGGGAATGCAGACCTGACTGAAGCAGATGTAAATCTTAAGATCGCCACGATTGTACAAAAAAGTTTGGAAGCGCAAGGTTTCCAGGTGGATCTGCTCAACGAGTTCGATACACGTTTGAACGGATACCGCGCCGTGGCGCTGGTATCCATCCATAATGATTCTTGTGAATATATCAATGAAGAAGCCACTGGATTCAAGGTAGCTTCTTCATTAGAAACACGTGATGTGAACCGCGCGCAGCGTCTCACCGCCTGCCTCGTGGATCGATATGAACGCGAAACGAATCTAACCTTCCATGCAAACAGCATCACCCCAGATATGACCCAGTATCACGCCTTCTCTGAAATTGATCCAAATACCATAACAGCCATTATCGAAACTGGCTTCTTAAACCTGGACCGCGATATGCTTACCAATCAAACGGATCGTGTTGCCGCAGGCGTAACTCAGGGAATCTTGTGTTTTATTAATAACGAGAACGTTCTGCCCACAGCCATCCCAACTTTTGCGCCATGAACCCAGCCACTAAACCAATCAAACGAAATATTTTATATCCAGCAGTGATCATCACTTTGATTCTTGCCGTTCTCGGAGTTTCCGCATGGACGGCGACCATGTCTCCAGCGCACAGCTTGAACAATTCAGTTGCGCCAACCCATGCGCAATCTTTTGGAGCGGTACAGATCGCGAAGCCCACTTATACAGCCTCCCCAATTCCACTGCCAACTGAAACATCCACAAATACGCCAGAGCCGATAACCTACGCCGAGATACTAATGGATACACCCACGGCTGAATATGTTGCGCCTGTGGAACAAAATACGGTTGCTCAAGAAGCTCCAGCCGCTGCATCAAGCCATGGCGGGAACAAATATATTCTAGTAGACATCTCAGAACAACATATGTATGTATATGAAGGCGATGCGCTGGTCTATAGCTTCGTTGCATCTACAGGCATGAACAACGCAACAGCCGTTGGCACATTCAGCGTTTTGAACAAAATACCCAGCGCTTACGGTGCCACATGGGATATCTGGATGCCGAACTGGCTCGGCATTTACTGGTCGGGCGGTTTACAGAATGGAATCCACGCTTTGCCGATTATGCCAAATGGCGCGACCTTATGGGCAGGCTATTTAGGCGTACCAATTTCCTATGGCTGCATAGTGCTTGGAAGTTATGAAGCTCAATTACTCTATGATTGGGCCGATATTGGCACAACTGTTGAAATTCGACGGTAACATAATCATATGGGCTTATAATTCTCTTTTATCCGTGTACTTATCAAGGTGACCTATGAATGAACGATTTTTACAATCCCGAGAAGCTTTGTCTTATGCACGTGAAGCATTGAAGAATGGTTCAAATGAGGAAGCCCGCAGGTGGGCGGAACGTGCCGCAGAACTTGCGCCTCAAAGCGAAGATCCTTGGTTGATTCTTGCCACCGTTGCGAAAAATCCACAGGATAGCGTGGACTATGTCCGCAAGGCGCTAGAGGTAAACCCGAACAGTACCCGTGCACAAAAGGGAATGGAATGGGCGCTGCAAAGAGTCGGTGGAATGCCTCAGGGTAACACAAGCTCGAGCAAGCCGCAGCAGGTAAAGGTCACGCCTGAAGCGCCTAAGCCAAATCAAAATCAAAATGTAAAAAGTCTAAAGAATAAAAACAAGCTTCTTCCCATTCTGTTGATTATCGTAGGGTGTGCAGTATTTGCATTCACAGCCTGGTCTGCTGTAAATTCTCCCGTTCTGGCATCCATCATCAATAGCGCATCTGCGCAGAAAAATCATGCTGCACATGGACCCTTGTTTGCGCATGTGGCGATTGCCAAGCCGACTTATACCCCAGCGCCTCAACAACCCGCCGCTGATATAGCGAACCAGCCCGCGACTGTAACACCCACTACAATAGTTGCACAGGAATCACAACCTGAGGTTGTCAGCGTTCCTCCCACAACCCAGCCAACAGTTGAAGTTGTCATTGTCCCAACAGATACACCTGTAGTTGAGTCAGCCGCATCTGTTGCTGAAGTGACAAGCGAACCTGGCATGGTTTATGCTGAGATCATTGCTGATACACCCACCGCGGAATATGTTGCGCCGACTGCCGCTCCATATGCTCCACCTGTAGCTGGCGTGGGTGGCGGCGAGCATTGGATCGATGTCAATCTTTCAGAACAACGTGTATATGCCTATGAAGGCGATACGGTTGTAAATTCATTTATTGTTTCAACGGGCACCTGGCAAACTCCAACCGTGACAGGCAAATATCATATTTGGATCAAATTACTATCCACAACCATGACGGGACCTGGATATTATTTACCAAATGTTCCCTATACCATGTATTTTTATAAAGGCTACGGATTGCACGGCACGTACTGGCATAATAATTTTGGAACTCCCATGAGCCACGGATGCGTAAACCTTAGAAACGATGATGCTGAGTGGTTGTATAACTTCTCATCTGTTGGCACATTGGTAAATGTGCATTATTAATATCTTTTACCACAAAGGGATAAAAAAAAAAGGGTTCCTTCGTGCCCTTTGTGGTAAAAAAGTTTTTCATTAATTTCAAAAATGAAATCAAATAAATTATCAAGACGAGACTTTTTGAAGTTGAGCGGTTTGGGGCTGGCAGGCTTACTTGCTCCTCCGCTCAATTTTAATTTAGACGATCCTTTTACTTCACAGCAAGGGCGGGTGGTTACGCGCACGGTCTGGATGCTGGATCGCCCATCCTCAAAGGGATTACCCATTCGAATTTGTCATCGTGACATGTTATTGAACGTCACCAACACCGCGATCAGTGACGAGGACACAACGGCCCACAATCGCGTTTGGTATCAAATCGATGAAACAGGTTATGTATATTCGGGAAACATTCAACCAGTCCGCACCCTTCTAAATATCCCAACGTTGGATATTCCTAAAGAAGGTCTGCTCGCTGAAGTGAGCGTGCCATTTACAGATGCGTATAAATTGCCCGATAAAACTTCTGATGTTGGATATCGTATTTATTTCGAAACCACACATTGGGTCAAATCAGTCACCACCGCGGCGGACGGGCAGGTCTGGTATCAAATCCGTGACGATAAATGGGATGAGTTATATTACACACGCGCTGAACACCTGCGCATCATGACAGCTGAAGAGCTTACTCCGATCACACCAGAGATTCCCATAAAAAATAAAAAAATCGTAGTAAGGTTGGAAGAGCAATTGGTAGTTGCTTATGAAAATAACCAGCCTGTATTTGTATCGCCTGTCTCAACTGGCGGCATCTTACGAATTGGGACATATACCACACCCACAGGATCATTCAAAACTTTTTACAAACGGCCGTCACGTCACATGGCGGCGGGTGATATCGCAGCCAGCGGATTCGACCTGCCTGGTGTGCCCTGGGTACAATACATTACCGAAAGTGGGATATCCTTCCACGGCACATACTGGCATAATGATTTCGGGCGTCCGCGCTCACACGGATGCGTCAACCTTTCGATACAAGCCGCAAAATGGCTTTACCGCTGGACATCTCCCCAGGTTCCCATCTCAAAGGAATTTTCACATGGGTTTATTGGAACCAGTGTTGAGATCGTAGTGTAACAATACAGATGTAATAAAACGTCCGCTTTAAAAGAAAACAATGACAAACTTTCAACTTTCCCGCCGCGACTTTTTAAAACTTTCCGCATCAGGCGCACTCGCGCTTGCTCTCTCCGAAATGGGCATGGGCCGTGCTTTAGCCGCTCCCCCCGCCTCTCATGGCCGCGTCACGTGGAGCGGCATTCCACTTTTTGATGCACCTTCTTTCAATGCGAATCAATTACATTTGTTTGGAATTGATCAGGTTGTTAAACTTAATGCCGAAGTGGATGGTGACGAAGGATATGGCAACCCATTCAACAAAACCTGGTATCAACTGGATGATGGGTATACATATTCTGGCTGGCTGCAGCCCGTGGAAACAATCTACCAAAAAGCAATTTACAATGTCCCTGCCACAGGTCAACTTGGCGAGATCACCATACCGATGAGTCTCACCTACTTAAGTCCATATGTCTACGCAAAAAACGCTCACCGTTTATATTACGGAACCACTCATTGGATAAAGAAAGTTGTGGTTACGCGTGATGAGAAAAGTGTTTGGTACGAGATATTTGACAATGTACTTAAGAAATCTTTTTATGTCCCATCATACAACATGCGCTTCGTACCGCCCGAGGAATTGTCCCCGCTTTCAACAAACATTCCCGATGCTGATAAATTGATCCATGTAGACCTTGCTTCGCAAATGGTCACGGCATTCGAAGGAAATACCATGGTGTTTTCAGCACGCTGTTCGAGCGGCCAAAAAGGAACAGACACGCCAAGCGGTGACTTCAGCACTTATCATAAAGGCCCATCCATCCACATGACCAATCAGGGCGATGCGGTAAATAACATCTATAATCTGGCTGGCGTTCCGTGGTGTTCATTCTTTACAGGCGCTGGGCACGCATTCCACGGTGCTTACTGGCATAATGATTATGGCCGCCCGCGCAGCCATGGCTGTGTAAATTTAGCATCAGCAGATGCGAAATGGATCTATCGCTGGACCAGCCCCGTTGTCCCGCCTGAAGAGGATTACGTCAATTTACCGGGGCAAGGTACGCGTGTTCAAGTTGTCTAATAATCCCAAAGGAGCCAAAAAATGAATTCAGTTTTTCAACATAACCAATATTTACTCAAAAGACAGGTCTTTGCACTGGCAGGTAAATTCCGCTTCTACGACCCGAGCGGAAAACTTGTATTATTCAGTGAACAGAAAATGTTCAAAATGCGTGAAGATATCCGCGTATTTTCAGATGAAAGCAAAACGCAGGAAGTGCTAATGATCAAGGCCCGTCAGATCATGGACTTCTCTGCAGCATATGATGTAGTCGATAGCGCCACGGGCCAAAAGCTCGGTGCACTTCGCCGCAAGGGGCTGGCATCCATTCTGCGTGATGAATGGGAAGTTCTTGATGTAAGTGATAATGTCATTGGCAAGTTATTTGAAGACAGCATGGTGCTGGCTTTGGTACGCCGCTTTCTCAGCAATCTCGTCCCGCAGAATTACGACATCACGCTCGGCACAAATCGCGTGGCCGATCTAAAACAAAATTTCAATCCGTTCACATATCAACTCAACATTGATTTCAGCATGGATGTCAATAATCTATTAGACCGCCGCCTTGGAATCGCCGCAGGCATTTTGCTGGCTGCGATTGAAGGACGACAGAGTTAATTTCAAACTACAGGGACGCAGCGACGCTGCGTCCCTGTGACTATAAAAATTATGGCTCAACAACCCCTCTTTGCTGGACTCGTAATAGACGAATTAGGCCGCGCCGCTGAATCTGCATTCATTGGCAGCGAGCCTTGTTATGTTGTGGATGATGCAGGCTTCCGCCGTCATATCCCCGCAGAACAAATAGACCGTGCTGTACTCGCGCACATGGCTGAAATGATGAAAGGCAGTGAAGACCTGCTTTCGGAACAAGCCGCCAAAATGATGGGCCAGGACGACCCTTTCTCAAAGGCCATCATTGAACAACAACTCAAGAACATCGATAAACAATTCGATGCGCTCATGCAAACTGGCATCCCGGAAGATATGCGTGCCTACCTTGGAATGATGGGCTTCAAAGTGATCATCAATTATCATGGTGAGATCATACGCGTGGAACAACCCGGGTCATCGGGAGATGATGAAGGCGGTGAATAAACCAAAACTCCGAGCCCTTCAGGAACTCGGAGTTTTTTATTTATAATTTTTCAACGACCCAGAAATGTGAAAGACCCAGTCCTTTCAACGGTGTGGCTTCAAGAAATTGCAGAATTGCACGCAGGAATTTTCCTGCGCCGCCAAAGCGCGCAATGATGTTATCGTAAGCGCCAAAGATAATTGTACGTTCAATAAATTTCACAGGCAGACCATCAAATAGTTTTTGTAGATCTCTTTTTGAATAAACACGCACATGCGGGGCAAGTTTATTTCTCAACATACGCGGCAAATAATTTACAAATAATATATTCCCAAAATAATATCTCCCATTCCAAAATATTCCATGCGTTTCAACAGGATAGCCGCGGTTCGGGCAAAAGATAACGACACGTCCGCGAGGTTTGAGTAAACGAATCATCTCGAAGATTGCGGCGCGGTCATCCTGAACGTGTTCGATCACTTCGTGGCTGAGGATCAGGTCAAAAGTCGAAGAAGGAAGCGGGATAAATTCCCCTGCGGCATTAATGATCTCATCTGAATTAACCTTGGCTTCAACAGCACGCTCCAAATCATATTCCAATCCAATCACGCGGCTCCCTAAACCTGTCAGCTTTTCTACATACATTCCCACCCCGCAGCCATTTTCAAGTACAAGTCCATGAATGCGTTCTCCCGCCGCATTCTTAATCATCTCAAGTCGTCGTTGTTGACCCGCCCGCCAAACATAAGAAGGTTCCCCGCGTAACGCGGCTTTTTGCATATCTCTTTCTGTCATAGTGGCCGATTATACCTTGCGCCTTCCCTCTCTCTATGCTAAAATTTTGGGCGGACGGAAAACCCAATAGAGACGACATCGAAAAGTGGGTAACCCCCACTTTTCTGCTTGTACAGAGTATCGCATAATTACCTAAACTGGAAACGTAATTTTTACTCACAGTTTTCGGGAAAGGTTTAATAACTTACGAAACAAGCGATAAATAGGAGTGATGGAGTTGGCAGCATGGCAAAAAATGAATTCGCATTAGCATTCAATGAAGTACTTGAGGAAAAACAACTAGCCAAAGATATAGTTGTTTCCGCGATCGAATCGGCGATGGTTTCTGCCTATCGGCGCGCTGTAAGCGCATCTACTGCTCAGCATGTGGAAGCTAAACTTGACCCTGAAACGGGTCTGGTTACAGTCTACGCTGAAAAGGAAGTAGTGGAAGATAGCATTGTTGACGATCGCACTGAAGTGCTTTTGGAAGAAGCACGCAAGGTCAACCCTGAAGCCCAACCTGGTGACATGGTTGTGGTTGAAACCACTCCCGCTGACTTTGGCCGTGTAGCTGCGCAAACAGCTCGTCAGGTTATTCAGCAGCGTATTCGCGAAGCTGAACGTTCGAATCAAATGCAATATTTCGAACGTCAGGTCGGCGAAATTGTTTCTGGTTTGGTGCAAGCTTCCAGCGCACAAAGCGTAACTGTCGGCTTGGATATGAAGGCCGAAGGCGTGATGCCCAACAACCAGAAGATCCCTGGTGAACGGCTCAAATTACATGACCGCATCCGTGCAGTAGTAATGGAAGTAAAAGATGGAACACGCGGTCCGCAGATCGTGCTTTCCCGTGCACATCGCAATTTCCTGCGCCGTTTATTGGAAAACGAAGTCCCTGAAATTTATCATGGTATTGTTGAGATCCGTGCTATTGCACGTGAACCAGGGGCTCGTGCAAAGGTGGCTGTCTCTGCTACGCAAGCTGGGATAGACCCAGTCGGTGCATGCGTGGGCATTAAGGGCGTACGCATCCAAGCCATCGTAAAAGAATTGCACGATGAAAAGATTGATATTATTCAATGGGATCAAGACCCAATTGTTTATATTTCAAAAGCCATCAGCCCTGCCCGCGTAAATGGTGTCTACCTCGTTGACTCGGAAGGTGCTCGCACTGCCACGGTAGTGGTGGGCGAAGATCAGTTAAGCCTCGCAATTGGCCGTGATGGACAAAATGCACGTCTTGCCGCGAAGCTGACTGGCTGGCGCATTGACATCAAGTCACTGAGTGAAGCATCAGGCGATACACTTAACAAACTGCAAAATAATGCAGAACTTGCTGCACTGCTCCCTGCTGCTGTGGAGTCCATTCCACAAATTCAAGAGATTCTGGCCAAGAAGTCTGAAGGCCGCCCAATTACTCCGGAAGAATATACAGCGCTTGGTCAATTTGTAGATCGTGTGGAACGCCGTACGATTCAGATCAAGGAAGAAGCCGCACGCGTGGAAGAAGAACGCACCACCGCTGCCCGAGCTGAAATCCCTGCGCCTGCATTCCAAATGCCGCTCGATCAGGCTGGCATTAAGGAGCATATTTTCAATATTCTCACTGAAGCTGGTTTTGAAACTGTTGGCAATTTGATGTATTCGATCAAGACAGATCCAAATAAGGTTTTGGGCTTGCCAGGCATCGGCTCAAAAGCCATGCAAAATATTGAGGAATCACTGGCTGTACTGACCTTCCCTGAGCCAGTTCCTGTTGTTGAAGCTGTGAAGATGGAAGAACCTGTTACTGTTGTTGTTGACGTTGTAGCTGAACCGGTTACAGGGGATATAGAGTCTGCTGCAAAGAAACAGGCTGACGCCAAGAGAGATGCGAAGAAGAGCGTCGAAGAGGAAGAAGAAAACGCGAAGGACGGCGTCTCCCTCGATGAACTATTCAAGATGAAGCCTGAAATCTTCCAAACTGCCGCACCTGTAGAGGATGACGCTGATAAAAAGAAGGGCGGCAAGAAAGTCAAGAAGAAGGGCGTTGAGTTGGAATTTGACGAAGGCCTTGGCGCAGTTGTAGGCCGCAAGAAACACAAACGCGGCGCTGCTGATACCGGCAATGATTGGGAATAAATTATTCCTCCCCTGCTTTAGGGGAGGAACCCTTCGGGTAATTTGAAGGTGACCAAGAATCCTGCCCAACGTGTAAAGCATATCCCCCAACGAACTTGTGTGGGATGCCGCGAAGTATTGCCCAAGAGGCAGATGGTGCGGATCGTACGTACGAGTGACGGGGTGCGAGTGGATCCCACCGGCAAACTGGCTGGGCGGGGAGCCTACTTACATGACCAACGCGATTGTTGGGTGCGTGGATTGAGGGGAGCTTTGGCGCATGCGCTAAAAGCTGAACTGACCGCAGACGACCGCGCTCTGTTGGAAAATTTCATAAATACTTTGCCGCAAACCGAACCTACGGGTCGCGCAGAGACCAGCAAGTAAAGCCATGTGAACGAATAGCCACTCGCTCACAGCCGCTTGTTGGGGAATAAAGAATACGCGAATCTTTTTCTTGAGATTCGCAAACTAGAAGGAGGTGGCCTATGAGTAGCAATGGTAACAAACTTGAATTGCCTGCCAGCATTGTGATTCGCGACCTGGCACTAAAGATCGAAAAAAGCCCGATTGACCTAATTAAAAAATTAATGTCGAATGGCGTAATGGCAACCATCAATCAAACTGTTGATTTTGATACAGCGGCGATTGTGGTTGGTGAGTACGGATTCGAAGCAGTATTGGAAGCATCAGAAGAAGAAAACAAAGCTGAAACGGGCGAAGTGCCGCTCTGGCGTCAGATGATCGCAGGGGAAAACAGTGCACTCTTAAAACCCCGCCCGCCCGTTATTACAATTCTTGGACACGTAGATCATGGCAAGACCAGTTTGTTGGACGCCATCCGTCAGACCGAGGTTGCAGCGGGAGAAGCTGGCGGTATTACACAGCACATCGGCGCGTATCAGGTTGAGAAAAAAGGAAGACTTATCACCTTCCTTGATACACCCGGACATGCCGCATTCACACAAATGCGTGCGCGCGGTGCTCAAGGTGCAGATATTGTTGTACTCGTTGTCGCTGCCGATGATGGTGTGATGCCGCAAACCAGAGAAGCCATTGCCCATGCAAAGGCCGCACGTGTGCCGATGATGGTCGCCTTGAATAAAGTGGACAAGGCCAACGCCAACCCAGATCGTGTAAAGCAACAACTTGCCGAACTCGAACTTGTCCCCGATGACTGGGGTGGCAATACGATGGTGGTACCTGTCTCTGCAAAACAGAAACAAGGCATCGACGATCTGCTGGAAGGCATTTTGCTTGTAGCTGACAGCAACGATATCAAAGCCAACCCCGCTGGAAAAGTGATCGGCACGGTCATTGAGGCCGAGCTGGATAAATCCAAAGGCGTACTGGCAACCTTGCTCGTTCAAAATGGAACTCTTGAAGCTGGTGACATTGTAGTGGCGGGAACAGCTTACGGAAAATTGCGCGCCATTACCGACCATAAAGGCAAGCCGATTAAGAAAGCCGGTCCATCTACGCCGGTAGCTGTTATGGGCTTAAGCGGCATGCCATCTGCTGGAGATATTTTTCAAGTCGTGGCATCTGAAAAAGAGGCTCGCAGCATCGTTGCAGAACGTACTGAAGCCGCAAAGACACTTTCTCAAACCAAGAAAAAGGTTTCACTTGAAGATTTATTCGCGAATGTTCAAGCTGGCGAAGCCAAAGGACTCAACCTTATTATCAAAGCCGATGTTCAAGGTTCGCTCGACCCAATTGTCAGCGAATTGAATAAGCTCGGCGAAGGAGAGATCGGGCTGCATATCCTTCATGCTGAAACAGGCAACATCGGTAATAACGATGTAATGCTTGCCTCTGCTTCAAAAGCGATCATTATTGGTTTCAACGTCCAGGCAGATGTGGATGGACGACGTCTTGCTGAAAAAGAAGGCGTGGACATTCGTCTTTACGAAATCATCTATCGCATGACTGAAGATATTGAGAAAGCTCTCAATGGTATGCTCGAACCCAAACTTGTCGAAAAAGTGATTGGCCGCGCACAGGTATTGGTGGCGTTTTCAGCCTCCAAGTTTGGCAAGGTTGCCGGGTGCAAAGTCACCGAAGGTGAGCTTAGACGCGGCGCACGTGTACGCCTCTTCCGCGGTACAGACATGATCTATGAAGGTGACCTCTCCTCCCTTCGTCATGAAAAAGAGGATGTCAAAGAGATCCGTCAGGGTTTTGAGTGCGGAGTTGGTTTCAAAAGCTTTAACGACATTAATCCCGGCGATCAATTGATTTGCTATATCGTTGAAAATTCGTAATTAATAATATGTCATTGCTTCGGGCAAATAACAAAACTGCTCTTGCAATGACATAAGTGAGTTAATCATATGCCATCAGGAGTTCGTTTACAACGCATTGAAGACCGGGTCCGTCAGGAACTCTCCGAAATGCTTATTCGCGAGATCAATGACCCGCGCCTGCATCAAATCTTCATCACTGATGTAAAGATAGACAAGGAACTTGCCTATGCGGACATATATTTTTCTGCAATCGAAGGGGCTGGCCGCTCTGCTGAAATATTAGCCGGGCTTGAATCAGCTTCTGGTTTTATCAGAAGAGCTCTCTCCGCCCGGGTTGAAGTACGTGCCTTTCCCAGACTCCGCTTTCATTGGGACCCAACCCCCGAGAACGCAGACCACATCGAAAAAGTTTTGGCAGGGTTAAGACAAAAGAAATAAAACACTGGGGGCGCTGCATAGCGTCCCCAGTGTTTTAAACCAATTGGAGGATAACAATTAGTGGATAACCAACTCATAGGGGACATAAAAAACAGATTGGATATAGCAAAAAAAATCGTGATCGTTTCGCATGTACGGCCTGATGGAGATGCGATCGGCTCACTGCTTGGCCTTGGACTGGCCTTACGCGACGCAGGCAAATCTGTGCAAATGATCCTTGCTGACGGAGTACCTTCCTCTTTTAAATACCTTGAAGGAAGTGAATTCATCAAAAAAGAACCAAACGGGGAACACGATACCTTTATCACTGTGGACTGCGCCGATTTCAAGCGAACAGGGAAAATCTTTGAGTCTTTCGGCCAGCCTAATATTAATATTGACCACCACAAAACCAACGAAAAATTCGGCAAGCTAAACTTGATCGAAGCGGAAGAAGTTGCAACCGCTGCGATACTCACTGCTCACCTGCCAACCTGGGGATTAACGATTACAAAACCAATCGCCGCGGCATTGTTGACAGGGATTATCACCGACACGCTTGGCTTCCGCACATCCAACACTACCCCGCAAGCTCTGCGTCAGGCCGCAATACTAATGGAAACAGGCGCGGATATGCCTGAGATTTATATGCGCGCACTTGTCAGGCGGTCATTTCCAGCAGCCCGTTATTGGGGCGCTGGTCTTTCAAGTTTGGAAAACAAGCATGGCATCGTGTGGGGTACGCTTACAATAAAAGATCGTAAGGCCGCTGGATATGGCGGGAACGATGACGCTGATTTGATCAATATGATCTCTGCGATTGACGGCAACAAAGTAGGTATGATTTTCGTTGAACAAAACGACAATCATGTTAAAATATCATGGCGTGCGCTTGAAGCAGGTGTTGATGTTTCGCAGGTGGCAAAACACTTTCAAGGCGGAGGTCATGCCGCTGCCGCAGGAGCAGATATCCAGGGAAGTTTGAGCGAAGTCCAAAAAGAAGTCCTAAAAAAGACGCGAGAAATGCTAAATCTGTAATGTCAATACAAAAATAGTAGCACAATCGGACTATTGTAAATTATGACAAATATGTCATAATTAATATGAATATAACTCGAGGAGGAATAAAAAATGAATAGTCAAGATGTAAGGAACGCCATTTCTGGTGCCCTTGTTGTAGATAAGCCTGTTGGTATGACATCACATGATGTGGTGCAGGCGATTCGAAATGGAACGAATTTACGCAGAGCGGGCCACACAGGAACTCTTGATCCACGCGCATCGGGAGTACTCGTTATCCTGGTAGGCCCCGCAGTTCGATTAAGTGAATATGTCTCTGCTTCTGATAAACGTTATCAAGCGATCATTCGTTTGGGTGGTTCAACCGACACTTTCGATGCAGAGGGTCTGGTCACACCAACAAAAGATCCTGTTGATGTAACTGAAGCGCAGTTTGAAGAAGCGCTCAAAACATTTGTCGGCGAGATCGAACAGACTCCGCCCCCCTACTCAGCCGTAAAAGTGCAGGGACGCAAAGCCTACGAAATGGCACGCGAGGGTGAAGAAGTAGAACTTGCTCCGCGCAAGATCACCGTGCATCACCTTGAAGTCCTTGAATGGACTCCACCCGAAGTAGTAATTGACGTACATTGTTCCTCTGGCACCTATGTGCGCTCGCTTGCCAATGATCTTGGCGTAATGCTCGGTTGTGGCGCTTATCTTGTCGGTTTGCGCCGCACAAAGAGCGGACGTTTTTCGTTGCGTGATGCAGTGCCTCTACGAAAATTACAGGAAGCCTTCACCGCGGGCAATTGGTATCAATATCTCATTCCAGCCGCAGAAGCTCTTGGCGACTGGCCAGCCGTTGAACTCAATCCCGATGAAGTGGAAGGTGTCCGCCACGGACATCGTGTAAAAGTTGTCGGTGAACCCACAGAGACAAAGGTCCGCGGCGTAAGCACCCAGGGAGAATTGGTAGCTCTTATGGAGATCACCATCAACGCAGATGGTTCCCGTGAATGGCAGCCAAAGAAAGTATTCTTCACTTCAGAATAATTAATATGTCATTGCCTGGGGTTGTGGTGGTCGAGTAGCCCCTGCTCTTCGGGGCGTATTGAGACCACACCCATCGCAATGACGCTAAGCCGCCTTCATGGCGGCTTTTTTATACTATGCAACATTATCATTCCCTAGAAGAAATTTCCACAAAAAACGCATGGCTCACCATCGGCGTCTTTGATGGCGTTCATCGCGGACATGGCGAGATCATTCGCAAACTAACCGCAGAGGCACATGCAGACAATGCGCCTGCGGTTCTCTTAACTTTTGAGCCCCACCCTGCCAACGTTTTATCAGGTCAGGAAATAAAATGCCTGACCACATCTAATGAACGGGCGGATTTATTAGCGACCCTCGGCGTGGACATTGTCATCACACAACGCTTCACCCGTGACCTGTCAACTGCCACTGCCCAGGAATATATGTCCCAGCTCAAGCAGACTCTTGGCCTCAAGCACCTGCTCATCGGCTATGACTTCGCCCTCGGCAAAGGACGTGAAGGCAATGCCGCGCGGCTGATTGAAATTGGCAAAGGATTAGATTACACAGTTGAAGTAGTCAATGCATTGAGCGATGAAAGCGGCGTGATCTCCTCAACAGAGATTCGTAAACTCGTTGCCACTGGCAATGTGACCGAAGCCGCTCAGTTACTTGGTTACAACTACACCATGAGCGGAGAAGTCATCCACGGCGCAGAACGAGGGCGCACAATCGGCTTCCCTACCGCCAATGTGGATTACCCAAAACAAAAAGCCACGCCATCCAGCGGCATATATGCCTGCTGGGCGCATATTGGAAAAGAAAGATTTATGGCTGCCACCAATATTGGCTTCAACCCCACCTTCACCCCCGAAAGACAAGTCCCCAGCCTCGAAGCCTACCTGCTTGATTTTGACCGCGATATCTACGGACAAAACCTAAAACTGGAATTTGTTTCAAGAATCCGCGATGAGTTGAAATATAATTCAGTGGAAGCGTTGATCGAAAAGATACACGAAGATGTGGAAGTAACTCGCAAATTACTCAGAGGGAAATAATTCCATGAGAAAACGTTCTGGCATCATCCTGATTGAAGAAAACAAACTCGCCCTAGTTGAACGTCACCGCGCGGGACTGCACTACTTTACCTTCCCAGGCGGCGGAAATGACGCAGGAGAAAGCCCAGAGCAAGCGGCAATCCGCGAGGCCGAAGAGGAGTTGGGAATTCTCGTTGAGATCAAACAAAAAGTGGCTGATGTATTTTTCAATGAGAATATACAGTATTATTTTTTAACCGAAAAACTCAGCGGAGAATTTGGAACTGGAACGGGCGAAGAATATGGAGAATACAATCCCATACATGGAACTTATCATCCGCTCTGGATGCCGATTGACGAAATTTTAAATAATAACGTTGTACCGCGTGAGCTCTCAAAACTTGTTTTACAATTTTCGCAGGTGGGCTGGCCAGCCGAACCAGTGACCATCATCGAAAAAAAGAAATGATCAAGGTATAGCGGAACCTTTCTTCTCCTGTCATCGTCATCTTTACAACGCCAAATAAAATTCAAAAGGAGAAGAACATGAAATCCAAAATACATTTACCTATTTTGCTGGTCCTGTTGGGAGCAATGGTTCTCAGCGCTTGTGGAGGGTCAGCCACCCAGGTTGCTTTTGAAGCACCTGCAGCAGCCGAGGCACCTCCTATGGACGCGTCTGCCCCTCAGAGCGCAGCAGATGCCGAGGCTGCCAAATCCGCAGATGGTGGATCAGCAGCGGCTCCCGTTTATAACGTAGGCGCCGAGCCGAATGCGCAGCAAGCTGCCTTTGCCTCTTCGCATATGATCATCAAAAATGCAGATATCAAACTGCTCGTGGAAGATACCGATGTGGCCATTGACCGCGCCACACAAGCCATCGGGGATTTAGGTGGATATATCGTCAGTTCACGGGTGTGGTATCAACCCTGGTACGACGGAGAGAATTATAAATACGCCACCATCACCATCGGTATCCCTGTTGACCAGTTCGAACGTACTCTCACCCGCCTGCGCGGACTCGCTGTAAAAGTCCTTGATGAAACAGCTTCAGGCGAAGATGTTTCCAATCAATTTGTTGACCTGCAATCCCAAGTCACCAACCTTGAAGCCACCCGCGACCGTATCAAATCCTTCCTGGATGAAGCTAAAACTGTGGATGAAGCCCTGCGCATTAATCAGGAACTTTCTACTGTCGAGGCACAGATCGAACAGATCAAAGGACAAATGAATTATCTGCAGGATCGTTCAGCTTATTCCACGATCACGATCAATTTTGAACAAAAACTTCCTGAAGAAGTTACGCCTACTCCTACTCCCGCGCCGTCGTGGAACCCTGGCGAAACCTTTAAGCGTGCTCAAAAAGCGGTAAACCATGCATACCAAGGCATTGTCGATTTCCTGATCTGGATATTTGTAGTGCTTGTTCCTATCTTTGCCCCGCCTGTAATTATCATTTGGACACTGTGGAAATTCTTTACCCGCAAGCCGAAGAAACCATCACAATAAAAATAACCAACATAACAAAAAGTCCGCTCCTATTGAGCGGACTTTTTGTTAATCACACATCATGACATTTTGATTCGCCACAAATCCATCGACTGATCGTATCCGCGAATTTCACCCTGGAAACGCTTGAGTGAATTAGGCGGCGCGTTCTTCTCTAAGAACTCGATTACTTCCGGGTCATTGCGGATCGGTTCTGAAAGTATTGCTTCACCGCCCGTGGAAAAATTTGGCAGGCGCGCAGTGATGTTCACTGTAGAGCCAAAATAATCCAGGCGTTCATTCAAATTAACCACAATACACGGGCCAATGTGAATCCCAACTTTAAGCGACAATGGCGGGTCACCTCTCTCAGCAAGCTGCTTCTGTACATTCCAAATTGCACGTACTGCAGAAATCGGTTGACGAAACGCAGCCATGATCGCATCACCCATTGTTTTTACAATCGAGCCGCCCTCCGCAGCCACGGCCTTTTCCAAAATCTCGAAGTGTTCACGTACGCGCCCAAACGCTGGCGCATCACCGATCTCGCGATACATTCTTGTTGAGTTTCGTAAATCTGTGAACATTAACGTAGTGGAGCCTACAGATATTTCTTCGCCCGCTCGTAATACTTCGCTTGAGAACAAGTCACGGAATACCTGCAAAGTGGTTACATCTGCTGCTGTCGCCGCCTGATCTGACCAGGCTGTACGCTCCAGTTCAAAGGTCTGGGCTTGATCGGTTTCGTTAATCAGGCGGACGGTTGGCATGAGTCCCATTTCTATTATGCCAGTTGGCCAGCCGCGGAGTCCAGCACGGAAATCTATTTTTTCAGGACCGTTATTTTTGACAAGCAAAACTTGTGACCCCGGAGTTTGTGATGCTCGTAATCGATAACGTCCTTCGTTCAACATGGTTGAAAATGGTAATTCTTCGCGCGCAGGAACGATCAACGAGAACGCAATATGCGGCTGTCGCTGCGGGCTCCCCACACAAAACTCAATCGAAGTATCCACTTCACGCACAGCCGGGTTGGGGCGAAAGATCACTTCAACATTATGATCAAAGTTTGCCGTGAAATCGATCTGACAGGTATTGCAATGCACAGTCGCATTCACATCGCCTAGGCGGGCATAATCTTCGGCAACACCGCGGCATTCAGGGCAGAGTAAATCCCAATACATATCCAACAACCCTATTCGAGTGGCTCGCAGAAATGATTCCAACACCGTACGGCGAGACAGGTTCCAGCCATCTGCAAGTGCATACGGTCTCATTCTTTGGATGGAGATATCGTCGGCACGATGTAAAAATTCGTACAGATGATCAAGAACGGTTTTATCGACACCTTGATCCTTCAAGCGTTCACTCATGACCTTGTACCTGTTGTGGCCTGCGGAGGAAAGCTTCCTCCATTTTGCAACGGTCAACACCGAACCGCCATGTGCAGCAATTCGGTCGTACAGCCTGAACGCGTTTTCAAAACGTTTTGCGCTGACAATTCCAATCGCAATCGGAATACCAAGTTCCCCAAAAATATTAGACGCTTTCACAGAGGATTCATAGGTAACACGCGTGCCGGAAGGCGAAAGCCTTTCAAGGCGGCAGTCCACGCGCGCTTCAGCCAGCGGACCGTTTCGATAACGGCGCAAAATTCCGAAACGATAGGGATAGGTCCATTCGAAAGGTTCCTCTTCCCACTCTATGCGGATCAATGGAATTTTAAACCTGACCAGCTTAGCTCCATTTGAAATTCCGAGCAGCTCCATTGGCGGCAGACCGGTATCTCGATTAAAACGATTCGTATCTGAGACAAACGGCCAGAGTGCCTCGGGAGAGGAGGCGAGATCCCATGTCCATGTGTAATGAAATTCTTTAGCCATAATCAGTTAGACAACCAAATAGGAGGTAATTGTACCCATGCATAATTCGCAAAGCATTGCAGTGGAATAACGATAATGCATACCTTAACATCCCATTAACAGACAAATTATCGGTAGTGGGTTTCTCTAAATGATGTTATAAAAGAGTCATGATAAGCAAAGTCATAGTTTTTCACTGTCCAGAGTGCGAGAGTACGAATGTTGTTATG
>JAYVUA010000049.1:0-3799 GCA_043788255.1 Anaerolineales bacterium | reverse complement strand
AAAAATAGATGAGCCTGCAAAGAGACCCTGAAGGATTTGAGAAAAAGGTTCTGCATAAATTTGCAGAGCTTTCGAATAAACGCGTTTTGGAAGTTGGCTGCGGAGAAGGCAGATTGACTTTTAAATATGCTGCCGCTCCCAGTCTCACGGTCGGCTTTGACCCTGACCTTGATGCGCTGCGGATCGCCCGCGCAGATATGCCGTATAACCTGCAAACTCAGGTGCAATTTGCAAACGCAAGCGCAAGCCATATTCCATTTTCAAAAGAGACGTTTGACTGTGCCATTCTGGCATGGTCACTCTGATGAATGGAACATGAGAGCATGGTGCATGCTCTGGATGAAATTCGAAGGGTGCTTAAGCCAAATGGAATTTTGATCGACCTGCGGCCTATGGAATCAAACTGGTCGGTGGAGGTTTCTTCGTCGATGGGGATGCAGGCTGCGGGTAGATTGACCGATATGCCTATTGCGGTGGCAGATGATGAAGCTGCATTCCGTGCAATGCGTGAGGCTGAATCCCGCAGGTGGTTCATCAAAGAAAAAGAAGAGGAGTTTGCATTCTTTTATTATTGGGATACGCCCTCCGAGATGAAGGAGTTCATGGATACCGAATGGGAGGGTTTTGAAAAGATGGAAGACGAGGTATATCATGCGGCACAGTCGCTTTGGGCGAGTGCGAATGCAGATGCGCAGGTGCGGGTTCGGGTGACCATGTTAATTACGAAGTGGAAACAAGTGCCCGCTTGACAGTATGCTATACTACGAAAAATATGCGCGGGTGAAGGTAAGAATCAATTGGAGATTGCCGCGCCGCTAAAAGCAAGTGCAGCGGCGCGCAACGACATTTTTAAAAAGGTGACTCATGTGTGACACTCTCATCGCAACCAGGTTAGCCACAACCAGCAACATTGCCATCTTTGGCAAAAATTCTGACCGCCCGCCGAATGAAGGCCAGCACATGGCTTACTTCCCTGCCGCGAAACATAGCGCAGGAAGTCCGCTCAAGTGCACCTATATCGAAATTCCACAAGTTGAAAAAACAAATGCTGTGATGCTTTCCAAACCATTTTGGATGTGGGGCGCTGAAATGGGTGTGAATGAACACGGTCTCGTGATCGGCAACGAGGCTGTATTTTCAAAAATTCCTGCAAATAAAAAGCCAGCCCTGCTCGGCATGGATATGCTGCGTGCCGCGCTTGAACGCGCAGCCACTCCGCGTGAAGCCGTGCAGGTAATCATTGATCTGCTCGAAAAATTCGGCCAGGGCGGAAACTGTACTTACGGCGAAGAACTTTATTATCACAACAGTTTCATCCTCGCGAATGCAGACGATGCGTGGGTACTTGAAACGGTGGATAAGCAAT
This sequence comes from Anaerolineales bacterium, assembly GCA_043788255.1. Lineage (GTDB taxonomy): Bacteria > Chloroflexota > Anaerolineae > Anaerolineales > Villigracilaceae > Villigracilis. The sequence continues at coordinate 2,433 of JAYVUA010000049.1, read as the reverse complement.
GGGCGGCGAAACAGATCAAGGATATCTATTCGATCTCGAACTGTCTGACGATCAAAGATCAATGGGATATCGCTTCGCCTGACCTGGTTGATCTGGCTGTGAAAAAAGGATTTGCAAAATCGAAGCAAAGTTTTGACCTTGCAAAAGATTATTCTGATCTCATCTTCACCAATTTTGGCAAAGGCCGCAACCGCCGCGCAACCACGTTCAGCGTGCTCGGCGAGCAAAAAGGCAATGTCTCAATTGAATCGATGATGGCAACGCTGCGTCATCACAACGACGAGAATTTCGATCCGCAATCGAGCATCACAGATGTGGATGTGTGCATGCATGCGGGCTTTGGTCCCATCCGCGTGAGTCAGAGCACCGCATCCATGGTGGTTTATTTGGATAAAAACAACCCGCTCATTTTCGCCACTGGCACATCGGCCCCCTGCACAAGCATTTTCAAACCCTTTTGGTTGGACGCCGCTTCTTCTCTTGGCCTTGGGCCTGCTCCAACACACCAGGCAGATTCTTCCCTTTATTGGACTCACGAAAAACTGCACCGCGCCACCCTGCTTAACTATCCCGAAAGAATCAAAACGTACGCCGCAGACCGCGACGAAATGGAAAAGAAATTCACGCAAGGCGCATTGAAATTACACAACGCCAAAGCCTCTGCCAAGGAACGTTCAGATTTCAGCAATCAATGCCTCGCCGAAAGCCTGACCGCCGAAGCCGAATGGCTCAAGCGCGTAGAGAAAGTGCCCGCGAAGAAGAAATTCCTGTCTTCAATGGCGTGGAATGGGTTCAATAAGAAGGCTGGAGTTGCGATATAAAATGTCTTATACAGTCAAATGGCTGTATAAGACTCTATTTCGGGGTTTATACAGTGCGCTGTATAAACCCTAGTTGGGCAGTTCCTTGCAAAGGATAAGTGACATCAATATGCAAAAAAAGATTCTCGGATTGAGTTTATCTCTGGCTTTTCCAGTCGTTTTTATGTTGTTCATTAACCCGATTTTTATCAAGCCTAATGTCAATGAACCCTTTTCTACATTGATAGGTTTTGGCATACTTTGGGGGCTGGCTTTTTTGGTGCTAGTTTTCACACGCACCATCGAGAAACTTCCCTTATCAAGCATTGGCTGGAAACCTTTATCTTGGAAATCAGCAGTCATGGCAATTGGGCTAGGTGTCTTGCTATCATTATTGGTTCCCGTGCTCACTTTGTTGGTTAGCAAAATTTTTCCGCCATCGAATTCAGGAACGATCACACAAGTCGTGTCCAATTATTCTTGGTGGATATTGCTCTTAAGCGTAATAACAGCGGGTATAACGGAAGAGGTTTTGTTTCGTGGCTATCCTCTGGAACGATTACATGAAATTACAGGAAACAAGTGGATAAGCGGGGTAATTAGTCTGATATTTTTTGTGGCTATTCACGCAACGGGATGGAATATTGCTCATATTATTGGTGTGGTAATTCCATTAGGAATTATCCTTACTGGTTTATACTTTTGGCAACGAAATTTATTATTCGTGATGATCGTTCATGTAGTCATAGATTTGCCTTTAGTATTTATAGCGCTGTTAACATAAAAACTGCCCAACAAAGCGCGCACCCGACGCTGGGGATTCTGGCGAAATCTCAAGCAGTTTTCTACGCCTTATCATTTTTCCAATCGGACGGCGTTCCGTCCGCCCGCCCCAGCGCGGGTAACGCAAACCGTTGGGCGTGTAATTTCCAAGAATGGGGAAAGACTAGTGGGCTACTTGCAGGGACAAGTCGTAAAGAATATAAAAAGAAGTTATTTAATGGAGCTAAGTGATGAAACTGAGACATTGGATCAATATTATTGTTGTTGTGGGTACCGCAGTTATGCTTACATATCTCGCGATGCATTGGGCAATTACATCATACGTGGAGCCCACCTGTCGGCGTTATGCCGAATCCAATGGTATGACGTATGTCAGTTATGTTCCTCTGGACCCGACCATCAATTCTTCGCATATAGTATATGAGGGCGACTGTCAGATGCGCACCTCGAATGGCGCGGCACAAACTATCAGTCTTTTCAAGGCTAGTGGCACGAGTTATGGCGCCCCACTGCTTGTATCGCTCGCCCTAAGCTGGCACCTTGTCTTCATCGCAAGTTTCTTTGTTACAGCACTTATTCTTGCCTTTATCATTCGAGTATTCACAAGGAAACCAGCATCGTGATTGAGATTAAAAAAAGAAACGGTGTTGGTGTGCAAAACAGAGTTGGAACAAACAGTGATTAACGAAAGTATCAAGTTTAAAATTCAAAACCGTCTTGCAAAATGCGCCCAACAAAGCGCGCTACCCGACGCTGGGGATTCTGGCGCGATTCCAAGCCTTTTTCTACGCCTTATCATTTTCCCGCTCGGACGGCGTTCCGTCCACCCGCCCCAGCGCGGGTAACGCAA
>JAYVUA010000048.1:0-43339 GCA_043788255.1 Anaerolineales bacterium | reverse complement strand
GTAGGGGTGGCTCGCGAGCCACCCCTACACAGGAGACAAAATATGAAACCCGAACTAAAACGCTACTCAGCCGTTGTTGGCACGCGCACATTCACCTTTGAGACCGGCACTTTGGCTGCTCAAGCTGGCGGCGCAGTGACCTTCGGCGTGGAAGATTCCATTGTATTTGCCGCAGCCACCATGGGCGGCGTACGCGAAGGAATTGACTTCTTCCCGCTTTCCGTTGACTTTGAAGAACGCATGTACGCCGGCGGAAAGATCCCCGGCTCATTCTTCCGACGAGAAGGCCGCGCCTCCACAGATTCCATTCTTGTGGCGCGCCTAACTGACCGCCCTCTGCGCCCGCTTTTCGCGCACGGCATGCGCAACGAAGTACAAGTTATTATGTACACCTTCTCAGCCGATGGAATTAATCCGCTGGATATTCTCGCGATCAACGCTGCTTCGGCCGCGATTATGATTTCGGATATCCCCTGGGCTGGGCCTGTCGGCGCTGTCCGTGTTGGACGCGTAAATGGCGAGTTTGTACTTAACCCGACTTTTGAAGAAATGAGCGCATCAGATCTGGACCTGAGAATTGCCGGCACCAAAGAAGCGATTCTTATGGTTGAATGCGGCGCCAGCGAAATCCCTGAAGATGTGATGGTCGCCGCGCTTGAACTGGGACATCAATCCATTCAGCCGATCATTGATCTGCAACTCAAGATGCAGGCTGAAATTGGCAAGCCCAAGCGCGAAGCCACGATCACGACTGCCAACGAAGAATTGCAAAAGAAAGTATTTGAATCCGTCAACGCCAAGATGAACGAGTTGCTTGACAAGCCATTGAGCAAAGTTGAATTCTACGGCGGCATGGATGAATTACAAGCTGCCGTCGTTGCTGAGTTTTGCATCGAAGGCGACACAACTGCTCCCGCCTCAAAAGATGTGAAATCTGCATTTAGCGAAGCTGAACACAAAATCGTCCGCGAAAGAATTTTGAGCATGGGCAAACGTCCCGATGGACGCACGCCCACTGATATCCGCCCGATCTGGTGTGAAGTAGGACTCTCTCCTCGCGCACACGGTACAGGTTTATTCACACGCGGCGAGACACAAGTATTATCCTTTGCAACACTCGGCACATTAGGAGAAGCGCAGGAACTTGATAATTTATCCCCTATAAAAACCAAACGCTACATGCATCACTACAGCTTCCCGCCTTTCTCCACAGGCGAAGTAAAAATGCTGCGTGGGCAGAGCAGGCGTGAGGTCGGGCATGGTGCGTTGGCAGAGCGTGCGCTCGAACCCGTCCTCCCGGCAGAAGAATCCTTCCCATACGCAATCCGCGTTGTATCCGAAGCCTTGTCATCCAACGGCTCGACCTCAATGGGTTCTGTCTGCGGTTCGACCTTGGCTTTGATGGATGCAGGCGTGCCGATCAAGGCTCCTGTATCTGGCGTAGCCATGGGACTCATCACCGACGAAACTGGCCGCTATAAAATTTTGACCGATATTCAAGGCACCGAAGATCATCTCGGCGATATGGATTTCAAAGTGGCTGGCACTGCGGCAGGGATTACCGCTTTACAAATGGACATCAAGATCAGCGGCTTGAGCACACAGATGATGAAAGAAGCATTGGCTCAGGCAAATATAGCGCGCATGTCAATCATGGAAAAAATGCTTGAGGCTCTGCCCGAATCACGCGCAGACTTGAAACCACATGCTCCTCGTATCATTACCGTGAAAATTCCGATTGACAAGATTGGTGCATTGATCGGACCTGGCGGCAAGAATATCCGCGCTTTACAGGAAGAGACCCACACCAAGATTGATATTCAAGAAGATGGCACAGTTTATATTGCATCCACTGACGGTGTCGGTGCGAAAATTGCGCAAGAACGCGTGCAAGGTCTAACTGAGTCTGTGGTGATCGGAAACATCTACACTGGTAAAGTTGTCCGCATTGAAGCCTTTGGCGCCTTTGTAAATTTATTGCCCGGTATGGATGGACTTGTCCATATTTCCCAACTTGCAAGTGAACGTGTTAATACAGTGGAAGATGTCTGCGCGTTAGGCGACGAACTGACCGTCATGGTCACAGATGTTGATCCTCAAGGCAAAATCCGCCTTTCACGTCAGGCTGTGCTCGAAGGCTGGTCTGCCGAAGAAGCCCGCGAAAAAGATGCCCGCAAGAGCGGACCTCGCCCCAGCGGCGGTCGCGACGCGCGCGGCGGAGACCGCAACAGCGGCTCCCGTGGCAATGATCGCGGTGGACGTTCCAGCGGCGGTGGGGATCGTGGTGGAAATAGAAGATAGTAAATAGTAATCGGTAAATAGGTCTCCGAGTTCTTGCCCGCAGAGTGCTGCGCAAAGAACTCGGAGATTTTTTTGTCTTTTCTTGTTACAATTTTCGTCCCATCCCATTTTCAGGAGTACTCATGAATTATCAGCATGTGCAAGCGCCAACAGCAGGCATTATGATTCGGCCGCATCATTTCATGTCCAACCCGGAGACTGCGGCAGACAATGCCTTTCAATTTGTCAAAACAGATATTAAGCCTGAAACCCTCGCGGCGCAGGCAAGAGATGAATTTGATCTTGCGGTGGAACAATTAACTGCCGAAGGCATTCACATTCACGTCTTTGATGATTTTGGCGAGCATGAAACCCCTGACTCAGTATTCCCAAATAATTGGGTATCCACCCACCACGGCGGACGCGTGGCTATTTTTCCGATGTACTCACCCAGTCGAAGACGCGAGCGCAGAACTGATGTGATTGAAATGCTGAAAAGTGACTATCGCGTTCAAGAGGTTATTGATTATTCAGGACTTGAATACGACAAACTTTTTCTCGAAGGGACAGGCGCCATGGTTTTCGATCATCTGGAGAGGCTGGCTTACGTGGGAAGGTCCAACCGCGCAAATCCTGTCATCCTCGAAAGATTTTGCACCACCTTTGGTTATGAGCCCATGGCCTTTGACACATCTGATAACGACGGCAAACCGATCTATCACACCAATGTGATTATGAGCATCGCCACAGAATATGCCCTGATTTGCCTGGACATGATTTCAGATTCTCAGCGCAAAAAAGAAATTGAAGAACGCCTGACCAACAGCGGACGAACGATCATCGCCCTGACACGGAATCAGGTCAACGAATTTGCAGGGAATGCACTGGAAATGACTGGCAAAAATGGCCGCGTGCTTGCCCTTTCCAAACGCGCCGCAGCTGCCCTGCAAAAGGATCAACTCAAAGTCATCGAAAGAAGCGCGAAGCTTTTACCTCTCAATATCCCAACCATTGAGCTTGCAGGCGGTTCAGTCCGCTGTATGATTGCGGGGGTTCATTTGACTGTTAGATAGCTATAAAAGTCAGCGCTGAAGTCAAAATTGCCACACTCCTCTTTTATGCTAAACTCACCAAACCTATGATCTTAAAACTAAAAAATCTCTATAACGAATATCCACGTCAATACTGGCTGATGATCACTGGCATTGTCATCAGCACCGCAGGCGGAAGTATGATCTGGCCGTTCCTGCTGATCTACGCCAGCGGGAAACTCCACCTTCCACTTAGCACCGTAGCCACGCTAATTTCCATCAACGCGGGCACAGGTTTGTTCTCATCCTTTCTGGCAGGCACTCTTGCAGACAAGATCGGACGAAAAGTAGTCATGGTGTTCAGCCTGGCACTGAACGGCATTGCCTATTTCTTCTTGATGCGCGCAGAGACATATCCACACTTCGTTATCTTAATGATCTTCATCGGCTTATCAAATCCGCTTTATCAAGTAGGCGCAGATGCCATGCTTGCTGATATGATCCCCTCCGAAAAACGGACGGAAGCCTACGCCATCAACCGCATCGCAAACAACGCCGCCTTCGGGATAGGTCCAGCTGTTGGTGGATTTCTCGCATCCACATCCTACAATCTTGCGTTTTACGGTGCAGCAACAGGTTTTATTGCTTATAGTCTTCTACTCTTCTTCTTCGCACACGAAACACTTGATAAAACTATCAGCGCAGCGAAAACCAATTCTTTAGCCGAGCAGGCTCAAGTTGCAGGGGGATACGCGCGCGTCTTCCGAGATAAACGCTATATGGCATTCGTCCTTTTAATGGCAGTCGGCCTCATTGCCCCGACCATGTTATGGATCCTCATGCCCGTGTATGCAAAAACAAATTTCAATATTCCCGAAGTCATGTATGGTTGGATTCCCACCACCAACGCATTTATGTGTGTCTTTATCCAATTCTCCATCACAAAAATTACACGGCGTTATAAAACACTTCCCGTCGCAACAGCAGGCATGCTCATCTATGCCGTTGGTGCAGGCAGCGTGGCACTTATGACAGGCTTCTGGGGCTTTTGGCTGAGCATGGTCATACTCACATTCGGCGAACTCACCCTCATCCCCACTGCCAGCAAATACGTGGCCGACACCGCGCCCGCTGACCTGCGCGGCAGATACATGTCGGTTTATTGGCTCGGTTGGGGATTCGCCCGCACCCTGGCTCCGCTCATTGGCGGATTCCTAAACGACAACTTATTCCCGCAAGCCATTTGGATCGGAGGTCTGCTCATCGGCCTCACCAGCGCCTTTGGCTTGATCGCACTCAACAGCATCACCAAAGCCCGCGCATCGCTTCGCACCTGACCTTGAACCTGCCTCTGTTTCAATAAGTAAATGTGGAATCCCGGGTATTTGTTATCAAATTTGAATACAATTTTAAGGGATTGGCGTTGTATAATTACGAAGATTTCAGATAACTTTTACCATAAAAGGATGGTTACCATGCGAAACTTTTTCATTTTCAACCTTGCCTTCATTCTTGCCTTTGTTGGGCTTACATCCCTTTCACAATCTGCTGTAGCAGGAAACAACCTTCAGGATGATATTCTTTCACATGGGAGATACATCGCAACCATCGCTGGATGCACAAGCTGTCATACCCCTGATAAATTTGAATACCAAAATCCTAAAACCTTAACTCTCGAACAAATACAAACAATTGCGTTTGACGGGGGAAGTGCAATTGATACAGAAAAATTCATTGCAGGCGGGCGTCTTTTTGATCTTGGCCCTGGAGGTGTAGTCTACACTCGCAATCTTACACCTGACAACACAACAGGGATCGGCAAGTGGACCGAGGAACAAATCAAGATCGCGATCAAGACCGGCCTATCCGCTGACGGAAAAACTCTTTTTCCCGTAATGCCTTATCATGTATACAACGGAATGGCTGATGCAGACCTGACGGCAGTGGTCACGTTTCTGCGCTCTGTGAATGCGGTCAGTAATAAAGTACCTACTGACACTGTAAAAACTGATGGTCTCCCCACGCTTCCATATACCCAGGGAATTACTGCACCAGACCCTTCTGATAAAGCCGCACGCGGCGCATACCTTGTCAATAGCGTTATGGGATGCACAGATTGCCATACACCGCTTGACCCAGCCAGCGGTGCACCAATTATAGAAAAATATTTGGCAGGCGGGCAACCTTACGAAGGTCCCTGGGGAATTGTGTACGGCGGGAATATCACTCCAGACCCCAAAACAGGCATCGGAGATTGGACGGAAGAACAGATCAAGAGCACAATGGTTTCAGGTATTAGAAAAGATGGCCGTCGTTTGATCCTTATGCCATGGTATGCATATCAATCCCTTTCCCCAGAAGATATAAATGCCGTAGCTTTCTATCTTAAAAATGGTCTCCCTGCCGTGACCAATGAAGTCCCAGCAGCATCGTTAAATCCCGATTTCATCGTAATGGATCCTGCATCTATTCCAACAGAGGATAAATCAACTGGGTCATTCATAAAATGGGTCATAATTGGAATCCTGGTGCTTCTGCTTGGCGCAACAGGTATTTTCTTTTACAGGCGCAGGAACGGATAAGCAATTATGATCCAGGCATTTCAAAGGCTATTTAAAGAAAAGTATCTAAATATCCAGGCAAAACTGGTATTCCCGCTGGCAGCGACAATTCTTTTATTGGTATTAGTGCTTTCTCCGCTTACAAATAAAATCATAAATAGCCGTATCGAACAGGAAGCAGATCGCAGGTTAGGCGAGATCGCAGATTCAATTGGCGCTCTAATTGAGAACTCTGAAGTCCTTGCGCGCAACAACGCCACATTACTTGCAAGCCAGCCAGAAGTTACAGGCGTGTTCTTGAAAAACACATCCACTAATTTACTGCTCCCCATAAAAGACAATTTACTTTTGCAGGAGCTATCTTTATATACAGCAGATTTCAAGAACGGTGATCAGGCATTCTTTTATGGCGGACCGGTTGTGGCAAGGCGCTTGCAGGTAAGCGAGGATGCGTTAAAAATCCGTGAGGGGTTGATCCTGTCCGCATTGGTCGATGAAAAACCAGTCAGTGGTATTGCCATTTCTCCACAAGGGTCACAGATCATTGGCGTAGCACCCGTTTTCAACCCGTTGACCAATGAGCTTGTAGGTGTGGTATTAACAGCGTTCTATATGGATCAAACATATATTGAAAACATTAGCTCGATCATTAATACAGATATTGCCATTGTTAAAGATAATTCAACAGTTGTTTCCACAATTGACAAAGCAACAAATTACGAGACCTTGATCAATACAGGCTGGCTGAGCAGCACAGAACAACCCGCAACCAATGTGAATTACGGGGATGGCACTGGATATCGCATGCTCGGCCACCCGCTTATTATTTCAGGTATTCAGCAGGGCTCAGTTTTAGTGACTCAACCCATCGACCAATTGTTCAGCTTAAGCAAGGCGATACAATTAATCTTATTTACAGTTACAGGTGTTTTTGCATTAACTGCCCTATGGTTTTGGATTGCAGCTTTTGTTACCTTCACACGTCCACTAGTTCAATTGACTGACGCCACCTCTGGCATCAGTCAGGGTGATTTTAATCAACGGGTAAACCCCACATTCCTGCTTTTCAAAGATGAGATCACAGTACTAAGCGAAAACTTCAACACCATGACCAGCGAATTAAACGAACTTTATACCAGCCTTGAAGACCGGGTAGAACAAAGGACTCAGGAGTTGGCTGTAGCAAGAGATGACGCGATATCTGCAAACAAGTCCAAGTCTGAGTTTGTCTCCATTGTTTCACACGAGTTAAAGCTACCGATGACTTCCATCAAAGGATATAGTGACCTCATGCTGGCAGGGGCAACAGGCCAGTTGAATGATAACCAAGTCAATTATTTGACTACGATCCGTAATAATGTAAATCGAATGGCAACGCTGGTTTCTGATCTTGCAGATATCTCCAGAATTGAAAGCGGCAACCTACGACTTGAACCCAGGGTTGTGCCTATGTGGGATGTGATCGATGAAGTTGTCACGTTGACAAAAACACAGATCGAAATGAAAAAACAATCCATATCTGTGGATATTCCCGCTGAGTTACCAAAAACCTGGTGTGATCGTACACGACTCTCTCAAATCCTAACAAATCTGATCAGCAACGCAAACAAATACACCCCTGAAAGTGGCACTATTCTGGTACAGGCCATTCGCAAGGACAATATGATTCAAGTGAAGGTTCAGGATAATGGTTTGGGAATGACACTTGAAGATCAGGCTAGCTTGTTCAGCAATTTTTTCCGCTCTGCAGACGACAAGGTGCGTGAAGCTCCAGGCACCGGGCTTGGATTAAGTATCACGAAAAATCTGATTGAACTACAGGGCGGGGAAATCTGGTTTGAAAGCGAGTTTCGAAAAGGAACAACTTTCTTTTTTACAATACCTGTTTATCAGGAACAGGACAAAAAATAACAAGGAAAGACGCCGCAGAGTCTGCGGCGTCTTTCCTTGTTATCATACAGAGGCGGAAAATCAATCTCGATTCAACAAATTTATTTTTTCAATCACCATATGGCCCAAAATTTCACCTGTTCAGCATCTCTCCCAGGTTTTTCTTAACCTCTGACCATTCGCGATCTAAAATACTGTAATAAACCGAATCGCGATACCGGCCATCAGGCAGGATCATGTGATTGCGAAGGATGCCTTCTCTCTTCGCACCGATGCGTTCCATGGCTTTTTGTGAACGCTCGTTACGCAAATCCGTTTTCAACTGAACACGAATCGCATGGAGAGCTTCAAACGCATGTCTTAATAATAAATACTTGCATTCCGTGTTGACCGCCGTGCGCTGGAATTCCGGCTCATACCATGTACCGCCGATCTCAAGCCCACGATCTTTGGGCATAATATTTAAATAACGCGTAGCGCCCGCCACACTGCCGGTAGCAAGATGAATTACTACAAATGGCAAATCTGTCTCTTTTTCTCCACGAGAAATAATATCCATCACCCAGCCACGCATATCATCTTCAGATTCCATTTGGCCGTACAACATAAAATCCCAAAAATTTTGGCCCACACCTATCTCAGCCAGCCTAGGAATATGATCTAAGGTCAGCGGTTCAAGGCGAACATGTTTACCCGTTAATACAACAGGTTTTACTTCCATTATTTCAACCATTCTTCTTCCTTTTTATCTTGCGACGGTAAATAGGGCATCATTTCACCCTGCATGCCCAAATACTCTGCAAGAGCAACACGCATTGCGGTGCGATCATCCCAGGGATATTCAGTCTTTCCAAAGCACATCGATTGCTCATGACCTTTTCCGCAATATAAAACGATATCGTCTTCGTTTGCCAGATGGATTGCAAACTTGATGGCCTCACCGCGGTCTGAGACTCGCCAAAACGTCTCCCCTTCGCGTCCGCCCTTGGACCTGGCACCTGCTGCCATTTCTTCAAGGATTCCATCCAGCGATTCAGTGCGCGGGTCTTCGGCAGTTAAGACAGAAAGATCTGCTAACTCAATAGAGGTCTCTGCCATCATGCGTCGTTTCTCCTTATCACGCAAACCTGCAGAGCCAAACACAGAAATGACTCTGCCTTTCGTCATTTCTCTTCCAGCCTCAAGTGTGACTCTCAACGCATTCGGCGTATGAGCAAAATCCACAATAGCGATGAAACTTTGTCCCAAATCAATCTTCTGCATGCGGCCTGGAATTCCATCCAGTGAGGCTATACCACGCGCAGCAGTCTCAGGGTCAATGCCAAGACCACACACAGTAGTTGCAAGCGCAGCAAGACAGTTTGAGACGTTGTACTCTCCAACTAAACTACTTTTAATGTCTACGCGAAAATCTTTTGAGAGTGCAATGAATTCAATCCCCAATGAACTGTAGCTCATATCCACCCCACTCACATCGGCGGAATTCTTCAAGCCGTAGTTCAACTTATTTGTTTTGATAAATGTGTCAAGAAATTCAAAAGAACGATCATCACGGTTAATCACACCCAAACGCGGATTGCCATGTGCTTTTTCTTTTGTCTTCTCCAAGCTGGAAAACAATCTTGCTTTCGCAGCGCGATAATTTTCATAATTACCATGCTCATCCATATGCTCGTGTGTGATATTTGTGACTACGCCAATATCAAACTCGCATGCATCTACGCGGTGCTGCGACCAGCCATGGGATGTGGTTTCCAAAACCACATGAGTTAAACCCGCGTCGACCATTTTCGCAAGATAGCGTTGAACATCGTGCGCATCTGGTGTTGTGACATGAAACCCGGTATCGAGAACTTCATCGCCGATGACTGCATTAACTGTTGATATCATCCCAGCTCGAATTCCAGCCGCCATAAGGATTTTGTATATAAGATTGCTCGTGGTGGTCTTGCCATCCGTGCCTGTTACGCCGATCACTGTCAGTTTACGAGCAGGCCAGTTGTAAAACGCAGCAGCCAAAAAGGTCAGGGCTTGACGCGGGTTTTCGAGTCGAATATATGGAACACTGAGTCCGCTTAAATCCTGTTTGCCCACTACTGCGGCTGCGCCATTTTCAATCGCTTTCTGAATATAGTCATGTCCATCTACATTGCCGCCAGTCATTGCAACAAAGAGGTCACCAGGTTTCACTGTACGACTATCAATGGAAATGCCTGAAATCTGGATATCGGGAACAGCCTGTGCTTGGGGGACAGAGAATTCTGAAAATAGTTTTCGAAAGGGGGCAACATTATGGGTTGGCATATGGCTCAAATAAAAAGGATTTTGACGATTGTATCGTCAAAATCCTCAATCGTACAAGTTAGTTCGTTTGATTATGCCTTTACTACCTTTATGTTGAAACGGTGAGATGAGGTAGCGAGTCGCAGGCTTCTCCAAAGCAAAGCGTACATTTCAACAGCACGCGAAGTCGAGATATCGCCAAGGTCAATAATATGATTCCAATGAAACCAATCATGTAATATCTTCGTTACAGTGGCTTTGGCTTCAGCACTATTACCGCTTAGAAAAACGTCGGTTCTTTCGACAAGTTTTTCTGGATCGACCATCACATTACAATACATCGTGTTCAGCGATTTCACGACAAAGGTATCTGGGAATGCACGCTGGATTTGTTCACCGAGGGAATCTGTGTTGCAAATTGTTAACTTCCAATGCTTGTCATCAGAATAATCAAGCGGGTTGGATGTGTCAATAAGTACTTTTCCTTTTAAGTTAGCAGTGCCTGCTAAAAACATTGCATCCAAAGACGCGGATCCCAAGGTGCAATTGAATACAATCTCGCCAAATCCAGCAGCATTAGCAAACGTGCCAAATGTTGCATGTTGATTTTTTTCATCCTTTGCCCATATAACTGCCTTGGGATTATCGGCATCCCGCGATCCCATTCTTACTTCATGCCCCAATTGCACTAACTTGGAACCAATTGTCTGTCCAACCAACCCTGTGCCTAATACAGCAACCTTCATAGCCATCTCCTTAAACGCATTGAAATTTGATTTACTGGAGCTTCGCTTTATTGAGCATTAGTCAAATAATCTAAAGATTGACGAATCACACTTTTCCCGTATTATAACAAAAAGCGTTATTTTCCAACCGCTTCAGCAGCTTGTTTGGTCATCTTGGTCTTCAACCACTTCAAGCGGAAAGTTTCTTCGCGCTCACGCTCTTCCAGCGAACTGACAATGAATTCAATTTGGTGTTTATATTGTGGAATGAAAATGTGCTGAAGCGCATTCACACGCCGCTGGGTCTTGCGTAACTCATTGGCAAGACGCCACACAGCAGCAGTGAGCATCGAAAGTTGCGGGATGCGTAAAAGCACTTCGCGAAAAGCAGCACTGGCTTCATCAAGCGCGGCGGAAGTATCGCCAGGGCTGTAAGGAAGTTTCGGCGGTTCGCCGCGCGCTTCGATCTGGGGAAGAGCCACACCCATCACGCCTCGCAAACGAAGGTGTACATCCACGGTTTTATCCACAGCGAGCGAAGCCCACTCCACATGGTCGGAGCCCATCACGAGGCGTGCCTTTTCCATGGCATCGTAGGCGGTCTTAAGTAATGCCCAAACCTCTTTTTGAAGGGAGTCGGCTTCCTTTGCGACACGAACCAATTCGCCGGTCAGGGCTTCGCGTTTACGGTCGAGAATCTCATATCCCTCTTTCGCAAAACGCAAATCCTTTTTGAGGCGAATCAGGTTCGTGCGGGTGGGAGCAATACTAATTTGAGGCATCGTCGCCCTTGTAATATTGCGCGATCTCGTCGAGTGTCACGCGGGTAAGCTCCTTCTTCGGTAATATCGAAAGGAGTTTCCATCCAATTTCGAGAGTTCGTTCAATCGTACGATTTTCAGTGAAGCTTTGGTTGACGAATTCACGTTCGAACGCGCGCCCAAACTTGAGATATTTCTGATCTACGTCACTGAGCTCTTCTTCACCGATCACGGATGCAAGCGCACGTACATCCTGGGTTCTGGCATATGCCGCATACAACTGCGCACCCCAGCGTGGATGATCGTCACGCGTGCGATTCTTGCCAATACCATCTTTCATCAAACGTGAGAGGCTCGGCAATACCGCAACAGGAGGGTAGATACCGGCGAAATTAAGTTCGCGTCCCAACACGATCTGACCTTCGGTAATGTAACCGGTCAGGTCAGGCATTGGATGAGTAATGTCGTCATTGGGCATTGTGAGAATCGGAATTTGAGTAATCGAGCCCTTACTGGTGCGGATACGACCCGTGCGTTCGTACATCGAAGCAAGATCGCTATACAAATAACCGGGGTAACCCTTACGGCTTGGCACTTCACCGCGCACGTTTGAAATCTGACGCAAGGCTTCGCCGTAATTGGTCATATCTGTAAGAACGACCAAAACATGCATATCGCATTGGTAGGCGAGATACTCTGCAAGGGTCAATGCCGCACGCGGAGTGACGATACGCTCGACTGGGGGATCATCCGCAAGGTTGAGGAACATGGCCACACGGGTCAACGCTCCGCTTTCGGTGAAGGAGCGACGGAAATATTCCGCCACGTCGTTTTTCACACCCATCGCAGCAAATACAATAGCAAATTCTTCGCCTTCGGTTGCGGGCGCTCCCGCCACTTTACCCAAGGTTGCCTGACGCACAATTTGTGCCGCGAGTTGGTCGTGCGGCAAACCAGCGCCAGAGAACAGCGGAAGTTTTTGTCCGCGCAAGAGCGTATTCACACCGTCAATAGTGGAGATACCAGTTTGGATATAATCGCGCGGATAAATACGCGCGGTTGGGTTGATTGGCTGTCCGTTGACATCAGCATAATGGTCGGTGAGTGGTTCAGGGCCGCCATCGATGGGATTGCCCAAACCATCAAAAATACGCCCAAGCATTTCTTCTGCAACGGGAATGTGGAGAGTAGTGCCCAAAAAGCGCACGCGGGTTCCGTCAATTGAGAGGCCGGTGGATCCGGCAAACGCCTGAACCACTGCGTAGCCCTCACCCACTTCCAATACACGCCCGCGGCGAAGCTGACCGCGAGAATCCTGGATCTCAACAACCTCGTCATAACTGACGTTTGCCCCGCCTTCGACAACTATGATTGGGCCTTCGATGCGACTAACGCCGACAACTTCCTGGCCACCTTGTACTGTTACTTCGCTCATGATCTGTACTCCGCATCCAATTGACCCATTTGATCGTCAATTTGTTTTTGAATGTCGTCGAATTTGTGCAGTTCTTCGTTCGTGACAGTTGACTTTGCGCGAATAATTGTATCCACCACTGGGAGGTCATGAATCAAATTGATCGGCGCGCCGCGTTTAACAATTGCCATGCCGCGTTCGTGGAAGTAAAGCACGAGTTCAAGCATACGGATTTGTTTTTCCACTGACGAAAATGCATCCACTGACTCAGTTGCATTCTGCTGCAAAAGACCTTCGCGGATCAGGCGGGAGGTTTCAAGTACCATGCGCTCAGTATAAGGAAGTGCATCAGGTCCCACCAACTTCACAATTTGAGACAAGCGGCTTTCTTCACTCAGTAACTCCATGGCTCGATTACGCATCGCGAGCCAGTCTTTACCTGTCTTTTCGCGCCACCATACAGCGACATCTTCGAGATATTCACTGTAACTATCCAGCCAGTTAATCGCCGGAAAGTGACGGGCGGATGCAAGCGATTTATCCAAGGCCCAGAAACAGCGAATGAAGCGTTTGGTATGTTGTGTGACCGGCTCTGAGAAGTCACCGCCGGGAGGAGAAACCGCGCCAACAATGGAAACCGACCCTTGCGAGCCGTTCAAGTTATTCACATAGCCGGCGCGCTCGTAAAATTCCGCAAGGCGGGCAGCAAGATATGCTGGGTAACCTTCTTCTGCAGGCATTTCTTCCAAACGACCGGAGACTTCACGCAGCGCCTCTGCCCAACGGGAGGTTGAGTCTGCCATTAAGGCCACGTGATAACCCATGTCGCGGTAATACTCTGCTATGGTGATGCCGGTATAGATACTGGCTTCACGCGCCGCAACAGGCATGTTGGATGTGTTTGCTATCAGCACCGTGCGTTCCATTAATGGCCGACCCGTTCTCGGGTCGATCAGATGCGGGAATTCCTGCAACACTTCCGTCATTTCGTTACCGCGTTCGCCGCATCCGATATAGACTATGATTTCCGCATCCGCCCATTTAGCAATACTATGCTGGGTGACGGTCTTTCCCGAACCGAATGGACCGGGGATGCCAGCCGCGCCGCCTTTGGCAACGGGAAAAAATGTATCAAGAATTCTTTGGCCGGTGATCAACGGAATGGTCGCGGGGCGCCTATTGGTAAATGGTCGCGCACGACGAACCGGCCACCGCTGAAGCATGGTAAGGTTCTTTTCTTCCTTGCCCATCTTCAACTTTGCGATCGGGTCAATGACTGTGTAATCACCCGCAGGAGCAACCCAGGTAATGGTACCGGAGTCATCCGGATTCAACATAACACGATGCTCTAATGTGTCGGTTTCCATGGCGATGCCTAGAATGGCACCACCCTTAATCTCATCGCCGACTTTCACCTTCGGAGTGTATTTCCATTTCTTCTCACGGTTGATCGGATCGAAATGTGCGCCGCGATTAATGAAAGAACCCATCGCTTGTTCAATTAACGGAAGCGGACGCTGCACGCCGTCATAAATACTTTGGATTAAGCCCGGCCCCAACTCTACAGAGAGAGGCAATCCTGTGCCGTAAATCGGTGCGCCGGTTTGCATGCCTGCGGTTTCTTCATAGACTTGAATCGTCATCTGATCGCCTTTGAGGCCAATCACTTCACCAACAAGACGGTCAACGCCTACTTCAACGAGCTCAAGCATACCCACGTGACGGGATCCGCGGGCACGAACAACGGGGCCGCTAATCCAGGTTATCTTTCCAATTTCCTCACTCATACCTTTTCTCCCATCAGCGCTTTGTAAACTGAGGAACGCAGCGAACCCTGTAAGCGGCTCAGGCGTGTTTCAAGCGTATTATCGTAATGCAGTTTTCCACCCGCCGCGCTCACGACCACGCCTGTACCTTCCTCAAGTTTTTTGCCGAATGTAAATTTGCCGTTGAATTCTTTGGAAAGATCTTCCAGCTTCAAAACTTTTTGCGTGGATTCATCCACGAGAACCTCGGCATCAGTCACCTGCAACTGGGACAAAGCCTCATGTGCCAGCATGGCTGCAATCGCGCCGTAGTCTGCGCGTTTTTTTACAGCGGCTAATTGTTTCCGAACTTCTTCGAATACATCGTTCAATATTTTTTCGCGTTGTTCCAATTGTGTAGAACGCGATTTAAGTTCGGATGTGGCAGATGACTGACTGCGAAGGCGGTCTGCATCTTCTTTTGCGCGGGCAAGGATGACCTTGCGTTCAGACTCAGCCTGTTCCTGCGCACGCTTTCGAATAGCTTCTGCCTTCTCTTTAGCCTCAGCGTGTAACTGCTCTGCTTCATCCCGCGCTTCCACCATGATGGCTCGCGCAAGTAATTCAATATCTTCTTGTTCAGATTTCATAGCGTTCAATCCAATTTTTTAACATGATTTGAATGTCGACAGAAATGGTCTAGAGCTTGATGCCAATCGCCTTGAGGACGATATCACCAAGCGAAGCCTGACCTTCCGGAACGCCGCCACGAGAGGGAATCTCAACCACCAGCGGGACCGTGCTCCGCAGGTTCAAATGCTCCATGCGGGCCGGAATCAACTCAGCTACATCCTGCGTGACGAGCACAATGCCAATTTCCTTATTGGCTTGCGCTTCATCTAATGCCAGGTTGACCTCTGCGGCGGTGGTGGCAACTCTGCCTCCCACACCCGCGAGCGAAAAACCAAGCACCGCATCAGGATGGCCGATGACCAGAATTTTCATTGATATTCCTTACTTCCTATTTTGGAAGAACGAGGAATGAAATGATCAAACCATAAATGGCGATACCTTCGGAAAGACCCACGAAGATCAATGCGCGGCCAAAGGACTCAGGCTTTTCAGCAGTAGCGCCGACAGCAGCAGCGCCAGAGCCGCCCACCGCAATACCTGCGCCAATACAAGCCAAGCCAGTTGAAAGAGCAGCGGCAAGCGTTGCGTACTGATCAACCACGGCTGTCTGGGTAGCGCCTGCTGCCAGGGCGGAGCTCGGTGAGGCAAACCACACCAGAGCCAACCCGGCAGCGAACAAGCCAACCAGGAAATTAAATCCAGTGAAACCTTTGACGATGCGGGAAACCGACTCAGCGGGACTGGTCTTTCCATTCTGAAGCAAAAAAGCCACTGCGGGAACGACCGGGATCAAACCAACCAATACTGCAAAGACTAAGAACATTGTTTATCTCCTTGTAGATAAATTAAAAAATTGATGTAAATACATGAACACTTATAATTCTTAAAACAACTTCAAATAACCTTCTGCAATTCAGCGGCTTACGCTTCCTCTTTAGAAGGGTTCAACTTCAACGGCTCAAAGCTCATACCACCGCCGTGGAAGAATTTACCTAGAATTTCGTAGTAGTGCAAACGCATGGTCTGAATGTAAACAATCAACCCTTCAAAACCGATAATGAAAATATTACCGATGATGATCGTGACCCAAAACTTAATGCCGGGCTCTTCACCTGCCAGCTTAAATATAGCCAAGCTCAAACCGCCATGGGCAACTGCAAATGCGCCGACGCGGACAAATGATAAGGTGTTACTGAGCATACTAATCGCGCCTTCGAAAAGGTCCATGAACGATTGCACAAGGAACATCGCAAATCCACCAAAGCCCTTGCCTTCGATCAATGTATGCCCCTCAACCATGTTCCTAAAAAAGCCAGAGAACATGAGCAGGATTCCGAAGACCCCAGCCAACAACGGGAACGGAAGCGGCAGGTTGTTGATTGCGACAGCCACCTTGGGCGCAATTGCTGTACTGCCAAGGAAGCCACCCAGCAAAGCAAGGAAGGAAATATAGAAGCACAAGGCCACTACACCAGCATGTCCAAACCAAAAATGCGCCCAATCTCTGGAGCGAATGTTATTGAACAATGCCAGCAAATATCCCAGAAGTAATATGATAATACCAGCATCAATTGCAAGCCCAAGGATAGTCAAAATATTTTCAAGAGGACTCATCCACATCGGTTCGAAGTGGAAATGAAGATATTTTTCAACGAGGTGACCTTCAAATCCAAAAATACTTCCATACAGAAACCCAAAAATAGTAGCAAAGAAACCAGCATAAACCAGAAGTAAGCCAAGGCTTTGCAGTCCCTTCAAAAAGATCTTGTTATGAGCAAGGATGCCAACTAACATCAAAATGAGGCCCTGACCCAAATCACCAAACATTGCGCCGTACAAAATTGGGAAGGTGAACGCAATTAACAAGGTCGGGTCGAGTTCTCCATAACTGGGGCGCCCAAAGGTGGTAACCAGTTCCTGAATCGGTTTTAGCCATTTGTTGTTGGTCAGCGCCACAGGAATATTGGCATGATGCCCTGAGCGGCTCGTTTCCATGGTCTCGATCAGAATTTCATGTGATGCATCCTTGAGGCGGGCGGTCAAGTCGGCCAAATCTGCTGTCGGCACCCACCCCACTACAACATAGGTGTGGCGCAATTGCCCAAAACGAACGATTGCATCCGCCATGACACGGCTGATATGAACTTCCCAGAGTAATTTCTGTAGTTCATTTTTATACGAAACACCCTGCTTAACTAAATTTGCCTCAAAAGCAAAAATCTTCTGTTTCGAAGATTCGATCTCAGTTCTTAGCATCGCAGTAATCTGCTCAGGTGTGCCGTCAAATTCATCAGGCAAACTCAAGGGATTGAGATAAGCACTCTTCGCAGCGCGCTCCAAAACATCGGAATTGGTCTTCGCTCCTAAAATCCAGACGACGGGTTTTTGAGGATCTTCACGCAAAGTGAAAAACACGTGAGGAACTCTTAAAAGGCTGGTTTTTAATCTGGTGATATTTGCCGCTGGAACCACCCCCAAGATGGAGTGCATAAAGGATGACTTTCTCAATGCACCCACTTCGACGTTGACATTGGCAATCGGCTCCAACTGATGCAGTTGACTCTCTAATAATTCAAAACGCTTCTTTTCCCCCGACAATTGGTCGCTGACCTCTTTTACGTCTTTGTCAATTCCATCCACCAAAACACGGGTTGCATCCAGATCAACCATCGTGTCAATTCCCGGTTTAGAGGGATATTCCTCTGCAAGCCCAACATTCTGCATGATCGTTTGAACGCGGCGCTCCAAAGCCGAGTACGCCCCAGCTTTCTCCTGCCACGTATTTTGTGCTTGGCCTTCCAAGCCCAGATTTGCGCTATCCACTTGATGAAAGACACCATACCCGCTCAAGGCTCTTGTAACAGCCAAAAGATCCTTGGATGGTAGAATTAATTCTACTTCAGACATTTGCTTCGGAAATAACATGACAACTCCATTAATTTGATGAAACCACCGCAAAAAAAAGCAGGTGATTAGTGTGTCAAAACTGTTTTCAATAACAACGGTCGGAAATCTTCATCCTTAAGTTTTGAGGATTTGGCTTCGATCAAAACCACCAGATCCTGAATTTCAAAATCGCTGAGCATAAGATATGCCAGCGGAATCCCAATATGGAAGGGATCGCCAATAAACGCCGCAATACATTGATGCATGACATGCTGTTTAAGCAAATGCTCCAATTTTGGCAAACCCGATTCGGGGTGCTCAAGGAGCTCGCTTACATTAGAGATGTTCGGATAAATACGGGAGATGATTGAGGCAATATCGGCCCCTGCGGCAATCGCGCGCACATCTTCATCTCGCACGTGATAGCCAAACGGCAGGGTGTAATTGATCAATTCTTCTTCAGAAAGATTGTGGTAAACCTTATAGCGAATGACCCACATCAAATTATTCAAATCAAGCATGGAGCCAATAATTCTCGACCCCATTTCACGATCCTTACCAGACAACTTTTTGGTTTCAGCCCATAAAAGGCGCCAGTAACTCAAGTCTAAAGCCACTTCCAGAGGAAACAGGTTTTGTTCTGTTGAATAGCGCTTCATTGCAAAAGACATGGTCGCTTCATAAGTTGAACCGCGCAATAGGTCAACCGCAGTGGTAATACTTCCCGATTCCACCATGGCCTGCGCAGGAATCGTGGAAAATGAACCAAAAGGAAAGAGCACCTCGCGGACACGATCCCACGCGGAGACATCTGAATTCCATGTTGAAACACTTTGAATACTGCGTAATACAGCCTTTAGATTCCCCACTTCAAAATAACGAAAAAGCTGCCGAACCAGAGGGCGCGTATGTTCTGGAGCCTGCTGAACAACGCTGGAGTAAGAGTCTGACAGCCTGTTTCTAATTTGTAAAATGACGCGACGCGGCGTCATTTCATTGTCTTTAAGCCCTGAAAGGTACTTTCCATAAGCTGTACTTTTCAAGCCGCTGATGAGCGCGGAAAAATCTGGTGAATCACTCAATCGGGTCATATCCTGCGGGGTAAGCAAGTCGGAATACATTGCGCGAACCCGAGAACTGATCGCCGCATAACCGGAAACGCCACTTGCCATGATTAAGCTCTACCAATCACACGTTCTAATACGAAGGCAACCGCTTTATCGAAGTTCTTTTTTACAGAAGCTTCGAATTCCTTGTCCTTAGACGCACCATCCACCACAACCTGACCTGACGTATCATTTGACTGAACATCCGCAATCATTTTGCGCGCTTCTTCATGAGCGTCAGCTTTTGCTTTGGCAATTAATGCCTGCGCTTCCTGCTCTGCCCTGGCGGGGACTTCCTGCGCTTCACGACGAGCTTTTTCTTGAACTTCATGTGCCTGTTTTTCAATCTCAAGTACCTGCTGAATGTGCTGCTCGTTCATAACGACTTCACCTCACTAAGCACTTACGGGGATATTTAATTGCGCAATTGTACAGGATAACCATCAGACAAACAAGGTCTAAATACTGCTTAATAATAAAATGTACAATCCGTCAGGCTTTGGTTGGAATGATGGTTTGATGAAAAAAAGAGTCCTGGTTGAAACCAGGACTCTTTTTATATTTTATATTTGTCGACGATTTACTTCAAACTCTGTCGAAGACCTTCGAGTTTGCCAGCAACAGAACCATCCATTATTTTGTCGCCAACTTTGATAACCAAGCCGCCAAGAATGGAAGGGTCTACGCGGAAAGCAACATCTTTAGCACCGACTTTATCAAGGACACTCTTCTTCACCGTGTCCTGTTCTTTATCACTGAGCGGTAGTGCACTGATGACCTCAGCAGATTCGCCTTTGAAAGTGACATCATCCAACACAACTACTTTGCCAGATTTTACGCCGGAGAAGAATTCGTCAATCAAAACATGCTGTTTCTTCTCATCAAGTGCTTCGCCAACAAGCTTGTTGGCAGCAGCAAGAGCGAGAGCAGCTACCTGACCACGAAGATCACCAAGAATTCGATTGCGTTCAAGTTCGGCTTCGGTCTTGGCAACTTCGCGGGCCTTGGCAGCATCCACTTCAGCGGCTGCTTTAACATCTTTGCCTGCGGACGCGGCACGCTCGGTTGCTTCACGGACAACCTTGCCTGCTTCAGCTTGTGCATCAGCAAGGATCTTGGCTGCGTCTTTTTCAGCATCTTTACGAGCTTCTGCGGCAACGCGAGCATCTTCCAAGCCTTGTGCGATCTTATTTTTGCGGGTCTCCATCATGTCCAGCATGGGTTTATACACCCACGCGTTCAATGTGAGAAACACAATGACGAACGCGATGATCTGAACAATGAGCAGACCAAAATTAATACCAAGAGCTTCCATGTTTCATGCTCCTTTGAATTACACGACTTTGAAGAGCATCAAGAACGCGATCACCAGACAGTAAATCGCGATCGCTTCAGAAAAAGCGATGCCCAGGATCATATTGGTGAGCAAGTTACCGTATGTATCAGGGTTACGAGCCATACCCGTGAGCGCGCCTTGCACGCTGAGACCAATACCAATACCAGCGCCTGCAGCACCGATCATCGCCAAACCTGCGCCGACATAGCGCATTGCATCTAAAATATTTCCTTCCATGATTCAATTCTCCTTAAGAATTATTAGATTAATTATATTTCGTGCGCTTCTGAATGTACTTCGGCGTGATCTTCGCCGCCGTGACCTTGTGTGGCTTGCGCCATAAAGACCATGGTCAACATACCAAACACGAATGCTTGAATAACGCCCACGAACAATTCAAACATCATGATCATTGCAGGCAGGATGGATATACGTCCAAGCAGACCCGCAACAATAGCCACCAACACGATACCTGCGAACATATTACCAAAAAGACGGAAGGCAAATGAAAGTATCTTTGAAACTTCCGAGATCAACTCAAGCAAACCAACCAAAAAGTCCATTGCACCAAAGAACGGCACCTGGAACATGCGGCGGGTGTTGAAGAACTTGCTCAAATAACCAAATCCCTGCGCACGGAAACCGATCACCTGGATCATCACCACAGAAATAATAGCAAGTGACACAGTGAAGTTCAAGTCAACGGAAATACCGCGGAAGAATGGAGCGAGAATATAGCCACCTTCTTCAACCTTAGCTGGAAGAAGATTTGCCCATCCACCACCAATATTTGCAATCGTGTGACCCTCTCCATGTGCAAGGTGTAAAACCCCAATCGATTCAAAGCCAGGAATCAACTTGAGCAGATTTGCAAACAATACATAAATCATGATCGTCGCAAACCAAGGGAAAATTGCGCGTGCCCATTTCGCTCCCGCAGAACCTTCAGTCAGGTTATAGAGCACTTCAAGAATAGCTTCCACAACATTACCAATACCATGCGGAACAAGGTCAGTATTTTGACTCTTTTTCAAAGATCGGTTAGTAAAGAAAGCAATAACCAACAAAAGGATAATTGTCACAACCAATGTTGGTATTGTATTCACCAAATACAACGGGCCCAAGCCGATGAAATTCTCGACAATGGGCTTCTCAATTAGTTTTTCAGCGGCAACCGTGATCTCAGGCTGAACGGGAACAAAAATCCCGCCCAAAATAAAACCAGCAATCATCAACACTAGAACAATCCAGCGCCGCCACGGGGTACGTTTTTGGGTCTCCAAGCCCGCCTCCTAAGCAGTAGTTTTTTTCTCTTCGGTCTCGTATTTTTCCTTCAGCTGCGCCAGCGATTTCCGCGAGACGTATAGCATCAGGACCACCGAAAGAGGGATTCCAGCAAACAACAACACCAGCGTAATCACTGGTTTCGTTCCAAACATTTTATCAAGCCACAATCCGCCAAAAACCGAAGCCAGAATAACCGCCAGGGTCAAACAGCCCACCTGCCCGACCACAACGATCAGCAGGGTGCTAACCAAATTTCGACGATTTTCATCTGATTGTGCCATGTCGCACGATTATAACTGACAGGTCAAGATGATGTCAAACTGAAATTGATTTCGCATCTTTCCTGACCTGGGGCCTGATTCTCGACTAAAACAAATTCAACGCCGCGGCATTCGACCAGCTAAACCACGGGGCAAACACGGTCCCGACCAGAATTACGCCGAGTGCCAAAACGGCCAAGGCAATCGTATATGGACGAGTTAACGGGATGGGATGATTCTCTTCATCTTCATTCGGCATACGATAAAGATAAACATACTTCATCGCATTGAGGTAGTAATACACGCCGATAATGGAGTTGAGAATACCAACAACAACCAGCCAAGTGTAACCAGCTTGCACACCCGCAGCAAAAACAAAAACTTTTGCCACGAACCCGCCGAAAGGCGGCATCCCTGCAAGAGACAGGAACGCAGCAAGCATCATCAAGGCCAGCCAGGGGTTACGGCGGCTCATGCCTGCATAATCTTTAATATCTTCAAGACCGGTAATACGACTAAAAGCCATGACAACACCGAAGGCCAGCAGGTTGGTTGCAATATATGCCGCAAGATAAAAGACCACACTTGCCGCGCCTAATTGAGTGAATGCAACCACACCGATCAATGCATAACCAGCATGGGCAATCGATGAATAAGCAAGCAAACGCTTAATGTTGGTTTGAGAAATCGCAAGCAGGTTACCCACTGTCATGGTAATCGCAGCGAGAGCAGCAAGGACTACTGTCCATGAAGGTGCGAAATCAGGGAAGGCAACGAAGAAAAAGCGAACGATCACCGCAAAGCCTGCAGCTTTGGAAGCCGTGGAAAGAAAGCCAGCCACAGGAGTCGGCGAACCTTCATATACATCTGGCGCCCAGAATTGGAAGGGAACAATGGCAAGCTTGAAGCCAATGCCTACAAGGACGAGGCCAAAGATGCTAAATGCCACCAATTTTGAAATTGTCCCCACCGTAAACAACTCGGCGAGTTGATAGATATTCGTTGTACCTGCGAACCCAAAGATTAAGCTAAAACCATACAGCATGATCGTGGATGTCAACGTGCCGAACAGTAGATATTTGAAGCCTGCTTCGGTGGAGCGATCGTCAGCCAGTAAAAAGCCAGCGAGGATATAAAGTGGAATCGAAGCAGTCTCAATTGAAAGGTAGAGCATGATCAGGTCAGCTGAAACAGCCATCAGGTTCATGCCAAGAAGCGAGGCCAAAAGGAGAAGATATGCCTCGCCGCGATGTCCAGCTTTTTCATGATCCATCAAAAGAAGAGCGGTCACTGCGGCAGCGAACATGAAAAGGATTTTGAAGAAGTAACCCAACCAGTCAAAGCGGATCATACCGCCAAGAACAGCAACGGGTTCGCCGGGTTGGCCAAAAAGCAGGCTCAGGATGATGATGCCGAAAAGACCGCCTGCTGTAAGCCAGCCTGCATTACGGCGATCCTCTTCCTTCCAAAATGGCTCAACACAAAGCAAGATCACTGCCAGAGCCAGGATCAAAATTTCAGGGAGGACGGAAGCGAACATTACAGAAGTAAACATTTATGCACCTCCCAAGAGGCGAAGGATATTTTCAACACCGCGTTCCACCATGGGAACCATCACAACGGGAAATATTCCGATGATGACCATGCAAGAGCACAGAGTGAAGATAGCAAGTTTATCCAGCGCGGTAATGGGTGAAATGTGGCCTTCGAGTTTCTCAGGCATCGGACCGAAGAACACACGGCGAATGGCGATCATGATATAAGCCGCGGTGATGATAATGGAAATACTTGCAATGACAGCCACGAGCCACTGTCTGCCCCAGACGCCCATGAAAATCGGGAACTCAGCTACGAAGCCCGAGAAACCAGGCATGCCCATGGATACAAGGCCGCCGATAATAAAGCCAACACCAGCAAATGGCAGGGCTTTCATCATGCCACCGAGTTCGGGTATCTGACGTGTGTGTGAGCGGTCATAGATCATACCGGTGATGGCAAAGAAAAGAGCCGTCATAACCCCATGTGAGAACATTTGCACACCTGCTCCTACAAGCCCATCATGATTAAGCGTTGAAATGCCAAGCACTACAAGTCCCATATGGGAGACAGATGAAAAGCCGATCATATATTTCATATCAGTTTGAACAAAGGCGATGAATGCACCATACACAACCGCTACGCCTGCAAAGATCATGATCAGCCATGACCATTGTTTTGCACCTTCGGGCAGGAGCATAATACCCACACGAAGAGCTGCGAATGCACCGAGTTTCATCAAGACACCTGCGTGGAACATGGAGACGGCTGTCGGCGCGGCCACATGACCATCAGGTGACCAATTGTGAAATGGCCAGATACCACCCAAGACTGCAAAGCCAAGAAAGACGGGCAGAAACCAGATATATTGGAAGGAGGCAGAGAATCCCGCGCTTTCCATTTTGATCATATCGAAGGAAAGTACGCCTGTATTTTGATACTGCGTCCAATACATTGCGAGGGCGCCGACCAAGGCAACCACCGAGCCAATGAACAGGTAGAGCGTCAACTTCATGGCTGCGTATTCACGAGTCTTGACCCAGCCCCAAATGGCGATGAGCAGATACATCGGGAATACTGCAATTTCATAGAAGAAGAACAACATGAAGAGATCAAGCGAGACGAACACTCCAAATACGCCGCCTGCCAGCAAGAAAAGGAAGGCAAAAAACTCGCGCGGCCTGTCCTGAATGCCTGCCGAGATGTGATGTTCTTCATCATAAACACCCCATGAAATGAGAACACCCGTAAACATAACGATGCCTGTGAGCAAAACGAGCGGAGCGCTCATTCCGTCCACGCCAAATTTCAGAGTGATACCAAGCGCTGGAAGCCAGTTATATGTCTCGATAAATTGGTACCCTGTCATGCTGCCAAGCAAGTATTGCGCGTATAACCAGCCAGAAAGCAAAAGCTCAATTGCAGCAGTTGCGAGCGCAACCCCGCGGACTTCTGTCTTGCGGTCGGCAGGTATCATCAACATGACAACTGCGGCTACAAAGGGAAGGAAAGTGATAATACTTAGGATGGGAAAATTCATCATCCACCTCTTAGAACAGAGCCACTACGGCTTTGTTGATAACTTCCAAAATCCACGCGGGCCAGATGCCGATGACCAATATCAACGCCATCAGCGGAACCACCACGATAATTTCACGTGTGTTGATCTCGGTCAGCTTGTGTTCACCATGTGCCCAATGTTCATTTTCAGGTCCATGTAAAACCTTGGCGATGCCTTTCAAAATATAAGCACCCGTGAAAAGCAAACCGATCATGGAAACAGCGGTGTAAATCTTCAAGACCGGATAGGCGCCCCGCACAACCAAGAACTCGGAGACGAAGCCGTTAAGTCCAGGCAAGCCAAGCGACGCCATGCTCATGAAGATCAGGATGCCGCCATAAACTGGAACGAGCGGGAATAAGCCTCCGAACTCTTCGAGGTTACGAGTGTGAGTACGCTCGTAAATTACACCAACCAGGAAGAACATACCCGCCGCAGATAATCCGTGATTGAACATTTGCAAGACTGCGCCATTCATGGCGATATGAGCATCGGGCGTGCCGGCAGCCGCTGCAGCCGCGGCGATACCGAGGACGACAAATCCCATGTGATTGATTGAGGAATACGCTACGAGCCTTTTGAAATCAGTTTGACCAAACGCTGCAAAAGCACCAAAGACGATTGCTGCAACAGCAAGGAATGCAAGTGCTCCTGCGAATATTTTCGCTTCAAGCGGATAGAATGGGAGAACGATGCGTAAAAAACCATAAGCACCCAACTTGAGCAACACGCCTGCGAGGAGCATGGAGCCAGCGGTTGGAGCTTCGGTATGTGCATCAGGCAACCATGTATGGAAAGGCCAAATAGGGACTTTGATAGCGAAGGCGATGGTGAATGCCCAAAAGGCAATCGTCTTGACGGTATGCACAGGCATACCGAGGAGAATGGAGCCTGGATCCAGTGCATTCCAACGGTCATAAAGGGCAACCAGATCATAGGTCCCGAAGAGAACGCCGAGCATTTGAATTCCCAGCAACAGTCCGAGCGATCCGCCCATGGTGTAGATCATGAACTTGAGCGAAGCATAGTCCTTGTTAGCGCTGCCCCACTGATTGATGAGGAAGTACATTGGGACGAGACCAATTTCCCAAAAGACAAAAAAGATCAAGAGGTCGAGCGCCATGAAAACGCCGAGCATGCCCATTTCCAAAAAGAGGAAAAGCATCATGTAGGGTTTGACGCGATCAGTTACGCTGAAAGAAGCAAGGATGGCGAGCGGCGTAAGTAATGTAGTGAGCAAAACCATTGCGAGAGAGATACCGTCCACACCAAGGTGAAGGGTTGAGTGAATGGCTTCGTACCACATATATTGTTCTTGAAACTGAAAACCTGTCTTGTTGGGATCAAAGTTTTTCCACAGCACAAGCGTGAGGATGAGGGGAATTAAACTGGCACTGAATGCGAACCAGCGCAGAAGTTTCAACTCGCCACTTGGCAGGAAAAACAAGATCAAGGCCGCAATTGTCGGCACGAATAAGATCAGGCTAAGGAGATGAGTATTAAGGAAATCCATCGTGTGCTCCTACGCCAGCAGTAAAAAGTATACGAGGCCGCCGACCACAAAAAGGACGACCAATGAAAGGATGAGGTACTGCTGGATACGTCCCGTTTGAATGGGGCGAAGATTCTTGCCGACCCAATAGGTGGCATCAGCGGAACCATCGCCAAAGAATTTATTGATCACGGGGAGATCAAAGTAATTACGAATGCTTGTGCCAATTCCGCTAGTGGTGGGGCCAAAGATGTGCAAAATGCTGTCAATGACACCCTTGTCCACCCACTTGGAAACGAAGACCTCAGAGAACCAGGTCAACGGTTTGATGAAAAGGAATTCATAGGCTTCATCGAAATAATATTTGTTCTTGAGTAAAGGAATTTGCAGCTTGTCTTCTGCGGCGCTATTGACATTACGATAAACGAGCCAGCCAAAGAACAATCCGCCGAGAGCTACGAAGAGTGAGGTAAGCAATGGCACAATACTGAACGGCAAAACTTCGGGCATTTCTGCCAAAGTACCGCCCACAAATTCATGGAACCAATTTGGTACAAGTCCGCCGAGGAGTGGGAAATGCTCGGGGATGCCGACCCACCCATAGGTCACAGCGAAGACTGCGAGTACAACGAGAGGAGCAGTCATCGTCCAGGGAGTTTCATGCGCATGTTCGGCTTCTTTCGTGCGGGGTTCGCCAAGGAAGGTCAACGTAATTTGGCGCATGGTGTAGAAGGCCGTCATAAATGCAGCAATGGCGAGCGTAATAAAAACTACCATATGACCGTTGACAAATGCATCCGCGAGAATTTCATCTTTCGACCAGAAACCCGCAGTAATGATCGGGAAACCAGAAAGGGCAAAGCCGCCGATTAGGAAGGTCCAGAATGTGATCGGCATCTTCTTGCGAAGGCCGCCCATATTGAACATATCCTGCGGGTCAACATGATGGTCACCGGTATGAAGTACGCCATGCTCCATTCCGTGAATTACCGAGCCAGAGCCAAGGAAGAGTAAAGCCTTGAAGAAGGCGTGTGTAATCAAATGGAAGACAGCTGCGACATACGCACCGACGCCGAGCGCAGCGATCATGAAACCGAGTTGCGAAATTGTGGAGTAAGCCAGTACGCGTTTGATGTCATTTTGCGCGACGGCGATGGTCGCGGCGAAGATGGCCGTGAACGCGCCGATGAATGCAACGATGGTCATTGTCTTCGGGTCAAGGCTGAGGAGCGGGAACATGCGAATGACCGCATACACACCTGCTGACACCATCGTCGCCGCATGAATCATCGCGCTGACTGGGGTCGGGCCTTCCATCGCGTCTGGCAACCAGACATGTAATGGGAACTGTGCCGATTTACCGATTGTCCCGATGAAGAGCAATAGAGCGATCAGGCCAGCAGCGGATAAACCGAAGACTCCGCTTGGCACTGATGCAAGAGCATGCAATGTTTGTTCAGTGAATATCTCTCGGTAAGTTAATGTGCCAGTTGCATAATAAAGGAAGGCAATGCCAAGCAGCATGAACACATCACCAATACGAGTGGTCATGAAAGCTTTCATGGCTGCGTTTCGTGCCGAGGGCTTGCCATACCAGAAACCGATCAACAGGTATGAGCACAACCCCATGATCTCCCAACCCACGAAAAGTGTGAGCAGGTTATCGGAAACAACAAGGGTGTACATGCCAAATGCGAACAGCCCGATAAAGGCAAAGAAGCGCGAGTACATCGGTTCGACCGAGAGCACAGTGCTCTTATTACCAAGGGTGTCTGTCACAGTTGCGCCGTGTGGCGGCAGGCCCGCGTGATCGTGATCGCCAGCAGGTTGGCCGTAGTTGTGATAACCAACGCTGTAGATGAAGATCATCAACACAGTCCACGCTACGAAGAACAACACCGCAGCAGAAAGTGGATCGATCAGCACGCCGACTCTCAGCCATGTGTCACCTGTCGGCAGCCAATTGATCGAAGATGCAAATGGCTCTTTACCGAGATGTTCAACGCCCAATGCTCGTACGAACACAATCATGCTCCCCAACCATGAAAGGAATGCTGCACCCACGGCCACGCTGTGACTCAACGCTTTGTTTTTATTCGTGAATAACACGATCAAAACAAAAGCCAGCACAGGCGGCAACGGGATCAACCAAATTAATGTTTCAGTCGCCATAATTCCCTACCACTTTAAGAGATCAAGTTCTTCCGCAACCACCGTATTGCGACGGCGATAAACAGAGATTACCAAAGCCAGACCCACCGCCACTTCGGCGGCGGCTACAGCGAAAACAATCACCGCGAAGACCTGTCCAGCCATCTGGGCAATGTCACCATAGCGCCAGAAAGCCACAAGATTAATGTTGACCGCGTTGAGCATCAGTTCAACACCGAGCAAAATGGCAACCGCATTACGACGAGCCAGCACACCATATAAACCGATCGAAAATAACGCAGCCGCAAGAATGAGATACCAGGAAAGAGGAATCATCTACGCCTCCTATTTCTTATTGAACGCAAGATAGACCGCGCCAACCAATGCTGCCAGAAGCAGAACAGATGCAACTTCAAACGGCAGGACGTAACCCGCGGGAGAAGTTAACGCATCGCCCAATTGACTAATCGCATCAAAGCCAGACGGGATGGCTGCTGCGGTCTTCGAGAAGCCACTCCAACTCTGGAGCAGAAAAGCCAGCCCCGCAAAAGTTCCAACAGCCACCAATGCACCCGCCCACCAGTTTGAATTTGCCTGTGCGCCTTGATCGCGCATCTCTTTGCGAGTCAACATGACAGCAAAAATAAAGAGGATGGCAATCGCTCCGATATAAACAACCACTTGAACCACTGCAATAAAACCAGCGTTCAATAATGTATAGATGATGGCTACACCAAACAAGGTTGCCACCAGCCATAATGCAGCATGGATCAGGTTGCGGGTGGTCACCACCATCAAACCAGAAAGGAGCGTCGCAGCTCCAACGATCAGAAAAATAATTTGTTCACCAGTCATGATTCATCATCCCATTTAATGATGGGCCTCCACAACGCGTTTTGGACCTTCAATTCTTTCGCGTTCTTTTTTACTTACCGAACGGACGATCTCCATTGCCACCCAGGCGACAATGATATTCGACAGGATCATGCCTGAGATGAAGAGCCAGCTTGAAGCGCCGCGCAGAAGCGTATTCATCAAAGCAGTCACCATCACCAGAACAAAAGCCACAGGCGTAAGAAATTTCCAATTGAAAGCGAGCATCTGGTCAATACGAATACGCATCATGGTGTATTTGACCCACATGATCACCCAGTAGCCGACCAGCGCCTTGAATAAAATAATTACAACTGCCAGGAAGGGACTCACCAACTCAAGGCCGAAGAAACGATAACCGCCGAAGAATAATATTGACCAGAAACCACCGAACGTGAAGGCATGCAACAGTTCGCCTGCGTAGAACATACCGAACTTCATACCTGAGTATTCAATGTTGTAACCAGAGACCAACTCTGATTCGCCTTCGGCAAGGTCAAAAGGTGCGCGGCCTAATTCAGCAATCGCAGCAATCAAAAAGATCAGCGCAGCCAAAGGAGAGAGCAGCACGTACCAAATATGCTGTCCCTGAATAATTGCATTCATGCCCATCGACCCAGAGAAGATGGTTGGGATGAGCAGCATGGCAAGCATGGGAATTTCAAAGGAAACCATCACAGCCACCTGACGGAAAGCACCGATCACTGAAAACTTATTATTCGATGACCAGCCTGCCATAATGATGGAGAGCGTACCAATGGAACCTGCTGCGATAATAAATAGGATGCCTGCATTCAAGTCCACGCCAAGGATGACTGGCGCTAACGGCACAACTGCCCACAAAATTAAAACAGACATCATCGAAAGCAAAGGTGCAATGTTATAAACAACCTTATCTGCGCCATCAGGAGTGGTGTCTTCTTTAATAATCAGCTTGATAATGTCTGCGAATGGCTGGATCAATCCATACGGTCCCACACGATTCGGGCCAATGCGATCTTGAAAGCGCGCCACTACCTTGCGTTCGATCCACACGAGGAAAATATCAAGCACCATCAAAATGGTGATGAGCATCAACACGCCAAGGAAAGCCACTAATACCTGGGCGAACACAGCGTTCATGCCCCAGCCCGTGAAAACCCCGATTAACCAATCTGCTGCAACCTTGAGAGGGTCATTCCAAAAATTCATAAATCACTCCTGTTTGCGTAGTTCAGCATATCCTACGTTTATTGCTTTTACACAAAGAAAAGGCTGAAGGAAATATTTCCGTTCAGCCTTTTTAATATTTACAAATAAATTACGCCCACTCCAACATCCCCTTGCGCCAGGTATAAACCAGGCCCGCAATGAGGATAAGAATGAAGACAACACCTTCGACTACTGCAAACAGACCCAAGCCGCCGAGCTTCACAGCCCAGGGAAAAAGAAAGACTGTTTCCACATCGAACACCAAAAAGACCAGCGCAAAAATATAATATTGAGCCTTGAATTGCACCCAGCCTTCACCTACTGGCTCAATACCGCATTCATATGTAGATTGTTTAATGGGATTGGGCTTTTTGGGGCCGAAAAGCCAGCCAGCGCTGATTGCACCTGCCGGGATGATCAGCCCGACAATAAAAAATAAACCTACATAAAGCCATTCGTTCATTATATATGCTCCATCATGGAATGTGTTGCTTGCATGCAAAAACACTGGAAAAATACATGTGAGGTACTGTACAATCGGCAAAATTGTACCATATAGAACAAATCAACCCCTAGGTTAGCATGTCAATATTTAAGGTGATTTTCGTCATATATTTGCTAAAGCCTATTTGTGACTTTCCACTAAACTACTTCTTGCTTCTCTTTTTGAATAAAAATTTGATGATGTCCTGCAGAAATGGAAAACCAACGATGCCGCCAACAAACGACCCAACCACTCCAGAAGTGCGGGCCAGATTGACTGATAAGCCGAAAAAATCCACTGCTTCAATTTCGACCGTTTGAGCTGATACAGCAATTCGGCTTTCCTCACCCGTTGACTTATCCTTAAAGTTCAAGTGCAGCCAAACTGTACCGCGATATTTACCGGTTTCCTCAGGTTTAATGCTCCAATAAAAAGTTGCAGACTCTCCACGGGTTAAGGGTTCAAAGGTGGCGCCGGAAGGTTGAACGGTCATACCTGCCAGGTCAAGTTCTGCCTCTGCTGTGACGTTATGCGTTTCATATAAGTCAGGGATTTCTATCGTTTGCCCAACTACAACGTTGCCTTGAAATTGTGCTGTCGGTGTGATATTCCCAAGATCATCCACCTCCAGCGTCAAGCGGACCACATCCCCTTCCACGCCTGCGCGCATTTTGGATGGAAATTCAAGTGTCAGTCGTCGGGTTTCAGGGATCGCAGGTGCTGCGGCAATTTGAGTCGGCTGGGATGTAGATGCAATACCTGCCTGAGTCGGAATCGGTTGTGAGCCTGTATCAATCGGAGCAGGAGCAGATGCACCTCCTGAACAGGCAATACCCGCAAGGATTAACGTCAATGCCGAGACGGCAATAAATAAGTTTCGGCGATTATTTATTTTATTCATGGCAGCTGCATTTCTGCTGGGGAAATCGGTTGAATACGAGTCTCATGCGGGTTGGGTGAATATCCCCAAACCAAAAGGGAAATGGAAACACCCAAAATAATAATTGCAATAAATAATCGCAAACGCCTTTTCATTGTTCCACTTCCTCCACATCCATATACCACTTGACCCGTGTGCCGACCCGGTCTCGCAATTGCCAGGGCAGGGGTTTTTGTATTTTATCAAAGCCATCTTTGATCTCATGCACGCGGCTTATCACAAGGTCACGTTCATCTTGTGTAAGAGTCAAATCTTCCTTACTGACCATATCTTCCACACGCTGCAAATTAATAGTGGTGGTTTTATACAAGCCCCAATCCTGGCTAAAAAGCTGATTAATGATTTGCAGGTTGATCTTTCCGTCATCATCATCGCCAGTTTTATTACTCAATAAAATGGATATGATATCCAGCGCGTCTTTGCGATTCAACTCAAGGATTTGCGCCTTGGAGAGCAACAACTCTGCCAATGGAATGGTAAGCGGGTGCAGCGTGAGCCGGTTTTCCAATGGGATTTTATGGCACATTTCAAATTTACCAACAAAGATATCCACTTTGGTTTCAGTGGTGTAATAAATTTGCCTGTGGTTTCCAAACAAGAGATTAACTTCCTTATCTGGGTAATATCCCACTTCGGGCATAAAAGCTTCGAATTCGCGTCTTTGCTTGCTTGACACAATAAAATCCAGATCGGCACATTCGCGCAGAAAAAGCGGATGGTTCTTCTTATTATGCACCTGAACTGCCAAGCCACCGAATGCGCGGATCTGAATATTCTTTGCTTCGGCCGCATGGATCAGGCGGTGCATTTCATTTACAAGGTCAAATTGATTCGTTTCCATATTTATTTAATCAAGCCTGCACTTCTTTCATCCAAATGGGAAATTCAGTTGAATCCATTTTTTCGACAGCCCTTCCCCAGCGTTCGATGGCCCAACCCCAAAAGTCAAACTTGATGGTGGAGATATCCGCTTGAATGGCTGCCCACAACCCCCAGCCTACATCAGACATAATCATGTTTAATTTCATACGCGCTATTTTATCAGCAGAGACTGTGCCAAAATACGCCGCGCAGACTTCTGCGATCTGTTCATCGTTGAATTGCATTTCCTGACAGGTATTTCCCAGCTCAAAAGTTGGGTCATTATTTCCGCTGTATTCATAGTCGATTAGCCAGAGCTGATTGCCATCATCAATATAATTCTCGGCAAGCAAGTCATTATTACATGGGACAGTCGCCAGCGGTTTGACAGACATGGCCTTTTCGATTTCGTTCACCGTGGACATTCTTTCCAAATAACCATCTGGAATTTTGATGCCCCGTTCTTTGCACAGGCTGAGATAATATTCCGTGAGGCGAAACATGTTGAAGTCCAGCAAAAGGCGTGAACCAGCGTGGAGTCTCTTGATGGAGTCGGCCATCCTTGCAGGCATCCCAGACTCATTTAATGAATCCTTCGACATGGTTTTTCCATTTAGAAATTCCAAGACCATCACATCGTATTCAGGCAGGTAATATAAAACTTTTGGCCCCACCCCGGCTTGTTCGGCGGCTTTGGCGCTGTGATATTCATTCTTGCGGTCTATCGCAAGTAGTTCTGTACCTTCGCCCGGCACACGAATAAAAAATGGGATTCCATCCACAACCACTTTGTAATTGGTATTGGTCAACCCGCCTGAAAGATGCTGAATGGATATATCTTTTCCCTTCCAGTCATCCAGCTTTGAAACTACTTCTTCTATAATAGACATACATACTCCTGCAAAAACCAAAAGTGACAGTCACCTGCCGCAGCCCCCTGCGGGTAAAAGTGACTGTCACTTACTTTACAGATTCTTACTCTACAGGAATTTCAGCCTGTACCTTATCCAAATCGATGCCGCCTCTCTTGCGGTAGGATTTGAAGCCATAATAAATCCCTGCGGACAACGCATAACAGGTGACCAGGAAGATGATGGAGTTTGTATTCTTGAAACTGATGCCATACAAACCCGCGCCTTCGCCGCCTGTGTTGAGCCATGGGTCAAACAGCCATTCAACAAGCAGGAAGCCGAGGAAGCTGGCAAAGATCACGCCCGCAATGGTGATGAGCGGAATTCCAAATACTTTCATTTGCGCGATCGGAGAGGCTTCGAAGAGTTCCTTCTTTGTATAAGGCAGAACGATGGCGGCAATGGCTGTACCGAAGTACATGATCGCAATGCCTTGCGTAGCAGCGAGGGTGATGGAATAAAAACCGCCGACGTTATAGGCATATAAATAGGAAACAAGCAAAGCAGGAACCACCATCAATAGCATGGCGTTGACTGGCGTGCCGTTTTTATTTAATTCAGCGACCTTCTCGGGCAGGAGACGATCAAAAGCTGCGGCGAAGATCACACGCGTTGAGGAAAGGAATAACGTGCCAGCCCAACCAAACCACCAGAAGCTCATTAAAAGAACGACAACGATTTGAATCAGGCGGTTACTGGTAAGGAAAATAGCCAGCAAAGCCGGGTACGGCCAGACAGGCAATGGCACTGTGGCTCCATACCAAACGGAATTCCACCATGCGCCATTGGACTGCATATAGAATTCCCAACCGATGGTTTTTGCCACACCGAGGAAGAAGATAATGCCAAGCACAGTTACTGCGCCGAGCGCATAGGCCATGCCTGAAAAATTACGTTTGTAATCGGTTGCGCCGCGCACTTCTCCATACAGGGTTGCACCCCAATTCGGCCACAAGTTAAAGAACACGAGCCAGGGAAGTGTGAGGAAAACCAATTTAAGCGTTCCACCCGTGAGTGGAGTAGCAGCGCCTGCATCAGTCCCTGCTTGCACAGTGGCATCATAGGCACCGGGCTGAGCGCCGAACAAGGCGGTTGCATTCGCTTCGTAGCCAGCCTTGAATTTATCGTGTGACCCTGTGAAGAGCAGGACAATCACGATCAACAAGCCGAGCATTCCAGCATAAAAGGAATATTTTTGAATACGTGCATAGGTTTTCATACCCAGCATGATGACGAGCGCGACAAATCCGAGCGCGATCAGTGTGCTGACAAATAAAGGAGTGCCTGCGCCTGCAAACCAAACAGCGGCGTCCTTCATTCCAAATACGCCGAGGATGGGCACCATTACAACCTGACGGAACATGTCACCATACACGGGAGTCCATAGCCAAAGCGTAAACCACCAGCCTGTGATGGCAAGGATAAAACCAATGCCGCCGCCAAAGATACGCGTCATCCAAACATAGTCACCGCCAGAACGCGGCATGACCGAGATCAGGGAAGCATAGACGATGATCTCAAAGATCAAAAAGATGGCGCTGACGATCAAGGCATTGATCATGCCGCCGCTAAAGAAATACATCTGGCTGAAACTATAGAATCCCAACGTGACCAGATTGATGGAAAAGAACGCGTAAATAAACGCATCAAACACTGACCACGAACGTACCATGCCAGTCGCCTTACGGACAAACAAGTTACTCATAACTCTCTCCTCTTTTGGTTTTATTTACAAATTACCAATTATGAATTTGTAATTGGCAATTTGGATTAACCTGTTGTCAATACGTAATTCTCGATCTTGTTCTTTCCCAACTTCACAATTGCACCAAGCAAAGTTCCCTGCTCATACATGGAACCTGGGTTGATGCAAAGCGTCTTTCCAACTCGGGTCGTGCCGCGGCCTTCGTGGATATGTCCATGCAAAGTGACCAGAGGCTGTATTTTTTCAATCGCGGTTCGTAAGGCCTTTGACCCAACAGGAATCATCGAGTTGCCTGCCAGCACGGGGCGCAAATCCTTGTCCAATTCTGGCGCTTCATCCAAGCCTGATTTATAGGGAGGGACATGAATATTGAAGATGGAATTGTGCGGATCGTTCAATTGCGATGTCATCGCTTCATACCTAACTGCAAGCTGCTCCTCGTTCTCTTCACGGTGCGTGGCCCAGGGAGTGACATTGCTCCAGCCTGAAGCGA
Organism: Anaerolineales bacterium; assembly: GCA_043788255.1. Classification (GTDB taxonomy): domain Bacteria; phylum Chloroflexota; class Anaerolineae; order Anaerolineales; family Villigracilaceae; genus Villigracilis. Next base: position 6,943 of record JAYVUA010000048.1, on the reverse strand, counting down.
TCATCTCATGACCTTCCAAATTAGTGACTTTCCCTTCCACCAACAGCACCCGCTTACTCGAGCGGATAATATCATCCACTTCATCCATGTCATCATTACCGGGTGAACAGTAAATCTGCATATCGGTGCCATCGAGTTTTTTATCTGCAAGATCCATCCATTGCTGAACAACCTTGAGAACTTCAGCCAGAAAAATCCTGCTGACCCGCTCAGGGTCTTTTTCCAACTCGGAAATTTCTTCGGGATTGGTCATATACGGATAATAACCGCGGCTACGCACACGCTTGACCATGTCTGCGAGTTCTTCGTCGGTTGAGGGTTCAAACACCTGTTCGAGTAAAGTGATACGATAGTTTTTGCCGCCCTGATGCACAAATGGAATGACCGCCTTCCCCGTCATATCCCCGCCGAGAACCAGTTTATCGGCGCCGTAGAATTTCCCCGCATTTAGAAACTTACTCCAGCAAATATCCGAACCGTGTATATCTGTCGCAAAAAAAATAGTGGTCACATGCAAATCCTTCGTTATGGGATAGCTTGCAGAGGTGGTGCGGAATTGATTTTGCCAATTATACCCCCCGAAAAATAGAACGCAACTGTTTTATTAACGAAAACCACCCGCCATACGAAGGGCTTAACTACCAAGGAATAAAGAAAAAGAACTGGATAACTACTACTTCAACAGATTCGACAGCAGATATTTCAAATACTCTGCTCTCCCCCGTTGACGAAGCAGGGACGCGGCTGCAAGGTTTGCAAAAATCAAAAGATATAAATCATTCGCACAGGCTCCTCATACTTTCAAGTATATTGATATCCAAAGTATAGAAGCGCAGGGTTAACCATGCTTTGTGAACTCGTTAAGTACAAGTTAAGATTTGAATTGCCATTGAATAAAATTTTGACCTTTCTGGTCTTTGCAAAACCGCTTGACAGGCTTCTGGTTTTAAGGCGCAGGCTTAAAGCGAAAGGCGCAAATAGAGCGAACACTTGCGCCGCACGCCAGTACAGGTGTGTTCGGGAAAAAATTAAAATTTGCGCTTTTTCGCCTTTTTCGGAAAATTCACGTTAAGGTTTTGCTGACTTTGTAAAAGCCATGTTTGACCTTTCAGGAATTATTTGATTATTACCATCATTATTATTGTATAATAAACAAAGTCGATTAAATTGTTCCACCCAAAGGAGAATGCCATGGAGATCAAAGTATCCACCGAAAATGGTCGCGTTCCAATTACAGTTCTTCACATTGACGGAAACCTCGATTCATCAACCTATACTGAATTCCAAGCTAAAACTGAAGAGTTGATCAAGGGAGGCGCACAGCATATCCTTATTGACCTGGCTCACTCGCCCTTTGTAAGCAGCGCAGGCCTGCGCGCTTTTCACCAAATCTTTAAAGACCTAAATGCCATTCACCCAGATGCCAACCTAAATGCAGATGAAATGAAGAAAGGTATCTCCGCTGGCACTTACAAATCTCCTTATCTAAAGCTCTTGAACCTTTCAGAGTCGACCAAGGTCGTTTTCGAAAGCAGCGGCTTTGACATGTACATCGAGACCTTTGACAATATAAAAACAGCGGTCGCATCTTTTTAACATTGCTACCGAGCACAAAAATAGCAGCAAAAGCGGCGCATCCAATGGATGCGCCGCTTTTCATTCCATACAGGGTGATTTGGTTGGTTTCGTAACGATCACAGGGATGTTTATATCATTCACGAATAGGGACATCCGTGTAGGCAACTTACTCTCTCACCCACGTGGACGGGACAATGTAATCTCCTGAATGAATAACGGGATGCGTCTGTAATATCTGAGCAAAATCTGCGCGATGCGCGTCGGTCAATTGAAAGTCACGATGTACCAGCATCTCTTGCGAAAGAGCCGAATCTGCCTGCGAATCTATTTCCAAAACATCGTAAACAGATTTCATATCTTCGTTTGAGAATCCGCAATATTCAACAATCTTCCTTGTTGCGTCCCGGGGAGCAGATTTTATATCCTCAAAACGGACCGCAAGCATGGGTACTCCCTTACCCAGAAGTTCCATATAACGTTCCAGTATAGAAGTCCACATCATGGCACCCATCGTAAAAAGACTCAGGATCAAGCCATTATCACGCGCATGTTTTGCAATGGAAGGAACCAGTGTAGCCAACCACATTTGAAACCATGTGCGCAATTCGATCGTTTCATTTTCAATAAAAGCATTCATCGTGGATACCGCCCAGGATTCAAGATTGCGGTATAGGAAAATAACCTTCGCTTTGGGGAAATGCCTGTAAAGCAGATCTCCCAATTCGATGCTAAAACTGCGGAATTTAATCGACCAGGCGACAGGTTTGGAAATTTGCTCGGTTGGTTTACACAGGAATTTCATACAGCTTTTCACAAGCGTGCTGATCTCGGCTTCATTACTTCCATCCCATTCCCGCAAGCTGACAAGCTGAGTGAATGTATCTGGTTCAGAGATGCCGACAACTCCGTCCACGGCATTTAGTGCGAATCCAATTAATGTAGAACCCGATCGCCCCGTCGAATACACGAGAATCAACTTTTGGTCATCGAGGGCAATGCCATCTGCAAGTTGATGGAGTGTATCGTAAGACACGCCATACAAATTGACAACATTTTCATATTGTGCCTGATAAAAGAACGGAGCCTGCGACAAATTCACGCCGGGTGCGGTTTCGACAAACAAGGCGCGTTGGTTGGAATGATCGAGACAATACAATGTAATCCGTGGATTTGTCACAATCATTTGCGAATCAATGACTTCCCCAACTTCAAACTCAAAATCAGACGGGCCTGCAACGGCGAAGGGATCCTGCCGTTTTCGTTCTTTGATTACCAGTAAATTCGCAGTCATTGGCCTCTCCTTTTCCAGCACTGACCATACATAGACAAATTGTTTTCCCGCTGATATTAAAAACCCTGTCCGTAAATATTCGTTACTAGTGATTCATCTCTCAAGAGTGACACAAGACAACTTATATAAAAAGGATTTGGAGCAGAAATTCCAGGCCTTTTCATTACAACTTCTTTATTGAATTGTTGTAAAATCAAAATACAAAATTGCTACACCCGCAGGGTGCTATGCAAAGCGGACTAGCCGACTTAAGTCGGCTTCGTAATAATAGCACGGGGGTTCATCCCCGTGCGGACACCAACCAACGAGGACCAACACTATGAAAGTCTTCATTAGCTCCACATACAAAGACCTCATCGACTATCGCGCAGCAGCCATCCGCGCCGTTGAAGGGACGAATTATCAAGCATCCAAAATGGAAGTCTTTGGAGCGCGCCCTGATGAACCTTTGGATGCTTGTTTAAAAGAAGTGGAAGAAAGCAACTTCTTTCTCGGCATTTATGCACATCGTTATGGATATATCCCCGCAGGTTCAGAAATTTCCATTACGGAGATGGAATATGTTCATGCAAGAAAACTTGGTAAAACAATTTATTGCTTTGTAATTGATGAAGAGAACCAGCCTTGGCTTCCAAAATTTATGGAAGGTGAACCAGGAAAATCGAAACTAAAAGACTTCAAACAAAGAATCCAAACTGACCACGTTTGCGCCTTCTTTACTTCACCTGAAGATTTGGGCATGAAAGTCGCAAATGCTCTCAGTCATTACGCGGCAAATCATCATGAGTCCACCTCTCCCGATACTTATTCACCGCCTAAGCCCACGGGTTCTACACTTCCACAACAACCTTTCTTTTTTGGACGCGCTAAAGAACTCGCCACCATTGCCGATGCGATTTCCCCCGAATCCCGCACTTGGGGCGCATTGATTGACGGACCTGGCGGCATCGGCAAAACTTCACTTGCAATTGAAGCTGCACACCGTGCTCCAAAAGAACTTTACGAGAGAAAAATCTTCATTACAGCTAAAGTTCGTGAATTGAGACCCGAAGGCGAGAAGCCATTAATAGACTTCACTCGTGCGGATTATCTTTCAATGCTCAACGAATTGGCTCTTGAACTTGGAGAAGATGGTATTCCCCGTCTCGCGCCAGAAGCAAGAACGGACGCATTACGCCTCGCACTGGCGGACAAGAAAGTTCTGATTATCTTCGACAACTTGGAAACCTTGCACCCAGAAGAACGAGAACGACTCTTTCAATTTCTCAGTCGATTACCCCAAGGAAATAAAGCAATTGTTACATCACGTCGTCGCGACAATATTGATGCTCGAATCATAAGACTTGACCGAATGGAGAAGGAAGAAGCTTTAGAGCTGATTGAAAATCTAGCACAAAGCAACAAACGTTTAGCTAGAGAAAACACAGAAGCAAGAGAGAAACTTTACGAAATTACAAATGGCAATCCATTGCTTATTAAGTGGGTCTGTGGACAACTCGGTCGTGAGAGAAGTGCAATGCATACCATCACCGAAGCTTGTGCTTTTATCGAGAAAGCCCCCAAAGACAACGACCCATTGGAATACATCTTTGGCGATTTGCTGGAAACCTTCAGCGAAAGCGAGACCAAAGTCCTCGCCGCGCTGACCTACTTTACCCAACCTGCCAAACTGGACTGGCTGGTGCAGATGACCAACCTGCCCGAACGCGCCGCCGAAACCGCGCTTGAAGATTTAACTGACCGTTCGATACTCATTTCCAATCTCGAATCTCGTACTTTCTATCTTCCCACTCTCGCCGCGACCTTCATCCGCACCCGCCGCCCCGAAGCCGTTGCCCAAACAGGCGACGCGCTGACTAACCGCGCCTACGCCCTTGCCATGCTATATGGCGGAGATGACAACTATGAAGGGTTCAAGACACTAGACGCCGAATGGAGTCTGCTCTCTGCTGCTCTGCCGCGATTGTTGCATGGGGAAAATAATCTCTTACAACAAATTTACGACAAACTTCCGCAATTCTTTAACTTCACTGGAAGGTGGGATGAATGGTTGTGGCTTTCTGAGCAATCTGAAATTCGCGCTCTTATTTCTGAAGATAAAGAGAACGCTGGATGGAAAACATATCATGCAGGATGGATACATTATCTCAGAAACCAATCTGCTGATGTATTGGCTTGTGCCAAACGCGCTTCTATATATTGGAAAGACAGCGATCCATACCATAAAGCAATCGCTATTAGCCTGCGCGGAAAAGGTTACGAAATGCAAGAAGACTACCCTGCCGCCATCACCGCCTACCGCGAAGCATTAGAAATCCACCGCAATATCTCCTCAGAAAGCAACAATGTCTCCAGCATGCTTAACGACCTTGCTGGTGCGGAACGCAGCAACAAAGACTACCCCGCCTCTGAGTACGACTTCCGCGAAGCCCTGCGCATTGCGAAGAAAGTAAATTATCGAGAAGGTGTTGCTTATATGACAGGCAATCTGGCAGTCCTCGCCCTTGACCGCGCAGAGTTGGCGGAAGACAAAGCCCCTGTCCTGAGCGAAGCCGAAGGGCTTGCCCGCGAAGCCCTCACGCTCGCAGAAAAAGTTGGTCGGCAAGAGTTGATTGCAAGGAATTGCCACCATATCGCAAAGGCACTACTCAAACAAAACTGTGCAAACGATGAAGCCCTTTCCATGTCCCGCCGCGCGGTGGAGATTTTCACGCGCTTGCGTCACAGTGATTTGCAATCCGCGCAGAAAACGCTGGCGGAGATCGAAAGAACAATGAAGAAGGATGAATGATGAGTATTAGATAGATGTACAAGAGCAGATGTGAAAGAACGTTTGCTCTTTTTTATATCAAATTTCATGACATTTGTTACAGGCCAAAAAAGCGGATAAGTTGTAGAATGAAAAAGTCATTGGAGACCGAATGGCAAAACAAGGGGATTACGCTATGCTCGCTACCCAAAATTTGACGCACACTCAAATTAGGAGACCATATGACTACCACCTATCCCCCTGAACCATTTCGAATCAAGGTCGTCGAATCCATTCGCCTGCCTTCGCGTGAAGAGCGCGAAACTGCACTCATTGAAGCAGGCTACAACCTGTTCTCGATGAAAGCCGAAGACATCTTCATTGACCTATTGACTGACTCAGGCACAGGCGCGATGAGTGCAGAGCAATGGGCGGCCATCATGCGCGGCGACGAATCCTACGCGGGCGCGCGTTCGTTCCATCGACTCAAAAAAGCTGTCGATGATATTTTTGGCTTTAAGTATTTTGTCCCCACGCATCAAGGGCGCGCCGCCGAAAATATTTTGGCCGCTTGTTTGGTCAAGCCTGGACAGTGGATACCCAGCAACATGCACTTCGACACCACCGATGCCAACATCCGCGCGCGTGGTGGAAAGCCTGCCAATCTTGTTATTGATGAAGCGCACGACCCATCCAATTTGCATCCGTTCAAGGGCAACATGGATATCACCAAACTCAAGGCCTTCGTGGCGATGTATGGGCGTGAGAAAATTCCGTTCGGGATGATCACAGTCACGAACAACGCGGGAGGCGGTCAGCCCGTTTCGATGGAAAATCTGAAAGCAGTTGCGGATGTCTATCACGAAAACAATATCCCGTTCTTCATCGACGCTGCGCGCTACGCCGAAAACTGCTTCTTCATCAAGGAGCGGGAACCTGGCTATGAGTGTAAATCGGTCAAGGAGATCGCGCGTGAAATGTTTGCGCTCGCAGACGGTATGACCATGTCCGCGAAGAAGGATGCGATTGTCAACATCGGCGGCTTGTTATGTTTGAACGATGAAACGCTCTTTCAGAATATCAAAAATGAATTGATCCTGCGCGAAGGCTTCCCCACTTACGGCGGACTCGCAGGCCGCGACCTCGACGCGATGGCTGTCGGTTTATATGAAGGCTTGGATGAAGCCTATCTCGCATATCGTTTGGGACAAACTGCGTATCTTGCAACGCGTATCAACGAAGCAGACATTCCCACCATCCAACCCACAGGCGGGCATGGAGTCTATATTAATGCAGGCGCAGTCCTTCCGCATATTGCCAATTAT
>JAYVUA010000047.1:0-48042 GCA_043788255.1 Anaerolineales bacterium | reverse complement strand
ACAAGTTCTTCCAGCGCTATGCCCGCTTCGGCTTCTTTCAGGATCGTTACTATCTGGCTTTCTGAAAACTTCGATTTCTTCATCTGGATCTCTCCTGGCTCTATTTTGCCACGATTTTTCCACTTCTCTTTGGTATGATTTTACGGGCTGGTTACCACGTGTAGCAGTCCATTTCATCAGATATGCACAAAGTAAATCATTAAATTCTTTTTGAAGCCCAATATCACCAAGGAAATGTTTTAGTACATTGTGGTCAATGCTGTCATAACATGCTGTTAAATCAAACGATGCTGAATAGATGAAACCTTTTTTGTAGACACGATTTATCTCAGAACTAAATTTCTTGTAGCATTTCTTCCAGTCTTGATAAAAGAAAATACTTCTCGGTCCCGCATATAAATTCCCAAAATTTTCTCGATGATATCTTGCTTTAACTTTAGGAAATAGTCTGTCTGCAACAATGTTTACTAACGCCTGATAGACAATTTGATCTTCAACAGCTAAAAATGTGTAAATCCGCTGAATGCCAGATTTCTTGGGAAAGTAAGTTTTTATTGAATGTGTAGGGTCAAACTGGTTATTAACGAGACGCCTATGTAAATCCTTCAAATTATCATCAGCGGCAATCGCATATGCCCTATAGATATGGCGAAAAAATCCTTTGTAATAGGAATCGGGGTTACTATTTAACCAACGCCAGGCTCGGCGTAGGTTTTCGATACTAAAGGCTTCTTTTAAGTCACTAACCATAATAGCTTCCCTTATGTACAATGTTAGATGCTTTCGATAATGCCAGTTAATCAAAAGTATACACGTAAAAAATAAAAAGGACGGCTGAAATACCGTCCTTTGTTTTATATTACTAAAATCCCTTCTGCCACGTACTCGCCCCACACCTCTCAGCGTATTGCAAATCTCTCCCAGCGTGATGTCATTTTCCACGCACTCGATGAAGAGCGGCGTGAGGTTGTCCCCCACTTTACCAGATAACTTCAACTTCATATTTCCGAATTTCAGGGTCAACAGAAATCAGCGGCATGGACTCGATCTGACTCTGGGCAATCAACAATCGGTCAAACGGGTCGGCATGATGCAAGGGTAATTTATAAACTTGCACTGCGTGATGGATTTGGATGGGCAGAGCTTGAAATCCATGTAAGTTAAGACGATTGGAAATATAACGCGTGGGATCTTCTGGCAGATCAAGACGCCCACGCGCAGTTTTTATGGCGATCTCCCATGCGCTGGCGGCGCTGAGGAAGATTTCGTTATTGCCATCTGCAATCAATTCCTTTGCGATGGATGATAATTGGGCGTCATCCATATTCCACCAAAGAAATGTATGTGTGTCAAGCAAATATCTCATACAGCAAATTCCTCCAGAGGATCGTCAAAGTTAGGCATGATGATAATCTTGCCCGCATCATTGCCAGGTACACGCGCGAATCCATTCGTAACCATCGGTAAAATGCGCGCTACAGGCTTGCCCGCTTTGGCAATAATCACTTCCTCACCGTTTAAAACGCGTTCAAGTAGTTTTGAAAAGTGGGTTTTAGCTTCGTGGATATTGAAAGTTGTCATCTTACACCTCTAAAGGCATTGTAGACTAACTAGTGGACTAAGTCAAGCCCAAAAACCCTTCCGCCACGCGCTTTGCGTCACCCCACACGCCTCTAAGCGTATTGCAAATCTCTCCCAGTGTGATGTCGTTTTCGTGCCAAAGGTTCTGCCTGTCTAACTCTCCAGCATGGCAATGATCGCTTTTCGAATCTCGCTCAACTTTTCTGGCTTTAGAAGTTCCTTCAATCGAAATGATCAGACCCTCATTTGCAGTGAACAATTTGGACGGACGAGCGTAACTTTGCAGCCGTAACATCCCTGCTTCAAAATCGGTTTTGTCAATGACAATTGCCTGTGCGTCGCCGTACGGATTACTTGTGATCTGGCATAAAATCCAATCGCTTTGATTGGCGCGCGCCAAAACAACAGCAGGACGCACTTTGCTTTCGGAAAGGTCAGAAAACGGAAAAGGCAGAACTACGACGTCGCCTGATTTAGGTATGACCATGCTTCATCCTCCTCGGGTCTCATCCAATCTTCGGCAAGCGCGGCTTCGCTCAAGAGAGCCGTTTCCGCGACAATTAGCGCAGGCTGCAAGGCGGCATTTGCACGTTGTTGCAGGAACGCAATGAAATCCAATACCTCACTCTGTTTTTCAGGAGGCAAGGCGCTCAGCTGTTTTTCGATTTGTTCTAAAAGGGTCATGGCAACTCTCCTTTTTGTTGATGTAATTATATCTTACCAACGTGACACCTGAAACTTGACACCTGACACCCAAACTAAAACCCTTCCGCCATATATTCGCCCCACACGCTTCTCAGCGTATTGCAGATCTCGCCGAGCGTGATATCGTTCTCCACGCATTCAATAAACAACGGCATCAAATTCTCAGAACCATTTGCGGCGGACTTCAACTTCCCAAGTAACTCGTCTGTTACTTTCTGGTCTCGACCCTCACGCAACTTCCTCAACCGCTCACGCTGTCCCAACTCAATGGACGGGTCAACCTGCAAACGTTCCAACGTGAGAACCTCGTCCACATTGAATTGATTGACGCCTACCACGATCTGTTCCTTGCGTTCGATTTCCTGCTGCGCGGCGTAGGCGGCGTTCTGGATCTCGTTCTGCATGTAGCCGCGTTCAATGGATTGCAGCGCGCCGCCCATTTCGTCAATTTTGGCGATGTAATCAAGCGCGCCTTTTTCTATTTCATCCGTCAGATGTTCGATCAGATATGAACCCGCCAGCGGATCGACCGAATCAGCCACGCCCGACTCGTAGGCGATGATCTGCTGTGTGCGCAGCGCCACACGCACCGATTTCTCGGTCGGCAGCCACAGGGCTTCGTCCATGCTGTTGGTGTGCAGAGACTGTGTTCCGCCGAGGACGGCAGACAGAGCTTGCAAGGTCACACGCACCACGTTATTCTCTGGCTGTTGCGCCGTGAGCGTTGACCCAGCAGTTTGAGTATGAAAGCGTAACTGCCACGAAGCAGGCTTTTGCGCTTTGAAACGTTCGCGCATGATGAGTGCCCACATGCGGCGCGCGGCGCGGAACTTGGCGACTTCTTCGAGCAGATTGTTGTGCGCGTTGAAGAAGAACGAAAGCTGGCCCGCGAAGGCGTCCACGTCCAAGCCAGCCTTGATGGCGGCTTCCACATACGCAATGCCATTGGCGAGCGTAAAGCCAACTTCCTGCACGGCGGTCGAACCCGCTTCACGGATGTGATAGCCCGAGATCGAGATCGTATTCCAATACGGAACTTCCTGCGCGCAAAAAGAAAAGATGTCGGTGATGAGCCGCATTGACGGCGCGGGCGGGAAAATATACGTACCACGCGCAATGTATTCTTTCAAGATGTCATTTTGAATCGTGCCGCGCAGTTTATGCATGTCCACGCCTTGCTTCTTCGCCACGGCGATATACATCGCCAGCAAAATACCCGCAGGCGCGTTCATGGTCATTGAAGTTGAAACCTTATCAAGCGGAATCTGATCGAACAACTGCTCCATATCATGAATGGACGAAATGGATACTCCTACCTTACCGACCTCTCCCTGCGCGATGGGATCATCCGCATCGTACCCAATTTGAGTGGGTAGGTCGAAAGCGACACTCAGCCCCGTTTGACCTTGTGCGAGCAAGTAGCGATAACGTTTGTTAGATTCCTCCGCCGTCGAGAAGCCCGCGTACTGACGCATGGTCCAAAACCGCGAACGATACATCGTCGGCTGAACTCCGCGCGTGTAGGGATACTCTCCAGGGAAGCCGAGTTTATCTAAATAAGATTTATCTGCCCCCGCTGGTTGAGTAGGACGAGTGCTCTTCTCGTCCGTATCGAAACCAAGGGGCAACGCCACACGCGGCACCTCCACACCTGCTGAAGTCTCGAAGCGCTCTTTCCGCTCCTTGAACTTCTCCAAAGACTTCTTGAGCGTGGATTCTCTCCATTTGTTGTATTGATCGTTGATGGTCATAAGATCCTTTCGTCATTGCGAGGAGCGCTCGTGTTCTTCGCGACGAAGCAATCTCCTATTAAGCAAAGAAAGACTCGTCGATGAGATTGACCCATTAAACTGGAGATTGCTTCGCCATCCTTCGACTACACCGCCAAAGAACGGCGACTTCGCTCAGGACGGCTCGCAATGACATGGCTCAAGTATAAAGCCAACCCAAAATAACTTACAGGACAAGATGCCTGTTTTTTGCAAAATTCATCCTGTAATACTTTTCCCTCTGAGCCGTATAATTCTGTAACATGACATCCATATTCAACGCCTCGGCATGGTTCGCAGACAAAGCTACCGAAGAAGATTTTGAGCAGTTCTATCATGCAGAACTGCCGCGCGTCTACAACTTCTTCCGCTACCGCTTCGGTGATGGTCTGCTGGCCGAAGACCTGACCTCCGAGACTTTTGAAAAAGCCTGGAAATATCGTGATAAATACAAACGCAATCTAAGCGCCTTGTCCACCTGGATATTCACCATTGCCCGCAATATCGCAATTGACCATTATCGTAAAAAAGATAACGAAACACCCCTTACTGAATCAATGAATTTTCCGTCCAACGAAATCACAATGGACGATCTGGCACAGCGGCAAACTGATTATGCGCGCCTCTCCACCTTACTATTCCAGCTTGATAATCGTGAACACGAATTGGTTGCTCTTAAGTATGGGGCAGGACTTACCAACCGCGCCATTGCGAGCCTGACTGGGTTGGGCGAATCAAATGTCGCAGTGATTCTGCATCGTGTTGTTGAAAAATTACGTAATGAATGGGAGAAACCATGAACGACGATTTTCTCAACCGTTTTCAAAAATCACCACGGGCTGAATTTGAGTCCGCGTTGTATGAAAAACTATCCAATCCAGCCATTGTTTCTAATAAGAAGACAACCCTGCGGCGTTTGGAATTGGCAATTGGTGTTTTAGTGGCAATTCTCGCTCTCACTGTTATTTTTGTGCCGAACGCTCGCGCCGCAGTCCAGTCTGTGATCCGCAAGATTGCTGGCATTCCCTTCGACGAAGTAACGCAGTCCCCGATCACATGTGATCCCATGGTGGATTGCGAATTCCAGAAAGTAATTGGAGTCATGTCCCTTGAAGAGGCGCAAGCCGCTGTGCCATTTGCCGTCAATTTGCCAACCTGGGTTCCTGAAGGCTATTGGCAAAATCCCAAAGTCAAACTGTATCGTTTAGCAGAAGGATTTGATTCGGTTGAAATTGAATGGCTCAAAACAGGATTTACCCAGGAAAATCATTTTGACTATACCCAGCAAATGACTTTGAGCATTTGGCAGGATCAGGGAGATTATCCTGCAGAGGTAGTCGGAGAGGGGAGTGTTTCTGAAATTAAGATCCATGGTCAGCCCGCTGTACTGATCCACCGTGGGTGGGAACTCTTCAATAAAAATTGGAATGGCAATGGCATGACCCGAATTACCTGGGAAAAGAATGGCGTTCGTTATTTACTGTCTGCAGTGTTTATAGAACCTGCTACAGTAATCACAGATGAGGATATGCTCAGAATTGCTGAATCCGTTCCATAGAGTAATTACATTTATTACACTACCAGCCCCTGCCAGAAATAAGCGGGGGTATTTTGTTTAAAGATAAGGATTAAAGTCACATGCTTGAAAACAATGATAATGCTACACTTTCCATATATAAAGAAGGAGTTTCATCAACCATGGGTAATAAAACCTTTTTGTATATCGGTGCGGGGATATTACTTCTGATCGGCATTTGTCTATTTGGCTATGGCATCTTAAGTGTTGTTGGTTCCACATCCGCACAAGGGAGTTCTTCCTGGCTGGGATTTGGAATTATCTTTGCCATTATCGGCGCTGCCTTCCTTGGAGTTGGAATCCTGCTAATCGTGCGGGGACAGGCTGCGGGGCCGGCAGGAGGCGATAATGTCACATACAAGATTGACCTGCCTTCCTCCACAAAGATCGAGCAAATGAAATGCCATAACTGCGGTGGAACATTGAAAGCGGATAACGTCAAAATGCTGGCGGGCGCGCCCACCGTGGAATGTCCATTCTGCGGCACGACCTATCAGTTAACGGAAGAACCGAAATGGTAGAGAGTATCTTATGAAATATAGATTAGCCATTTTTTTTGCAATATTTCTTGCGCTCAGCTCAACGCTCAACGTCTTTGCGCAATCATATTATTTCAGCCTTGATCAGGAAGTCGTCAATGTCTATTGGAATTCAGACGGGACACTGGCGCTTGATTACCAGCTAAAGTTTACGAACCAGCCAGGCGGGCATGCAATTGATTTTGTAGATATGGGCATGCCTAATGGAAACTTTGATATCAATACTGCCAATGCAGATGTGAATGGTAGCGCGGTCTCGATCTCTCAGTCTGATTATCAGGGCAGCGGCTCTGGCTTTGCAGTGGATTTAAGCTCCATGGCGATTCAGCCCGGGCAATCAGGGACAGTTCATGTATCCATTGGGCGCATTTCACAGGTTTTATACAAAGATGATAAGGATGCAAATTATGCCAGCGGTGTTTTTGCTCCCACCTATTTTGGCAGCCAATATGTAACTGGTAAAACCGATCTGACGACGATCTTCCACCTGCCGACCGGTGTAAAGACAACAGAACCCAGGTGGCATTCTGCACCCTCTGGATTTCCATCCGAACCTCAAACCGCCATCGACTCTCAAGGTCGCATCACCTACACATGGCACAACGCCAATGCCGATGGAGCCACCCAGTATAAATTTGGCGCTTCGTTCCCGAAGAGTTATGTCCCTGCGGGCAGTATTGTCACGGTTCAATTGCCATCCCTTTCAATCTCACCCGACACGATCTTTAATTTGTTCTGTTTCGGCTTGTTTAGTTTCATATTCCTTGGCATCCCAACCATCGCTGCGATCACAAACAGCCGTCGAAAAATGCAATACCTGCCGCCGAAGATCTCCATTGAAGGTCACGGCATCAAGCGCGGGCTGACAGCTGTTGAAGCAGCCATCTTGATGGAGCAGCCGCTCGATAAAGCGATGACGATGGTTCTGTTTGGTGTGGTCAAGAAGAACGCGGCCGAAGTCGTCACGCGCGATCCGCTTGAATTGAGAAATGCCTCGCCCCTGCCGGATGGCCTGCAGGAGTATGAAATGAACTTCCTGAATGCATTCAAAGAGAGTGATGTCAAAACACGTCGAAACAAATTACAGGATATGACCGTCAAACTGGTCCGTTCAGTCTCTGAAAAAATGAAGGGCTTTAGTCGCCGCGAAACGATCGATTATTACAAGAGCATTATGGAAAAAGCGTGGAAGCAGGTGGAAGCCGCGGATACACCGGAAGTCAAAAGTAAAACGTTCGATGAAGCTCTCGAGTGGACCATGCTTGACCGCAATTACGATGATCGTACGCGCCAAGTCTTTCATGGGCCTATCTATGTTCCCATTTGGTGGCATCGCTATGACCCAGGTTGGAGCGGTGGTTCCACTTTCTCGCAAACTTCGTCAGTGCCTTCTTCAAATAGAGGCTCAACTGCCTTGCCCGGCGCAGACTTTGCCGCATCCATGGTCACAGGTGTGCAAACCTTTTCACAGAAGGTGATTGGTAATGTCAACGACTTTACCAGCCGTGTTACTAATGTAACTAATCCACCGCCACCTCCTTCGAAAAGTTCAGGCGGCGGCCGGAGTGGTGGGGGCAGTTGTGCGTGTGCTTGTGCCTGTGCAGGTTGTGCCTGCGCCTGCGCCGGCGGCGGAAGGTAGCAACCTTATGGCCTTATTGGATACCTTTAAATCAATTTTGGGACCATCAGCCCCTTCCATCCATGCTCTATCAGCAGGGCTACACCATTATCAATATCAAGCCGATGGTGAAAAGTCGCGGGTCCATTTGCGTGTTGACCCAAATGGCAATGGTACATTGATCGTCAATGCGAATCGGATCATGCACTTAAATCCAACCGCGGCTTTGATGGCTTACCTTGTTTTGGAAGAGATGGATGAAAACCAGGCTATAAAAACAATTCAAAAGCAGTATCACGTAAGTGCAGGGCAGGCCCGCAGTGATCTAGCAGACTTGCGCTTTCAACTTTCTGAATTAATTCGCCCGGATGGTTCATGTCCTATTCACGAATTAGAGCTTGAAGTCAACATGCCGTTTAGTGCCCGCCCTACTGCGCCTTATCGCATGGACCTGGCGGTCACTTATCGCTGTAATAATGATTGCGCCCATTGCTACAATGCCCGCGAGCGGAACTTCCCTGAATTATCCACACAGCAATGGTTCAAGATCATCGATCAGTTATGGGAGCTTGGCGTGCCGCATATTGTCTTTACTGGCGGTGAAGCCACTTTGCGAAACGATTTGCCAGAGTTGATTCGACATGCAGAAAGCAACGGCCAGATCACAGGCCTGAATACGAACGCTCGCCGTCTCATTGATATGGATTATGTCAAACAGCTTGTAGGTGCGGGGCTTGATCACGTTCAAATCACCGTTGAATCTTGTGTGCCTGAAATCCATGATGAAATGATGAGAGCCAAAGGTGCATTCAAGCAAACCATCACTGGGCTGAACAATGTACTTGCCACAAAACTCTACGTGATGACCAACACCACCATGCTTCGAACGAACGTGCACACAATTCCTATCACGCTGGATTTTCTGGCAGACTGCGGAGTCCCAACTATTGGACTAAACGCACTCATCTATTCCGGAAATGGCCTCAGCGTGGGAACTGGTTTGTATGAAAGTGAATTACAGCCCATTCTGGATATCGCCACCCGCAAGACGGAGGAACGCGGCCAGAGACTCATCTGGTACACGCCTACGCAATATTGTGAGTTCGACCCTACCGCGAACAATCTTGGAATAAAAGGCTGCACTGCTGCGTTATACAGCATGTGCATTGAATCGAATGGCAATGTGCTGCCATGCCAATCGTATTATCATCCACTTGGAAACATGCTCACCGATTCATGGGACTCGATCTGGAATCACAAACTATCAGTTCAATTGCGTGAACGCCAGAACCTGCCCGCAAAATGTGAAAGCTGTCCTGTTGTTTCCGAATGTGGTGGCGGTTGTCCGCTGCAAGTGGAAGACCACCGCGAAAAATATTCCGTCAACCTGCCGATCCTCAATTAGGAGGAACCATGAAATTCTTTGATCGCTTTGCAAAAGTTAAATCTCTGCCTGAAGGGTTGCACCATCTGCGAGCCGCGCCTGTAAACGAGAAACCATATCGCATTCATTTACGTTTGCTCAAAGATGGCTCAGGTATTCTGATCGTCAATGCATCGACAGTTCTACAGCTCAACCCGACTGCCGCTGAATATGCTTATCATTTCATTAAAGGAATCGAACCTCAAGCAGCCGCGAAACAAATTTCTGCGCGGTATCGTGTGAAGCAGGCAACAGCCTTGCAGGATTATCGTACCTTTATTGACCGCATTCAAAGACTGGTGTCAACTTCAGATTTGGATCCCGTTTCTTTTCTGGACTTTGAGCGGGTCAACCCGCACTCAGCGGATCTTACTGCGCCGCTTCGCCTTGACTGCGCACTTACATACAAACTTCCCGCTGAAGCCAATGCCGAATACGCGCCTACCAAACGCGTTGACCGTGAACTCAGCACTGACGAATGGAAAACGATTCTGGATAAAGCCTGGGCTGCGGGAATTCCGCATGTCACATTTACAGGTGGAGAACCCACCATGCGAATAGATCTTCCATCATTGATTGCGCATGCTGAAAAAAATGGGCAGGTTTGCGGCTTACTCAGCGATGGCTTGAAACTCGCTGATAAGGAATATCTCCACACCCTGCTGCAAACGGGCCTCGACCATTTACTTTTCCTGCTTCAACCTGCCAGCGAGAAATCATGGAATGCACTTGAAATCATTGTGCCGGAAGACCTGTTTGTCACTGTGCATCTCACGATCAATGGCAGAAATGTAGAAGCTGTAAACACCACACTTGATCGTCTTGCTGCACTGGGCGTGAGGAGTCTATCCATTAGTATCGCTGAGCCTTCTCTGAAAGACATGTTGGAAGAGCTGAAAAATAAAATCGCAAATCTGGGCCTTACACTTACTTATGATTTACCAGTGCCGTATTCTGATCAGAACCCAGTGGCGTTTGAAACAGAACAGGATGATCCTCTCTCCGGAGCAGGCAAAGCATGGCTTTATGTTGAACCCGATGGAGATATATTGCCGACTCAAGGCATGGCAGATCAGATCCTGGGTAATTTTCTCAAGGATGATTGGGAAAAAATCACCCATAAAAAATGAACTGGCATGCCCGATACCTTCAACAGGCAAAATGGACACGCGGCCTGCGCGCATATTTGTTTGAAAAAGCAGGTTTAATAAGCGCCCAAAGAATCCTTGAAGTGGGTTGCGGAACAGGTGCCGTTCTCAGGGAACTGAAAACTCCTGCCTCGCTTCACGGTCTGGATCTGGATTCTGCTGCGCTTGACCAGTGCCGAATCAACGCTTTAGGCACTTTCCTTGTTCACGGTAACGGGCTTTCCCTTCCATATCCCAATCAAACCTTTGATATCGTCTATTGCCATTATTTCCTTTTGTGGGTTCAAAACCCTTTGCAGGCCGTTTATGAAATGAAACGTGTCACGCGAAAAAATGGTCACATACTGGCTTTAGCTGAACCAGATTACTCCTCCAGAATTGACAGGCCTGATGAGTTAAAGATAGTAGGTATATGGCAAAGTGAATCTCTGGAAAGACAGGGAGCAGAACCCGCTTTCGGTATGCATCTTGCAGAGACTTTCTATCAAGCAGGGATTAATATCCTTGAAACGGGAACAATTCAAAGTGTGAGAAATGAACCGTCGCCTGAAGAACAGGAATTGGAATGGGATGTGATCGAATCCGATTTGGCGGAAACTGTCTCAAAGGATGAAATCCAAAAGATGAAACTTTTGGATAAACAAGCCTGGGAACGGGGAGAACGTGTTTTGAATGTACCGACTTATTTTGCGTGGGGGCAGATTTAATACGCCTTGTAATTGAGTGAACCGTGCTACACTTAAGCGCATGGAAATTTGTTACCTGCTCGCTTTCCCTGATTCTGATGATGGGAATGCGCCTCCCCCCGAACAATTCAAAGGATTAATAAAAGATGCTCCCTACTTTCAGCCGACCGATATTGATCTGGTCACACTGGGGGAGGAGACTGTCATTATCGAAGGATACGCCGTTTCAGCACTACGCCAACGATTTGACGACCGTGTGCAAATGGTGGAATGTCATTTTGAATTACGTGATCCGTTTGCCAGCTCTGTTTTAAAAGACCGTATTAAAATACAAGCTGCCTTGCAAAGCCGATTTATTCCTGAAACTGTCCGTCAAAGCGGATTATATGAAGAGTACAGTATTTTACTTGTGCAGAGCGCTCCGCCCACGCCCGATAAATGGCTTGAAAAAAATGCTGTGTCCATCGCCACCTTTATCCGTTCTCAGCGAGAAACCCTTGATAAAGCCGAAATAGATGAGATACTTAAATCCCGTACACATTACTCTGCAAAAGAAGTCACCGTGGTGGATTGGGAAGGCGCGGTTATTATTGCGCCGAATGATGATTATCAATCCGATATTGCCCTGCTCAAGATTGGCAACTACCAACTGATTCGCTATCGCATGTTGGATAAATCCATTGAATTGATGCTCGATAAGATTAATGAAACTTTCTTTCAGAACAAACGCCGCCCCCGTCCGACCCGAGGCATGATCCGCCAAATTGCTGAGCATCGACTCGAAATGATGCTCAGTTTTGAGCGCGCCGAACAGAATATGCTGCTCATCGGTGATTGGTATACCTCGAATTTATATGAAGCCATTCACGACCAGTTCTATTTGAAGGACTGGAAGGAAAATGTAAAAGATAAACTTGACAGCCTCGAAAACATTGTCGAAACCATCAAGGATAATTTCTCCGTCTCGTTTGAAGGGCTGATGGAGCGGCTGCAATTAATCGGCTGGGTCCTTTTGCTGATCGGTTATATTTATATCTACCTTCTGGATGCAGGTTGGATACACCTTCCGTAACAAAATGTGAATAAGGACATATCATGTCATCACGAGTTAGATTTGCACTGGTTATAGCTTTCCTTGGCATGGCGGTTGCTTTTGGTTATGCAATTGGCAGCTATTTACTCGTACCCGTTGACAATGACACGGCCATACTATCCTGTCCTGCTGCAATGGCAGGTATCATCCAAAGCGCAAAAGGGGATGTCTACAAAATAGATGACCCAAATTATGTTGAGCCGCCATCTTATTATTTAGTCACATACTCAGTCAGCGGGGATATGCTTACGAATCCAGTTCTCGACCCGATTCCGGATGAGTTAAAAGACGAACAGCAGGATACTACCTCACAGAAAGAAGCCTGGCAGATATTTACAACATTGATTCCACCTAAAGACCGCCAGATGGTTTCGCAATATATCATCTTCACCGATGGCGGTGACAATACCCTTGCCGCAGTGGACCAAATACCAACTGACCTCACACGCTGGATTATCGAAGTGGATGTCGCTGACCTTGAGAATAAGAACGCGCTCCTGTTTACCCTGATTCATGAGTATGCCCACGTGCTGACTTTAAACGATTCGCAAGTCCGCATTGATAAAGAAGTTTACAAAGACCCTTATAACATTTCCCTGCTGGAGAGCAAATCTGCGGCTTGCCCCACTTACTTTACAGGCGGAGGTTGCAGCCTGCCGAATTCATACGTCAATGCTTTCTATCAGCGTTTTTGGGTTGATATCAATACCGAATGGGGAAAAATAGATGCGCTTCAATATGCAGATGATCTTTCCCCTTACTATGATGAGCTTTATCATTTCTACCTGAAACATCAGGATCAATTTGTAGATGATTATGCCACTACACATCCCACAGAGGATATTGCCGAGTCTTTTGCTTATTTTGTTTTTAGCCCCAAGCCAACAGGAACTTCCATCAGAGATCAAAAGATATTATTTTTTTATGCATACCCCGAATTACTTGAATTAAGGCAATCCATATTGCAAGGTGCTTGTTCCACTGTTAAATGATCAAAGTTCAAAATTGGAGGAATTATGAAAATCGTTGGTATTGAAAACATGGGAAGTTTGGAATTAAAGTTTGAGTTACAAAAGGGTGGAAAGTTTGTCACATTTCCTTACGTTATTTCACTATTGATTATTACTTTTCGCCGCACCTCAGATATCTATTTTATCAAAGCAGATGAGAGCGCGGTGGTCAAAGGATTGCCTTTTACGCTGTTATCTTTTCTTGTTGGTTGGTGGGGGCTTCCCTGGGGCATCATTTACACCATCGGAGCTATATGGACCAATCTCAACGGCGGGAAAAATGTAACCAGGGAGATTCTTGCAACCATGGGGCAGGCTGTCCCGCCTCAAAATAATAAGCCCGCATAAAATTATCTACTAAGAGTGAATGAAAGAATGAAAAGATTATTTACAATAAGCTTTGTATTGATATTGGCATCCATGGCCTGTCAGTTTGTGCTGCCGAATACACCCGTAGGGACTGAACTGCCAATCGCGACAGAAGCAGTTTCCACGGTGATGATAGAACCGCAGGCTGCGAATACTCTGCGCCCGACGCCTGTTCCAATCACTTGTTCTGATAATTCATGTCTGAATGCCTGCTTAACCCGCATCAATTCAACTCTGGAAACTCATCAATTCGAATCCCTGGGCGGTGAATATGCTGGGACAAGCGCAAACCTCAACCTTGTTGTTTATAAGGTAGAAGATGGAAAATTAGGCGAACCTGATATTCTATATGCGCCTAAAGAATTTAAACCTTTTCAGGAAGATTTTCAGGCGCAACAATTGGTATGGAGATATGCGTCTTCTCTTTTACCCCCCGAACAGCTTAAGTTGATCACTGAGTATGATGTTTTCACAGATGGCGCATCCAATGTTTTGGCGTGGGTAAATGTGAGGGATGAGCTTGATCGGTCACGCTGGCAATTGGGGGTAGATATCGCCGACTCGGAAAACCCAGTTGATCTTACCTATACCCTTATCCATGAGTTTGGACATTTGATCTCGTTAAATTCCGATCAAATTTCCCAGACAGATTACTATTATGGCTGGAATCAGAACCCTGCAACATGCTCGCAATTTACTAGCCCCGAGGGTTGCAGCAAACCCAACTCTTATATCAATGGCTTTTACCAAAAATTTTGGGTGAATATTTTGGATGAGTGGCGTAAAACTGTTGATCAGCCGCAAACTAAATCTGATGAAGAGTTTAGAGCCCTTGTACGTGATTTTTATTCTAAACATGAAGAACAATTTGTGCGTGAGTATGCCGCCACCAATATCCGTGAAGACATCGCGGAATCGTTTATGCATTTTGTTCTAGATCCCAAACCAACTGGCAAAGGTATTGTTGATCAAAAGATCCTGTTCTTTTATGATTTTCCCGAATTGGTGGCCATGCGCCAGCAGATGATTCAAAACGTCTGTTCGTATACACAGAAGTAAAAAAGAAACTTCTATATGGTATCCTTGCAAGATTATTTTATATCTGGGTGAATATATGTCACGTATAAAAATACCTTTTGCCTTGTTTGCCATTCTCTTTTCCTCATTGGCTTGTGTCACTATTCTTGGAGAAGACCTTCCTGAAACTGACATTCCTAAGGGTATCGCGACAGGTGTTCCAGTAATTGGAGGGGAAAGCCCTGTATTTGAAGGAGCCAATGCCTGCTCCTCAACCACTGATCAAATTATGAAAACAGCTTATTCTGATAATTATGAGGATGAAGAAGATGTGCTTGATGAGGAGGTTTACCTTGTCTCCTATATTGTTTCAGGTGACGAGATCTCCGAACCTTCTTTTGAAGATGTGGATGCAGATTTAGTGGAAAAACAAAATGACCTGGCCGCCCATCAGGAAGTCTGGAAATACTTCAGCGCGCTTATCCCAGCCGATCAACGCGAAATGATTGCTGCGTATTCTATTATTACCGATGGTCGAGGCGGAATTCTGGCAGCAGTCTCGCAACTCCAATCGAACGCCAATCGCTGGGATTTGCAGGTGGATAGCGCTGATATAAATGATTATTACGAACTGACCTTTACTCTTGTACACGAATTCGGCCACCTGCTTACACTGGGTCCCAACCAGGTGCCGCCCAACCTCTCTGTTTTTAACAACCCTGATGACGACAATATTTATTTGAAAGTAGTATCTGCCTGCCCCCAATATTTTCCTGGGGAAGGTTGTGCCAATTCAGATTCATACATTAACATATTCTACAGTCAATTTTGGGTGAATATCCATGAGGAATGGAATGCGATCAACCTTAAAGAAGATGAAGATATCTATAACCAGCGTCTTGATGATTTTTATAATAAATATCAAGACCAGTTTGTAACAGATTATGCGGTAACCAATCCTGAAGAAGACATGGCTGAGTCTTGGGCATTTTTTGTTCTAGGCTCACAGCCTTCTGGGAATACGATTGCTGAAGAAAAAGTATTGTTCTTTTACCAATACCCTGAATTGGTTGAATTACGCGGGCAGATCTTGAATAATCTGTGTACCTCTTTCCCAAGTGAGAATAAGTAAATATGACCAACCGTCCCATTTTTGAGTCTTATTGGGTTGAAGAAAACCGATTTCTTGCAGGAGAATATCCTGGAAGTCATGACCCTGAAACTGCTCGCCGTCACATGGATTTGTTCCTTGAGGCAGGTATCAACACATTTATTGACCTGACTCAGCCGCACGAACTTGTCTCTTATGAAGGAATATTGAAAGAGCAGGCTAATATTTATGGAGTCGATTCTTATTATCAACGGTTCGCGATTCGAGACCATGGTATTCCTTCCGTTGAGATGATGAGGAATATTCTGGATATGATTGACAACGCTCTCAATGCTGGGAATGGGATCTATGTCCATTGTTGGGGTGGGGTGGGGCGCACAGGCCTGACGGTTGGTTGTTATTTCGTTCGCCATGGGATTTCCAACGAGCAGGCCCTAATCAAGGTTAACCAACTGTATAAGACTAGATCTGTAAGTTTTCATTACCCAACATCCCCTGAAACTGAAGAGCAGGTTGAGTTCGTACGCAATTGGCGCGAGATTCCAAAGCCTCCCCATAAAAGCAAGCAGAATTTTTGCGAAGGCTAGCATCTTTCGCGTAGCCAGATTTAATTACTTGTGTGCCAAAAGGTAAACTCCTGTTTTTCGAAATAGAATCAGTTCTGCGTTTGGGCGGAATCGTCTGATTCAGAGGGAAATATCCTCTACGCTTGAGCATTTGCCCAACCGTGTTTATTTATAAACCTGTCACTTTCTTGAAGTAAGACTTATGCAATAATCCTCTTCGAAAAATAGAAGTATAATTTCAGTCAAGTCATGGAGGCATGTTTGGAAACTTTACAACCTGAAGAGCAAAATGCGGAGGAAGCCCCTGTAGAGGAAAAGATGAATTGGGGGCGGTTTGCTCTTGATATTATTGAAACTCTTGTATTAGCTGTTGTTTTATTTTTGGGCATAAATGCGATTTCGGCACGTGTTCGAGTGGATGGATCCAGTATGCTTCCAACACTTGAAAATGGCGAATTTGTGCTGGTGAGCAAAATGAGCTACCGTTTTGGTAATGTGGATCGCGGCGATATCATTGTTTTTCATTTCCCGATGAATCCTGATGAGGAGTTAATCAAGCGTGTTATTGGTTTGCCCGGAGATCATATCAGTGTCCAGGCGGGTGTTGTTTCAGTGAATGGCCAGGTGGTAAACGAGCCATATATTGCAAGCACACCTTCCTATTCTGGTGAATGGGATGTGCTCAAAGATCAACTTTTTGTTTTGGGTGACAACCGTAACAACTCGAATGATTCAAAAGATTGGGGGCTGTTACCGCTTGAAAAAGTTGTGGGCAAGGCAGTGGTAATCTACTGGCCTCCGCCATTGTGGAATGTACTTGAACACACAGAAATATTCACTGCGCAATAAGGAAACAAAATGAGTGAATTTGATGATGTTGTTTCGCAATCTGATCCATGTAACGAATGCCATGCGGGTATTATGCAGCCGCGCCAGTTGACTTATTTCACCTGGCTTGGTAATGAATTAATCACCGTACCTCATTTCCCTGCATGGATCTGTGATGTATGTGGCAAACGGGAATATGATGAAAAGGCGATATTGTGGCTGAATATGATTTTGGACCCGAACGCGGGCAGACCTACTAAAAATAGACGCAGAACTTCGCCTCTTTCCCGACCTCGCGCCGGGACATCCCGTTCCATGCCTGATACCAACTGAAAATGAGTTCATCGCATGTCGCTTGATTCTTCTCCTCGAACTTACCGTTTTCTTCCCGCTGATATATTAACTTCGGGATATCGTGTGGTGGGTAAGATCATGGTGACAAGCCACGGAGCAATGGGGATGTTGAATGATCCAACGCGCTCATCGATTGAGATTAATGATGCCCGCCTTGCACGCTTACATATGCCCACCAAGCTTGTGGATCATTTTGAGCTTGTGCGTATGATGAAACAGCATATCTTTGCAGTGTGCATGGCCCGCCGTGAAGATCTGGGTCCGCATGCCATTGTGCGCGGTGGTTTCACAAGTGTTATCGAATACCCCATTCGTGTGACCACTCAAATGTTTGAAATTGAAGGCATTATGGAATTACCAGGCCGTTTTGACTTCAATTCGCTGATTACTGAAGGTTCACGTGAATTTTTGCCTGTGTTCAATGCAACAGTGACTGGAATCCTGATTCCTAATTTGCGTGTTGAAAGCGCCGGCATGTTGATCAATCGCAGACAGGTTGATCTTATGGCTTTGCTAAACCAGCGTGTAAAACCTGAAATTTAGTGCTCAAATTGCTTGACTGACATAAAAGGGAATGATAGAATTCGCCCGCTCTAAAAATAGAGCCCCCATCGTCTAGAGGCCCAGGACGCATCCCTTTCAAGGATAAAACCGGAGTTCGAATCTCCGTGGGGGCACTTCCTTGAAGACCTGCTTCCGAGTAGGTCTTTTTATTTTTCAATACCCGATTGATAAGCAAACATGCCTGCGAGAACTTTTCGCGGGCATGTTTATGATTGAATACTTAAATTTTACAGGTTAACTGGAGATTTTATGAGGGTGGAACGGGATTAAGAGTAAAAAGCCGAGAGCAATGACTCCCTGACCGATCAATACACCAGATGCCTGCCACGGACCAAAGTAAGGGACATGCGGGAAGGGTTGTGATCCCATGCCGAAAATATCAGCCATGCCTGCAAAGACAGCAATTACATAACCTGTTCCCACTAACCTGGAGCCTATGTCCGATATGATCGTACGTTCGTAACCCCACCACAATGTGTTCAAGCCCATATATCCACCCAAACATATAATGGCAAGGCCTAGAAGGAAAACTGCTATTTGTACAAATCCAACTACGGGACTACGATCCCAACCGAAAAGACTAGGCTTTGCCCCAATTGAAAATATCAAGAGTCCGAACAGGGTTATTGTATAGCTAACACGAAATCGAGGTGTGGACGGGTTGTCCAAACGCGAAGTGGTTTCAACAGCTGTGGAGGCGGGTAGAGGTTGTTTAGTGGTCATGAGGTCGGTAGATCCCTATGCAGGCGCGCAAGCCAATTGCCGCTAAAAATATTGGCAATATCTGTTTCGTTGTAACCGCGTGCTTCCAGTAAGGATACCAGATTTTGCAAGTCTGCAACCGTGTCAATTTCTGGGGGAACTGATTGCAAACCAAAGCCGCCATCCAGGTCAGACCCAATGCCGGCATGCAGTGCATCTCCTGCAATCTGGCAGATGTGGTCAATGTGATTGGCGACATAATCAAGCGGGACTTCTGAACGTTCGTTTTTACCAGCCAACCAGCCGACTTTGAGGTAACCATTGAAGGGTACTACACCCACCACTCCGTCACGTTCAATGATTCCCTCAATAATGCGATCGGAAAAATGGCGGTTTGAATTTGAAGCAGGCATTAAAGATAAGCAATTTCCATGTGTGCCAACAATTGGACCACGATAGATATCCAAAGCCTCTACAGCAGCCTGCTCATCCATATGACTGAGGTCCAGAATGAAATTATGATCTGTCATTGCGGAGAGGAGCTTTCGTCCGTCTGCTGTGAGTGGACCAGGTTCATTCCATCCGCCGCAATAGCGAGTGCCAACCCAGGCTGGGCCGATTAAGCGGACGCCAAGTTCATACCATTCATCCAACTCAGAAAGATCACGAATACCTTCTGCGCCTTCCATGAGCACTACCATGCCCACGGGATGTCCACTTTCTGAAGGTGTAGGGGAGTTCCAATGGTCGAGAATCAAGTCCAGGTCGCGGGAAGAGGCGACGAGACGAAATTTATCAGGCGCAGAATCTGTCATCCGATGATAGGTCATTAGTTGTTCATGATAAAGCGCATGAGCCTCGTCGTATGTTTTGTAAACCTGTGATTTGTTCTCGCCTTTACTCCAACGTGCAGGCGTAGCATAAAGAGTCGAAAAAATTACCGCCACTTGCCCGCGTTGATAATCAGGCCAGCCGAGGGTCGTATCATCATTTTGCAAAACAGCTTTACTTCCAATTTCTAGCTGGCGAGTTTCTGCAGCGGAGCGCGTATAATCGCGCCCATATTTGAGCATATTCCAGGCAATATCTGCGTGACCGTCTACTAGGATTGGCATAATATTGAAGAGCGCACCCTGCGGTGCGCTCTGTGTTATTTTATTCCTTGGTTTCGGTTTCTTCTGTTTCGGTTTCTTCGCTTTGCTCACCGAATTCCTGTGTGAGCATCTTGAAATCTTTATCGGCGAACGCGGCTGAGTCCACTTTGCGAAGGCTCAAGCCTATTCTGTGCTGTTCGCCATCAATACGGATGACGCGCAAGGTTTTGACATCACCTTCGTGAAGAACTTCCTTTGGATGTTCGACACGATTCTCGCTTAACTCGGAGATGTGAATGAGACCTTCGATGTCACCCTCAAGACGGGCAAAGGCTCCGAATTTGGTCAGGCGGGTGATGGTACCTTCCACGAGTTGACCAACGCTGAATTTCTCAACGCGGCTCTTCCATGGATCATCCTGTAGCGCGCGCATGGAGAGACCGATGCGCTTCTTGTCACGGTCAACATTGATAACTTTAACTTTGACTTCCTGCCCAACTTCGAGCATTTCCTTGGGATGCTGAAGGCGGTCCCATGAAAGCTCGGAGAGGTGAACGAGTCCGTCTGCGCCGTTGACATTAACAAAGGCCCCAAACTCTGCGAGGCTGGTGACTTTGCCAGTATATACTTTGCCTTCTTCCAATTCGCTGATGACACGGTCTTTCATGGAAGAACGGGTTTCTGTGTTTGTGGAACGCTCAGAAAGGATGAGGCGGCGGCGTTCGCGATCCACTTCGATAATGCGGACGGAAATTGCCTGACCTACCATTTTTTGCCAGCGTTGTTCAGGTGTGTCACCCGAAGACTGCGCGCGACGTACGCCACTGATCTGTGAGGATGGAACGAAACCACGCAGGTTACCAACTGCAACGATCAAACCACCTTTATTGAACCCAATGATCTTTGTATCGATCACGGTTTCTTCGGTGATCATCTTCTCAACGTTTTCCCAAGACATTTCCTCTTGCGCCCGTTTGAAGGACAAAACGACATTACCATTTTGATCTTCAGGGTTGAGCACGAAAACGCTTACTTCCTGGCCTACTTTTAGCTCGGCTTTTTCCTCGGCGGTAAGTTGTTCCAATTCACGACCTGCAACAACACCTTCGGATTTTGCACCGACACTAATGAGAATTTGACTCGGGCTAATGCTTGCGATCATCCCTTTGCGAATCTCGCCTACTTGAGGCAATTCAACGCTTAAAGTTTCCGACTCGAGCAATGACTCCATCGTTTGATTATTGGGTTGTTCTCCTGACTCTTGCCCACTTAGGGCTTCATGTTCATCCATTACTTGCGGCTCCAATTAACTGAAATGTAAACTGGATTATACAAGTGAATGATGAACTTGACAACCCTGCCACCTATGCTTTCTACATTAATATGCCACTCTGTTGTAATATAAAACATCCGTTACAGAGTGCCGAAAAATGATTAATCAGATTATTAAATTCTGCAACCGGCGGTATAATCACGGCTTGGAGTAAACAAATGCCCGCTATTTTCCCATTTACAGCCATCGTAGGACAGGAGCGCATGAAACGCGCCCTCATTCTCAATGCCGTTGATACCCGTATCGGCGGCGTATTGATTCGCGGTGAACGCGGCACTGCAAAATCTACCGCCGCACGTTCATTAGCCGCGTTGTTACCGCATGTGAAGATTGTTCAAGACTGCCGTTTTGGATGTGATCCCGATAAACCAGGAACATGGTGTACAGAATGCAAGGAACGCGGTGGCGCAAGTAAAAAACTTCCTGTGGCAGAACGTGCGACACCGTTTGTCAATCTTCCTGTTTCTGCAACCGAAGACCGCGTGGTCGGTACACTCGATATTGAAAAAGCCATTCAAAAAGGTGAACGTCATTTTGAGCCTGGTGTTCTCGCTGGCGCAAATCGCGGACTGCTTTACATCGACGAAGTGAATCTGCTCGACGATCATGTAGTGGATATTTTGCTCGACTCGGCGGCGATGGGTGTCAACACAGTTGAACGCGAGGGCATTTCCTTTGCCCACCCAGCCCGCTTCATTCTCGTTGGGACGATGAATCCTGAAGAAGGAGATCTCCGACCCCAATTGCTGGATCGCTTCGCGCTATCCGTTGAGATTGTCGGCATCCGCGAGGCGCGTGAACGCGTGACCATCATGGAACGCAACCTTTCATTTGAAAGAGATGCGGAAGCTTTCCGCGCATTATGGCTTGTAAAAGAAGATGAACTTTCGCAGAAGATCGCCCGTGGACGTGAACTTGTTGACCAGGTGACCCACACGAGCCGTGATTTGCTTTCCATTGCCGCGTTGACTTCATCATTAAACGTAGACGGTCATCGTGCAGATTTGGTGATTCTCAAAGCCGCACGTGCCGAAGCTGCTTTCGAAGGCCGCACCAAGATCAACGATCACGATATTGCACTCGCCGCAGAATTGGCATTACCTCACCGTATTAAACGCACGCCTTTCCAGCAAGCCGAGATGACTGCCGAACAGTTGCAAGAGCGCATCGAGCAGCTGGCAGGTCAATCGGTCCCAAGCGAATCGGATGATGAGTCCGAGAGCAAGCAGGATGGCGAGGGTGAGGAAAAAAAAACTTAAAACTCGAAGATGAGCCGCAGGAAGGTCCGCAGCAGGGCAACCCTGAACCCATGCAGCAGCAGGAAGTTTTTGCAAGTTCCAATGCGAACTGGTGGGACGGCGGACAAAAAGTAAAAGCAGGCGAGACCTTCCAGCCTCGTAAGCTCAACACCCCGCTCGATAAATTAACTCGTCAAAAATCTGGCCGCCGCTCACTCACAAAAACGGATCGCAAACACGGCCGTTATATCAAGGCACGCCCAGCAGGAGATAACCTGACGGATATTGCCTTCGATGCCACATTCCGCGCCGCTGCGCCTTTTCAAAAGCAGCGCATTGAAGAACGCAAGAAACTGGCTTTCTCGATCAAGAAGAGCGATCTGCAGCGCAAGATCCGCGTGAAGCGTGTTGCGAATCTTGTTTTATTTCTCGTGGATGCTTCATGGTCAATGGCGGTTGCAGAACGTATGAATGCCACGAAAGGCGCAATCCTTTCGTTGTTGACCGATGCCTATCAACGCCGTGACCGTGTGGGATTAATCGTCTTTCAGAAAGACCGCGCCACATTGGTATTATCTCCAACCAATTCAATTCAACTTGCACAACGTGCACTGATGGATATTCCCGTTGGTGGGAAGACTCCACTTTCGGCAGGCTTGTTCATGGCGCATGATGTGCTCACGCATGAAAAACATATTCACCCCGATGTAGAACCGCTTCTTATTGTTTTGACTGATGGCGCAGGCAATGTATCCATTGGGACATTGCCGCCTCAAGAAGAAGGTTTCAAATTTGCAGAAATGATTGCAAATGAGAAGACACGTGCCGTGGTCATCAATATGGAACACGCCGCCTTTGACCAGGGACTCGCTCAACAACTTGCCGACCATCTCAAAGCGCCATGCTATTCGCTGAGTGATTTGAAGGCTGAGAGTTTGTATAATACGGTGAGAGATGAGATGTCGAAGCCGGGGAAGAAGTAAACGGGAGTAAGAAGGAAGAAGACCTCGGAGATAGAAATCTCTGAGGTCTTTGGTTTAATGCCGTTCCCGACTATCTCGAATGGACTGTAGTATATCCGCCCGCGTGATTGAAAGTCTGATACTGCGTACTTCAAAAGGGGATTTCTTCACAGTACGAGCGCGCACGGGGCTGATGACAAAGAGTTGCCCATCTCTGGTCTTGAATTGAACCTGCCCCTCTTTCAAAGCCTTTTTGAGAAGAACAGAAAATTGTTTTTGAACTTGTGAAGTTGTGTAAATCATGGCATCACCTCAATCACTTGAATATTTTCGCGTTTTGCAATCTCAATCAAATTCCTGTCGAGGGAAATCAACGGCAGATCATGTTCAAGGGCGCATTGCAGGATATAAGCGTCATAAGCATAAATATTGTACTTCCCTGCCAGCCTCACGGCGTCTTTTAAATTGATATCAACGATTTCCAGCGAAATGGATTGATATATGTCAATTGCTTCAACTGCCTGCTCCAGGTTGACGCGGGAGCGTTTGAGCATGGCGGAAAATGCATTGCCAATTTCCCATTTGATGGATGGAGGTGCGACAATTACAGCGCCCTTGGTCAATTCAATTAATGCAGTTTTTTCAGGCTCATCTGCGATTACGGCAATCACTACGGATGTGTCAACAACTATTTTCATTGGCTAAAATTACCATATCAATAATTATACCTTGCAAAAGTGGGCCTCGAGATTTTCCACACGCTGCCTTTGACCAGGGCCTCGCCCAGCAACTCGCCGACCATCTCAAAGCGCCATGCTATTCGCTGAGCGATTTGAAAGCGGAGAGTTTGTACAATACGGTAAGGGATGAAATGTCGAAGCCGGGGAAGAAGTAAGGGAAACCTCACTTATTATTTCAATTCAAAATTGAGGAACGTACCTTCGATTCTGTATGGCCCACTCAAACCCTTATATCCCAAAAAGAGCCACTTTTGAGCGGACTGAATAGAAACTGGATTTCCAACAAAAACATTGGGGTTAACTCTGCTTCTGGCAGAGAGGGGTGTAAAGGTGAATGAAATCGAAAAACCGTTCTCTTGTTCTAGTGCCACTGTGCCTTGCATGGTTTCATAAGTAAGGGAATTTTTCTGCACAATCGCACGCCTGTTCACATCACCATTCAGAATGGTCATTAACAAACCTTGTGAAGTCACATCTGGCTCGGCAAAAACTCCCATCCACAGATCTGCATTATTTAAATCCCTAAGACGGACTGTAAATGTCACAGTCCCACTTTCTGGCAATGGCGCAAATAATCCATATATCTCAGTGGTCCCGCTTCCCCGCTCAGATAGAAAATCCAGATCCCCGTTCTCCGCAGAAAACGCATAGATGGGTTCCTGCCAACAGCCATCGCCTCTTTCAACCGTTGGAAAATTCGAAGGATATGTTTTCCACAAACTACTGATACAGCCAGCTATCCAGTCCTGCCCAATTGCTACTGGTGGAATAGGTGTGGAAGTAGGCACGGACGTATCGGTTGCTAGTACAGTTGTCGAGTTTGGCTTACCCGTCAGAACCGTATCCGTTGGAACGGCGGTTGGTAATTGTTCTGTTTGACCAAACAAAGCCGTTCCGGTTGCATAATAATCAATTAGTGGTTGCCCAACAACACCTTGATTCTCCAAGGCAGTACCAGTCGCAAAGTATTCTATTAAAGATATTGTATTTAGAGTTGGAGTTTGAGCCATTGCTGTTTGTGTAGCAAAAACTTCTACCATGCTCGTAGGATTTATTAATCCCGCGTTAGTCAAATTCGTCAGTGTAGGGACGCTATTTGCTATAACATTTTGAAAATCATTATCTAAATTGTATTCTTGTAAAACAAGATCAACAGCGCTGCGTATATAAGCAATCGAGTAAAAGCTTGATTTATAACCTTCGCGAGCTACTAGTGGAGACGGATCACTTGGTGTTTTTGTTGCCGTGGGCGATTGTGTGTTTACAAATGGTGTATTTGTTATCCCAATAGCGCTTGTTGAGACTACATGTGTTACAGGTGAGGTTGTAACACGTACAATAGGTATATTAGTTTGGGAACTTCGTGTTTTGGTTGGCCGTGGTGTTGGGGTGGTTATTTTTTTCTCAGATGCTTCGCTTGACAAATTATTTGCCAGGCCTATAGTCGTATTCAAATCAAGTAACGCCTTTTTATAAAATCCTTTTCTAAGTTCAATGATAGCGCGTTCGTAATGCGTAGCAGGATTATCACCGTTCTTATCTATCGCTTCATCATATTTGCTCAAGGCGACTTCATCGGTTGTCGCCTCCCTAGCTTCAAGCCATAAAGCAATCTCTTCTTGTAATTTTTTACTAACAGGTGTATTGACCCCATCTAAGGAATCTTTCATTATAAGCAGCAAGTCTGAATTATCTTGTCCGCCTTTTATATTTGCCATAGTAACATAAAGACCAGCAACTATTTTCGGTAAATACTTCTGTTTATCTTTTAGTGAGACATAAGGGTCTTGAAACAGACTGGTCTGGTCTTTCCAATTCAAGTTATAAAATAACTCCCGTGCCCGAAAATCGTAATTTGTATTTTGTGCTATCCCTTCTAAATCAAATAAGTTCGCCAGTTTTTTTAACTTTTCTGAGTTTTCTTTGGAAGTATAAAATTCTCCAACATACTGATCGCTTAAGCTTCCTGTAACAGAATTAATAATAAAAATGGAGAGGAGAAAAATGAATGCCAAACCAAAACCAACAGAAGAGTACTTAGCCCAGTTTTTAGGAATGTTATCTTGAGCCCACTTAGCAGTGAATACATTCTTGTATATTCGATTTCTAGGTCGAAGAAACCCGTTTTCAGAACGAACCACACCTGAAATTTTCAAATGGGCTTTGGCAATGGAACGTTCATCATCTGTTACTTTTTTATCCTCGCGAATATCTTTATATGTTTTGAGCACACGCGATAGATTAGGCGAGCGTTTCGTAAGCATGTCACGCACAAATTGAAGATTGTTGTCTTGCCATCCCTGCTCGCCTTCGAATAATTTCTTTACAGCGGCTGCTACAGATTCTTCTGTGAGTTTCGTTTCACTTTTTGAGAAATGTGCGCAAAGTCTCTGCGTGAGATAAGGATGTCCGCCTGTCCAAGCGAGTATCCATCTCAAAACCTGTTTGTCCAGTTCACCCGCAAGAGGAAGGGCTTCTTCAAAAGTGAAGTCGGTCAGATCAACGCGATGCCCGATGTTGAAAGGGGTGCGTTTATTATCGGCAATCAATTGACCGGGCGTGGCGACTCCAATCATTACAAAAGAAAGCTGCTTGAAATCAGGCACTGTGGAACGTGCGTTATAAATTGCGCGCAGAGCGGCGAAGAAATCATCAGCGAAGGGGATGCTAAGCATACTGTCGATTTCGTCAAAGAACAAGACGACAGGCTCGTTAACTTCTTTGAACAAAACATCTCGGAAGAAATTGGTTAGCCGTTGTGTAGGACCTAGGCCGGCGCGTTCCGACCACCAGGTAAAGATGTTTGTTTTCAATTCTAAAGTATTGGCAATCTCGTTCAGAATACCTAAATACCATTCGTCGGCAGATATTTTGACACCGATGCCGCTCAAGTCAATTATTACCGAGTGAATGTTTTCGCGTTCGAGTTGCTGTGCAGTGCGAACCATAAGACTTGATTTGCCGACCTGCCGTGAGGAAAGGATAAAGGCAAACTCGCCCGCACGGCAATGCTGGAGCAATTCATCGTCTGCTTTGCGTTTGATGTAAATGCCGCCGCCCGCCTGGACAGTTCCGCCGACCGTGTAGATGGTTTGATTAGTCATTGAGCCGCTTCTCGAAATATTCTGTATACAAAGCGTTGCGCGGCAGCACTTCATTATCAACGCGTCTGACCAATCCAGCACCTCGCAAACGGAAGAATGCATGTTCATCTGCACAACGATGATGTTTGATGACTTGCATCAAGCCTGATTTCAAATCTTGGTGGTCGCTCATGCGGAAGAGATGATTGCGTAAATGGTCGCCGAAGGGACCGTCATCCTCACAAGCATTTTTTACGATCTCATCAAAGCTAGTGCGCCTACTGGCGGTTAGGTACAATGCTTTGCGCGTGAGATAAGGATGTCCACCGAGCAACTTAACAATTTCTTCAACTTGTTCTGATGAAAGCGGATTTCCGTGACGCTGGTTCAAATCCTTTACTTGGGTGGGTGTAAAGTCTTTTAATTCAACCACTGCGCCAACATTGAAAGGCGATTGATTGAGATCGGCAATTAATTGGTATGGTTCTGTGGACGTGACCAGTGCCATACTGAAACGCGTCCAGTCACCGCCTCGCGCGCGGTTGCCATACCAACTGCGCAACATGCTGAAAAAGTCCGAGCGGAATGGTGATATGAACATGCGCTCTACTTCGTCCATGGCTAGCAATAACTGAGTATCTTGCAATTCCTTCAACAAATGTTTGGTCACATAATTTGTAGTCTTTTGAACCTGCCCAAGTGAATTCTTCCAAAATTCCTCGGTGCGGTCTTCCACTTCAAATTCCCAGGATAAGAGACTGCAAAACTGACGATAGAAAATATCCGCGTTTTCGATGGCATTTTTTCGATCATCTGAAAATCAATAAAGGCGGTCTTCAAGTTGCGCCCGCCTCCGCCCGCTATAAGACGGTTGAGCAGAGAACTCTTGCCCATCTGGCGTGGACCTTTGATGACTATAACCCCGTTCATTTCATGCAATGCCTGTAGCGCTTCGTGGTCTGTATCACGCTCGATATAAAACGGTGATTGATGAGGCATTGTGCCTTCGGGGGACCCCAAGTCACGCGGGAGAATGTTGGCGAAAGCAGTTGGGATTTCATCTTGAGCAGTTGTGTTGACTTTTACACTTGTTGATTCACTTGGCAGGTTTCCGCCTGAAACGGCACGCTGTAACTCCGCGATCAAACGCGGGGTATCTGCTTCTTTGTCCCATAAGGCCCATTGTAAAGGGTTGAGATAAGCACTAATCGGATATACCAAAGGTTCAGTATAGGCCAGCCGTACAGGCAGAATGGCGGGCTTGCCATTTGCCTTGCCCGTATGGTGCGCGGTTTCAATTTCCGCGATCACCATTTCGCTGTGAACTGAATTTTCAGAGAGGAAGATGATGAGATAATCTGATTCTTTGATGGCCTTCTGGATTCGCTCCGCCCATTTTTCCCCGACTTGAATCGTCGTATCCATAAAGACATCATGATCCTTGCGTAACACCTCAAAGATCGCTGTGGCAACTGGTGTATCTGGCTCGATATTCCGTTTGTAACTAATAAAGATTTTTGCCATGCGAATTGTCCCTTTGAATTCGGCCTTTGCGCGAGCGGGAGATTCCCGATGCTTAAGATTATACTACCGCGAATTAAGTGAAGGGGTATGCATACACTAATTCCTAAGGCAATGACATAGCACAGCGAATCCCAACAGTGCCAAAGCCAAATGGAGGCCTGCCATAGACACTTGTATCTTCATATTTTGGGATAGCCCAGCTTCGTGTATCAGAGCGCACTAGAAATTCCACTGGAACAACCCCATAGCGGAAGATGGAGCGAAGACTGCCTTCTTCAAAAAACCACGAGCCGCCACGCAGGACGCGGGCATAATTTGATTGAATGACTGACCCCGATGGATTTTTGGGGCCTAAGGGATTCAATGAAGGCGATTTTTGATAGTAGTTTTCATCGTACCAGTCATTTGTCCACTCCCAAACATTGCCTGCCATATCGTACGCGCTGTAAAAACTTTTTCCCAACTCATAACTGCCTACTTTTGTTGTATCTCCCAACTTGGAATTGTAGTTTAGCAGGTCACTGCTCGGTTCGGTATTGCCCCAGGGGTAAATACGACCATCTGTCCCGCGTGCAGCTTTTTCCCATTGAGCTTCTGTGGGCAATGCAAGGCCTGCCCATGCACAATAGGTGTTTGCTTGATCCCAATCTACATAAATGACAGGGTAATCGTCAAACTCAGGATTGCCATAATAGCTGGAACGGGTGGGTGACTTGGTACTGGACGGTGGAGTACATTCTCCATCGGATACACACATAGCATATTGTTTATTGGTCACTTCTGTCTGGTCAATCCAGAAAGCATCAAGAGTCACGGAATGTTGAGGAGCATCATAATTAGTTTGGTAGTCATTCGACCCCATCAAGAATTGACCCCCTGGCACATAAAGGAGAGTTGCACCATCTTTTTCATTCTTCATGGTTGGTTCAATCTCGAGAGTTTGTGTTGGAATGATGGCTTCCGTGGACTGGGGTGCGGGAGGAGTATCTGTAAAAGATACGGTTGTTATCGAAGGTGGTAAAGTACTTGCTGCTGGTGTAGCCTTTGCACAGGAAGTTAATATGAGCATTATCACAGAGATCAATTGCAATGTATTCTTCATTATTGTTCTCCTAAAATTTGAATTGTTCAAGAATCAAACCCCAATCCCAAGGCGTCCAAAATCTTCAACCATAAATTTCTTCGTCCGCCGTTAGCATCTGCGCGATTGAGTGACCATCTTGTAAAGTTAACAATCGGCGAGCGGAATGGTTCTGGCGGGAATGGGAATGGTTTGGATTTCACCATTTGCAATTCAGTGCGTTCGGTCTTTTTATTATCCAATAAATCCAGCATTACTTGCGCGCCAAAGCGGGACGCGCCAACGCCGAGGCCTGTGTACCCAACTGCGTATGCAACTTTGCCATGATAGGCTTTGCCCCAGAATGCGGTATAACGTGAGCTGGTATCGATTGCACCGCCCCAGGCGTGCGTGAAGCGCAGACCCATCAGCTGGGGGAATGTTTGGAAGAAGTGCTCAGCCAATCGGGCGAAAGACTCGGGGCGATTTTCCAGATGCGGTGCTACTTCATTATTCCGATAATATATGGCGTCGAATCCGCCCCATAGAATCCGTCCATCCGCAGTGGTTCGATAATAATGAAATTGATTTCCGTAATCGCCCACGCCCTCACGACCCTGCCAGCCAATTGCAGACCTTTGTTCTTTGGAAAGCGGCTCGGTCATTAGCGCATAATCATAAACAGGCACAACATAAAACGAAAGATGTTTGAGCAATGGCGGGAATGCATTCGTTGCAAGTGCAACCATTTTTGATTCGGCCTGACCGTGTTCAGTTTTGACAATAACACGTTTCGCGTTGCGCATCTCTTCCAGACCTGTAACCTGCGTGCCCTCAAACAAGCGGACTCCCATCTCCAAACATGCGCGCCTTAATCCCCATGCTAATTGTGCGGGGTTGACCAACGCCACAGCAGGGTCATGCACCGCAGCAAGATATGTAGACGAGTTGACTCGCGCACGTATTTGTTCCTGGTTCAGAAATTGAACATGCTCCCCATATTGTGCGGAATGTTCTGCTTCTTCACGTAATTCTTCGATTTGATATTCTTCGTTTGCAATATTGATCTCGCCTGAACGAATGAAATCACAATCAATATTAAATTGCTTAATGGTCTTTTCAATTTCATCCAGATTTTTGTGCCCCAACTCCACCAGCTTGGACATTTCCCTCGGCCAGCGGTTTAATCCATTTTGAAAGGTGTGGGTGAGTGCCGCAGCTACAAAACCGCCGTTACGTCCGCTGGCACCAATGGCAGTTGTGCCTGCTTCGAGTAAAACAATTTCGCGAGAGGGGTTTTCTTGTTTTGCCAACAGGGCGGTCCACAAGCCTGTAAAACCAGCACCAATGATAACAAGGTCAGCTTTGATGTTATCGGTTAACGCGGGAGCAGGTTTGGGCTGGTTTGGATCATCCAGCCAAAACGGCATCAACTTCACATCCGCAAGAGATTTAAGGATCTCGGGGCGTGGAGTGTTTGAAAAAATCATGGGGTCTCCAGGTTTCGCGGTTTTCATGACACTAATCTGGTCATGAAAATTCATAGTATGAGAAACTGCTTTAAAATAAAGTAGGGCAAATTACTTACAGCTTCATGCATGTAGTTTACGGGGGAGATGTGAATAAGTCAAATCTGTGCAAACCTTGACAAATTAGAACACATGTTCTAAAATTGCGTTATTCACTCGACAAGGAGGTCGAAATGGCTAATTTGCGTAATCCACTAATTGATGGCATTAAAACCCTCTGGTATAAATTGACCAATAATCGAAAATTCAATCGCGGCGCTGCCTGGGGCATGATGATCATTGGCGCGCTGCTATCCTTTGAAGTTTTCAATTTCAGTACCACCCAGTTTGCTTTACATGATATGCTCGGCGACCTGACTTTTGCGGGTATGCGTTGGGCAACCATCCTTGCCATCGCCTTCTGCGGAATTGACTTCGCCGGTATCGCCCGCATTTTCACCCCCGAACAGGGTCGTGACGAACCTGCCGAAGTGTACTATCTTTTTGGTGCATGGCTTTTGGCAGCAGGCTTCAATGCCACACTCACTTGGTGGGGTGTCTCTGTTGCCATTTCACACAATGCCAACTTGCAGTCCAGCACAGTGATGAGTGCCGCAACACTTGGTAAAGTGGTGCCAATTTTTATCGCTGCAATGGTCTGGCTTGTACGCCTGCTTATCATTGGTACATTCTCTTTGGCAGGAGATCGTCTCTTCACAACTGCAGACCAACATCAAACTGCATATAAACCACAGTATCAATCTCAACAACAAACACAACGTTCATACAACAACCCGCAACCACAGTCACGGCCTGCTTATCAATCTCAACAGCAACGCCCGGTGAGTCAACCTGTCAACCAGCCCATTCTGCGCCCTGCATCCCAGATCAACCGCCCGGTAAATTCAACCGCCAGCTCATTTAGGCCTGCACCAAAACCAACGATCTCTTCACAGCAGACCTCCTTTATTCCTCCTGAACCAACTTACCACCCTGTCTCCTACAACGCTCGGACTGCTGATACTACTGATCGACACTTCGATGCGTAAATAATCTCCTTCTATAATTTAATGCCTCATTTCGAGCCGGGTCCTTTACAGACCCAGAAAAGAGAATAAACATATGCCCCGTGCTCGCTCCACAAAAACTTATCGACACGCTACGCGAGCCGCTCCCTTAAATGATCAAGGGAGCGGTTGTTTGTCTGGTTTTACCCTTCCGCCATTGGCGGTTATTTTATTCAGCACAATATTTGCATTCTTTATATTAAAGCAGCCAATGCCTGCTTCGGTGGATTTGCCGCCCGTCGTATCAAATGGCATTTCTCCCATCTTCAGAATTGAAGTCCGCTATTGGGCTGACTCAATCTCAAAGTGGGCGGCCGCTTCACAACTGGACCCGAACCTGGTTGCCACCATTATGCAGATCGAATCCTGTGGAGATCCACGCGCAAAATCCAACGCTGGTGCCATGGGACTCTTCCAAGTGATGCCATTTCATTTTTATGCAGTTGATGATCCTTATAATTCCGACACCAACGCTATTCGCGGACTTGCCTACCTTGCCGAGTCTCTTGAAACTGCTGGAGGAAATTCACGACTCGCGATGGCAGGCTACAACGGAGGAATAGGTGTCATTGCCCGCGCTGAATGGACATGGCCCGCTGAGACAAAACGATATGTTCAATACGGAGCGCCTATTTATATGGATGCACAGAGCGGACTTGATGTTAGTAATGCACTAAATGATTGGTATGAGAAATATGGGGTCAGTTTATGTAAACAAGCGCATCAACGTTTGGGGCTGCCATAAGGGCGACTTAATAGTCGCTCTTATTATTTAAGTACCGAAAGCCAGATCGCAAACGTTGTGCCTTTTCCCTCTTTTGATTCAACCTTGATTTCCCCGCCATGATGTTCTACGATCCAATGCGCAATTGACAATCCCAACCCAAACCCGCTGGAGGTGGAACGTGTGCGTGATTTTTCGGCGCGATAGAAACGATCAAAGATATGCGGCATATCTTCAGCAGGAATGCCAGGGCCTGTATCCCGTACGATAATGCGTGCCTGTTCATTGATCTTTGCCATGCTTAAGAACACATCCCCGCCTTGGGGCGTATATTGAATGGCATTCGCCGCCAGATTCAATAATACCTGTTTCAATCGATCACGATCTCCATTGACCATGACCTGGTCAATTTCATTTAAATGGACATGCACTTTATTGCCCGCCAACACGCGCATTTCCTGGAAAACTTCTGTAAGCAGAATATCCAGTTCAACGGGCCTGAGATTAAGGGTGAGTTTTCCAGTCTCGGCTTGAGCAAGCATGAGCAGACCTCCGACCAAGCGGGTAAGCCTGCCAGCTTCCTGGTCAATGCTGCTGAGCGATTCTTCGTCAGCTTGTTTCATACGGCGGATCAAATCTACATTGCCTTTGATAACAGTGAGCGGTGTGCGGAGTTCGTGGCTTACATCCGCAAGAAAGCGCTGCTGCGATGTAAATAAAGACTCAAGGCGCTCGAGAGTTTGATTAAACGAAATGATCAGTTCACCGATCTCATCTTCATTTTGTTGTCTTTGAGATGGGATACGTCGCGAAAGATCATCTGCTTTATTGATCTGATCCACAGTGTCGGTGATTGATTCGAGGGGGGATAGGGCGCGACCGAGTACCATCCATGAGCCGATTGCCGCCATCAGCACGGCTACTACAGCAATTACAGCCATCACTGAAAGCAGGTTGCTCCTGGTTGCATCCACTACACTAAGGCTTGCGCCCACTTGTAATGTGCCGATCAGTCTTGCACCATATTGCAGAGGCACACTTAATACGCGCAGATGCGCTCCATCGAGATAGGAATCTTCATAGTTCGTCAGACCAGCTCTAAGTCCCGTGGGGTCGAGTGGTTTGGTTAATGTGCCGATACTTGGAGATGTTGCGATTAATTTTCCACCAGGTCCCCATACTTGAACGTAGGCATTTGATGTCATGTCTAATGGCGGCAGGCCGATTAAACTCAACTCACCAACTGAGTTAACTTTGGTTACCTGG
The DNA here is from genome assembly GCA_043788255.1 of Anaerolineales bacterium. Classification (GTDB taxonomy): domain Bacteria; phylum Chloroflexota; class Anaerolineae; order Anaerolineales; family Villigracilaceae; genus Villigracilis. The sequence continues at coordinate 13,784 of JAYVUA010000047.1, read as the reverse complement.
GTAATGTCGCGGACTACACCTGCGAGCATGGTGTCTACTTGATTGAGCAAAATCACATTGACGAGGATATAAACCGCTGCGCCAAATATCAGCAATATTCCACCCATGAATGTTGAATATAGCAAAGTTAGTCGCAGGCGCAGGGACATTAGGCTAGTGTACTGGTTTGAGTTTAAGGCAGGCTGAGAATTTTAAAAATTGAAGCGGCAGGTTACTGCCGCTTTTATATTATGGATTTTCTCTTAATACATATCCCACACCGCGCACGGTATGAATCAGGCGGATTTCGCCTTCGCCTTCCAACTTCTGTCGCAAATAACGGATATACACTTCGAGTACATTACTCTCGCCGCCAAAATCGTATCCCCAAACGCGGTCAAAGATGACCTCGCGGGTAAGTACCTGTTTTGGGTGGCGCAGGAATAATTCAAGGAGTTCGTATTCTTTTGCAGTGAGTGCCACCATCCGTGTGCCGCGTGAAGCCTGACGTGAGCCAGTGTCCAGCGAAAGGTCTGCAAATTTCAAAACAGGAATGCGTTCTGGTTGTGTACGGCGAAGCAAAGCGCGCACCCGTGCGAGTAATTCATCCAGGTTGAACGGCTTGACCATGTAGTCATCTGCGCCTGCGTCCAAACCTTGGATGCGATCCTGTACAGTATCTTTTGCGGTCAACATCAAGATAGGAATCGAGCCGCCCGTTCGCAGCCGGTGGCAAACTTCCAAGCCATCCATGCCTGGCAGCATCCAGTCTAAAACAACAAGGTCGGGAGTGTGGTCGCGTGCCGCGATTAGCCCCATGCGGCCGTCAAGTGCGGTATCTACCGTATAACCTTCATAGGCTAAACCGCGTTGCAGTAATTTAAGAATTGCCTGATCATCTTCAATTATTAGGATTCGCTCATTCATAGCTGTACTCCTGTACAAAATATACCATAAATCATAAAGACTTCAGGAGTCTGGTTATAATACAAACGCATCTTTCAACAAGCTTCTAATTGATCATATCTTACCTTGGCCACAACAAAATATTTTATGAGAAGAGACAAATATGAATGAGAAAAAAAAGTTTGTTATTTCATATACAATTGATTTGATTTCCTTCTTCGTTTTGCTTGCTCCTTATATTTGTATAAAGATTGGATTCTTTGGAGACGGGGCATTTTTCTACTTATTTTCATATGGTTTAATTGCATTGCTACCTGTTGGTGGTTTTATGTTGCTTATTCAACCTGCCATCAGAAAATTTCGCGGTTTCGCAAATGAATTCATTTTAGGTTGTAGTTGGATAACGATAGTTGTTGGCACTTTAGGATTAATGTTGATTTTTGCAGTAACAAGCAAATAAATAAACTTTCAATTTTCAACCTAAATCCCTACTTGTTTCTTCAATCACTTTCTTGACATCCTTCTCTGGAGGTGTATAATTTTGTAATTGTAAAGACCAGCGTGAAGACAAGTAATCATGTCCCTGTTCAGAGAGTCGTCGGATAGTGTGAGACGATCAGCCCAGTGATGAAATCCCCTTCGCCAGCGTTATTCTTGCAGAGGTTTTGGCCATAAGAGAATCGGGAATCGCCCGTTAACGCGAACACCAAGGTTGTTGTGTAAATAGATGTTTATGCTCCAACAAAAGCAGGTGGCACCACGAGACGCCCCTCGTCCTGCAAACGGATCGGGGCGTATTTTATTACCTGCACACGGAGGTGCAACATGCTGGATATAAATCTCATTCGCGAAACACCAGAACTTGTCCGCAAGGCGTTGAAAGATCGTCAAATGGATCCAGCGCCGATTGATTCGATTCTTCAATTAGATGAAAAGCGCCGCAGCCTGCTCTCACAAGTGGAAGTGATCAAAGCGGAGCGGAACACTGTCTCAAAGGAGATCGGGCAGATGAAAGACGCAGCAGCCCGACAGTCCAAGATCGATGCGATGCGTGTGGTCGGTGACCAGATCGCAGAGTTGGATAAAAAAGTCGCTGAAGTCGAAACTGAATTGAACGCGCTCACGTCCGCTTTGCCTAATATTCCTGATGCGCGTGTGCCGTATGGAAAAGATGACAGTGAGAACGTGGTAATCAAAACAATGGGCGATCCGCGCAAATTTGACTTTACACCGAAACCGCACTGGGACCTTGGGCCTGCTCTCGGTATTCTGGATTTTGAACGTGGCACGAAATTAACTGGTTCACGTTTTTATGTTTTGCAAGCCGCAGGCGCGCGATTGCAACGCGCCTTAATTGCGTGGATGCTTGATCTTCATATCCGTCAGGGATACCAGGAAGAATATTTGCCGTTCATGGTAAAGACAGCGGTTGTGTATGGCGCGGGTCAGTTGCCGAAATTTGCGGACAATTTATATAAGGATCACGAAGAAGATTATTATTTCGTGCCGACTGCGGAAGTCCCATTGACAGGTCTGCACATGGATGAAATTTTGGATGAGACTCTATTGCCAAAACTTTATACTGCTTACACTCCATGTTTCCGCCGTGAGAAGATGAGCGCCGGGCGTGATGTGCGCGGAATTAAACGCGGACATCAATTCGATAAAGTTGAAATGTACACGTATTGCAAGCCTGAAGATTCAGAAGCCCAGCACGAGAAGATGGTCAAGGATGCAGAAGAAACTTGTGCATTGTTGGGTATTCCATATCGTGTGAAGCGTTTATGCAGCGGTGATCTTGGTTTTGGCGCATCAATAACATATGATCTTGAACTTTGGGCTCCAGGCTGTGATGAATGGCTGGAAGTTTCATCGATCTCAAATGTGACCGACTTTCAGGCACGCCGCGCAAACATTAAGTATCGTCCAGCGGATGGCGGTAAAGCCAGGTTGGTACATACATTGAATGGTTCAGGCTTGGGCTTGCCGCGCACACTGATCGCGGTTATGGAAAATTATCAACAGGCGGATGGCTCAATCATTGTGCCTGAAGTTTTGCGCCCATGGATGGGCGGGATCGATATAATCAAGTAGTAAATTAATCAGGTTTGACAGGTTAGATGGAAACCTGTCAGACCGATTTGAATAACGAGGAATCCATGACCGACCCCGAATTTTGGAAATTATACTTTCAAACACTACTGGAAATATTAACCTTCCTTGTCCTGCTGACAGGCTTGATCGGATTAATAATTCCTGTCTTTCCTGGACTAACCGTGATGTGGCTTGGTACTCTGGTCTACGCCATTATCCAGGCAATGAGCGGAAATATGACCTGGGTGGACTGGCTGCTTTTTGTCGTCATCACGCTGTTGATGATCGGCGGCAATATTGTCGATAACATCATCATCGCCAAACATATGCTTGATAAGGACGTTCCGTGGAGTTCGATCATTTGGGCATTCGTGGCGGGTATGGTCGTTAGTATATTTTTTACGCCCATTGCTGGGATAATCGCATCGCCATTAGGATTGTTCCTGGCGGAATGGTATCGCTTGAAAGACAGGTCAATTGCTTTTGCCAATACCAAAGCATGGATGACAGGCTGGGGCTGGTCGATTGCCGCCCGCATCGGAATTGGTGTGGTAATGATCATCTTTTGGGGATTATGGGCCTGGCTCTAACATTACTTGGGCAGCGCATATCTTTTTAACTTTGACAGTGTTCTTTCCTTTAGTGATATGGATAGTGACCCAGATCATACCGATTATTAATTGTTTAAAAGGAGAAAAATATGCCACCTATTGTTTCTGAAATCTTTGGTTTCCTCGGTTTTTTGCTTAGTGCTTTTGGCTTGCTGTTATTCGGTTTTGCAGGCGGGCGTTTCATGCTTGATGCGTTTCAGAAGTCAGCTTGGCAGGTACAGGTCGCGCTGGTCCTTGGACTTTTTGGCGCACTTGTAGGCCTTGCCAATTACACCACTCCCGGCTCAGCCGGTGCTTTTGCTCTTGGTGCAGGAATTGCCTTTCTCATGTCTGGTATGGGGAAAAAGCAGGATGATGAAGGAATGACCAAGTAAAACGGTCACAGCCTTAAACATAAAGGGTTTAGCAAATGAAATGCTAAACCCTTTATTATTTTAATAACTCACATTACGCAATGTCATGCTGAGCCGCTCGGCGGAGAAGCATCTCGTACTTCAGCAGTAGAGACCCTTCGCTTCGCTCAGGGAATCACGATGGGATGGGTAAGGTAAATTCACTTTTGGGGTTATATCGAAATAGGTTTGTTCAACATGGTTGTAAGCAGTTTCACTGAATTTTTTAGATCGTTATAATCCACCATCTCTGAAGCCGAGTGGACATAGCGTACTGGAATGGACAATGCGCCAGTCATTACGCCTGCACCCGAAATTTGAATCTCGCTTCCATCAGTGCTGCCTACCAAAAGCACTTCCCGTTGATAAGGGATCTTTGCTTTTTCTGCGGCTTGGATCATCCAACCCACAACACGCGGATCGGATATCATGCCAATGTCACGGAATTTCACGCACGGCCCTTTGCCAAGCTCCATCATCATTTTTAGTGAACTGGGCGTATCGCCTGTCGGTGTCACATCCACTGCAATGCCGATATCAGGGGTAATTCCAAAGGCGGCCGCGCCCGCGCCGCGTGAGCCGACTTCTTCCTGTGTAGTGAAGACAAAGTAAAGATCATTGGGTGTGGACTTGATCGCACGTAGCGTTTCGATTAAAACAACTACACCCGTGCGGTCATCCATGGATTTGGCAACGAGCCGATCTCCCATCTCAATGAATGGACGTTCGAAGGCAGCCACATCACCAACTTTTACTGGACAATTTTCCCTGCTGGATGCACCCACATCAATATACATTTTATTGATCGGGAGCCAGTTATCCACCTGCTCCAAACGGTCATACCCGACCACGCCGCTGGTCCCGTCCAAAAAGCGGACTCTTGCTCCAAGCGTGTATCTACCAAAAGTTCCGCCGATGTTTGTGAATCGCACAAATCCTTTTTTATCAATATGACTGACAATGATGCCGATCTCGTCCATGTGTGCGGCAAGCATGATCTTTTTTGGATTCTTGGCACCAGCAGAAGGCTTCTTGCGAACGATCAAATTGCCAAGCGCATCCACACGAACTTCATCTGCGAGAGGTTTCACTTCTTTTAGTATCACTTTGCGGACGGCATCTTCGTACCCTGAAGGACCAAAGGATTCAGTAAGAGTCTTGAGTAATGGTTTCATTGGTTATTTTCCTAAAGAAAATTTTTCGCCTGCGGCATAGCTTTTATTATCTTCTTTTGTAAAGACATGGGCTTTGGCTTTACCTATTACGGTCCAATCTTCATTTATTTTTCCAACGATGGCTGTATCTTCGTCTATGCCGATCATAATTTCGCCCTCGGTTAATCTGCGGCGCAGAGTTGCCACGAGCGGCTTCCCAAATAATGGGATTGCATTAAAGTGTGGCATTACCGAAGCAACGGGGATAATTCCAAATGCAGCAGTAGATCGAATGCCCATTGCGCGAAAATCGGGCATTTCCCTGCCGAGGATCATTGCGCCTGCAGAACAGCCTGCATACACTGCACCGCGCGCCCATGCCCTTTGAGCGGCCTGCCAAACAAGGCTGTCTTTCATGGTTTTGTAAAGATAGCTGGGGTCGCCGCCGGAGAAATAAATGATATCCGCATCTTCCACAACCGAGGCATGATTCAGATCGTTGGCAGACTTTGCGTCGATGACAGGAACCGCTTGAACGTCAGCACCGTGACGGGTAAAATGCTGCATTCCCATGGTAGACCAGCGGGTCACACTCTTGTCTCCTTCCTGCCCCGCTGCAGTTGGCAGACAGACAACACGCGGCTTGCGACCCACTGCTCCACAATTGGCGAGCAGATAATGATCGACATCATCCATTACAGAAAGGTATTCTCCAGAGCCGAGTAAAGCAATTAATCCATTCATAATTTACCTACTTAATAGAATATCGCGGGTCATATTCTTCAAAGCAACATGTAATAAATTCAAAGTATTTTTCCAATCATCCACCCGCGAAACGCTGATGGGGGAGTGTGTGTAGCGATGCGGCACAGAGACCGAGACGACAGGCACACCCGCACGCGATTGTTGGATTGCGCCTGCATTCGTGCCGCCTCCGCCAGGCTGACGGAATTGATATCGAATTTTATTTTTCTCAGCAGTCTCTGCAAAAAAACGCACAAGGCGTGGATCATCAATTGTGGATGAGTTCGCCATATAAATTGCAGGGCCAAGCCCAAGCTGGGTGTTATAGGTGTAATTTTCTCTGCCTTCGTAATCTGGCAGATCGCGCGCAGGCGTTGAATCGACTGCGATGGCGAGGTCGGGTTCAAAATAATGCGCAGCTACTTTTGCCCCGCGCAGGCCGATTTCTTCCTGTACGCTAAATGATAAACACAACTCAATATTTTTAGGCGCATGTTTGAGCAGCTCGATCAAGATCGCTACGCCTATACGGTCATCGATGGATTTGGACATAATGGATGGTCCGACGCGTTTGAATTTTGTAGCGAAGGTTGCGCGGTCACCGACTTTTGCCTTGCCCTCGGGGCCGAGATCGATCCGCATTGCATCTGTGCTGATGGTATGTTTACGTTCTTCTGCTGTTGTCAGATGAATTGGTTTTGCGCCGATCACACCAATGGTATGGTCTTTACCAACGATCACCTGCTTGCCAACCAGGTGGCGTTCATCAATGCCGCCGACAACTTCAAATTGAAAGAAACCATCGTCATCATCATTCACGATCATAAAGCCGACTTCGTCTATGTGGGCATCAAGCAAAACACGCAACGGTTTATTGCCTGTACCTTTTTTTCGCACCAGCACACTTCCGAGAGCATCCACTTTGACTTCATCGGCGAAGGGTTTTACTTCTTCCAGCACAATACGTCGTACTTCGCCTTCATCCCCGGAGACAGACATTGCGTTGCATAATTTTTCAAGCAGTTTTATTTGTGGTGTGCCAATGGAAAGCATAATGATTTAATCCCACGAGATCTTATTCATAAAATCTACTTCCAGAGAAGCAACAAATTCCGCCAGCAAACGGCCTGCGCGCTGAATATCTTTCACGGCCACCAATTCCACGGGCGTGTGCATGTATCTCTCAGGAATACTGATCACCATCGTTGGGATGCCTTCAGCGATTAACTGCATTGCATCTGCATCTGTTGATGAATACTGAGGCATGGCCTCATCTTTAACGGGTATCTCCACGCGTTCGGCAACTTCCTTGAAACGCTTATGCAGGAAGGGATGCATGCTTGGGCCTATTCCTAAAGTCAAACCTTTGCCAATTGGAAACGAAGAATAGTCATTTGAGCCTGTGCCTTTTCCAAAAGTCACATCCACTGCGATGGCTATTGTTGGGCGTATTTGATACGTGGATGTGAGCGCGCCAGCGTAGGTTACTTCCTCTTGAACAGACGCCAATGCCCAAACATCCCAAACATGCGATTTGGCTTGCAGTTCTTCAAGACAGATCGTAAGCGCGGCGACTGATGCGCGGTTATCGAGCGTATGACCGCTCACGCATTCACCCGACATTTCAACTGGTTCTGTTCCGAAGGCGACTCTGTCGCCGATGCGGACTCGTTTCGAGACTTCGTTTGGTGTGAAGCCTACATCCACCATCAAATATTTCAAGGCAATGGCGCCTTCACTTTCTCCTTCAGGAAGTAAATTTGCTGGAGGCATTGCGATTACCCCATACAACTCTTCATTGCTTCCCGAAGCATGGACAATAACAGGAGTGCCAGGCAGAACACGCGAGTCTACGCCGCCAATATTGGTGACATATAAAAAGCCATCCACGATGCGGGAGACCATCAGACCAATGGCGTCCATGTGAGTGGCGATAAGAACAGAGTGGCGAGGGGATTTGTCAGCTTTGGGGATGCTTGTAGTTTGCGAACCCTTTTTCAGTCCATGAATTGAACCGAGTTTACTTCGGCTAATCTCATCCACCAGTGGAGTCCACTTTTTTTCGATGAGATTCGCTACAGGGGCTTCGTGTCCAGAAAGACCAGCGACCGAGATAATTGATTTAAGAAAAGGAAGAATATCACTCATAAAATTATTTCCAGATAAAGAGATTATCCTCCAAAGGCTGTGGGGGTGAGTGTAGGCGTAATGGAAGGAATCGGCGTTATGGTTAGTGGAAGGGTGGGTGGGATGGGCGTAATCGTAAAGGTAGCCGAAGGAATAAGAGTATTGGTAACTGTACTCGTGGGCGTAAATGTTGATGTATTTGTGGGAGTATTTGTAGTTGTAGAGGTTTGTGTGTTTGGTTGGAAAGGAGTTGGCGTAATGGTAAATGTCATCGTTGTGGATGGAGTTGAGGTAACTGTAAATGTGGGTGTGATTGTGCTTGTAATAATAAGGGGAGTTCCACTAACAGTGGGGGTTTGTAATGTGCCAGTCATTGTGATGGTTGGTGTACCTGTTGAAATCACAGGGTCTGGCGTGAGGCTGAGTAAAACAAATCCGAGGCAATAACAGGGTATGGTGGCGATGATTACCGCAAGGATCCTCATGCGGCGGCGTGCGTGTGGCGCTGATTCAGTCTCATACATATTGCGTCGATTATAATCCAACATCATCTATAGAATACGCTTGGCTATATAGATACTCTGCCAACCACAGGATACATTTCACTATGATTCCAGTTCGTTTACGCATTTCAGGTTTTTTGTCATATCGTGACCCAGTTGACCTGGATTTTGATTCTTTTGAGCTGGCATGTATCTCGGGTCAAAATGGCGCGGGAAAATCATCCTTGCTGGATGCGATTACCTGGGTTTTATTTGGAGAGGCACGTGGAAAAAGCACGGATGTTATTAATTTGAATTTGGATGTAAAAGCCGCAGAAGTTGCCTTGACCTTTAAATATGAAGGCAATGTGTTTCGCGTGCAGAGGACTTTGCCGCGCGGGAAAAGCACCGTCCTTGAATTTCAAGTTCAGGATAACGAGAATTGGAAGCCATTGACGGAGAAAACGACGCGCGATACACAAGCGCGGATCGAGCAGACACTTCGGCTTGATTATGAAACATTTATCAACGCCTCCTTCTTTTTGCAGGGCAAAGCTGACCAATTTACTCAAAAGAAGGCTAGTGAGCGGAAAACAGTTTTAAGTACCATCCTTGGTTTGGAAGTTTGGGATACTTATAAAGACCGCACCGCTGAAAAGCGCAGAGACCTCGAAATCGATGTGCAAAGCTTGGATGGCCGTATTGCGGAGATTGATGCTGAACTTGCGGAAGAAGAAGTCCGCAGAAATCGCCTTGCGGAACTTGAGAATTCACTGAAACAATCATCTTCTACCCGTGCCGTGCAGGAAGCTGCATTGGAGAATATTAGAAAAAACGCGGCCATGCTCGATCAACAGCGCAAGTTGGCAGAGACCTTATCACGGTCACTTGATCGCGCCCGAAAGGACCTTGTGTTGCTTGAGTCGCGCTTTGCTGAAAAAGAAGCAGAGCGAACTGCCTATGCCGACCTCTTGAGTCGCGCAAAGGATATCGAGTCAACTTATAAGGTCTGGCAAAAAAACCGAAAAGAATTGGAAGAACTTGATAAAGTTGCCGCGGAGTTTCGTGAACACGAAAAGGAACGCGAACCTTTGCAGAAGCAGATCGCTGTTGAAAAAGCTACTTTGGAAGAAGAACAGCGTGGATTATTAATTGAACAGGAAGAGATCAGCAATCAGAACTCTTCGATTAGAGAGTTAAATTCTGATATCGAAAAGGCAAACAGTGATTTAAACGAAGCCGAAGCTAAAGTTGTCGGACGTTTGGAATTGGAAAAAAACAGGAATGATTCCCGCGAGCGGCAGGCCGCATTAAAAGCGGAAAACGAAGCGCTTAAAGAAAACATGAACAGCTTGAAGGGACGCATCGAATCGCTCAAGGCTGCGAATGGAGCAACCTGTCCATTGTGCGGGCAGGACCTGACTGAAAAGCATCGTAAAGCGACTCTTAAACAATTGGAAGAGGAAGGTAAGCAAAAAGGGGATAAATTCCGCTCCAACAAGACTGAAGGCGACCAGCTTGAAAAAGAACTTGAACAATTTTCTTTGCGTATTGCAAAACTTGCCAATGCAGAAAATGATCGCCTGAAATTCTCGAACACGATCTCGCAGCTCACTGAGCGAATTGAATCTCTACAGGTCATTGCGAAGGGATGGGAGAAAACAGGTAAAAAACGCCTGACGTTGGTAACCAGGGAACTTGAAAAAGAATCCTATGCGATTGACGCGCGCAAGCAATTATCCAAACTGGATAAAGAGCTCGCCAAACTTGGATACGATGCTTCTTTACATGATGAAAAACGCAGTGAAGAGCTTGAACTGCGGGAAATAGATGATGAATATCGCAAGCTCGATTCGGCCCGACAAGTTATCAAACAAATTGAAATTGAAATAAAAAATTCTGAAGAAGATCGGAAAAAGAAGAGCGCAGAAGTTGCTGAACAGGAAAAGTCTCACAATGAGGCCGCTCAGGCATTGGCCGAGTCTGAAACCCTTTCTCCCAATATCAATAAAGCGGAACGCGAGTTATTCTCGATCCGTGAGGATGAAAATCGAACACGTGATCAGGTTGGTGCAGCTCGCCAAAAAGTGGATGTACTTGCCACTCTGCGAACTCGTAAAACCGATTACTTGAATCAGCGTGATGAACTTAGTCAGAATATTGTCCGCCATAAAACATTGGAACGCGCTTTCGGTAAAGACGGCGTACCCGCTTTGTTGATCGAACAGGCTCTTCCGCAAATCGAACAAAAGGCAAACGATTTGCTTGAGAGATTAAGTGATGGGCAAATGTCGATTCGCTTTGTGACCCAGGCGGAATATAAAGATAAAAAACGTGATGACTTAAAGGAAACACTTGATATTCAGATCAGCGATTCTGCGGGTCTGCGTGATTACGAAATGTACTCAGGCGGTGAAGCTTTCCGCGTTAATTTTGCGATTCGCCTCGCTCTCTCTGAAATCCTTGCGCAGCGTAAAGGTGCACGTCTGCAAACCCTGGTCATTGACGAAGGCTTTGGCTCACAGGATATACAGGGACGTCAAAAATTGATCGAAGCCATCAACCTCGTGAAAAATGATTTTGCAAAAATCCTCATCATTACGCATTTGGACGAACTCAAAGATGCATTTCCAAATCGTATTGAAGTTGAGAAGACCGAGCGCGGGAGTTCGGTAAAGGTTATCTAAAACAATCGTAATTGATAATTTGTTAGTTACCAATTACCAACTACTTATATGACTTATTTCATTATCTCTACTATTCTCTTTACTCTCGCACTCATTATTATTTATTGGGTTCATAACCAATACCATCTTGATATTGTTGTTAACTCCGTGCCGCCGCCTGCAAATGCTCCGCTTATTTCAGTTTGTATTCCGGCGCGCAACGAAGAACAAAATATCCGCAACTGTGTGGAAGCTGTGCTAGCACAGGATTACCCGAACATCGAAGTCATTGTTTTGGATGACCGCTCCACCGATTCGACCCTGACTCAATTAACAAAAATTGCATCCCGCGACTCTCGCCTGCTCCCAATCAGCGGATCAGACCTACCCGCAGGCTGGGCTGGAAAACCTCATGCTTTATATCAAACCTCAGCTTCTGCACGCGGCGAGTGGTTATGCTTTGTAGATGCGGATACATTTCTCAAACCAAACTGTCTTTCATCCTGTTATGCCAAGGCCATTGAAACAGAGGCAGACCTGTTCACCACGATGAATCAACAGATACTCGGATCATTTTGGGAGAAAGTTGTGATGCCGCTCGTGATGACCGCACTCTCGGTGGGCTTCTCTCCACGCAAGGTCAATGATCCAAATAAGCGCGATGCCGTGGCGAATGGTCAATTTATCATGATCAAGCGAAGTATCTACAACCTCATTGGCGGACACGAAAAAGTAAAAGATCAGATCGTCGAAGATAAAGCGATCGCTGAACAAGTTAAATGGAATGGTCATCGTCTGATCGTTGCTGATGGTATGCAGGTCTTGAGCACGCGCATGTACACGTCCCTGCCGACCATGTGGGAAGGCTGGACAAAAAATATTTACCTTGGCCTGCGCGATCATCCAGGGATGCTATTGCTTGGCGCTTTTGGAGCAACACTTGCTTTGATCGCAGCTATATTTCTTCCCATATGGCCTATTCTTGGCGGACTATGGTTTCTAAATGGTGGTGGATTGCTGGCAGTTGCAGTTATCTTCCAGGCATTATTGGTTTGGGGAGTTTTAATTTATATGCGCGCAAGAGTTGCAAGCAAAATGAATATCTCTGCATGGTATGCGTTGACAATACCTTTGGGTGCAGGTGTTTTTGCAGCCATGATGCTGGCCTCGGCATGGAAAATATTGTCAGGTCAGGGAGTGACATGGCGGGGGAGAAAATATCATCCTGAAAAAGGTAGAATGTAACTTGACGAAGTAGAACGGATTTGTTATAGTTTGTCATCTATTGTTAAAGGTAACAAAATATAACATTATGACTTCCTCCTCCATTGATCGTGATAAAAAAATATTGGAACATGTGCAGGAACATGGCAACGCCACCATTCAGGAGCTTGCCGATTCTTTTGGCGTTTCCAACATGACCATCCACCGCGACCTCAACAGGCTGGCTGCTTTGGGGCATCTTCAAAAAAAACATGGCGGCGTCTCAATAACAAAAAAACTTTCCATCTCAAAAGATGAACAATGTGCCATGTGCAACAAACCCATTTCGGCGCGGACAATTTTTATTGTTCGCCTTGAAAATGGTGAGCAAAAGCATACGTGCTGTGCCCATTGCGGTTTGATGCTTCAAGCTCAAACAAAAAAAGTCTCTCAATCTCTTACATCTGATTATTTACATGGATATATGGTCAGTGCAACTCAGGCAATATATGTTGTTGGAAGCGATTTAAATATTTGCTGTGTACCCAGTGTCTTAAGTTTTGGATCACAGGGAGATGCAGATAAATTTCAAAAAGGCTTTGGCGGTACAAAAGCAAACATGGAAGAAGCCGTTCGTTACTTAAACAGAACAATGCATTGATAGAGCATTTGGTTCAGTGATACTCAAATAAAAAGGAAGAGATAAATTATGAAAAGAATTTTGATGTTGATTTTAGTAGTAACTCTGCTTTTGAGCGCCTGCGACGCTGCAGGCGAAGAAGGGACGGATATTGAAGCGCACGACCCTTGGATGCGTGCAGCAGCACAAGGCGATACCAGTGCAGTGTATTTACTGATGCATAATCATTCAGAAAACGCCGATGAATTAATCGGCGCGTCCACTGACGCTGCTGAAACAGTCGAACTCCAAAAAAGTGAAGTGGATGCCAATGATGTTATGCAGATGACCTCATTGACATCTATTCCGCTTCCTATCGATGCAGAAATTGGCTTTGAACCGGGCGGATTGCACATTATGCTTATTGGTCTCAAAAAGGATTTGAAAGTAGGGGATAAGATCATGATAACGCTGCATTTTATGCACCATGAAGATATTCCGTTGACCGTTCCTGTTTTGGATGCTGCCGATATGGGCGGTTCCAGTATGGATGGCATGCCCTAATGTAAAGATACTGCACTTACGCCAGTGAATTCTTTAGTTATAGAAAATAAAACCCTTTCCGTTGTAACAGGCTCAAGCGGGGAACTTGATATAGATAAAGGGGCATTTTTACTTTGGAAAGCGGAAAATTTTCAGTATATTTAGTACTATTCAGGGTAACGAAAATAGCCTTACAATAAAAGGATGACATGGAAGCCATCGTACCTAACGAGAGAGCAAATGGAAGAAAGACGGCAGGCAGGC